>NZ_JBALPZ010000017.1:0-12340 GCF_036965645.1 Neobacillus drentensis
TCATTATATTGTTCAGTGTAGTTATTAAACTTTTCATTGGCAGCGTACACCTTTTTATACGCTCCATTTAGCTTATTAATTTGTGCTTCTAGATCTTCTAATGGCAAATCTTTATTTTTAAACATTTGATATAATTCTTTATCATATTGAAGAGACTCTGAGTATTGCTTATACAATTCCCTATGTGCTTCATATCTGTTCATCATGATATCATAAAGATCATTTGCCATTTCCTTAAGGGTTGGATCCTCCAATTGATCCTTTAGATCAGCAACTTTTTCAAATTCCAGTTCTGATTGTTTAAGGCTTGTTGTTTCTTTCTCAAAAAGTTCTCTTCTTTGATCTGCTAAGTCAAGAGCTTCATCAGAAAGCTTAACAATCTGATCATATTCTTTCATTCCTTGTTTAATAATTTGATCATATAGCTCTTTTTCTTGCTTTTCTAATGCAACTAATGGTTCTTGCTGTTCCTCAAATAATTTTTCCTTTTTCACAACATCTTCTAAAACATTATACATTTTATCGACGGGGGTCTTTTTTTCTGCACATCCTGATAAAATAAAAATAATAACGGTAACCACTATCAAGATACTGCTTTTTTCTTTGAATAACAATTTCAAACCTCCTTACTGCTGCATTTCCTACTATATCTTTATAAAGTTTATTTGACAATATCTAACTGTCCAAAAAGAGTGATACCATTCATAATGTAAACAATTATTAACATTTTGGCTTTTGTTTGATAGACTTATGCTGGTGACTAACTTTATGGAATTTTAGGAGTGAATGTTCATGTTAACAATGGAGGATATCATTCGAGACGGGCATCCAACCCTTCGAAAAGTGGCAGATGAGGTTGTTTTGCCGGCATCCGAAGAAGATAAACGAATTTTAGCCAGTCTTTTAGAATATGTAATAAACAGTCAAAACAGTGAAATTGCCACAAAATATAGCCTGCGGCCAGGAATAGGATTAGCTGCTCCACAAATAAATGTGTCAAAAAGAATGATTGCCGTTCATCTTTCTGACGAAAGCGGAACTTTATACAGCTATGCTTTATTTAATCCCAAGGTCGTTAGTCATTCTGTTGAAAAGTCCTATCTGCAAAGCGGTGAAGGTTGTCTGTCCGTTGATGAAGCTATTCCAGGATATGTTCCAAGATATGCAAGGATTACTGTAAAAGGAGTGACTCTTGAAGGCGAGGAAGTCAAGCTTCGACTAAAAGGTCTTGCTGCAATTTGCTTTCAGCACGAAATTGATCACCTAAATGGAATCATGTTTTATGACCATATCGATAAACATGATCCTTTCAAACCGGTCGAAGGAGCAACTATTATTGAAAGATAAGACATTGGCCTTTTTTTAGGCCGGTGTTTTTTTGTTCAATTTTATTCCATCTTATACCATGTAAGAATACCTATTTTCCTCATATAATAATAGTAAAAAAATAACTTCACTAAAAATATTTCAATTATCTGCCATTGCTTACTTTACTTTAGACAAGGTTCGTATAAAATAAAGGTAAGGAGATGATCCACTATGTTAAAGAAGCTAAGGAAGAAGCTCTTAAAACAGTGGAACGGTTTACTTAGAAAAAAATCCATTGCCTAATTTTTTAGAGGGCCCTTCAAACTTGCGAAGGGCTCCTTCATTATTGTAAATTGTAGTAATATGATTAAAATTTACATACTTTTCATATATAGTCCACGGAGTCTCCAAAGAAAATAAATGAAAAAGATGAAAATATTTTATATAATAAAAAAAGTTATGATTTAGTTAGGAGCGAATTTACCATGATATTCAAAGTGTATTATCAAGAAAGCATTACACAAGTGCCCGTTAGAGAGAACACTAAAACAATCTTTGTTAAGGGTGAATCGGTAGTAGATGTTCGCAAGAAAATTGCTGATCGCGGTTTTAATGTGGAATATGTTCAAGAAGTTAAAGGAGCCTATTTAGAATACGAACAACAAAATGAAGACTTTAAAGTATTGGAGATTGGATAATTTATGAAATTTGTAAAAAATGATCAAACTGCTGTTTTTGCCTTGGGTGGTCTAGGGGAAATAGGCAAAAATACGTATGCAGTTCAGTTCCAAGATGAAATTATATTAATTGATGCCGGAATAAAATTCCCTGAAGAGGAATTATTAGGGATTGATTATGTTATTCCAGATTACACTTATCTGGTTAAAAACGAAGAAAAAATAAAAGGATTATTTGTAACCCACGGACACGAAGACCACATTGGCGGAATCCCCTATTTACTTCGTGAAATAAATATTCCAATTTATGGCGGAAAACTTGCACTTGGGTTAATAAAAAATAAATTAGAAGAGCACGGATTATTACGAAACGCTAAGCTGATTGAGATTAAAGAAGATGATATCATTAAGTTCCGCAAAACATCCGTAACTTTTTTCCGTACTACCCACAGTATTCCAGATTCCTATGGTATTGTCGTAAAAACCCCTCCAGGACAAATCGTCCATACAGGTGATTTTAAATTTGATTTTACCCCAGTAGGTGAACCTGCCAATTTAACCAAAATGGCTGAAATAGGTAAAGAAGGGGTTCTTTGCTTATTATCGGATAGTACCAATAGTGAAATCCCTGACTTTACCATGTCCGAGCGCCGTGTGGGTGAAAGTATCCATGATATTTTCAGGAAAGTGGATGGACGGATTATTTTTGCAACCTTTGCATCAAACATACACAGACTACAACAAGTTGTAGAAGCAGCGGTAGTGAACGGAAGAAAAGTTGCTGTGTTTGGCAGAAGCATGGAAGCGGCAATCAATATTGGGCTAGAGTTAGGTTATATATCAGCCCCTAAAGAGACATTTATTGAAGCAAATCAAATAAATAGATTACCTGCTGATAAAGTGACCATTCTTTGTACAGGCAGTCAAGGCGAGCCAATGGCTGCTCTATCGAGAATTGCCAATGGTACCCACAGACAAATTCAAATTATACCTGGTGACACTGTGGTTTTCTCATCCTCTCCTATTCCCGGGAATACCATTAGCGTAAGCAGAACCATTAATATGTTATATCGTGCTGGAGCAGATGTTATTCATGGTAAACTAAGTAATATTCATACTTCTGGACACGGTGGACAAGAAGAACAAAAATTAATGCTTCGGTTAATTAGACCTAAGTTTTTTATGCCGATACACGGTGAATATCGGATGCAGAAAATGCATGCCAAACTTGCTGTTGATTGTGGGGTTGAAGAAGAGAATTGCTTTATTATGGACAATGGTGAAGTCCTTGCACTATCTGATAAAACTGCACAGGTTGCTGGAAAGATCCCTTCTGGATCCGTCTATATTGACGGCAGCGGTGTAGGTGACATCGGAAATATTGTCTTAAGAGACCGCCGGATTCTTTCTGAAGAGGGCTTAGTAGTTGTTGTAGTAAGTATTAATATGAAAGAATTTAAAATAGCATCAGGTCCAGACCTCATCTCTCGGGGATTTGTTTACATGAGAGAGTCTGGTGATTTAATAAATGATGCCCAGAATCTTATAACAAAACACTTAAATAAAGTAATGGAACGGAAAACTAGCCAATGGTCAGAAATTAAAAATGAAATAACAGATACTCTGGCACCTTTCCTTTACGAAAAAACTAAACGCAGACCGATGATTTTACCAATCATTATGGAAGTTTAAGAAAAAGCGGAAGAGCCAAGGCCCTTCCGCTTTTCTTTATTGTCCAGCTCCAGCGCCCCTGTTCAAGGCGCCTCCGCTTTCTTTATTCTAAGACTTGTTTCTCAAACCGATCAATATCATGATCATTTCCAATGACTATTAATACATCATCACTTTGAATGATTTCTTTTGCTTGCGGGGAAACAATAATTTCTTCTCCTCTTTTGATCGCAACAATATTTAATCCATATTTTTTACGGATATCTAATTCCATAATAGTGTTACCTGAAAGCTTCCTATTAGCTGCAATCTCGACAATACTATGTTCTGCAGACAGTTCAAGATAATCAAGCACACTATTTGATGCCATATTGATCGCTATCCGCTTGCCCATATCTCTTTCAGGATGGACAACTTGATCCGCTCCAATTTTTTGAAGTACTTTTCCATGATAATCATTTTGAGCTTTCGCGGTAATCCGTCCTACCCCTAGTTCTTTTAAAATAAGGGTTGTAAGGATACTTGCCTGAATATCATCTCCGATGGCGACAATTACATGGTCGAAGTTACGAATCCCTAAGCTTTTCAAAACATTCTCATCGGTTGTATCACCAACTACTGCATGTGAAGCTATCATACTATATTGATTTACTCGTTCTTCATTGATATCAATTCCTAGTACTTCCATTCCTTCTTCCACTAATGTACGGCAAATGCTGCCGCCAAATCGGCCCAGTCCGATTACCGCATAACTTTTCTTCATTTGAATAAACTCCCCCGTTTGTACCGTCAGTAAGTATCATTAGAGCTGTGTTAAACTTGGATGTTGATATCCGCTCCAAACGCTCAGCAAACCCGCGGGCGTGCCGGTGAGCCTCCTAGGCCCCTTACTCCCGCAGGAGTCGAGCTTATCCGATCCAATCAACATCGTTTCAAAATCAACATTAACCTTTAACACAGCCATCATTATAAAAAACGTTTATCCATTACTCATGATTGTTCTGCCTTTTTTTCTTATTATAGTATAGATAAACTAGAATGCCTAATAGGACGAGAATAATTAGGATTGGCAGGTTCCCTAAAATAAAGATAACTATTCCTGAAAGTCCAGCTAATAATAGATTTGTACTTTTCATAAATTGTTTTTGTGTTTTTTCCCATGTATTTAATTGATCCTTTTCCAGATTAGGTATTACCACTTTCCTTTCATGAAGTGTGATGTTCACTGTTGAAAAGGACGTCTGATTTTCTAAATATTTCATCCTTCCTTTAATAACCTCAATTTCCTCTTGAACCGAAGCTAAATCGGCAGATATCTTTAGTAAATCTTCTGTTTTGACTGCATTTTTCATAAAACTAAGAAGACGCTCTTCAACAGCTTGTTTGGACTTCAACCGGGATTCGAGATCGACATATTCCTCAGTCACGTCTTGCCCGTTTATAGTCCTCTGCAGCACTTCGGCGGCCTGTCCCTGAGCATCATTTACAAATTCCTGAAAATGCGCTTGCGGGATTCTCAAATTCAAACGCCCGCTTACTTGTTCTTTCCCATCACTAGTTACATTAGATTCTGCAATATATCCACCGTATCCTTGGGCTTTATCTTCTAAACTTTGCACAGCATTCTCAAAACTTTTAACCCTCAGCTCAAGTTCTGCCTGATATATAACCATCTGGTTGTTATCCTGAACTTTTGCTGTATCGATGGATTTGTCCCGTTTAGGGAGTTCAGTTGAGTTCAGTGACTCTTCACTTTTTCCAGACTGCGCTGAGTCCATTACGCTTTTATCCTCGTTACTCATTTTGGCACTTTCATTCTTATTATCCGAAGTGCAGCCAGCAATTCCGAACAACATAACTATTAACAAAATCGATAATGCCTTTTTAGACAATCTCATTTGCCTGCCCCCTCAATCTCTATTTAGAAATACCGACGTTTATTTAAAGAGAAGGTTTCAAGATTTTGTTAAATAAAAAAGAACTGTTCTTGATGAACAGCTCTTCGTTGTTAGTTATTCTGTTATTTCATATTCATCCAGTACGCGATTAACACGTTTTTCAAGCATTTTCATTCCGCTGCCGCCTGCTTGGTAATGACGAAGCAGGCCTTCACGGTCAAAAACATAGTAGGCTGGAACATATTGATTCTCAAACGCTTCTGTTAACTTATGTTCATTATCAACAAAAATTGGCTGGGTAATTCCATGCTCTACCGCCACCTTTTTAATTTCCTCTAGATTTAAATCATCCTCTGAACGAGGCATATGAACCGCGACCACATTTAATTTTTCTTTATAGTCATCTCGAAATTGATTTACCTGGGGCATTGCCTCCTTACATAAATGGCAGCTAATAGACCAGAAATGAAATAGAGTTGGTTTCTCACCAATTAGCTCATCTTTTGTAACCTGGCCGTTTAACCATTCTGTTGCCCCAGTTAATTCCGGCATTTGTTCTCGTAACTTCATGACTAACCCCCTGTTTAAAAAAGACCTAACGCATCAGGTTAGGTCTACCCTTGATTCTTTAAAGCTTTTTTCGCAAATATGGTTGTTTTCGTAAGAATTTCATCATCTCGTATTATAAAATTCTTTGTGCATCTTTTCCTAAATAAATGTGCAAAAAGAGCCTATACTAAACATTTAAAGTAGCTTGGCCTGGCTTCCAGTTTGCCGGGCAAAGACCACCAGTTTGTAATGCTTGGAGGACACGTAATGTTTCATCTACATCACGGCCGATATTGTTATGGTTAACAACAGAATACATTAATTCACCTTCTGGGCTGATGATGAATAATCCGCGCAGCGCTACGCCTTCTTCCTCAATTAGTACACCATAATCTCGAGATACAACGTGGTTAGTGTCAGCTGCCAGTGAATAATTAATATCACCAAGTCCGTTCTCTTTGCGGTCAGTTTTAATCCAAGCTAGGTGAGTATGAATCGTATCAGTTGAAGCACCAATAACAACAGCGTCTAAATCTTCAAACTCTTCATAGCGGTCAGACATTGCAGTAATTTCAGTTGGGCATATAAATGTAAAATCCATCGGATAGAAAAACAATACCGTCCATTTATCGCTTTTCATGTTTTCCTCTAGACTAACTTTTCCAAATTCTTTGTTTGGTAATACAGCCTCCATTTCAAAGCTTGGTGCCTGTTTACCTACCATACGTTCTGGCATTAGGATCCCTCCAAAATTTTATTTAAATGAGGTAGATAGTAACTCATAATGCTTTCTTTTTAATTATTTCATTTTAAAACAAGCCTGTATTGAGCAACAATGAATTATTATTATGTAAACATATTTATTACTAATTATAAACTAAATGACCCTTAGTCAGTTTTTCCTATTTCCTAGAGAATAAACGAAAATATAGATGTCTTGCCAGTAATCGTTGTTTAATTACCTTTAAACGATAGATAGCTTGTCAATAACCTAACAGCCACATCAATAGCCGTTTCATTGGGATTTAGTTTGGAATGATGGAGTCCAAATGGTGAATCTACACCCAGCCAGAACATTAATCCAGGTATTTCCTTTAGCATATAACCAAAATCCTCACCCGTCATGGCCTCACGACATTCCACAACTGTGACATTGGTTTTGTTTCTTGTATAATCGATAAATTCCCTTGTAACTGATTCAGTATTGTACACTTGATGATACATGGATCCGTAGTCAATTACAGTCTCACACTCATACCCTGTTTCAATCCCTTTAACTAGGGCTTCGATACGATGCTTTACCTTTTTCATGGCTTCTGGAGATAAAGTTCTAATTGTTCCCTCTAGTTTTGCTCTTTCCGCAATAATATTTTGAACAGTACCTCCCGTTATTTTTCCAATTGTAATCACGGCACTATCTAATGGATCAACATTTCGAGAAATAACCGTCTGCAGCTGGTTAACTAGGGAACAAGCTGCGATAACCATGTCATTTGTTTGATGCGGGTATGCAGCGTGCCCGCCTTTCCCCTTTAGATCTATAAATAATTCAGATGTGTTGGCAAACAATAATCCTTCTTTTAAAGCAATCGTTCCAACAGGATATTCCGGTGCAATATGAAGTGCAAAAATCAAATCCGGCATCCATTCCTGCATTTCTTCCGATTTCAGCATTGGTTCTGCTCCTCCAGGGCCTTCCTCGGCTGGCTGAAACACAAACAAAAGATCATCATTAATTGGGTTGTCGATGAAATATGATAATACACCCAAAGCAATCGTCATATGAAAATCATGGCCGCAAGCATGCATCCTTGCTTCATGTGAAGAGGAAAAGGAAAGGCCTGTTTCTTCTGTAATAGGGAGTCCATCAATGTCCGTTCTATACCCTATTGTTTTTGAAGGATTTAGTCCATGAACCTTTACTAGCAGCCCCGTATTCCACTTTTTAATAGAAATTCGCTCTTCCGAAAATAACTCTATTATTGACAAAAGATAAGCCTGAGTTTTATATTCCTGAAAACCTAATTCAGGAATTTGATGTAAATCCCTGCGTATATCGATTAATGATTTCATACCTAAATACCTGCCTTTTTACCCTATAAAAGAAGCGTGGATTAAGTCCACGCTTTTTATCAGCAATTTTTCACTAAATTGTCAAACTATAATTGGCGAAGCTCTTGCATGATTTCTGTTTTTGACTTTGTTTTTTCATCAATATCTTTAATTTTCTTGGCTGGTGTACCTGCAACAACTGTATATGGCGGAACATCTTTTGTTACAACTGCGCCTGCAGCGACAACAGAGCCTTTCCCAACTTTTACACCTTCAAGCACAACTGCATTAGCACCAATTAACACATCATCTTCAATGATAACAGGTTGTGCGGAAGGCGGCTCAATTACTCCAGCTAATACCGTTCCTGCCCCAATATGACAGTTCTTGCCGACAGTGGCTCTCCCGCCAAGCACTACACCCATATCAATCATCGTTTTTTCACCAATTACGGCACCGATATTGATAACTGCTCCCATCATAATAACTGCATTATCGCCAATTTCTACTTGATCACGAATAGTGACACCTGGCTCAATTCTTGCATTAATGTACTTCGTGTCTAACAATGGGATGGCTGAATTACGTCGGTCATTTTCGACCACGAAATCCTCAATTTTTCCCTTGTTCGTTTCTAAGGCTGCATTAATGTCAGCCCATTCGCCAAAGACAACGCCTGTATTTCCATTAATAAAGGTTTTTGTTTCGTTTCCAAAATCAATTCCCTCTAAGTCACCCTTTAAATATACCTTCACAGGTGTAGACTTTTTACTATTTGCAATAAAAGCAATAATTTCATGTGCATCCATTTTTCTAACTTGCCCCCTAATCTTGTACTAAAAATTACTTTAACAAACAAAAGAACTGAAAACAAGAAAAAACAACCTTATTCTTCAGAAGATTCGGCGATATATTCTTTAATCAGTTCCATAAATGCGTCAACCTGTTTCAGTTGGAACGCAGACTCATATCCTAATAACCAAGTATCCCGTTTTAAAGGTATATTATTCTCATCAACCAATGGTATCTTAAAAATACCACGGTCCGCCTTCCTAAGTGTAATGGATGGTAATATGGCGTAACCAATACCATTGAAGGCCATCTGTTTACATGTTTCTATTTGATCCACTACTACAGTCCTCTTTGGAGATGTTTTATAATTTCTCATCCACCAATCTTGGATTTCTTGATAATAGTTAGAATCGCTTTTAAATTGGATAAAAGGACGATCAGTCTTTAAAACCTGCTCCGGTTTGGTAATTTCCCGGTCAACAAGATAGAGCGGGTCATTAAAAAGGTGTACCTTTACCCCTTTCCAATCAGGAGTTCCGCGGATTATTCCAATATGTACCTGATCATCATATAAACATTTTAATATTTCACTGCTCCAGCCTGTCACTAAAGAAATTTTCACTTGTGGATATTTATCAATGAATTTTTTTAAAACCTCTGGAAGCCAATTCTGACCAACGATTGATGCAACAGCAATCTTTAATGTACCTGAGACACCTTCGTGAAGAGTATCAATCGTTTCACGTACCTTTTCCTGTTTTATTAAAATTTCGTTTACAAAGTCTATCACATGCTCACCAGCAGGTGTTAAGGATAACCCCTTTTGTGAGCGGATAAACAATTTGGTCCCCCATTCTTTTTCAATGGTTTGTAACCGTTGTGAAAGCGCGGGCTGTGAAACAAACAGCCGCTCTGAAGCCTTTCTCATATTCATCTCCTGAGCTAAAACCGATAACAACTGAAATTCTGATATGGAGGACAAAGTCAAAACCTCTTTACTATTTTTGATTAATGATTCTATAGTTCTTACAAATCCATTTTCTTTTTAGGAATAAATAATATTAGCAGCATACTGATAACAGCAAAGGTCAATACAACATAATAAACAGAGTGTAAAGAGAAGGTCAGCCCTTCCTGCAAAATTCTTTTTACAGAGGCTGTCAATTGATTTCGTTCGGCTACTTTTAAAAGCTTATTGGCGTCGTCTACGGTTAACGACTTATTATTTTCACTAAAAAAATGAGCCATACGATTATTTAAAATACCGCCTAGTAAGGCTGCACCAATCGTATTCCCTAAATTCCGCATAAACATATTGGCAGCAGTTGCTATTCCTCTTTGCTGCCATTCTACGGTACTTTGAATGGAAACAATGAAAGCTGTTGAAGTAAAACCCATACCTGCACCTACAAGGAAAGAGCCGACAGCTGCCCAAATAGGCCCTGCCGAAGCCGACATAGTTACAAACGCAAGACTGCCGAATACTAAAAAAGCTCCACCAATAATCGAAGTTTTCCTATAACCAATACTAATTAGCATCTTTCCAGAAAGGGTAGAGGCAATCGGCCAGCCGATTGACATGGTTGTTAATGTAAACCCTGCAACAATCGGTGTTTGTTCCATTACACCTTGAACAAAGGTTGGTAAAAAACTTGATATCCCAATTAAAATAATCCCAGATGTCAGGGAGGTAATATTAGCAATAAAGATGGATCGTTCCTTCCAGATGGAAAACGGCATAACCGGTTCAGATGCTCTGCCTTCTTGAAATACAAAGGCTATTAAAGCTAAAGCTGTAATACTCAGCAGTCCTATCAACTGCCATGACCCCCATGTCCAGCGGCTTCCACCTTCGATAAGAATAAACATAAGGGTTGAGATAGTGATTGTTAAAAGAATCGCACCTATATAATCTATCTCATGCTTTTTCTTTACAACATCTTCATGGAGGAATAACCAAAGACCAAGAAGCGAAAGGAGTCCAAGGGGAATATTAATCCAAAACACGTAATGCCAGCTGACATATTGGACAAGTAAGCCGCCGACTGCAGGCCCCGTAATGGCTGATATCCCCCAAACGCTTGAGAGATAACCCTGAATTTTGGCGCGTTCCTCAGTAGTATAAATATCGCCTACAATCGTTGTAGCAATTGGCGTAACGGCCCCAGCCCCAAAACCCTGAATCAGCCGAAAAATAATCAGTGTTTTCATTGAACCAGCAATCCCACAAAGAATCGAACCAATTAAAAAGATAATAATTCCTATGGTTAGAATTGGTTTTCTGCCAAATAAATCAGAAAGTTTTCCATAAATAAGGACAGTAACCGAGTTCATTAAAAGGTATGCAGAGAAAACCCAGCTATAAAGGGTGAACCCACCCAAATCAGCAACAATGGCTGGCATAGCGGTTGAAACAATCGTTGCTTCAATAGCCCCCATAAACATAGCAAGCATTACGGAAGCAAGGACTAATGACTTCTTGGTTTGCTTTCTTTTCGGATTCTCAAATGCTTCAATCTCAATACTCATCGCACACCTCTCGTCCTAAAAAAATAGAGCTCCCAATTGGGAGCAAGCACTAAGGGCTATTTTTTAAATCTCTTAACCACTTTATTTAATTGGTTTAATACCGTACTTCGTGGCAATATTCCTTCAAAAAAACCTTCTTCATTTTCAATACATAGAAATGGATGATTTACCAAAAGCTCTAAACACTGACTAATAGCAGTTGAAATTCCCACCCGAGGAATGGAGCTTTTCATAACTTCTTCTACCCGCTTGTTTTCAAGCTGCTCGAATTCAATCCGTTCAAGTCCAAGAATCGAATCCATAATAATAGGCGTACTAATAAGTCCATGCAGCTTGTAATGCGGGTCTAGGACAGGTATCGCCGTATAACCACTTTTTGTTAAAACTAACAGAGCATGTTCAAGACTATTTCCAATTTGCACATGAGCAACTCGCTCAGAAGGTACCATTAATTGTTTAATTGTTAATTCTAAAAATTCCCCGCTAGGAAGACTAATCATAAGTCGAATACTCCTCAATGTATGTTTTCTACAGACTTATTCTATCACAGTTTCCAGGGATCCGTGTTAATTTTAAAACTGCTTTCTATAGAAAAAAAGGAACCAATATAGGCTCCTACTGAATTAAATCAAAGATTTCAATTGTAATCATATCGATGTTATCAAATTGGTATCTTTTTGGTTTTTCCTTTTCGTTATATATTTCCAATTCAAACGTTTCAGTCTTTGGATGAAAGGTTACTTGACATTTTCTTTCACCATTTACTTCAAAATAACGTTGTGCAGGTTCACCACTTGTGGATTGTTCCTGAAGGTTTTTTAATCTAGTTAATATACCTTGTAGCTGTGACATCAAATATTATCC
>NZ_JBALPZ010000018.1:0-51392 GCF_036965645.1 Neobacillus drentensis
ACGATAGTTAATTGTTTAAACACTATGGCAATAGTACTATTCTAAATAATCAGACTAATTCAAAAAGATAGTTTGATAAAAAATTAGACAAAGGGGTGAGTTATTAGGTGGAAGATAAGAATGTGTATGCTCTTGAAATGAAGGGTATTTCAAAGTTTTTTCCTGGTGTAAAAGCCCTTGATTCTGTTTCCTTCCATGTAAATAAGGGGAGCGTCCATGCGCTTATGGGAGAGAATGGTGCAGGTAAATCAACACTGATGAAGATCCTTGCAGGTATTTATAAGCAGGATGAGGGTGAGATATTTTTAAAAGGAGAAAAGGTTGAATTTAAGAATCCAAGTGATGCTTTAAAATTTGGTATTAGCATGATTCATCAAGAATTAAGCTATATATCCGAATTGACCGTGGCGGAAAATATCTTTCTTGGTAGAGAATGGAGTTTTGGCAGATACGGAGTAATCAACAAGAAGGAACAAAAGGTAAGAGCCCTTGAATTATTTCAACAGTTAGAGATCGACTTAGACCCTAATAAAAAGATGTCGGCTCTTTCTGTATCAGATAAGCAAATGGTGGAAATTGTTAAGGCGGTATCTAACCATGCTGATATTATCGTAATGGATGAACCTACTTCGGCCATTACCCAAAGAGAGGTTGAAAAACTATTTGAAATCATAAAAATGCTAACATCCCAAGGAAAGTCTATCATTTATATTTCACACAAAATGGATGAAATTTTTAGAATAGCAGATGATATTACCGTTTTAAGGGATGGGTGTCATATTGAAAGTAAGGCAGCAGATGATTTAAATCATGATAGGCTGATTTCCTTAATGGTTGGCAGAGAAATAAAAGAGGTCTATCAGACATCAACACAAAAAAATGAAAACGTATTCTTAGAAGTAAAGAATCTATCAAGAAAAGGAAAATTCAAAAATATATCGTTCACACTTCATCAGGGAGAAGTACTTGGTATTGCAGGCCTTGTAGGTGCAGGAAGAACGGAAGTGGTAGAAAGTATCTTTGGTGTTATGCCACCTCACAATGGAGAAATTTATATTAATCAAAAAAAGGTATTTCATAAGCGTCCTATACATGCCATTAATAACGGACTGGCCTTAGTAACCGAAGACAGAAAACATACTGGTTTAAATTTATCAGGATCCGTACGAGATAATATTAGTTTAGTTAATCTAAGGAAGTATGCTTTCTTAAAAAATATCATATCCCGAAAAAGAGAAAAAGGCGTTGTGGATGAACAAATCCAATCATTAAGGATAAAAACACCAAATAGAAACATGTTGGTGAAAAACCTAAGTGGTGGTAATCAGCAAAAAATAGTGATAGCCAAATGGCTTTTAAACAACCCCAATATATTAATTCTAGACGAACCTACAAGGGGAATTGATATAGGGGCTAAAGCTGAAATATATAAAATTATTAATGAATTTGCAAGTATGAGTAAATCGGTGATTGTTATTTCTTCAGAAATGCCTGAGCTGTTTGGAATTTGTGACCGTATCATTGTCATGAGTGAAGGAAAATTAACTGGAGAGTTTACTAGGGATGAATTTGATCAAGAAAAAATCATGGCGTGCTGTTCAGGAATTCAGAAAGGAGAAAAAATCGGATGAACACTCAAAAACAAGAGGTAGCAAAATTAAGTTTATTAGATTTAGCTACATCGCAGTCTGTAATGAAAAGAGGAAGTACGGGAAAGCTCTTTGCTAAATACGGCATTTATATTGCTTTTGCGATCCTATTTATAATCCTATCGATCTCTTCAGAATCGTTTTTAACGACCACTAATATTATCAATATACTACGACAAGTATCGATTATAGGAATAGTGGCAATTGGAATGTCCTTCGTTATTATTACCGGTGGTATTGACCTTTCTGTTGGATCTATTATGGCATTATCAGCCGTCGTAGCCTCTAGTTTTGCTAAAGCAGACAGCAGTTATTCTCTAATTATTCCTATTATCATAGGGATGACGGTCGGTTTAGCCTGTGGAATAATCAATGGTGTACTCGTTGCAAAGTGGAAGGTAGCGCCTTTTATCGCTACGTTAGGTATGATGACGGCTGCAAGAGGATTGGCTATGGTTTATACAAATGGCCGGCCGGTTATCGGACTGAACAATTCTTATAACAATATTGGAAGCGGATACTTATTAGGCCTTCCAATCCCCGTTATTATCTTTATCGTAATCGTAGCAATTGGAATTTTTCTTCTGAATTTCACTGTGTACGGAAGACACGTGTTTGCCACTGGAGGGAATGAACAGTCTGCTAAACTTTCAGGGATTCGTGTTAATTCAGTAAAGATTGGAGTATATGCAATAGCCGGGCTTTTAGCGGGAGTCGGAGGGATGATTCTATCATCAAGAATTATGTCAGGTTCTCCAGTACTAGGCCAGGGATATGAACTGGACGCCATTGCTGCTGTAGTAATTGGAGGAACCAGCTTATTTGGAGGAGTAGGCAGCATAGTTGGTACCCTGATTGGGGTGTTAATTATCGGAGTAATGAATAACGGCCTTGATTTATTAAATGTTTCCTCTTATTATCAACAAATTTTAAAGGGAACGATCATTGTCATTGCTGTACTTCTTGATAAAAAAAATCATCAATAAAATAGGAAAAGGAGTGAGTAGATTGAAAAAGGTAAAGATTGTAGCTGTAACATTATTATTAATCCTCGGCATCCTAAGTGGATGTTCTGGTAAAGCAGAAGAAAAAACTAGTGGCACACCGAATGGGAAAATACGTATAGGAGTAATCTATCAAAATTTACAAAATGAATATATTGTCGGTTTACAAGACTCTATTAGAAAATACGCTAAAGACTCGGGAGTGGATTTAATCGAATCTGATGGCGAAGGGAAAGCAGAAAATCAAATTAATCAAGTAGAGAACCTGATTAACCAGCAAGTAGATGCGATTATCTTAAACCCGGCTGATAAGAATGGGAGTGCACCAGTGGTTGAACAAGCTGTAGCAGCAAAGATTCCTATCATTACAGTGTTAGCGGTTGTATCTAATGAGGAGAAAGCTACCGCTCATGTTGGATCTGATGATGTGGAAGCTGGAAAAATAGAAATTAAGCATGTAGCAGAACTTTTAGGTGGGAAAGGAACCATTGCCATTATTCATGGGCCCAATGGCAATTCAGCTGAGGTCAACAGAACAGAAGGAAATAAGAAAATCTTAAAAGATTATCCAAACATTAAGGTAGCTGCGGAGCAAACGGCAAACTGGTCAAGGGAAGAGGCGCTTGCTTTAACAGAAAACTGGTTGCAATCTCAAAAATTAGATGCAATTGTTGCACAAAATGATGAAATGGCCTTAGGAGCCATCAAAGCATTAAGTGCAGCGGGGAAATTAAAAGATACAAAAGTCATCGGAATCGATGGTATACCAGATGCTTTTAATTCTATCCAAACAGGGGATCTAACGGCAACTGTCTTTCAGGATGTAGATTCACAAGGAAAAATGGCAGTAGAAGTGGCCCAAAAAGCGGCTAAGGGAGAAAAAGTGGCTAAGGAGAACATGGTTCCATTCCAATTAGTTAATAAGGATAATCTCCAAAAATTTAAAGTGAAATAAATTGTTAATCAGATAAATGAGGAGGAATTTAAAATGAAAGAAAAATTGAATAATATCCTTGAAATTGTAACTCCTTTAAATGAACGTTTGAATAATGAACCATTGAGAGTTTTGAGTGAAGAAGATTGGAAATTTTGGAAGGAAAACGGTTATGTGATTGTTCGTGATGCGATTCCAAAGGATCATATCGAGAGACTTGTGAAGTTAATCTGGGAGTTTGAAGAAAAAGACCCGAATGATCCATCCACTTGGTATACACAACCAGGTAGAGAAATGGCTATGAAGGAACTGATGAACACTGGAATGGTGGAGTTATATAACCATCAGTATTTATGGGATAACCGGATGTATGACAAGATTTACAATGCTTTTGTTGATATGTGGGGTACTGAAAAATTATGGGTGAGTATTGATAGATGCAATCTAAACCTCCCAATTAAACCTAGCCATGAATATAAAGGATTTATTCATTGGGATGTGGATACATCTTTAGATCCGATTCCAGTGAATGTTCAAGGAGTATTATCCTTGGTTGACACGGATATTGATATGGGGGGATTCCAGTGTATACCGGAACTTTACCGAACTTTTAACGAATGGGTGAAGACTCAACCCTTAGATCGGGACCCACATAAACCGGATACGACCGGATTTACGCCAACAAAAGTAGTCACTAAGGCTGGAGATTTACTGATTTTTAATAGTATGCAGCCTCACGGTATTCGTCCAAATTACTCTGACAAGTCACGAGTGGCACAATATATATCCATGTTTCCTGCACAAGAAGATAATACAGAATTAAAAGAGGCCAGAATCAAATCTTGGAAAGAAAGAATTAAGCCTGAGGGTTATGCATTCCCTGGAGACCCTCGAAATTGGGAACAAGTGAAATATGATCGAGCGGAACTTACTGAACTAGGTGAAAAATTACTAGGTTTGAAAAATTGGTAAACTACTTTTTTATATGCCGCTTAGAAAGACCTTTTTAAGTGGCCTCCACTCTAAAAAAAGAATTTAAGTAAGAGGGGGATAACATGACGGATTTATGCATTTGTTGTGGAAGTCAGTTGGCCAAAATGGAAAAAAATAGGTCTATATGCTGGGAATGTAGTGATAAAAGTAATGAAAGTTATGAAGAAACAAATGAAAATGATTAGTAGATAAAAATTAATTATTTACAAGGAACTAAGGTTTTCCGAAATAGCAATATAAGTTCATTTTTCCTGATAGGGAGAGACCCAAAGATTTACCAATATTCTTGTGTGGTAATTTTTGTATCGCTCTCCTGAAGGGAATTAAATCCCCAAAATGCAGGATCCACGTTTATTTCTCTTCCAGAGAAGATAGCCTTTGTAAATTTTGATCAATTCAAATCAATTCCACAATAATCAACTTAAAAAACTGAAGTTCTCTTTAATCTCTCCTCTGGTCTAATATTCTAAATAAACCTCATTTACTAATGAGCAACATATTGTATTTTTTAAATAAGCTCAGCACGATAGTTAATTGTTTAATCACTTTAGTAATATTACTATTTAAAATAATCAGTTTAATAAATTAACCGGGTAAAAAATGCGCAACTTGCGGTAAGGAAATTAAAGAGCCATATGTTTGTTATAAAGAATTTAGCTAGAATTTATTAATCATATGTCAAAAGGGATGAAAAGCATTGGATGAAAAATGGTTAGCAGGTGTGGATATTGGTGGTACTACCATTAAAATGGCTTTTATCAGTCAAAAAGGTGGGATCATACGTAAATGGGAAATTCCAACAAACAAAAATGAAAAAGGGAAACATATTCCAAGTGATATAGCAAAATCAATTAATCTACATTTATATGAGTTGAAACAAAGTAAAGATAAGTTAGTGGGTATAGGAATTGGAGCGCCGGGTCCCGTGAATGTTCAAGCAGGAACAATTGAAGTGGCGGTAAATATAGGTTGGGAAAACTTCCCTTTACGAGACCTTATACAACGGGAGACATTCTTACCCGTAGTTGTTGAGAATGATGCTAATTCTGCAGCCATCGGTGAAATGTGGAAGGGTGCGGGGAATGGAGCCAAAAACCTAATTTGTATAACCTTAGGAACGGGTGTTGGAGGCGGCATTATCGTTAATGGTAAGCTGGTACACGGCGAAAATGGTGCCGGTGGGGAAATTGGTCATATTACATCCATACGCAAGGATGGAATACTTTGTAAATGTGGAAAAAAGGGATGCCTGGAAACAATAGCTTCGGCAACTGGTATTGTTAATCTAGCTCAAGAGGAGCTCGCTAATAGTGAAGACATTGGTAGATTGAAAGAGGATTATAAAAAGTCTCAAATTGTTACGTGTAAACAAATTTTCGATGCAGTAAAAAAAGCGGATAAGACCGCCATACGCATTATTGATCAAGTAACGTTCCATTTAGGATTTGCTCTGGCAAATTTGGCGAACAGTTTAAATCCACAAAGGATTGTCATTGGTGGTGGCGTTTCAAATGCGGAAGATACCCTATTGATACCACTAAAAGAGCAGTTTGCTCAGTTTGCTTTTCCAAGAGTAGCTGAGGGTGTTGAGCTAGTTATAGCTAAATTAGGCAATGATGCGGGTGTAATCGGCGGGGCGTGGCTGGTAAAAGAAGCACTAATAAATAAGAGTAAGGGAAATTTAGTTGCTGTTTCAGAGTCCTGTTAGTATCTTGATCAAAATTCTTGCAAGGGATTTAAATCTTTTACACTGGAGGGGATTGGTTTGAAATCAAAGGAAGAAACCTTGGAAAGTTTGAAAAAGGAATTGCTTCGTATTGGTTCAACCACTCAGAGAGATTATGATCTATTGAGGAAAAAAGGACAAGTATACAGTACAACTATATGCCGCAGATTAAAACTAAGTTGGCCTGAAGTAGTCAAACGGGCTGGATTTTGAGGGTTTTACAAACCGGAACTATTGACCAGGCTATTAGGATAGTCTTAATTGTAAAAAAAGTTATATATACAGCTCGGATATTTAAGGGGAAGGCTGAAAAAAGGTGTCTATTTTTGACCTTTTAGTCAGTCCTTTTTAATGAGAATGCATTGTTAATAAAATTTAATCAAACTCGTACCCTTTTGTAAGATCTTAATCTGATAGCAAGAAGTTATAGTTTTATTTATGCTTATAACAATATATAGAATATTTTAAATACGGATATAATTTATTTGGATGTTGTATTTTTTTATATTATCACCATTAGAAAGCGTTGCCTTTATTGAAATTTGGGTGCTTTTTGTATGAACAATCTAAAGAAAGGTTAATTTTTAATATATCAATAAAAAGTGAGTTATTAAAAATAGCAATATATTATACTTTTTTTATGAACTAAGCACGATAGTTAATAGTATTAACACAGTGGAAATTATATATTTAATTTGTAAGATTTATTAAAAAACAAAGCATATAAAACACTTTTCACCCTGATAGGAGGAGTTATAAAATGCAAAAAACTAAAGTCAATAATATTCTTGAGATTGATATTCCATTGAATGAACGCCCTAATAATGAACCTTTGAGAGTATTAACTGAAGAGGAATTTAAATTTTGGAAAGAAAACGGATACGTAGTCGTTCGTAATGTTGTCCCTAAAGAATATATCGATCGAACGGTTAACCTTATATGGGAGTTTGAAGAAAAAGATCCTAATGATCCTTCCACTTGGTACAGGGAACCACTTCGTAAACATCAAATGCCAGAACTTCGTGGAGCCGGAATGGTTGAGTTATATAATCATCAATATTTCTGGGATAACCGTTCTTATCAAAAAGTATATGATGCTTTTGTAGATATCTGGGGAACAGAGAAATTATGGACAAGTATTGATAGATGTAACATGAGCTTCCCAAATAAACCAGGTACGTTTGAATTTGAAGGTTTCATCCACTGGGATGGAGATACATCATTGGATCCGCTTCCGGTTAATGTTCAAGGGATTCTTTTCCTAACGGATACTGATGTGGAAAATGGTGGTTTGAATGTCATTCCTGAGTTATATAGAGATTTTCCAGAGTGGGTAAAAACCCAGCCTGCCGATAGAGATCCATATCATCCAGATTACACAGGGTATACACCAACACCAGTAACTTTGAAAGCAGGAGACTTATTAATTTTCAATGTCATGCAACCACATGGTTTAAGAAAAAACGTATCAAATACTCCTAATATTCATCAATATATTTCTATGTTCCCAGCCCAGGAACATAATGAAGAATTAAAACAATGGAGAATTAAACAATGGAGCGAAAGAGTAATCCCAGAAGGAATTGCCTTTCTAGGAGATCCTCGAAACTGGGAGCAAGAAAAGTATGAAAGAGCTCAACTTAATGAATTAGGCGAGAAATTGTTGGGTCTTAAAAAGTGGTAAATAGTTAGCAAAATTTATTAGAAAGCCAAACCGATTCTGTTAATAAACAGAGTCGGTTTACGAATATATTTCGGCAGAACATTTTTCGGATTTTCTTAATCTATAGATAAGATTGCTTTCTTTAAAGCAAAAGGAAAACGCTTTAACACCTGTGATTGCGGTTAGGAAAACGATTAGATAAGTGAGGGGATAGGCCATGATAACAGTCTGTGAAAACCATATTAAAAAGGGGGTAATCTTACTAAATGTACCTCATGTGCAGAAATTATCTCATAAATATTGGGAACATACCTGTATCTTCTGCGATGAACCAGCTCACTTTAAATTATTTTATAGCATACCAACAATAGAGATGAATTCAATAAAATTTAAAAACAAAATGCAGTTTCGTATATTTAATATACCAAAGGTAAGATCATCAAATATAAAGGTAATGGAGGAGATAAGCATGTTGATAAAAATGGCCGAGTTTTTAAAGAATTTACCAAGTAAAAAATGTACACAATGTGGAAAGAAAATGGAAGAACAACATGAATCATATATCCATACTTGTGATAAGTGTTCAAAATCTATTAATCTAAGCTTAACTCTCTTTAATTGATAAACAGGAGTGAAAAATTTGCAACGTAAATCATATATAATTCCAAGACTTTCAGCAATGATGTTTTTTCAATACTTTACCCTCGGTACATGGTTTGCCACTTTGGGTTTTATTCTTAGTAAGCATGGATTATCTTCTATAATTGGTACCGCGTACTCAATAGGTGGTATTGCTGCTATTATATCTCCGATTGTCATAGGAATGATTTCGGATCGGTTCTTTCCATCTCAAAAAATGTTAGCTCTGGTTAACATCGCTGGCGGTATCTTATTATGGTTTCTTCCTGAACAAATTTACACAAAAAATGATAACGCTTTTTTATGGATAATGTTTTTATATATGTTATGTTATAATCCAACATATTCTTTAACAAATAATATTAGTTTTTATAATGTGAAAGACACCGTGAAGGCCTTTCCGATTATCCGTGTATGTGGAACCATTGGGTTTATTGTTGCAAGCGCTGTAGTTGGGATCCTTGGATATTCAGGCAGTCCGGTAGCTCTGCAAATTGGTGCAATTGTTTCTGTTTTACTTGGACTGTACAGTTTTACATTACCAAACACTCCTGCACCTGCTAAAGGAAAACCGCTATCAATAAGAGACATTCTTTGCCTTGATGCACTGCAGTTATTAAAAAATCGTTACTATTTAGTATTTATTGTATGTACGACAGTGCTTTTTCTAGATCATGCTACGTATATGTCATTTGCCTCAGTATTCCTTGGTGATGCTGGAGTCAAGGATGTTTCATCCGTTATGTCAATCGGTCAATTTTCTGAAGTGATTTTTATGTTGTTACTTCCGTTCTTTTATCGCCGACTGGGATTCAAATGGATGTTTTTAGTGGGAATGATTGCATGGGTATTAAGGATGTCTCTTTTTGCTTTTAGTGCACCAGAAGGACTTGTGTCGTTAATGTACATCGGCATTGCCTTACATGGATTATGTTGGGACTTTTTCTTTGTATCAGGATATCTCTATACGGATGAAGTGGCAGATGAAAAAATCAAAGGTCAAGCTCAGGGATTAATTATAATGTTAACCCAAGGTATCGGTATGTTTGTAGGCTCGTATTTTGCGGGAAAACTTTTTAACAATACTGTCACTAAAACCGGAGTCGCTTCTCTTAATCAATGGCAGACTTTTTGGGTGTATCCTGCAATAGTTGCTTTTATAGTTGCAGTTTTTTTCTTCTTCTTCTTCAAGTATAAACGCGGTTCTTCTTTGAACGATGGATTTATTAATGAAGAAAAACGTATAGGAGCCTAACAATTTAATAGTAGTAAAGGAGGTACTCATCAAGGGAGTACCTCTTTTTTTATTTATTTTTTTAAAAATAAGGCAAGTCTGTCTCAATTGAGATAGGCTTTATATATTATACCTTCGGATATTGTCCTCCAGTTTGTCCTCCGATGTTTTATACCTCATTTAAAACTATAACGTTTAATGTTTTACAAATGTTGATCTTAAGCCATTGTTTAAATACTATTTTTTTCTATTATATATGAAAATGAATGGGCGGCATGATGTAATCATAGCCCAACCCCCTTGAAATATGAGGGTTTTATGTAAGAGGGGAGCGGAATGTTAACATTTCTCTCCTGAAATTAGAGGTTTCTCATGAGTTGCGCAAACTTGTGGGAAGCATCTTTTTCATTTCTTTTGTTCCGTGCAGATAGACGTTTTTTTGTTGTCTCGTCATCACAGTGGCCTAAGCGGTCCATAAACTCTTCCAATCCCACCTTTGCTTCTACTAACAACGATGTATGTGTGTGGCGCAAAGAGTGAGGAGTGAGCTCTGGACTTAAGCCGGCTAACTTCAGCAGCCGTGCCATTCTATTTTCCACAGTCTTGATGAAAATAGGGTAGCCAGGTTGTTTCTCTTTCTTGGCAAAAATAAAACCTTTATCAAGATATGATTTACCATAGTACTCTTGCACTTTCTTCTGCACTTGCATATGCTTTTTGAAAGCCACAATGACTTCTTTATCTACTACAATGGCTCGTTTGGATTTCCTCGTCTTAGGCGGCACTAATTGATACTCCAGCGTGTTATTCGACGGGTTGTAATACGTTTTCGTGATGCTGATGGTGTGTCTCAAAGTTGATGTCTTTCCACTTCAGAGCCATCAGTTCACCAGCACGCATCCCTGGATAGGAAATGGTGAGAAAGATTAGATAATCTAATCTAAACCTTTTTGAGCAGCTGTTTGCAATAGTAAAGCTAGGTCCTCCTTTTCCATATACTTAGGGATCTCCTGTTCCTCTAATTCCTCAATGGTTTTTCTGTCTTTCTTCAGGTAAGCAAACTCCGTTGGGTCATTTTTAATCAGCCTCATTTCAATGGCTTTCTTAAAAATCATTCTGCCAGTGCGATGTACGCCATCCAGAGTGTTGTCGGCATATCCCTTTTCTTTTAAATCATTTAAAGCATCCTGATACCGTTTTTCTCGAGATGCAAAGGAATTGTGCGATGTGTGCCGCTGTTAATGCATCGGGCAGAGATTCCCAAGTTATAATTCAATTTTTCTTTTTCAAAACTACTTTCATTTCTCTCAAATTAATACCATTCGAAGCCCGAACTTGTGTTTACTTTTAAGTTTTACTTAGTCAGAGTGTTCCTCCTCTAATTTTTAAATTTTCACAATTATTCAGAAATTCATATTGTAAATTGGTAAGATAACACATATAATCAAAAATGAGCATAAAAAACCAAATTCATTCAAAAACGAGCTAAAACGATCAAATGTCGCATTTCAAATGAATTGGAGGAAAACGAATCTATGTACGGTATAGAAAGAAAGTCGGCCATACTAGAGTTACTAAACAAGAATGCTAGAGTAGATGTACAAGAGTTAAGTCAGCACTTCGACTTGTCTGAATCAACAATTCGTAGGGACTTAAAGGAACTAGAGGAAGCACAATTGTTAAAAAGAACGCATGGTGGGGCTGTCTTGTTCGAAAGTGTGACCTTCGAACCGACTTACATTGAGAAAGAAGTGCAGTTTCAAAAAGAGAAAAGGGCTATTGCAAAGGAAGCGGCTAAGCTTATTAAGAACGGTGAAAGTATCTTGCTCGATTCGGGTACGACAACTTATTATCTTGCTCAAGAACTAAGAAACTTTTCGAGATTACAGGTGGTTACCAATTCAATATTATGTGCCAACGAATTAAAGGATGTATCTGGAATTGAAGTCTTATTATGTGGTGGTTCTCTGCGTTCAGAAACACTAGCCTTGGTGGGTCCTTTGGCTGAAATGAGCTTTAATCAAATTTGTGTAGACAAATCGTTTATTGCTACGAATGGCGTTGATGTAGAAAATGGTTTAACCACCCCAAATTTAATTGAGGCATCAACAAAAAAGAAGATGATTGATTGTGCGGAAAAGGTTATCCTCATTACTGATCATACCAAAATAGGTCAAGTAAGCTTTGCGAAGTTTGCGGATATTCATGAGATAAATTATTTAATAACCGATAGTGCTGCACAAAAGACCGTACTTAACTGCATTGAGGAATCAGGAATTTCTGTTCGCGTAGTCTGACTTTTCCCCCATAGGTAAAGATCTAATATCAGATAAAAGCAAAAAATGAAGGCGTTTAAATGAAAACGTTTTAAAAAATACCCACATCATTTTTAGGAGGTGATGCTTATAGAGTTGAAAAAATAATAGAAGAGATTTTAATCGTTTTAATTAACTTGTTCCTCGGGGGAGAAAAATGAAAGAATCACAAAAAAAGGTTACGATTCAGGGCAACCACGACCAAATGGAAAAAAGCCCCAAATCATAACCCTGCCTGAGTATATCTAAAATTAATACTAATTTTAGCACTCATTTTTTATACTACGGTATTACAGATTTTTTTACAAGGATTGTGTTTTGCTAGAAGTATCTATTACTTTACAAAACTATATTTAGGAGGAATTATAAACAATGAAAAACTTTAAAATTTTTAACATAGTATTATTAATTTTAACTTTATGCCTTTTAGGTGCATGCAGCAATAATGGAAGCGCCTCCAGTACAAGTAAAACAGATGACAAGTCTAATACTGGAAAAAAGCTAAAGATTGGTTTAACAGTACCAAATTTAAGTAATCCATTCTTTGTAGCGATGTCTAAAGGGGCTAAAGAAGTTGCTTCTAAGTATAATGCTGATGTAACGACTGTAAGTGCGGATCAAGATCTTGCTAAACAAACTGCACAAATTGAAGACTTTATCACAAAAAAAGTTGATTTAATATTATTAAGCCCATTTGATTCTGCAGGTATTGCCGGTGCAGTTAGTGAGGCAAAAGCAGCAGGTATTCCGGTTGTTGCACTTGATGGATTTGCAGAAGGTGGTATTGACTCAGTGGTTATGTCTGATAACGTTCAAGCAGGTAAATTAGCTGCGGAGTACCTTGTAAAACAACTTAATGGAAAAGGTAACATTGTTATTATTGATGGACCTCCTGTTTCAGCAGTGACAGACCGAATTAAAGGTTTTAACGAAGTAATTAAAAAATATCCCGATATCAAGGTTGTTGCTAAACAAAATGGTGAGGGTAATCGTGAAAAGGCTCTTACCGTAATGGAAGGTACACTAACAGCAAACAAGAAAATCGATGCAGTATTTACAATAAATGATGAAGAGGCTGTTGGAGTACAAATTGCTCAAGAACAAGCTAGTAGACAAAATGAATTCTTTGTCGTAAGTGTCGACGGTGCGCCTTCTGCAGTTGACGCGCTGAAAAAAGGCGGAAGCTTTGCTGGTACTTCAGCACAATTCCCGAATCAAATGGTTATTGATGGTGTTGCCTTAGCATTAAAAATTATTGATGGAAAGAAAGTTGACTCAAAAGTTCTTATTCCAACTAAATTTATCACTAAAGATAATGTTAATTCCTATAGTGGCTGGTAATTGATTTTCCCTCTAGTGGAGGTAAAATATGGTGCTCTATCAGGAGCACTATATTTATATCCTAGTAAAATAGGGCTTAAAAAGAGACTAAGGGAGTGGCACTAATGGCAGTATTTCAGGTTCAAGAACAAATAAATCGTCATCTAGCAGAAAGTCAGTTACCCATCCTTAGGATGAAGGCGGTTACGAAGAAATTTTCCGGTGTCAAGGTGTTACAAAACGTTAATATCGAACTCTATAAAGGGGAAGTTCATGCCTTGATGGGGGAGAATGGCGCAGGGAAATCTACTTTAATGAAAATCATGGCTGGAGTGTATCAGCCTGATGGAGGAACGATTGAATATAAAAGTCAAGAAGTACATTGGAATAATCCAATGGAAGCAAGAAATAAAGGGATCAGTGTTATTCACCAAGAAATAAGCCTTTCACCAAATTTGTCCATTGGTGAGAATATTATGATGGGGACAAAATTTAAGAAAAATAGGCTGGGCTTAATAAAATGGAGTGATATTTATGAGAATGCTGCCCGAGTTTTAAAATCCATAGGATCTTCCTTGGACCCTCGAGCGGATGTTTCCACTTTAAGTGTGGCCCAGCAACAAATGGTAGAAATTGCTCGAGCTTTATCACTTAACTCTGAGATTTTAATTATGGATGAACCGACGGCATCTCTGACAGATAAAGAAATAGAAAAGCTTTTTGGCATCATTGAAGAATTAAGAAGAAAAGGCGTAGCTATTGTTTATATCTCTCATCGAATGGATGAGATTTTTAAAATTTCAAATCGCTTTACAGTTCTTAGGGACGGTCATTGGGTTACAAGTGGACCAATTTCGGTTACAAATCCCGAGAATCTAGTAAAACTTATGGTAGGGAGAGAGTTAAATGAGCTATTTGTAAGAGAAAGAATCGAAAGTATTGATAGGTCTGAACAAAAACCTGTCCTTGAGTTAAAAAATGTCTCTGACAAGAAGTTTGTAAAGGGGATATCGATGAAAATCTACCCTGGAGAAATTGTGGGCTTAGCAGGCCTTGTCGGTGCTGGACGGACTGAGCTGGTAAGAACAATCTTTGGATTATCCGAACTGTCAGAGGGTCAAATAATTTTGGATGGCCAGGAGGTTCATATAAAAAGTCCTATTGACGCAATAAAACTTGGCATTGCTCATGTTCCTGAAAGCAGGAAGGAACAGGGGTTATTACCAAATTTATCTGTAAAAGAAAATATACTGATGGCACAATTGCCAACCTATCGTAAATTTAAACTATTGCAGTATAAGCAAATGAATCGTGATGCGGATCGATACATTAAAGAACTTGGAGTAAGAACGGCATCAAAGGAACAAAATGTTATGGGCCTTAGCGGAGGAAATCAACAAAAGGTTGTTATTGCTAAATGGTTATCTATAAGCCCTAAAATACTGCTGCTTGACGAACCGACACGTGGTGTAGACATAGGTGCAAAGACTGAGATTCATAAAATCATAACTAAATTAGCAGAACAAGGGCTTGCTGTATTGATGATTTCTTCTGAATTACCAGAAGTATTAGGAGTTAGTGATCGAATTTTAGTGATTCATGAGGGGAAACTCAGAGCTGAACTATCTCGTGATGAAGCTACACAAGAAAAAATTATGTACTATGCTACAGGAGAGGTTAAACAATGAATACAAACTTACAAATGTCAAGTCCATCCGTAGTTTCATTCAAGGAACGGTCAAAACAGATTTTTAATCAGCTGGGCATGGTAATAATTCTTGCCTTATTAATCATCGTTATGATTATTGTTGCACCGAATTTCACGGACTCAAGTAATATCTTAAACGTACTAAAGCAGAGTTCAATCACTGCTATTCTGGCAGCTGGGATGACTGTAGTTATATTAACAGGAGGAATTGATTTATCGGTAGGCTCAACCCTTGCATTGAGCGGTGTTATATCTGTATTACTATCAAATGCCGGAACTCCTCCAGTTATCGCTATGTTAGTAGGAGTTGCGGTAGGATATGTTGCTGGGGCTATTAATGGATTTTTAACAGCTGTACCTAAGTTGCCTGCCTTTATCGTGACGCTTGGAAGTATGACCTACCTGAGGGGGTTGGCTTATGTTATAACCGGAGGATATCCTGTAGTTTTGGCATCAAAGCAGTTCAAGTTCATTGGTGCAGGTGAAATTCTGGGGATTTCTACTCCTATTTATGTGATGGCAATTGTTTATATCATCATGATAACTGTTTTAAAGAATACGATGTTCGGGAGACATGTTTATGCTATTGGCGGTAATGAAGAAGCTGCACATCTTACAGGGATTAAAGTTAATCGCACCCTGATTAATGTATATTCCATCAGTGGCTTATTGGCCGGTGTTAGTGGCGTTGTGATGGCAGGACGTTTGTTCTCAGGGCAGCCCATGGTAGGAATAGGATTTGAGCTAGATGCGATAGCAGCTGTCGTACTAGGTGGTACTAGTTTTGTAGGGGGACGTGGCCGTATACAAGGAACTATCATTGGGGTTTTGATTGTGGCTGTGTTAACGAATGGAATGACCTTACTTAACGTGGATTATTACTGGCAACAAGTTGTAAAAGGGATAGTTATTGTTATTGCCGTCCTTCTTGATAGATTACGAAGCAGAACTTAAATTAGTTCCTTTCAAATAACAAGCCAGAAGAATAGTCTTCTGGCTTAATAAATTCAAGAATTTAGGAGAGGTTCAAATGTATGATGTAACAGCTCTTGGAGAGTTATTAATTGATTTAACTCCTTATAACTCTTCTCAGCCTGGCAAAGTTGTCTTTGAAAGAAATCCTGGTGGTGCCCCGGCCAATGTATTAGCGGGCTTAACCAAATTAGGCAAGAAGACTTGTTTCATTGGTAAGGTAGGGGATGATCAATTTGGACATTATTTAAAGCAAGTTTTATTAGATACAAACATATGCTGCGAAGGATTATCCTTTACCCGAAAAGCAAATACTACGCTGGCATTTGTTCATTTAGATGAATATGGTGACCGTTCATTCAGCTTTTATCGAAATCCCGGTGCGGATACCAAGTTAACAGAGGATGACATTAATGAAAATATCGTAGCTCAAACCAAAATTTTTCATTTTGGTTCTCTTTCCCTCACTAATGAACCAGCTGCCACTACCACTCTAAAGACAGTCCAATTAGCAAAAGAACAAGGGAAAGTTGTTTCCTATGATCCTAATTTTAGGGCTTTGCTTTGGAAAAATTTAGAGCATGCAAAGAAAATGATTAAAGAGGGATTGAAATATGCAAACATCGTAAAGCTTTCGGAGGAAGAGTTGGAATTCATTACTGGAAAGGCAGATTTGGAAAAAGGAACAAGACAACTGGTTGAACAGTATAACACAGAGCTTATTTTTGTCACTTTAGGAGCAGAAGGCTGTTTTTATCGAAAAGGTGAGAACATAGGGAAATTTAAATCCTTTAAAGTGAATCCAGTTGATACAACAGGTGCGGGAGATGGCTTCTTTAGTGGCGTTTTATATAAATATTTAGAAAAAAATAAACCTATTGCTGATTTAAACGTCGATGATATGCAAGAAATTATTATATTTGGAAATGCGGTTGGAGCAATTGTCACAACAAGGAAAGGTGCAATATTAAGCATGCCTTGCATGGAAGAAGTTAAGAAACTAATGGATAATCAAAATTAGTAGCTATTTTACATGCTGCCTTTTATCCAACTTTTTGATTGGTTTTGTCGGTGCAAAAACTATTCAGAATTACAGGAAAGAGAGGAAGTCGAAACATTAACAGATGCTTCAAAGTAAATAGTTTTTATCCGAATGAGAATTTATTTGCTGTTACAGAAAAACTATAGCTAAGATAGTCCATTCTTTGGAAAGAGCTGCTGGTAAACCCACCAACATCTATTTGTATTGCCAATTACAGTCCACACATGTGGATTGTGTTTAAAAGCGATGCAAACAGAATTTGCATCGCTTCTGATATGAGAGACATCAAGCCAATTGCAAATCATTAACTGCTAACAATATGCTAACGAAGTTCAATAAAACGAAGTAAATTAGGGTTAAAGATATTACACTTAATGCCTACAGAATGCAGATTCAACAGGACTTTCTTCTACCGTTGTTAAAAATGTTACAGCTTAAAACCATATGGCTGCATGATGTAATGTAGCCAGTCTCTTTTAAGAAACGGCTTAATGCATTTTCTGACCGAACTGAGAAGTAGTCATGTAAATAATTTATATCAATAGCAAAAGCCACTTCCTATAAAATTTAGGGAGTGGTTTTTTGTGTTGTTAAAATTTGCGTATCAAGACGTTTTAGATGACCGACGATTCAAACACGACTAAAACGAATATCAAAAATTAGGAAATGCTTTTAGAGAAATTTGTTGATTATTACATTGAGAACGAATAGGAAGTTACAAAAGCACTCACAAACGCTGGTTAACAACATTTGTGAGTGTTTTATATTTTTAAAATTTTAAAGACTAATGAGATAAAACATTTGTGCTCTCTTCCACCATTTCAATAAAATACTTCATAATCCTACTATCTTCTGTTAACTCTGGATGAAAGGAACAACCTAAAAATTGACCATCTCGAGCTAAAACAATGCGCTCTTCATGTTTTGCTAGAATTTCAACATTTTCACCTGCAGAAACGATATGCGGAGCCCGAATAAAAACAGCGGGAATATCTTTCCCTACTCCTTGAACGGATAGATCTACTTCAAAACTATTTACTTGGCGTCCAAATGAATTCCGTTCAACAACTACATCCATTAACCCTAGATGGGGCGAATCATAGCCAACGATTTTTTGGGCTAATAAAATCAGGCCTGCACATGTTCCAAACATTGGAATTCCTTTGTCAGCCATAGCACGAATGGGTTCTAGTAAATCGTAACGGTCCAGCAGTTTACGCATGGTCGTACTTTCTCCGCCAGGTAATACCAGACCCTTTATTTCTTTTAGATCTTCAACCGATTTAACTAGAATTACCTCACAACCAAGCTCTTCTATTTGTCTACTATGCTCTCTGACTGCACCTTGCAATGCCAGTATACCGATTTTCAGCATATTACCAACCACGATCCTGCATACGTTCACTTGCATCTAGCGTTGCAATTTCAATACCCTTCATTGGTGTACCCAACTCTTTTGAAATTTCAGCAATCAGTTTATAGTCTTGATAGTGCGTTGTTGCCTCTACAATTGCACGTGCGAATTTTTCTGGGTTATCAGACTTGAAAATACCTGATCCTACAAATACACCATCTGCTCCAAGTTCCATCATTAAAGCAGCATCAGCGGGTGTTGCCACGCCTCCAGCAGCAAAGTTTACAACTGGTAAGCGGCCTAATTTTTTGATTTCTAATAATAATTCAAATGGTGCCCCTAAAATTTTTGCTTCTGTCATTAATTCATCTGTACTCATACTCACAACACGTCTTACTTGTGCATTCACTTTACGAATATGACGAACTGCTTCTACAATATTTCCGGTTCCCGGTTCACCTTTTGTACGTAACATGGAAGCTCCTTCTCCAATACGGCGTGCAGCTTCCCCTAAATCGCGGCAACCACAAACAAAAGGTACGGTGTATTCGCTTTTTAATAAATGGAATTCTTCATCTGCAGGCGTTAAAACTTCACTTTCATCAATGTAATCGACGCCCATTGATTCTAATACACGTGCTTCTACAATGTGGCCAATACGTGCTTTTGCCATTACTGGAATCGTTACAGCGTTCATTACTTCCTCTACAATACGAGGATCTGCCATTCGGGCTACTCCTCCAGCTGCTCGGATATCTGATGGCACTCGCTCTAAAGCCATAACCGCAACTGCACCTGCAGCTTCTGCAATTTTTGCTTGCTCGGCATTAATGACATCCATAATGACGCCGCCTTTTTGCATTTCTGCCATTCCACGTTTTACGGTTTCCGTTCCTACCTGTTTCATATAAAAACCTCCATTGATTTGATGATGATTATTAGTATAATAGAAATTGACTTTATGAAAAGGTTCAATAATTAAAAATTTAATGTGGTCAGTAGGGGGATTAGGGATGGATATGCTTATGTTTAAATTGGATAAAAGTAATGCAATGCCCTTATATGAGCAGCTTTATACCGGTATTAAAGAGGCCATTATCCATAAACAAATTGAAGTTGGAACCAAATTACCATCAAAAAAAAAATTAGCTGAATTTTTAAATATCAGTCAAACAACCATTGAAATTGCTTATACCCAACTGATTGCAGAAGGTTATGTGGCATCTAAACCTCGAATTGGATTTTATGTAGAAGAGATCGATGATTTACCCTATATTGAAAAAGAGCCTTTAAACATTCGTGTAGAGGTGGACAAGAAAAAAATCTATCAATTTGACTTTCATCCAGGAAAAATCGATACGGACTCATTCCCTTTTTCGCTGTGGCGAAAATATGCAAAAAGTTTATATGATCATAGTTCAAAAGAGTTGTTACAAATTGGAGACCATCAAGGAGAATTCGCATTAAGAGGGGAAATTTCAAAATATCTTTATCAATCAAGGGGGATTGTATCTAAACCAGAACAGATTGTCATTGGTTCGGGAACGGAGCATCTACTTCCCATGATTCTAAGATTACTTGAAAAGGATTCAAAATTTGCCCTTGAAAATCCTGGCTATTCAGCAATTCCAAAAATACAATTGCAAAATAGAGCCATCCCCATTCGGGTAGATGAAGATGGTTTAATAGTGGATGAACTTGAAAAAACAAATGCCAATGTTGTTTACATCACACCTTCTCACCAGTTCCCTACGGGTGCGGTTTTATCGGCAACAAGAAGAACGCACCTGTTAAACTGGGCTGCAAAAGGTGAAAATCGATACATCATTGAAGACGATTACGATAGTGAGTTTCGTTATATCGGAAAACCGATTCCTGCATTACAAGGATTAGACCAAAACAATAAAGTCATTTATATGAGTACTTTTTCCAAATCATTAATGCCTTCATTACGAGTTGCTTATTTTATATTACCTACAACCTTACTACAAAAATATAAAGAGACCTTTAGTTTTTACTCAGCAACTGTACCTAGATTTGATCAGCATATATTAGCCAACTTTATGAGAGATGGATATTTTTCCAAACACTTAAACCGAATGCGGAAAATTTATCGTAAAAAACACGAAAAATTAACTCATATATTTGAAACGCATTATCCTGATGTCATCATTACTGGAGACCAAGCAGGAATGCACATTTTAATTTCTGTCCCCCTGTCAAAAGGTGAAGATCAGTTAAAACAGATTGCAGCAAATAACAACATTGCCATCTATCCAGTTAGCGATTATCTATTAAGGCCAATTGAATATCCATATCCAACTTTTCTATTAGGGTTTGGAAGTATTCCATTCGACCAAATTGAAAAAGGCATTCACCAATTAATGCAATGTTGGGGTATTTCAAAAACAAAATGAGAGTGATATGCTAACATTTTGCTAATAACTTAAGTATTTATTGTTGGCTTCTCATTAATTTTCCCAATTTTTGAGAAGCTAATTCTATTATTTATGTGCGTGGCACATTTTTAATCTAGTCCTGAGGTGAATGTTCATGAACCGGTCAATAAAAGATAATTCTTATCAAATAAGTTTACAAAACATTGAATATTCCTCACACCATATCCATTTAGGAATTGAGATTCTTCTTGTAATAAGGGGAGAAATTGAGCTTACGGTCAATCAACAATCCTTTCAATTAGCTGAAAATGATCTACTGCTTATTAACGCCAATGATATACGCTCTATTAAGGGGAATAAGGAGAATGTGGTCTTATCGTTACAAATCCCATTGGATCTAATCGAGCCGCATTATCCGAATATTCATGAGTGCTATTTTAACTGCAATTCATCCAAAGAGGGTAACGGGCTGTATCTGCTTTTTGATCAAATTCGCCAACTAATGGCGAAAATTTTGATTGCCTATTATCAAAAGCAAGATGGAAGTGATATCGAGATTAACGGACTGATTTTTCAGTTAGTTACACTGTTGATTCGAAATTTTAAAACAACACACCTCGGGAATCATCAATTCACCGAAATGAAGGATGAAAGAATTAGAGAGCTCCTGGCTTTTATTGAAAGAAACTATCGCAAACCGATATCATTGGAGGAAATCGCCAAGCAGCAGTATTTGTCTCTTTATTATTTATCGCGTTATTTCAAGCAGGAAGTTGGGGTTAGTTTCTCCCAATATGTCAAAAATGTCCGTTTGAAATCAGCGGTTCATGAGCTCCTGTATACCGACCATAACATTCTTAAAATCTCGCTGAATAATGGGTTTCCCAATGTGAAGGCATTTAATAAGGCTTTTAGAGAAATGTACCAGCAAACGCCTACTGAATATCGCAGCCTTCATAAAGTGGAACCGATGGATGCCGAGGAAGTGAAACATGAAACGGAACAATATACATTACTGCAATCGCCTAACTTTTTAATGGAAATCAGTAAATATATTTCAGGAAATGAGAAAAGCACTACGTTGATGGAACCAGCTGCTTCAGCGGTATATGTGGACCTGCCGCAGGAGCCCATTTTTACCAAAGAAAAAGCCTTAAAGTTACTGGTAATTGGACAGCTTGAATATGCTTTGCATGAAGAAGTGCAGGCAGACTTAAAGTTAATCCAAGAGGAACTTGGGTTTGAATATATCTATTTTACGAACCTTTTTTCGGACAGCTTTGCGATGACAACGCCCCTCTATCAAATCGGCGGGCAATTTTATCAGATGGATGCCTTGTTCACCCGCTTTCAGCAATTAGGGTTGGTTCCTTTCATTCGTGTAGAAGTTGAAAAGGAAGTGGAGAGCAGCTCTGAATATCTTAAAAAGCTGGATGAATTCTTACAGCACAGTCTTAGTTATTTTGGCAGTGCCTTTGTAGGCAAATGGCGGTTTGAATTGGTTTTCTCGGAATGGGGTGAAGCAGCAAAGAGCTTTTATCAAGATTTTTATCAAACTATTAAAAAGTGGGCTTCTGCCGCAAAAGTGGGTCTTCATGTGCCGTTTTCTTTAGGAAAGGCTATACCCGGTCCTGCTGATGATTTTTTAAACCAAATATCCGACCGTTGTGACTTGGTCTGCTTCACCTGCAATCCGAATGAAGAAGTGGATTTTACCGATATGGATAATCTTACTTTTGAAGGAGTAAAAAATTATATAAAGAAAGCTTGCAGCAGATTAAAGGAATGCTTATCGTCTGCGGGTTTGGAGGAGATTCCGATTTTTCTTACAGATTGGAATACGCTATATGGAAATACGATGGATTTAAGCGGTACCTTTTTCCGTTCAGCCCTTATTTTTAAAGAAATGCTGGATGCGATGAAGGAACTTTCCGGTTTGGGGTTTTGGATTGATACCCACTCGCTGGAAAAAAATAATCTGAATAAAGACCATATTGCCATGAATGGAATAGCTCTCCTTTATTATTATCAAATTAAACGCCCTGCTTATTTTAACTTTCAACTTATGGAAAAAATGGACTTGAGGATTTTAGCTGAAGGTGAGGATTTTGTCATGACAATGGGGGAAAGCGGCTATCAATTGGCCGTTTATAACCCCTCCTATATCAATCCTTCTTATTCGGTCGAGAGTTTCTTTTTGCAATCCATCACAAAGGAAAAGAAAGTCGTGATTTCAGGCCTCCCGCCTGGACGTTATCAAATTCGCAAGCACATTCTTGATCAAAATAACGGTGAATTTTATATTAACTGGATAAATTTGCAGCATCAGGATATTTACGACCAGGAGGTCATTTCTTTTATCAAGCAGGGAACCCGCCCTGATCTGCAAATTTATGAGGAAAAAGTGGAAGCGGAGCTTTATTTACAATCCACCCTGACCTTTAACGCTTTTCATCTATTTGAAATAAAGCCATTAAGTTAAAACTTAATGGTCTTTTTTTGTGGTTGAATGTGACGAAAATGTGAAGGAGGGCAAATATAGGTGATACATACAACAAAGATGGGAATGTAAAACGACAAAAAACGATATAAACTAGGTGTATGAAAACGTTTCCAACCAAACTCTTATTCGAGAATAGAAAGAAATTTTCACTGAAAAGTTAATCGATGGAGGTTTATACGATGTCAAGAAGAGTTTTAGAAGAGATATTAACTCCCCAGCTGCAAGAGATGCGTGAGAAAGGGTTATATAACGTCATTGATACGGTAGAGGGACCTAATGGCCCAATCGTGACAATCAATGGCAAAGAAGTCATCAATATGTCGTCCAACAATTACCTTGGATTAGCAAACAATGAAAGATTAATCCAAAAGGCGAACGAGGCCACAAAACAGTATGGTGTGGGTGCTGGTGCCGTTCGGACAATCAACGGAACGATGACCATTCATACTGAATTGGAAAAAAGGATTGCCGAATTTAAGCATACGGAAGCGGCGATTGCGTTCCAGTCGGGATTTAATTGCAATATGGGCGCAATCTCGGCAGTCATGACGAAGAAGGACGCGATTATTTCTGATGAATTGAATCACGCCTCGATTATTGATGGCTGCCGTTTGTCCGGAGCAAAAATCCTTCGGGTCAAGCATCAGGACATGGATGATTTAAGGCGGGTTGCAAAAGAAGCAGTCGAAAGCGGCGCTTATGAAAAAATTATGTATATTACTGATGGTGTTTTTTCAATGGATGGGGATGTAGGAAAGCTTCCGGAAATTGTGGAAATCGCCGAAGAATATGGCTTGCTTACATATGTTGATGACGCACATGGATCAGGCGTTATGGGCAATGGGGCCGGAACGGTTAAACATTTTGGCCTTTCGGATCAAATTGATTTTCAAATTGGAACGCTTTCCAAGGCCATTGGCGTCGTGGGAGGCTATGTGGCCGGTACCCAGCAATTGATTGATTGGTTAAAAGTGCGCGCCCGTCCATTCTTATTTTCAACATCGCTTACACCAGGAGCTGCTGCTGCCTGCATTGAAGCCATTAACATCATGACGGAATCAACGGAGAGAGTCGATCAGCTATGGGAAAATGGCAGCTATTTAAAAGAAGGCTTGAAAAACTTAGGGTTTGATATTGGCCACTCAGAAACACCGATTACGCCATGTATTATCGGAGAAGAAACATTAACGCAGCAATTTTCCCGCCGTCTAATGGAAGAGGGAGTTTACGCCAAAGCCATCACCTTCCCGACAGTGCCGAAGGGAACAGGCAGGGTGCGCAATATGCCTACTGCAGCCCATACAAGAGAAATGCTGGACCAAGTGCTTTCTGTATATGAAAAAGTTGGAAAAGAACTGGGGATCATCTAAGTTTAGAAGATAAACAGGGCAGGGCCTCGTTTCCAGACTAGGTTCTTCTCTGTTACAACCAAATACCATGTTCATTCTTTAAGAGAAATACTCAGGAGGTTGTTTACGTTGAAAAAAATTCTTGTGACTGGAAGCTTAGGACAAATCGGTTCAGAGTTAACGTTGAGACTTAGGGAGCTTTATGGAGAGAGAAATGTCCTTGCCACTGATATCCGCCGTGTTGATGGCAACCCAGTGGTGGAAAATGGTTTATTTGATACATTGGATGTGCTGGATGGTGAGAAAATGCAGAAGCTGGTCAATGACTATCACATTGATACGATTATCCATTTGGCAGCGCTGCTATCGGCCACAGCTGAGAAAAAACCGCTGCTAGCCTGGAATTTAAATATGGGCGGATTGGTAAATGCACTCGAGGTGGCGCGGAATTCCAATGCACAGTTCTTTACACCAAGCTCGATTGGCGCTTTTGGTTTATCTACGCCAAAAGACAATACGCCTCAGGATACAATCCAACGGCCAAACACGATGTACGGTGTCACCAAAGTCAGCGCCGAATTGCTATGTGACTATTATTTTGCAAAATTTGGCGTCGATACCCGCGGCGTCCGCTTCCCTGGATTGATTTCTTACAAAACACTACCGGGCGGAGGAACGACAGACTATGCGGTTGATATCTACTATGAAGCATTAAAGAACAAAAAATATACGTCCTATATTGCGCAAGGCACTTACATGGATATGATGTATATTCCAGATGCGATTGATTCGATTATCAAACTAATGGAAGCGGATTCATATAGATTAAAACATCGAAATGCCTTTAATATTACAGCGATGAGCTTTGAACCTGAAGAAATTGCTGCATCCATCAGGAAATTTATACCGGAATTTACAATGAATTATCAAGTGGATCCAGTCCGGCAGCAGATTGCTGACTCTTGGCCAAACTCCATTGATGCAACCGCTGCTAAAGAGGAATGGGATTTTAATCCGCGGTACGATTTAGACCGTATGACAAAATCAATGCTCGAAAACTTAGCCAAAGAATTGGACATTCCATTTGGGGAACCTATATTGGTTTAAAAAAAGAATAACATCAAGTAGAAAGGGTTTAAAAAATACAAGGGGAAAGAGGGAAGTTTATGTCAAAAAACCAGGAATTAAAGCGTGGGCTTAAGTCGCGTCATATTCAAATGATTGCTTTGGGTGGTACGATCGGGGTTGGTTTATTTATGGGTTCGACCAGTACAATTAAATGGACGGGTCCATCGGTTATGATTGCCTATGCAGTTGCCGGCCTCTTCTTATTTTTCATCATGCGCTCGATGGGGGAAATGCTTTATTTGGAACCAACCACCGGTTCATTTGCTGATCTCGGCAATAAATATATCCATCCTTTGGCTGGCTATTTGACAGCTTGGAGCTATTGGTTCCAATGGATCACTGTCGGCATGTCGGAAATCATCGCGGTTGGTGCGTATATGCATTATTGGTTCCCACACCTGCCAACATGGGTCCCTGGGTTGGTCGCGATGGTGATTCTGGGCGTTGCCAACATGATTTCGGTTAAAAACTTTGGTGAATTTGAATTCTGGTTCTCATTAATTAAAGTGTTAACGATTGTCTTCATGATTATTGCAGGTATTGGCATTATTCTCTTTGGGTTCGGAAATGGCGGGCATGCAATTGGATTTTCAAACATCTGGAAAAACGGCGGCTTCTTCACTGGGGGATTTAAAGGTTTCTTCTTTGCTCTTTCCATCGTTATCGGTGCTTATCAAGGGGTGGAACTAATAGGGATGACGGCTGGAGAGGCAGAAAATCCGCAAAAAACAATTACACATGCTGTGAAAACCACCGTTTGGCGTATTTTAATTTTCTATATTGGTGCTATCTTTGTAATTGTAACCGTTTATCCTTGGAACCAGCTCAATCAAGTTGGCAGCCCATTCGTATCGGTTTTTGCTAAAATTGGAATAACGGCTGCAGCTGGTATTATCAACTTTGTCGTCATTACGGCAGCAATGAGCGGCTGTAACAGCGGCATCTTCAGCGCCACACGAATGCTTTACACATTGGCGAAAAATGGACAGGCACCAAAGATTTTTGCCAAATTATCGGAAAATAAAGTTCCTGTTTATTCAACCATAACGGTTTTAATAGGTTTGGCTATTGGTATTGTGTTAAGCTATGTTGCACCGCCATCCATCTTTGTGTATGTTTACAGTGCGAGTGTACTTCCAGGAATGATTCCATGGTTTGTACTGCTCATCAGTGAAATTAAATTTAGAAAAGTAAACGCTGGTGCAATGGAAAAACATCCATTTAAAATGCCTCTTACACCGTACAGCAACTACGCTACCATTGTATTTTTACTGGTCGTCCTTGTCGGTATGGCGATCAATCCAAGCACGCGCATCCCGTTAATCGCGGGAATTGGATTCCTTTCCATTATGACAGCCATTTTCTATCTGTTAAAAATGGAAAAACGCGTACCGTTAGACGAGGCCGAAAACGAAAAAGGCACAAAAACCAAAGCAGTATAATATAAACAAAACAAAGGATGAAACAGGGGGACGGTTCTAATGCTCATGCATGGGGACCGTCTTCTTTGAGGGAGTGATACTATGTCTTTCACGAGTTTAGAAGAAGTAATTGAACTAGCTAAGCAGCAAAATATAACGATTGCGGAATTAATGATCCAAACTGAAATACAGCAAAAGAGCATTCCACGGGAAGCGATTATTGAAAAAATGGCCGAGCAATTTAAGGTAATGGAAGAGGCTGTCCTTAGGGGGACGAAAAGTGCTGTCATGTCCCGTACTGGCTTGACTGGCGGCGATGGGTACCGACTTCACCAATATGCTGAAAATGGAAAATCCTTCATCAACCCCGTGACATTAAATGCCGCAGCCAATGCACTGGCCGTATCAGAGGTCAATGCGACAATGGGCCGGATTGTGGCGACACCGACTGCAGGCTCAGCTGGAATCTTGCCGGCAGTACTCGTACACGCTCTGAACAGCGGAAAATTCTCACGGGAGCGGATTGTACTGTCGATGTTCACTGCCTCTGCCCTTGGCTTGGTGATTGCCAATAAAGCTTCCATATCAGGGGCAGCCGGCGGATGCCAGGCGGAAATAGGCTCAGCAACCGCGATGGCCGCTGGCACTTTAGTTGAGCTTGCCGGCGGCACTCCAGAACAGGTAGGAAATGCCATCGGAATAGCTTTAAAAAATTCACTGGGACTAGTTTGTGATCCGGTCGCCGGGCTGGTGGAAATTCCATGTATCCTTCGGAACGGATTACACGCGATTACCGCCCAGGCTGCGGCAGATATGGCGTTAGCAGGGGTGGTCAGCATCATTCCACCGGATGAGGTGATCCATGTGATGCATGAAGTCGGGCAGCAAATGCCTGAATCGCTAAGGGAAACTGGGATTGGCGGTCTGGCAGGCACCCCGACAGGTCAAAAATTGAAGGCGCAGATTTTCAGCGCAAAGACAAGCAGCTGCGGGCCGGCCAAATATCAAAGCGCCTATGAGATTATCGGCCCCGTTATGGTCGGGCCATCAAGTTCACATACAGCAGGTGCTGTCCGCATTGGCAACATAGCCTGTCAGCTGTTAAACGAAAAACCATTATTTGCAAAGTTCTCCCTGATGGGTTCCTTTGCTGAAACTTACCAAGGCCATGGAACGGATTTAGCATTATTAGCAGGGGCTCTTGGGTTAACAACAATGGATGAAGGCATTCCAAATGCGAAATCCATTGCTGAAGAAAATGGCTTACAATACGAGTTTACGAAACGGGTGCTTGGAAGTTACCACCCGAATACGGTGCTAGTAGAATTATCAGGGGAAACGCGAACTGTAAAGGTATTGGCAAGTTCCTTAGGCGGCGGCAAAGTGGAAGTTCAAGAATTGGATGATTACCCATTAAAATTTTCCGGAGACCGACCAACACTTGTAATCCGCCATACCGATCGAAAGGGGGTAATTGCCGAGCTATCAGGATCTCTTTATCAAAAAGGGTTAAATATTGCCCGTATGGCGAATGAACGTTCAAAAATCAACGGTTCGGCGATAACGATTTGTGAAATCGACAATCAGATCGAGGGAAATCTCTTAACCATATTGAAAAAGGAAATTCCCATCATTGATGAAATTTTATTAATTCAAACTGAATAGTGATGAGGGAGAGAATTTCAGGTAAAATGGGAGAGAAATGCTAACATTTGCTAACGCAATGAAGTTAAAAACGTAATTTTAAGTTAAAGATGTCACACCTTTTCACCTTATGGGCGGGATGATGTAATTTAACCACTCAATGATGAGTAATGGTTAAATAAGTGTTCAACCAAACCGAACAGTTACGTAATAAATTTTTTCTAAGAATTGACTACTTCCTAAGTACAAGGAGGTAGTCTTTTTATTTTACAAAAGAGGTTACAAAAAAGTAAAAGAAAAATGATGCTTGGTACCTTTCCTGAAAAAAATGGGAATGTAGATAAAAAAGAATATTTACTATATATTTAAAATTCTCCTTATCTCCCTATACTACTTTATTCCTGTTTTTCTAAACTTCATTTGAGAATAGAATGAATGTTATAAGTCAGATGATCTAAAACCAAACCCTTTTATGAATAAAATATAACATACATATGTTTAAATAAGGGACAAAATTCCTGAATAACAAACATAACAAAAACCTAACTTTCCCCTAAAACTGGATTTACAATCTTCTGATAAAGTTTGATATGTATAGAGGGTTTAATGTTGATCTGTTCAATTTGGCTTGGTTTCATATACGAGAAAGTAGTAAGAATTAGGGGGAATTTCAATGAGTAGTCAAAATGAAAACAAGGTTTATAACAGAAGGGACTTCATAAAGGTAGGAGGGATGACTACACTTGCCTTAACGATCGCGTCTGCTGGAATACCAGGTGTAAATGTATTAAGTACCGTTGCTCACGCTGATTCAAATGATAATGCTAAATTACAATTTAATTCAGATGGAAAGTTTAAAATTGTACAGTTTAACGATACTCAGGATGATGAGCATATTGATCGCCGCACTATCCAACTAATGGAAAAAACTCTTGATAATGAGAAACCAGATTTTGTAGTACTAAATGGTGACAACATTACAGGTGGCTGTAATTCAGAGCTTGAGATGAGACAAGCAATGAACAATGTTGCACAGCCAATGGAACAAAGAGGGATCAAGTGGGCCGTTACTTTTGGGAATCATGATGAAGATTCTACTCCAAATGGCGGACTTGATGAAGAAGCCATGCTTAAATTTTATATGGCATACAAATACAATGTTAATCAGCCAGGAGCAACTGACATAAATGGGACAGGGAACATGAACCTGCTTATTAGCGATTCTGCAGGCAAGAAAGCGGCATTCAATCTATGGCTGCTAGATAGTGGCAGGTATGCTCCTAAAACGATTGCTGGTCAGGATTTTAGTGGATATCCAACTTGGGATTGGATTCGATTTAATCAGGTAGATTGGTATTATGAAACTTCTAAAAAGTTGGAAAAGCAATTCGGCTATAAAGTCCCTTCTCTCATGTTCATTCATATTCCTTTGTGGGAACATCGCTTTATGTGGTTTGATAGTGTTGATAGCCGAACAGAAGCGGATCATGCCCGTGCTGCAGCAAAGCATCAAATAGTGGGAGAAAGAAATGAAGATGAGTGCCCCGGTCCCTTTAATAGCGGGATGTTTTCAGCTATGCTTGACAGGGGAGATGTCAAAGGGGTATTCTGCGGCCATGACCATGTAAATACATATATGGGGAATTATTATGGGATTTTACTAGGTTATTCAGGAAGTACAGGGTTTGGTGCTTATGGGCTGTCTGGTGCAGAACGAAATCGATTACGCGGCGCCCGTGTATTTAATTTGGATGAAAATAAAGAGGGTGTTTTAGTTGAAACACATATGGTTTTTGCAAAGGACTATGGCATAGACCTTACGGCAAACGACCAAAGCACTGAACCTGCTCTAATACCTGAAAACAAAAAACAAGAAAAAGTAATAATAAAATAGAAGTAAAAGTAACTGCTGTCGCTTAAGGAGTGTCTAATATTAGGCAGCTCCGACGTACGATTAGCTGGTATTATATTACGGAGGATCAGGTGAATAAGTGGCAAACCGCAACATTGGACCTTCCAGTCGCCAGTTTTACAAATCGTGAAAACGGTTATTCCGATATGCGAATTGTCTCAGCCAATAAGCTACCGCTAATTATTGCTTCTATTAAACTTGATGCGGTACCAGTGAATCCGCCTGTTTCACTTTGGTCCATCCAGAGGAGCCTCTGAAAGAGGGGGGAATTCAATAACGTTCACTACAGAAAGGACTACCTCCTGAACATGAGGTAGTCCTTTTAAGGATCCAGTTTTGGAGTTGTAACCACTGATACCCAAAATACATATGTAATAGGAGGAACTAATTCTTAGGAGGCACGGATATGGTAACACGTCCACCTGTATTACAACGTGGAGACACCGTTGGGATTGTAACGCTAGCTAGTCCTTACCCAGCTGAATATATAGACCAAGCTGTAGCTAATCTTAAGAACAGTGGACTTAATGTTGTACTTGGAAAACACGTTTATGCACAAACTGGAATTGTGGCTGGAACGGATGAACAAAGGGCATCTGATTTAATGGATATGTTCGTTGATAAAAGGGTAAAAATGATTTTGTCTACTCGTGGTGGAACAGGTTCTTTTGGGGTTTTACCATATTTGGACTATAACATCATAGCAAGCAACCCAAAGATTGTTTCAGGTTATAGTGACATTTCAATTGTTTTAAATGTGTTATATCAGTTCACTGGATTAATCACATTTATTGGTCTATTGCTGGAGGATTTTGTCCCAACTACACCCGAATATAACTTTACTTCCTTCTATACTGCTGTTTCTACCTTTCAATCACCCAGACAAATACTTAATCCGCCTAATATTTCAATAAAAAGTTTAGTCCCTGGTAATGTTACAGGCAGGATCGTGGGTGGAAATTTGACTTCTATTGTTGATAGTCTAGGAACTCCATATGAGATTGATACAAAAGGAAAAATTCTTCTATTAGAAGAACAACTTGAACCTTCGACTAAGATTTATAGGTATCTAAATCATCTTAAAATCGCTGGGAAATTTCGCGAGTGCGCTGGTATTATCATGGGTGAATGTACAGATTGTATTGAGGCGTACGGAAAGAGTTGGGACGATGTGATCAATGATCTATTGATCCCTTTAGGAAAGCCATTAATAACAAATTTAACTACATCACATGGTAAATATAAAGCAACAATTCCAATCGGTGCAAATGTAAATCTTGACTCTAGAAATGGTAAAATAACGGTGCTTGAACCTGCTGTAAGTTGGGTGGGATAATGACTTTCTTACCAGAATCCGTTCATCTATGTGAACGGTTTTTATTTTTTATTAAATCTTATTTGATTGCGACAAGGTGAAGATAAGGTTCACTTAATTAGACCGCAGGGGTGCTTCAAGCGGTTTTTTATTTAACTTAATTAAATGAAAGCCTTCCATTTTTGATAAAACTTATGGTTTTTTTAATTACAAAAAGCCTTTAATTAATTAAATATTCTATTAAAGTAGTCTGTTAATTTATAAGATTGGGCTATATTTATTGTGTCCTCTAGGTAAAACGTTTTCAAGGTGAATAAGTAATTTTCTTCTAGGATGATGTTGAAATTAGCACAATTACATAGAAGATATTAAATAAACTTTGAAACAATTTGGGTCGAAAATTAAAAGTTTTTGAAAAAGGAGAGGTAATTATGGAAACATTGCGTGACAAAGCGTTACAAATGCACCGGGATAAACAAGGGAAATTAGAAGTGAAAGCAAAGGTAGAGATTAAAAATGCATATGATCTGAGCTTAGCGTATTCACCTGGTGTCGCAGAGCCTTGTAAGGAAATCTATGAAGATCGAAATAAAGTATATGAATACACGATGAAAGGCAACACCATTGCAGTCGTGTCAGATGGTTCGGCGGTATTAGGGCTTGGGAATATTGGACCGGAAGCAGCGATGCCAGTAATGGAAGGCAAAGCAGCTTTATTTAAGAATTTTGCAAACGTAGATGCATTCCCTATTTGTTTAAATACACAGGATGCTGAAGAGATAATTGAAACAGTAAAGCGTCTTGAACCAACATTTGGCGGGGTAAATTTAGAAGATATTTCAGCTCCAAGATGTTTTGAAATTGAAGAACGCCTGAAAAAAGAAACAAATATCCCTATTTTTCATGATGACCAACATGGTACAGCCATTGTAACGGTTGCCGGGTTAGTAAATGCTCTTAAACTAGTAGATAAGAAAATGGATGAAATTAAAGTCGTAATAAATGGTGCGGGTGCTGCGGGTGTAGCTATTGCTCAATTGCTAAATCGTTTTGGTGTCTATGATGTCATTTTATGTGATACAAAAGGTGCCATTTATGAAAATCGTCAATATGGAATGAATTTAATTAAAGAAAAGATTGCCAGCCAGACGAACCGTAACAATGCAGAGGGTAGCTTAGAGGAAGTAATTGTCGGTGCAGATGTTTTTGTTGGTGTATCTGTTGCAGGTGCCATAACAAAGGAAATGATTTTAACAATGAGAAGGGATGCGATTATTTTTGCAATGGCAAACCCTGTTCCAGAAATTATGCCAGATGAGGCAAAAGCTGCAGGAGCAAAAGTAATCGGAACAGGACGTTCAGATTTTCCGAATCAGGTCAATAATGTGCTTGCTTTTCCAGGGATTTTTCGGGGGGCTCTAGATGTTCAAGCAACAGAAATAAATGAAGAAATGAAAATGGCAGCAGTATCCGCCATTTCTTCGCTCATTTTAGAAGAACAACTATCAGAAGACTATGTGATACCTAACCCTTTTGATGACCGAGTAGCATCTGAGGTAGCTAAAGCTGTTGCAACTGCGGCCATAGAAACAGGTGTAGCGAGGAAATCCTTTGTAACCGTGTAACAAAGGTAAATTTAGGTGACAGGCACCGTAAATGGACAAATGTTTTTCTAGGGTGTCTGTTGCCGCTGACCATACCCAAAAACATACTTTTTTTAATTACAAAAAGGGCCCTGTTGATTTTTAGTAATATAATAGACTTGGGATAAATTGATTTATGCGAAAGGCTGCTTAAAGCTCATTATGAGCATAGCGGTCTTTTGTCATTTTATGCATAAGTTTTATACATACTATAAATATAATAATACCTGGAGGAGATTATGAGGAAAGGCAAACTTAGTTTACAAGCCATTATTATTATATTTGTATGCAGTGTCGTCGCTTTATCACTTGGAATAACTGATTTCATAATAAGCAAAAGAATTACCTCTAGCGTGGAAGAGACACAGAAAGAAAAAGCCCTCAATGTTGCAAGGATGATTTCCCTAAGCCCGTTGGTGATTGATGCTTTAGATGGAGCAACAAGTCATACGGTAGTACAAGATTTTGCCAGCCAAATTAAAGATAAGACGAATGTTAACTTTGTTGTGGTTATGGACATGAAAGGAATCCGTCTTTCCCACCCGGATCCTAGTGAAGTGGGGAAGCACTTCAGAGGAGGAGATGAAGGCCCTGTTCTTAAAGGAAAGGAGTATGTTTCCATTTCAAAGGGAACTCTCGGACGATCCATGCGGGCATTTACTCCAATAGTGAATTCACATGGAAAACAGGTCGGTGCGGTTGCTGTAGGAATTTCTTTAGAAAATGTTACAAAGGCAGTTCATAAAGGACGGATGGGGATCGTTATTGGGACTTTCATCGGAATCCTAATAGGTGTAATCGGTGCAGTGGGCCTGGCAAGGTACATCAAAAAAATCCTTTTAGGCCTCGAGCCATTTGCTATTGCTAAACTGCTTGAAGAACGTAGTTCCATGCTTCAGTCTGTGCGTGAGGGAATAATAGCCATCGACCAAGAAGGGAAAATCACACTTGTAAACAGGGCAGCCAGAAAGCTTTTTAAGAGAGCCGGCCTTGAAGAGAATCCTAAGGGTATGAACATTGAAGCTTATTTGCCTGAGACTCGGTTAACTAACATAATAAAATCGGGTGAAACTGAATTAGATCAGGAACAAAACCTAAATGGTGTGACCATTTTAGTAAACAGGGTTCCTGTGATTGTGGAAAATGTGTCGGTGGGAGCCATCGCTACATTCCGTGATAAAACCGAAGTCCGATTGTTGGCTGAACAGCTCACAGGTGTGCGTAACTATGCGGATGCTCTCCGTGCCCAGGCACATGAGTTCATGAACAAACTTCATGTCATCCTTGGGCTGGTTCGAACTGAACAATATGATACACTTGCTAACTATGTGAGTGAAACGGTTAACCACCGGGAAACAGAAATGGGCTTTGTCACGAAGAAAATTCAAGACCCTGTTCTTGCTGGATTTTTAATTGGCAAACTAAGCTTTGCCAGAGAATCAGGTGCTTCTCTATCATTTGATTGTGTCAGTAAACTTCCCAAGCCTGCAAACTCAGAAATCACCCATGAGCTGATCACAATCATTGGAAATCTCTTTAATAACGCAATGGAGGCAATTGCGGACAGTCCAAACAAAAAAGTCGACCTTAAACTTGATTATGCAGAGGATATTTTAACAATCGAGGTTAAAGACACAGGGATGGGAATGACGACATCACTCCAAAACAAAATACTGGATAAAGGATTCTCTACGAAAGGAGAAAACCGCGGGTTCGGGTTATATCTTTTGGCACAGGCAATTGAAAGACTGGAAGGGGACATGATTATTTCGTCCAAGCCTGGAAAGGGAACAAATTTTGCCGTGTATATACCTTATAAAACAGAGGATGAATAGAATGATTAATGTAATGATTGTCGAAGATGACCCGATGGTAGCAGAAATCAATAAACAATATCTTGCTAAAATTGATGGGTTTCGGTTGGCTGCAACGGCCGATTCAGTAGCGGAAGCCATCCAATTTTTGAGGAAGAATGATATTCAGCTCATTCTTCTGGATATTTTTATGCCTGGGAAGCAGGGCCTAGAGCTGTTAGCGTACCTTCGGAAAAATGATCTTGAAATTGATGTCATTATCATTTCAGCGGCTTCCGATCTTGAACGAATTAAGAGGGCATTAAGGTATGGTGTTGTCGACTATTTAATAAAGCCTTTCGAGTTTGAACGGTTTAACGCTGCACTTGCTGCCTACCTTGAGCAAACTCGGTTCATTGGTAAACAGGATTCAGTTAGTCAGCAGGAGCTTGATAACTTACTTTTGCACAGAGACGAAGCTGTTATAGCAGAAGAACTGCCAAAGGGGTTAACAAAGGATACCTTAAAGCAGGTGTGGGATGCGATTCAAGGATTGAAGGACGGGCCTTTTTCTACTGATGAAGTAGCAAATGGTGTAGGAATATCAAGAGTTTCGGCAAGAAAATATCTTAGTTTCCTAAAGGAGATAGGAATCCTTGAAGTCAAGGTTATCTACGGAACAGTCGGAAGGCCTGTATACCAGCATGAATATAACAAATTTAAAGAGCACTTAATAAAAAACTTTTTGTAAGCAGTTTTTGAAACTGCTTACTTTTTTTATTTACAAAAAGAATTATTAAACTTTCATAATCTATGAAAACGGTTTACATGGGAATATGATAGACATGTAGCAAGGCAAAGAGGAATAAAATACTACAATGTTTGCAAGGAAAAATGGAATCGTTTTCTACAGTTATCGAAGAAATTGTTAAAAAAAAGTAGAAAATAATTGTTTTTTGCAAGATTAATAAACTATTTTAGGAGGATTAAAAATGCAAATTCCTATTAAGAAAACGCTTGATAAAATTCCAGGTGGTCTGATGGTTGTTCCACTTTTTTTAGGGGTATTAACGAATACATTTTTTCCGCAGGTATTACAAATTGGTAGTTTTACAACAGCATTATTCAGTAAAGAAGCATCATCAACCATTTTGGCATGTTTTATGTTTTTAATTGGTTCACAAATTAATTTTAAATTAGCACCAAAGGCCTTAAAAAAGGGTGCAATATTATTAACTGGAAAATTTATTGTAGGTGCTGGTATTGGTTTAGCTGTAGCAGCGATTTTTGGTCCTGCAGGATTACTAGGATTAACACCATTAGCCATTCTAGCAGCGCTGTTAAATGCTAATGGCGGGTTATATGCATCTCTTGCTTCATCGTATGGTGACGAAACAGATGTAGGCGCATATGCGTTGTTTTCTTTAAAAGATGGTCCATTTTTCACATTAGTGGCATTAGGTGCATCCGGTCTTGCCACCATTCCTTTTCAAACACTTCTAGGGGTATTAATTCCAATTGTAATCGGAATGATTTTAGGAAATATTGATCCTGATATGCGAAAGTTCCTTGGAAGCAGTAAATTATTATTAATCCCATTCTTCTCCTTCCCATTAGGTGCCGGAATGAATCTTTCAACTATTTTAAAAGCTGGGGGTCCTGGGATATTACTAGGATTAATCGCTGCATTTACTGGAATTGGAGCTTACTTCCTATTGAAGTTATTTAAGGAAAACCCTATCGTTGGTTTAGCAACCGGGTCAACGGCAGGAAATGCAGTAGCTACACCAGCTGTTGTGGCAGCAGCAGATCCAACCTTAGCTGCGGTAGCATCTTCGGCTACTGCACAAGTTGCAGCTGCATGTGTCATATCTGCCATCGTCTGTCCGATTATTGTGAGCTATGTATTTAAAAGATCCCAAAAGAAAAAAGCGAAACAATCGATTGCCAGGGCAGCCTGATAAAAAGTTCTATAAACACGGAAAAATGGAAGAAAAACAAAGCAGTCAGCTGGTTCTACTGTCTGCTTTGTTTAATTACAAAAATGGGTCATTAAATTAAAAAAACTAGTTCGATAAGGAAAATGTTATTAACATGGATAGGTATGAAATCCATGTTCCATTATTGTCCGAATCGCTATTTTGATAGAAAGAAGGAAACACCATGAATGTACCTGAGAATGTTATCATTACAACATTAAAAGGAAAAGAGGTTCTCTCTAATCCTTTTTTGAATAAAGGAACAGCTTTTACGAAAGAGGAAAGGGAAGAGCTGGGACTCGACGGTCTATTACCGCCCCAAGTGCTCACCCTTGATGAACAAGTAAATAGGGTTTACGAACAATATTCGATGCGGACAACGAATCTATTTAAACATGGTCTGCTTTATGATTTATATAACCGTAATGTTGTTTTATTTTACCGGCTTTTAAAAGAACACTTAGCAGAAATGCTCCCAATCATCTACACTCCTACTGTTGGTGAGGCGATCCAGTCGTACTCTCATAGCTATCGTCGTCCAGGAGGTTTATATCTTTCCATTGATGATCCTGAGGGCATTGAAAAGGCATTTTATAATCTTGGACAGCCCAAAAATGGCATTGATTTAATCGTTGTTACAGACTCAGAAAGTATTTTGGGAATAGGGGACCAAGGGGTAGGCGGTATTAATATTGCGATTGGTAAACTTGCCGTATACACAGCGGCGGCTGGTATTGATCCAAGCCGAGTTCTGCCAGTTGTGCTAGATGTTGGTACGAACAATCAGGCCTTGATTGCCGATCCTATCTATATTGGCAACAAATTCGCCCGTGTCCGCGGTGAGCGTTATGATCAATTCATTGATTTATTCGTTCAGACTGCAAGAAAGTCCTTTCCAGAGGTTCTGATTCACTGGGAGGACCTTGGCAACGTGAATGCGCGTAAAATCTTGGACAAATATGGTGACAAAATTCTTACCTTCAACGATGACATCCAGGGAACAGGTGCAGTGACTCTTGCTGCTGTTATGTCTGGAATGAAAGTAACAGGAGCTAATCTAAAGGACCAGCGAATTGTTGTCTTCGGTCCAGGGGCTGCCGGCATCGGTATAGCTGACCAAATCTCAGAGACAATGGTTCTTGAAGGGCTGACCAGAGAAGAAGCCTATGACCGTTTCTGGGCGATTGACTATCGGGGGTTATTAACCGATGAAGCACCAGATGTTCTTAATTTCCAGAAGCCTTATGTAAGAAAGGCGGATGAAGTAAAGGACTGGGATAGGAATGAGGATGGGATTATTTCATTAATGGAAGTCGTTCAGAGGGTGAAGCCAACCATCCTGATTGGTACTTCCGGACAAGCCGGTGCCTTCACCGAGGCAATTGTAAAAGAAATGGCCAAGCATGTTGAGCGTCCTATCATCTTGCCTATGTCCAACCCGACTGCATTGACTGAAGCAGTTCCGGAAAACCTGATTAAATGGACAGATGGCAAGGCTCTAATTGCCACCGGCAGTCCGTTTGCCAATGTGGAATACAACGGGGTTTTCTATGAAATTGGCCAGTCCAATAACGCATTTGTCTTCCCAGGTCTAGGCCTTGGAGCCATTGTGGCAAAAGCTGAAGTGATCTCCAAGGGGATGTTCGCAGCAGCTGCCTATGCGGTTGCAAGAATGTGTGACTCCAGCGAACCTGGAGCATCTTTGCTGCCATCCGTTGACAAACTTCATGAAGTTTCAAAATACGTAGCCATTGAAGTAGTCAATGCTGCCATCCACGAAGGAATTGCAAGAGCGGATATTCAAGATGTGGAGACTGCTATTGAAGAGGCTATGTGGGAACCTGAGTATAAGGAAATCAAGAGTGTAGGGATTTGGACAAACATTCATTCCTATGCATGATTAAATAGTATAATAAAAAAGATCAATCCTTTTGCTTTCTAGGCAAAAGGACTGATCTTTTTTTATAAAAACTGCCTTATTATCTACCCTTAAATTAAACAGACAGCGTATCCTACAGCTAACTTTTAGAACACTTAAAATTAGAAGCTATCTGGATTCAATCGATTGTTGTCGGTAGTCGGCTCATTGACGGAAGCGTCGCCCTCTTTATGCACTTCTGCTTTTTCGCGTTTGACATTTTCCGTTACCTGTTGGTTTTCCGTAACTTCCTTTTTGTTAATCACCAGTTCTTCAGTTACAACAGGTTTCTTCGTAACTTCGATTTTTTCTTCTACAATTGGAACGCGGATGGTTTCATCATCACCTATAGGTGTGGTTGTGTCTGCTTCGGTTTTGTCCACTGCCCGTCTTTCTACGTTAACCTCTTCATGTCGTACGGGAACATTTATTGTTTGCTGTTCTTCAACGACATCTTTTTTCACCTCTACTTCACCTGTCTGAACGCGTTGTTTATCAACATCCAACTGTTCTTCGCGAAGCTTTATGGAGCGCGGTGAATCTGTGTCGAGACTACCTTCAAAATCCGTTTGTTCACTAGCAGTGGTTCCTCTGGAGACATCTTCAGCAATACCAACATTACCTGTTCCTTTTTCACCAAGGAGCAGAATCATTCCAGAATTGAGATCATCTTGGTATTTTAGCGCATCAGCTTGATTAATGCCCTGGGCGACCAAATGGTCGTAATAAGTAGTTCCGCTGCCATCATTTTGATACATTCGATCCTCAAACGGGGTAAACAGGCTTGCTAAGAACCCAGGGTGTTCTTCTGTATGGGTCTCCCTCGCAGCGCTTATCTCCTGAGAAGCCACACCTGTTTCCTCCTCAATGGAAGAAGGGACATCTGTTGTATTAGCAATAATCGACAAGTCTCTTACAGAATATCCTTGGTTCTGAAAGTCCTCTATGGCTCGAACCACTTCGTCACTGGAATTATAAACTCCTAATACTGTTTTACTCATAGTTATTGCCTCCATTTCCCTTTTTGTTTACTTACTAAAGCTTACAAATTATACTTACCCCGCTTAACAACATTGGAAACTAATTTTGTTGGCAGTAGTCTTTGTTTACTGCTACATTGAAAATAAAGAATTTTGAATTTTAATTATTATTGGATTATTATATTAAAAGAAATGGGGGGAATCAGTTAATGAATGGATTGATGCTTTTTTTATGTATGATTTGGGGTTTTAACTTTGTGATTATGAAACAGGGTAATGCTGTGTTCCCGCCTGTTTTGTTTGCAGATTATCGGTTTTTGCTTGGTGCATTGGTTCTTTTTGGGTTAACCTATTTTAAAAAAATCCCGCTCCCAAGTAAACGGGAACTAAAATGGTATATTCTATGCGGGCTTCTGCAGACAACTTATTTTAACATTGCTATCCAAATTTCTTTAAATTATATAAGCGCTGGTCTTACTTCTGTTCTAACTTATAGCATGCCATTGTTTCTTTCACTTATGGCTCATTATTTCATTCCTGGAGAGAAATTGACTGCAAAGAAGACAGGTGGGATTTTGATCGGAATATTGGGGTTGTTTTTAGCAATGAATATTCATTTTGGAGAAACAATCTGGGCTCCGATTCTTGCGTTAAGCTCCGCGATAACATGGGCTTTATCGAGTTTAATTTTCAAAACCAAATTACAAGGCTGTGATACTGTTCAATTTACTACATGGCAAATGGGCGCGGGGGCGGTTGGCTTGTTTTTGTATTCTCTCAGCTTTGAACATGGCCAGTCCCATTGGAGCCTTATGGCTGTAGTATACCTTTTATATTCTGGAATTTTGGCCTCTGCATTAGCTTTTGTCATATGGTCTCATCTTCTTTCTAAGATGGAAGCCAGCAAAGCATCGATTTCTTTGTTAATTGTACCTGTAGTAGGTACTCTATCAGGAGTCCTGTTTTTAAAGGAAAGTTTGAACGCTATTACATTGATTGGCGTAATTTTGGTGCTATCGGGAGTTTGGCTGGTAAATACAACACGTACGGCCCGTATCCCTTTACCAAATCACCCACTTTTCACGGGGAAAAAATATAAGGGTTGAAATCTTTAAGAAAGGGTCAAGCGGCTCTTTTTTTTTTGTTCCATATCGCCATGCGATTTAGCTTGCAAATAAACCTAAAAACCGTCATATTTAATAGAAAAGGAGGCCCGATATGCGACGTGATATACAACCGAATGAACGAGCATTCTCCTCTAAGGAAGTGGCAGAAGAAGTTGGGATTGCAACACCCACTGTTCGAAAGTATGGCCAAATCTTAGAGCGGAATGGATATGAGTTTTTAAAAGATGGCGATCGCCGTATTTTTGTTCAATCTGACATCGGAGCGCTTATAGCGTTACGCGATACGGACAAGCCCTTGGACGATACAGCTAAAGAACTAGCGTATCAACAGAAGGAAAGATTAGAAAGCTCCAATGAAAAAGAGCTTGTGATACCCGATCCATATGAAAATTTGCCACAAGACCCCAAACAAATAAAAGAGATTTTGATGTTTTTGGCTAATGAAATTGCAGTTGCACGTGAAATGAACGTCCAACTGACAAGCGATATGTCTCAGCTTAAAGAAAAAGTTTCCCGGCTCCAGCAAGATCATCATGTTATCAGCTCTAGTATTGGGAATTCTGCACAAAAAACTCATGCAAAAATTGAAAAATTAACCGAGCAACAAAATACATATTATGAAACATTGCTGCAGCAAGAAAAGGAAAAAAGTGAATTCTTGCAAAAAGAAATACAAAATCTGAGGCATGAACAGAAAAAAGAATGGCTTTCACAAAATGAATTTAATAAACGCTTAGAGGAAGCGATACAAAAACCTAGCGAAAAATGGGGTTGGCTTTTCTCCATATTCAAAAAATAAGGTGCCTTTTCATCATTTATGTGCTTATATCGCGATGCGATATGGATATGCCCTTAGACGATACAGCTAAAGACCATGATTATCAAAAAAAGATTCAAATAATTCAATAGAATCTAGAAGCGATACCCGATATATATGAAATGATAGGGTGCCCTGCTTAAAACAACGTTTCCCGGCTCCACCATTTCCTCGATTGTGCAGCACTTCGGACTTATCAATCTTTTAAATTTCAACAAATTCCCGGGAAATATCTACAAAATCTGAGTAGATATCGACAAGCCTTGGCGAAAGGGCAGCATGATTTATAGGTTTCTAAGCCAATATCAGAGAAATAGAAAGCTATTTTCACCGATTTTGTCAGCTAGTTGTGTAAAAAAATCACATTATGATCAAAAACCATTTCTAATCTATTTAAGGAAGTGGTTTTTTTGTTGTTATAATGGGTTTATTGTCGAACGAGTGTAGATTAAAATGGAGACTATTAATACACGGAGGTAGAATTGTATTTCTTTTATTAGATTTTTATGAAAGGGGTTTACTAAACTGAAAAAGCTAATTGTTGCTTATATCTTTCTAATCAGTCTTTTTGCTTTATATTTATTTTACTATCATTTTAACAATTCAAATGGAACCGCTTTAGAACAGGGCCAAGAGGGAATTCGCGGAGATATGAATGAAAAATATGTAATGGTTACATTCCAAGCAGGACATGACTATTGGAAACGAGCCCTAAAGGGGTTTGAGGATGCAGCAGATGCCTTAAATGTTTCCATCGAATACCGAGGGGCTGCCCAGTATGATGTCAACGAACAAATTACCGTACTAGAACAGGTTATTGCCAAAAAGCCCGACGGTATCGCCATATCAGCGATTGATCCCGATAAAATTACAACGACGATTAATAAAGCAATAGATGCTGGAATTCCTGTAGTGCTATTTGATTCCGGTGCACCATCGAGTAAGGCTCAAACGTTTATTGGCACCAACAATTACAACGCAGGAGTAATGGGTGCAGAGGAAATAGCAGCCCTGTTGAATAACAAAGGAAAAGTAGGCATTGTAACCTTGCCCAATCAGTTGAATCATCAAGAAAGATTAAGGGGCTTTCAAGAAACAATAGAGAAGAATTATCCAGGGATTGAAGTCGTAGAAGTGAAAGACGGAAAAGGAAGCGAGCCGGTTTCAAGAAAGGCAGCTAACGAACTGTTAACCAATTATCCGGACTTAAACGGGATTTTTGCCACTGAGGCAATTGGCGGAATTGGAGTCGGAAGTGCTGTAAGTGCCGTAAAAGGAAAAGACAAAGTAAAGATTGTCAGCTTTGACACGGATAAACAAACGCTTGATTTAATTAAAGACGGAACCATCTCGGCGACACTTGCGCAAGGTACATGGAAGATGGGGTATTGGTCACTTCAGTTTTTATTTCATCTAAATCATAAGCTTACTGCTGATTCCAAGCTTGGTAACATAAGTGCACCGCCGCTGCCGCCTAATGTAGATACAGGCGTCTCTGTGATTACCAAAGAGAATGTAGGGGATTTTTATGGCCAGTAAGAGATTGACCAACCTGCCTTTTATCCCTAGTGGTGTAGAAAAATGGCGGATCAATGACTTCCCTATTCGTTATAAACTAATCGTCCTATTGTTATTAATCAGTATCGTACCATCAATTGGTCTTAGTATACTGACGGGAATGACTGTTGAGCGGATTATTGAAAAACAGGTGACAGAAAATACATTGCAATTAATTGGTCAAGTCAATAAAACATTAGAAAGCTATACCAATAATATGCAAAATATAAGTTATTTGATCTCCTTTAATCCAGATATAAAGAGATTCATAGACGAAACAGAGGATAATCAATCAACTGGGGAAACGGATACCTACGAAATGAGGGAGTTTTTGCGCAACCTTACCACCTTATATCCTGAGGTGGCAGGTATCCTCGTCGTGAATAGCAGCGGGAAATACATTAGTAATGAATTATATTCAGATTCCAAACAAAAATTAACCGAGGAAAAATGGTATAAACAGGCCGAAGAAAATAAAGGTATTTTTAAAATCCTCGGACATCCGTCTAATCGCAAGGTGAAAAGTTATTTGCAGTATAAAGATGATGAAGTCATATCAGTCGTAAGAGCGATCATTGACCCTGACACACAGAAAGTGAAAGGGGTTGTCTTAATTGACTTAAAATTAAGAGTCATTGCAGAAGCAACAAAGGATGCCCGTCTTGGAAAAACTGGCTATTTAATGGTATTGGATGAGAAAGGCGAAAACATTTATTCACCGGCAAAACAACTCATTAAAAGGTTTCCACTAGAAAGGGTAGCTGACGGTGACGCTGGAACGTTTTTTAGAAAGGTAAATGGAAGTAAATCGCAATTTATCTATCAAAAATCCTCTTTTACCAATTGGACGACGGTAGGTGTATTCCCTTCCAATGAAGCGATTTCGGAAGTCAAGGAAATCAATTTTTATATGATTAGCTTTGTCTTTATCGTCTGTTTATTCGGATTAACAGCGGCCTATTATTTATCTACTTCCATGTCCAGGCCGATTGGCCAGCTGATGTCGTTTATGCATAGGGCTGAAACTGGCGATTTAACTGTTCGATATAAGGGAAATCGTAAGGATGAGTTAGGAATGCTCGGAAGAAGTTTTAATACGATGCTTGTTCAAATCAATAAGCTTATTTCATTAACCGAAAAACAGGAGAGGCAAAAGAGAGAGGCTGAGCTAAGAAGCCTCCAAGAACATATTAAGCCGCACTTTCTTTACAACACATTGGATACGATTAATTGGATGGCACGCAAACAAGGGGCCGAGGATGTTGCTAACCTTGTAGGATCTTTATCAAGACTTTTCCGCATTGGTCTCAGTAAGGGCCATGATATCATTCCTTTGAGTGAAGAAATCGAACATATACACAGTTACCTTCAAATTCAAAAAGCAAGATACAAGGATAAATTAAATTATTCGATAGAAGTAAATGAAAGCATTAAAAAGGTACCTATTCCCAAACTCGTTCTCCAGCCAATTGTTGAAAATGCCATTTACCACGGCATCAAAGAGAGGAGAGGACCAGGCCATATTCTCATTAAAGCCGAGGAGTACATGGGCGATTTAATTATTTGTATAAAGGATGATGGAAAAGGAATTCCAAAAGATAAATTAACGGCCCTGCAGGAAAATCTTGAAGTTTGCTTTTCAGAGGATGAGGAGAGGATGGGTCTTGGATATGGAATGAGAAACACTCAGGCCAGAATACGATTCACATGCGGCGACCAATATGGTCTATCGATTGATAGTGAAGAAGGAAAAGGAACGACCGTTACAATATTGCTGCCAATGGAAAGCGGCGGTCAAATAGGAGAAAAGGTTAGATAAAGAGGTGGGGTATCATGAAGGAAAGCTGGCGAGTGTTAATTGCTGATGATGAACCCATCATCCGTGAAGGAATTCGAGAGGCAGTGGATTGGCAGGCACTTGGTATGACTGTTGTAGCAGAGGCTGAGGATGGGGAGGAAGCCCTTGAACTTGCATTAGAACATACTATCGATATTCTGTTGGTCGACTTGAATATGCCGATTATGAATGGGATTACCATCATTAAACACGTCCGGGAACATCTTCCTAAATGTAAGATTGTGATAATAACAGGTTATGATGAATTTACTTACGCACAGGAGGCTTTGCGATTAAATGTTTCCGACTATATATTAAAGCCGGCCAATCCAGTTCAGCTGCAAACGGTGCTTGGAAAGGTCCAGTACGAACTGGAAGCGGTTATTAAGCAAGAAGAGTTTGTAAAACTGGCATCTAATCAAATTAACAAAAATATTGACCTGCTTCGTGAACAATTATTTTATGATTTACTCGAAGGAAAATGGAGTGAGGAAGAGGCATTCGAGCAGCTCGAGTTCCTTGGGCTGCCTGTAAAAAGTCCGAAACAATTTGGGGTCATTCAGTCTCCGGAATACTATGCAAATGATCCAGTAATCGCAGGAGAAGATCATCAGTTGATTTCTGTTTCACTGGAAAATCTTATAGTGGAGGAGCTGGAGGCTCAAGATAAGATATATATACGTGATTACTATGGAAGTATGTTAATTTTACTTTGGGACTCCATCAATGAAGAAAAGATCATATTGATAGGAAAACGGGCGAAAGAGGAGTTAAGGATGACAATCCATTCTTGTTTTGAACCGTTAGAAAAGGGGATAAGCAAGATTCCAAAAGCCTATCAAGCGTGTAAACAAATAATAGAACAAGATTCTTCTATTTCACCCGTCGTGCGCCGGGCCCGTGACTATATTTTTGAACATTTTTCTGAGCACGATATTACGCTGGAAAAAGCTGCAGAATCTCTGCAGGTCTCTTCCGTATACTTGAGCAGAACATTTAAGCAGGAGTTAGGCGTATCTTTTGTCAGTTTAATCACCAACCTCCGTATTAAAAAAGCCATTATGCTGTTAAATTCCACAGACCTCTCCATTCTTGAGATTGCAGACAAGGTCGGTTATGATACACAGCATTATTTTAGTACGGCCTTTAAAAAAGTGGTGGGGGTATCCCCGAATCAGTATCGAAAAACCCCAATATAAACGGTCCTGAAAAAGGGCATGTCGGTTAAACAAAATCCGGCATGCCCTTTTTCTATTCGGAAAGAAATAAAATGTAAGCGATTTAAATTAAGTTAAATATTTATAAAAATAGTTATTTTTTTAAAAAGACCAGATTTTAATAGGGTGATATATTGAACTTAACTGAAGCGCTTTCTTAAAAACTTTCCAGTAGTAAAAGAAGGGAGGAAAAGACATGAAAAAGTGGTTATCAGTGATCACTCTATTATTTATGCTAGTATCTTTAACAGCTTGCGGCACCAATCAAGCAAGTGGTAAGGAAAGTGGTTATGTTGGGATTTCAATGCCGACAAAGTCTTCCGAAAGGTGGGTAAATGACGGTGAAAACATGGCCAAGCAATTTAAAAAGCTTGGGTATAAAGTAGATTTACAATACGCAGAGGATGTTGTCGAAAACCAGACAGCACAAATCGAGAACATGATTACTAAGGGTGTGAATGTGTTAGTTATCGCCCCGATAGACGGCCAGGCTGCACTGACAAATGTCTTGGAAAGAGCGCATAAATTAGGCATCAAGATTATAGCTTATGACCGCTTAATTAGAAACAGTAAGTATATTGACTATTATGCAACATTTGACAACTTTGAGGTAGGAGTTCAACAGGGCACCTATATCGAAGAAAAGTTAGGATTGAAGAAAGGAAAGGGTCCGTTCAATATTGAATTGTTCGCAGGCTCGCCGGACGATAATAATGCCTATTTCTTCTTTGACGGTGCGATGTCCATCCTTAAGCCTTATATTAAATCGGGCAAATTGGTGGTAAGGAGCGGTCAAATGAAATTTAACCAGGGAGCAACCTTACGGTGGGATGGGGCCCTTGCTCAGTCAAGGATGGACAATCTATTGAGCGCCCACTACTCAAGTGAGCGAGTGGATGCGGTTCTTTCCCCTTATGATGGGATCAGTATTGGGATCATTTCCTCATTAAAGGGCGTGGGATACGGTAAGGGTAACAAACCTATGCCAATCATAACCGGGCAGGATGCAGAGCTTGCCTCGATTAAGTCAATTATGCGCGGAGAACAGACTCAAACGGTCTTTAAGGATACAAGGAAATTGGCCGAAAAAGCAGTTGAAATGGCGGATGCCGTATTAAAAGGAAAAAAGGCAGAAGTGAACGATACGAAAACCTATGATAACGGAGAAAAGGTTGTGCCAGCCTATCTTTTGAATCCGCTTTCGGTGGACAAAACAAACTATGAATCTTTATTAGTAGACAGCGGCTATTATACGAAAGATCAACTTAAATAATTTTTAGCCCATATTTAAAAACAGGCGGGTGATTATATGACAAACATCATTTTGGAAATGAAGGGTATCACGAAAGAGTTCCCAGGTGTGAAAGCACTTGATAATGTTAATTTGAAGATTAAAAAAGGCGAAATACACGCCTTATGCGGTGAGAACGGAGCGGGCAAGTCTACCTTAATGAAGGTATTGAGCGGAGTTTATCCGTATGGTTCCTATAGCGGTGATATCTTCTATAATGGCAAGGAATGTCAGTTCAAAAATATTAAGCAAAGTGAAGACTTAGGGATTGTCATAATCCATCAGGAATTAGCCTTAATCCCGTATCTATCGATTGCTGAAAATATCTTTTTAGGAAATGAACAGGAAAAGAACGGTGTCATCAATTGGAATTCGACCATTATGAGAACCAGGGAACTCCTGCAAACAGTCGGTTTGAGCGAGTCGCCGAATACACTTATCACGAATATTGGTGTGGGGAAGCAGCAGTTAGTCGAAATTGCGAAAGCACTATCTAAGAAAGTGGAACTATTAATCTTAGATGAGCCAACTGCTTCATTAAACGAAGATGACAGTGAGAATCTATTAAATTTATTGCTAGAGTTCAAAAAACAAGGCATGACTGCCATTATCATTTCTCATAAATTAAATGAAATTTCCAAGGTGGCTGATTCGATTACCATTTTACGAGATGGTAAAACGATTGAGACGTTGGATATGAAAAAGGATGAGATCACAGAAGACCGTATTATAAAGGGGATGGTTGGACGCGATCTGACCCATCGCTATCCAGAAAGGAAGCCAAAGATTGGGGACACTATTCTTGAAGTTAGGGACTGGAATGTCTATCATCCCCAGCATCAAGACCGTAAAATCATTGATAATGCCAATCTCCATATCCGAAAAGGAGAAATTGTCGGGATTGCAGGATTAATGGGGGCAGGCAGAACCGAACTGGCCATGAGCATCTTTGGAAAATCCTATGGTAAAAAAATAAGCGGTCAGCTTCAAATGAAGGGAAAAGAAGTGACACTTAACGATGTCTCCCAAGCGATTAATCAGGGTCTTGCCTATGTCTCAGAGGACCGTAAAGGTAATGGGCTCATTCTAATGGAGGATATTAAGAAAAATATCACTTTGGCGAGTCTTGATAAATTAGTCAATAAATTTGTGATCGATGAAAATAAAGAGATTATGACCGCCGAAAACTATCGAAAAAAATTAAGGATCAAAACACCGAGTATCTTTCAAAAGGCAGGAAACTTGAGCGGTGGTAATCAGCAAAAGATTGTCTTAAGTAAGTGGATTATGTCTGAGCCTGATGTGTTGATTCTTGATGAGCCGACACGAGGTATTGATGTAGGCGCGAAATATGAAATTTACTCCATCATCGATGAACTTGCAAGGGAAGGAAAAGGAATTCTGATGATTTCCTCTGAACTTCCAGAAATTCTAGGGATGTGTGACAGAGTCTATGTCATGTGCGAGGGGCGGATCACCGGCGAACTTAGCCGTAAAGACGCAAACCAAGAAAGCTTAATGAGATTAATGACACAAAGTAAAGTAAGGGGGTAATGAAAATGCAAACAATCATGCAAAAGGTAGATAAAAATAAGCCATCTTCAGGCGGAAATTCAAATGGGAATATACTTGGAAACTTCCTAAAGAGTAATGTAAGACAATATAGTATGATCATTTCTCTCGTTTTCATCATGGTTCTCTTTCAGGTTTTGACAGACGGGCTATTATTAAAGCCATTAAATATTACAAACCTAATTCTGCAAAACAGCTATATTCTAGTGCTGGCCATTGGAATGGTATTAGTTATTATCACAGGCCATATCGACTTGTCAGTAGGATCCATAGCTGCGTTCGTCGGAGCGATTTCAGCCATCTTAATGGTGAATTATGAAATACCAACGTTTGTTGCTGTTGTTCTTTCTTTAGTTATTGGTGCTTTAATTGGGGCTTGGCAAGGATTTTGGATTGCCTATGTGAAAGTACCAGCCTTTATTGTGACACTTGCCGGTATGCTTCTTTTTAGAGGATTAACGATGATTGTCCTGGAAGGCAAATCCATCGCACCATTCCCGGAAAGCTTCCAAAAAATGAGCACCGGATTTATGCCGGATGTGTTTGGCGGTTCGGGACTTCATGTGACAACACTTATGATTGGAATTGTCTTATCGGTGCTTTTTGTTATTGGTGAAATCAGTAACCGTAAAAACCAAATCAAACACAGCTTGGAAGTTCAGCCTCAGGGGATTTTTCTAGCGAAGCTGGCAGCCACTATTGTTGTCCTGAATTTATTCACCTACTCATTGGCATTGTATGAGGGAATTCCGAATATCCTCGTCATTCTTGCCCTATTAATAATTATCTATCGCTTTTTCACCAACCGGATGAAAGCAGGACGTCATGTGTATGCCATTGGGGGCAATGAAAAAGCAGCCTTGTTATCCGGTGTGAAAACAAAGCGAGTTACTTTCTGGGTATTCGTCAATATGGGCGTATTGTCAGCTCTTTCCGGGCTGCTATTCGCAGCCAGATTAAATGCTGCAACACCTAAAGCAGGTAACCTGTTCGAATTAGATGCCATTGCTGCTTGCTTCATCGGCGGAGCCTCAGCTTACGGTGGTATCGGTACAGTACCTGGAGCTATTATTGGCGGTCTAGTTATGGGAATCATGAATAACGGAATGTCACTGCTGGGTCTTGGAATCGACTGGCAGCAAGGGATTAAAGGTATGGTATTATTAGCAGCAGTAGCCTTTGATATTTATAACAAAAATAAAGCTTCTTAATATTGATATAATTTAATATCCAATAATATAAAAGGGACTATTCCGAATAGGAGTAGTCCTTTATACTGTGCTCCTGAATTTTAACTCTTAAATTCCTTTTGTAGATTTTTCGGTGAAAGATTGTACTCTTTTTTAAAGAGCCTGTAAAAACTCGAATAATCAGGAAAGCCACATTTTAAGGCAATTGTCTCAATAGAGAACTCATTTTGTTTAATCAAAGTGACAG
>NZ_JBALPZ010000018.1:51430-69220 GCF_036965645.1 Neobacillus drentensis
AATAAGACAGACGCTTTAATGATACATAACGGTAAAAGGGCAGGTTCATGTTTTTCTTAAAATAATGAGAAAAATAATATTTATTCAAATGGAAATGATTTGAGACCCTTTCTAAACTTAAATCCGGGTCCGTTAAGTGCAGCTCTAAGTAATCTAGGATCGATACAAACCTCTGATCTACTTGATCTTTAATGCCCAGGTTTGCCAAACCGCTTTCAGGATTAAAGATAATTTGCAGTGCTTGAAATAATAGGTAATGTAGTGTAAAAGAAAAATTCCCTTCATCATTCTTAATTCTATTAATGATCTCATGAAATAAAGAAATGACTTCTTGGAAGTTTTTTGAATGGAGATGTGATACATAAGATCCTTGAGCCTTTTGATAAACTATATTCTCTTTCAGCGATGATGAACTCGAGGAAAAGTCATCCATAATATGTCCGCTGATGTGAAGAATGATGCGTTCGTATTGATTAATATCTTTAACATTAGCCTCATGAACTGCATAGGGAGGGATTAACACAATATCTCCTCTTCTTAGGAAATATGTTTTTCCCTCACAGAAAAATTCACATTCCCCGCCTAGAAATACGAGGAACTCATACACATCATGGCTGTGCAGTTGAAACAAAGTCTCTAACTGAGAAAACTTCTCCGCTGATTCGTTATATTTTTTAAGACGACTTTCGGATTGATACTTTTTGTTGAAGTAGTATATCTCAAAATCTTTCCCCATTACTGGGATAAAAACCGGCCTCTCCATAATATCCCTCCTTTCGTAAAGCAACATTTACAATAATTCTAGCAATAAGTGCTATATATTTTAAACTTTTTGCTGTTATTCTATAACTGCAAGCGGTAACATCCATCTTTTTATGAGCATTTTCTGCTAACTAAAATAAATGGATATACCCAACATTGAGCATCCTACTGATTGAAATAGAAAAGTTAAATCAAAGTAAAAATTAAATGAATTTATTTCGAGCATATCTTATTAGGGTGAACAAGATTAGGAGGTATTAAAGTGGAATCTAACCATAAGCAACCCAATTTAGAGGTAAGAGTTAAGAATATAATTGAAGTGGACGGATTAAAATTTAAAGATTTGAATAATAGCGGGAAATTGGAGCCATATAAGGATTGGCGATTGAGTCCTAAAGAACGTGCGGAGAACCTAGTTTCATTAATGAATCTCGATGAAAAGGTCGGTATGATGCTGATTAATACCCGCCAAATGGGGCTTACTCAAAAAGATAAGAGTAAGACAAGCCATGATGGCGTTCTAGATGAAGGGATTGTTGAAAAGGGCGAAACCATTTTTGCTTTGGAAAAGGTTTATGGCACAACGCATACGATTGAAAACATGCATTTGCGCCACTTCATTCTACGAGATAACTGGAGCCCAGCTCAAATGGCAGAATGGGTCAATACCATGAATGAAGTATGTGAGGGATCACGTCTTGGTATTCCTTGCTTAATAGCATCTAATTCAAGAAACGAAAATACAGAATTCATCTTTGGTATGAATGACGCAGCCGGAATTTTTTCGACTTGGCCTGGAACATTAGGACTTGCTGCTGCAGCAAAAGGGGAAATCAAAAATGGCGGAGATGCTTCCCTTATCAGCCAATTTGCTGAAATAGCACATGATGAGTGGGATGCAGTCGGAATCAGAAAAGGTTATATGTATATGGCTGATACAGCTACTGATCCTAGATGGCAGCGGACGTATGGTACATTTGGGGAGGACCCAGAATTTATTTCTGATGCGATCGGCCGGATCATTGACGGATTCCAAGGTGAAAACGTGGGAAAACATAGTATCGCGATGACAACCAAACACTTCCCTGGCGGCGGGGCAAGGGAAAATGGATTTGATCCGCATTATGCAGAAGGAAAGTGGAACTTATATCCAACACCAGGCAGCTTAGAAAAATATCACTTGCCACCGTTCCAAGCAGCTGTAAACCATGGCACTTCATCGATTATGCCGTATTATTCGATTCCAAGTATCAAGAAAAGTGTGGTTCAGCAATTTGAAGGGAAAGACATTCCATTCGAAGAAGTGGGCTTTACATTTAATCACTATTTTATTAATCATATCCTTAGAGAAAGACTAGGATTTAAAGGCTATGTCAATAGCGACAGCGGCGTCACAAGTAAAATGTGCTGGGGTGTTGAAGACAAGAGCGAGGCTGAGCGTTTTGCCAAAGCTGTTAACGCAGGTACAGATCTTGTCGCTGATACCAATGACATTACGAACCTTAAAAAGGCAATTGAAAATGGCTGGATTAGTGAAAAGCGTATTAATGAAGCCAATGTAAGACTTCTTACCGAGATGTTTGCGCTAGGACTATTCGATGATCGCACTTATGTTTCACCAGAACAGGCTGCTTCAGTTGTTAGTAATCAAGCGAATTGGGATGCTGCTTATGAAGCTCATAAAAAATCGGTAACGATTCTTAAAAATTCTAACCAGACCTTACCATTAACAGCTGATAAGCTTGGTAATCAAAAGGTTTATGTAGAAGTGTTCCACAAGGAACCAGAGCGGGCAACAGCTTATACAGAAAAAGCAAGACAGGAATGTGTTGAGCTTGGTCAATTTACTTTGACTGATAACTATGAAGAAGCTGACATTGCGATGCTATTCTTAAGTCCAAAATCTGGAGCTTATTTCAATGCAACCCCAGGACTGTTAGAACTTGAAATCTGTGAAGATAAAACAGAAACTGCTTTGGATGGAACTACCTATCAAGAAACGACTTTAAGTGGAATGGACCATCTAAAGGAAGTAGCGGACAGTATTCATGTCCGTGGTGGAAAAGTCATTATGAGTGTGAATGTCATTTTGCCATGGATCCTTGGAAATATTGAACCTTTGGCAGATGTCTTAATCGCTGGTTACGATACTTACTATAAGGCTCAGTATGAGGTAATGGCGGGCAATTGCCGTCCAGTAGGGGTATTACCGTTGACATTGCCTGCAAGTGAAGCTGTTATTGCGGTTGATGAAGAGGGTAATTGTGTGTCAAGAAATGATGTACCGGGCTATGACAAGGACAAATATATGCCTGCGGGACTCGAATATGCTTATAAAGATAGCGATGGAAATGTTTATAAACTTGGTCATGGTTTAACCTATTAATTATAAATAATAACGGAGAAGGGCTGCCTAATGGGCAGCCTTTTCTTCATATTGATATTGCATGAGGCTGGGTTCAAATTGAATCAAGATAGGACAATAGTAACGAATACGTACATAATAAATTCCTAAATATATAAATACTTTCAACGCTGTTTAAATGGGTATAACACAATCATAAAAGGAAAATGATAATCTGCTATCATTTTTAGGGAGGAAAAGTAATGAAATGGAAGGGAAGACGAGAAAGCTCTAATGTTGAAGAGCGGAGGGGCATCGGCGGCAAAACTATTATTGGCGGAGGTATAGGCAGTATCATTATAGTGCTCCTCATTACACTGCTTGGCGGTAATCCGGGTGATTTAATCAATAACATGTCAACAAATAATGGTTCAGAAACCACCACTCCATATCAAGAGTCGGCGCAAGAGAAGGATGAAGCGGATTTTGTATCTGTTGTTCTAGCGGATACAGAGGATGTGTGGGCTGATGAATTTAAAAAAAGAGGGCTCACATATGAAAATCCTAAGCTCGTTTTATACACAGACAGCGTTCAGTCAGCCTGTGGGTCTCAAAGTGCCGCAGTAGGTCCATTTTATTGTCCAGGTGATCACAAGCTGTACATTGATTTAAGCTTTTATCAGGAACTAAAAGATAAATTCCAAGCACCAGGAGACTTTGCCATGGCCTACGTAATAGCTCATGAGGTGGGCCACCACGTTCAGACTCTGTTGCATTCGGGAGATCAGGAGCCAGCAGCAGTGAAGCGGACCAATGAATATTCCGTACGCTACGAATTACAGGCTGATTATTTGGCGGGAGTTTGGGCTCACTACGCACAAGGGAAAGGTTATCTTGAAAAGGGTGACCTTGAGGAGGCACTAAATGCAGCAAACGCGGTAGGGGACGATAATATTCAGAAAAAAGCCCAGGGCTATGTTGTTCCCGAGAGTTTTACACATGGTACTTCGGAGCAGCGAAAACGCTGGTTTAATAAAGGGTTTAAGACCGGCACCATTGAGGGCGGGGACACATTTAACGCAGCAAATCTTTAAACTCAAAGCATACTTAGATAGTAGAGGATGAATCTGGAATGCCTGCATATTCCCACGATTCATCTTCTTTTTTATAGGCTCTGTTAAACGAAATTGGTGGTTTTTATACTCTGTAGATTGGAGCGGAAATCTACAGCCAAATTTAACAGAGCCATTTTATAAATTAGAGTAGTTATTATAAAAATTTGTAGAAAAAACTCGAAATATGGACAGAAAATTTAGAGACAAATCGAATTTTACTAATAGGTAGATAGTTCATATAGAGGAAATTGATGGTAGTCAAAATGCTTAAACTTCATAGAGAGATAGGAGAAAAGTTTAATTATGATCAATGAGATACATACAACGGGGGAATTTATACTAAGCAGAAAGGAAACATACGGTAAAAACAAACAAATCAAACCTGTCCCGGTTTTTACCTCAAGAATGGAAAAACGTGAATATTATAAAACCGTCTATTTGTTTGATATACGTAATGTATTGGATGTTAGCGGTTTATTAAAAGATATAAGTGAAAATTTACATACATATGTAAAACAGGTTCAACAATGGATTCAAAAGAATCCGATAAAAAGACTTATGGTTACGGGGATTTTTACCGTAGTTCTTGGACTATATACCATTAATGCGAATGCAGCTTATATTCAGGAATACACGTACCAAGTGAAAAATAATGAAAAAATTGAGGAAATCGCAGCCAAACATGGGGTGACCGTCCAAGGAATATTGGATGCAAATGGTCTGACCTCTATTACGGGCAAGAAGATTTTACTGCCAAAGGTTGAAGACAGAACCGTCACGGCCACGACCTTAAACGTACGGTCTCAACCAACCACTGAAAGCAGTATTATTGGGAAATATAAAAAAGGTGATATTGTGAAGGTTTCATTTGTAGAAAACGGCTGGGCTGGCATTCTGATTAATGGACGGGTCTGCTTCGTAAGTGCAGATTATGTAATAAACCAAGAAAAAGTAGATACATCTATACTTGAATCAAAAGCTAAGATCATGTTTGTAACTGCATCGTCATTACGGGTGAGAGAAGAAGCCACAGCTAGCAGTGCTGTGTTAGGCTCGTTACAATATCACGATCAAGTGTTGGTGATATCAAGTGCGAATGACTGGGCAAGGATTAACTTCCATGGGAAAAAGGCATTCGTCAGTGAAACTTATCTTACGAGTAAAGACCAAGCTCACACAAATTCAACCTCATCTGTTTATGTGATAAAAGCGGGTGATACCTTTACAAAAATAGCTAAGGCGCGTGGAATTACGATAGAATCCATACAAAAACTGAATCCAGCTGTAGAGCCAGCTAAATTAAAAATTGGGCAAAAAATTAATATTCCTGCCGCTTTATCAAAACCAAGTCAAATCAAGGTTGAGGCCGAAATAGGCAGGGTGGATCCTAAGGGAACATTTCGTTTTATCACGACTGAAGGTCGCACTTATACTGCAAAAGCAACAGGAAAGTTGATTGATGAAGTGAAAAATACCCAAGGAAAAAGAGTTACCCTCACTCTGGAAGGAGTAAGGGGTCAACAATTAAATTTAATAGCCCTTCAATAAACGTCCATGGATAAAGACCCTATAGAATAAAACTATAGGGTCTTTATCTATAAGTCATCTGGATTAAAAGGGTTGTTGATAGGTATTTTAAACACCCCAAATTGAATGTTAAATGGTATTCCTAAAAGGATTTATTTTACAGTAGCTAGAATACATATAGATGATGCCAAAAATTAGCTCTTTTTTTGAAAAGGAGGAGTCCATTTGTCACAAGAGCAAATGAATCCAACAATTAAAAGAATAATAGATAACATTGAAAAGGTTATGATTGGAAAGCGGAATGTCGCAGAATTAAGTCTAGTGGCACTGCTTGCCGGTGGACATGTGTTACTTGAAGATGTACCTGGTGTCGGAAAAACGATGATGGTTCGTGCCCTCGCCAAGTCCATTAGTGCCAATTTCCGAAGAATCCAATTCACCCCGGATCTCTTACCCTCAGACGTTACGGGAGTTTCTATATACAATCCAAAAGAACTGGAATTTCAATTTCGGCCAGGTCCTCTCATGGGAAACATTATCCTAGCGGATGAAATTAACCGCACATCACCCAAAACTCAATCCGCACTCCTAGAGGGGATGGAAGAGGCAAGTGTTACCATAGATGGCATAACCCACAAATTAAACCGGCCATTTTTTGTTATGGCGACACAAAATCCAATTGAATATGAGGGAACCTATCCGCTTCCTGAAGCACAGCTTGACCGCTTTCTGCTAAAAATGAAAATGGGCTATCCGGATTTGCAAGAGGAAATGGAAGTCCTCAACCGCGCCCAAAGGGTACCGCCGATTGAAGAGCTTACGCCCGTAATTAACCTCGAAGAAGTGATATCCCTTCAGAATGAAATAAGAAATGTTTTTGTCGATGATACCATAAAACGTTATATAGTCGATATTGTTAACAGGACAAGGGGGCATGGCAGTGTTTATCTTGGTGCAAGTCCAAGAGGTTCGATTGCCCTTATGAAGGCAGCCCAGGCCTATGCGTTTATGTACAATCGTGACTTTTGTCTGCCGGATGATATTCAGTATTTAGCTCCATTTGTTTTATCTCACCGAATCATCTTAAAGTCAGAAGCAAAATTTGAGGGTACCACATCAGAAGAAATTGTCAACCGTGTCATTGCAAGAGTACCTGTACCAGTTCAAAGGCTTGCGAAATAATCATGAAAAGATCCTTGATTCTTTTAAAAAAAGCAGGGAAATTTATTCTGCTGCTTATTTTGATTCTCCTGACTTTTTCATATGCCATGTTCGAAGGAGGGTTTGTCAGCTGGTTCCTATTTTATAGCTTTCTGCCATTTGCTATGTATTGCATGGCTTTATCCATGTATTCCTTAAATGAACTTGAAATCACAAGGATTTTGCCAAAGAGTGACTTTAATGCAGGGGAAGCCTTAAGGGTAACTATAAACGTAAGACGCACGAATTCCTTTCCGTTGTTTTTTCTGCTTATCGAAGATCGCTTAGAGGAACCACTGAAATCAGCCCAACAGTCTAAAAAAACAAAAGCCCTCCTCCTGCCAGGATTCAAAAAGGAATTTTCTTATGAATATATCATCGAAGAACTGCCGCGCGGTGAACATTTTTTTCGTTCTTTTACAGTTAAAATTGGGGACCCTCTAGGATTGTTTGAAAAAGAAAAGACTATCTCTCAAGAAGCGAAAATAATTGTCTATCCCACCTATTCCGAGTTTTTTTACAAGCCGTTTGAAAACCAATTCGATCAAGGTCTTACTGCATCGAGAGAATGGGTGCAGCGTGATACTTCCATGGCAGCCGGGGTAAGAGATTATCAGCCGGGTGACCGTTTTTCATGGATTAACTGGAAGGCGTCCGCAAAACGAAATGAAATTATGACAAAGGAATTTGAGCAGCGGCAATCACATGATGTGGTTGTGATTATGGACTGTGCACCGGATCAACACTTTGAAGCAGTTGTATCCTATACAGCTTCGCTTGTTCGAGCGGTTTTAAAGACGGGAGCGCAGACGGGATTCTTAACCTATAGCAAGGACAGGGTGTACTTTCCGATTAGCGGCGGAGAACCACACCTCAGACAGCTCTTCTATCACCTGGCGAAAATTGAGGCCAGAAGCTTAAGACCGTTGGAACAGGTCATTGAAACAGAGGGAATGTTTGTTCAACAAGCGGTTTTCTTTATATTGGTCACGGCCCAGTTGACCAAACCATTAATTGAAAAGGCAAGTTTTATGGGGCAAAGGAAAGGGGCGATCACTCTTTTTCTAATTAAAGGAAGTAAGGAAGCTGCCTCAGACAATGAACGCTCATTGATTTCAATTGCCCATGCCCGCGGAATTCGAGTCGTTATAGTGAATGAGGGCGAACAAAGGTCAGCCTTTTCGGTGGTGGGCTTATGAGTATGAAAAGGGATATTCCTACGTTTCTTCTATACGTGTTCAGTTTTTTCTTATTATGGGAATGGCTTCGACCGGTTAACCAATTAACCGATACTGGTAATATGGGCATCTTTATTATTTTTTTAATTATTTCTTTTACCGCATCCTTTTTAAATCTCAAGGTAATCTGGCAATCGATCCTGATGCTCATTCTTATCCTATTTTCCATCCATCATCTTCACTATGAAGAAGGAATGCTTAACATCAGCTGGTTTTCATCCTTCATTATGGATTGTACGGATAATATCCGCTCTTTGGTTGGCGGACAGTGGTACGACTTAACGAATGAATTCCGAACCCTCTTGTTTTTTATCCTGCTAGGATTAATGGTATACCTTATTCACTACTGGATTTTAAGAAAGCAGCGAATATTTATTTTTTTCTTTTTGACATTGGTTTATGTTACAGTACTCGATACCTTTACAGCTTATAATGCGAAAACAGCGATTATTCGAACGGTTGTATCAGGATTTGCGGTTATGGGGATGTTGACCTATTACCGAATCATTCAAAAGGAAAGGGTTCATTATGATACTGCATTGATTCGCAGATGGATGATTCCCCTAGCCGTGATGATTGCAGTTAGTATTTTAGTGGGGATAGCTGCACCTAAAGCGGCGCCGATCTGGCCTGATCCAGTCCCGTATCTAACCGCTAAAAACGACAAGGCAGATCCATCCAGTGAAGAAGCGGGTCCGCACCGAATTGGGTATAGTACGGATGATACGGCTTTAGGTGGTCCGTTTGTTGGGGATGACCAAGCTGTATTTACCTATGAAGGTAATGGGGAAACCTATTGGAAAATGGAAACGAAGGATATGTACACAGGGAAGGGCTGGATTGCCTCTGGATCAACATTTTTACCTTTTAAAAAAGGGGATCTTGTCCCTATTTATTCGATTCCTGACGAAGTGGAAACGATCACAGAAACAGCCCGTGTGAATTTGGATGGAAGCTATAAATTTAATAATGTCATGTATCCGGCAGGGGTTACTAGGGTATTAACTATACAGCCTTCTAAACAGGATACAAATGAGTTTTTGGTCGATGGAAACAATGAGAAAATTAGCTTTGTAACAAGCAGTCAACAACCTGTAGTTCCTCAATTGTTTACGGTGGAATTTGATGTCCCAAAATATAAAGCTTCTGAGTTAGTAAAGACAACTTCGTTTCCTGCTGAAATGAACAGGGCTTTTTATGAAAAATATACCATGCTGCCAGTTAACTTGCCGCCGCGGGTAAAAGAACTGACAGAAGAAATCACAAAGGGAAAGACAAACTGGTATGACAAGGCAAAGGCGGTCGAAGCGTATTTTGGTAATACCGGATATAGTTATGATCAAAAAAATGCAGCCGTTCCTGGTGAGAAGGATGATTATGTGGATCAATTCTTGTTCGATACAAAAAGAGGATACTGTGATAACTTCTCGACTTCTATGGCGGTCATGCTGAGAACCATCGGTATTCCGACACGCTGGGTAAAGGGCTACACGGGCGGTGAGTCTCATTCATCCAGTAAAGAGGGTTCCGCGAAGCAGTTTTATGAAGTTACCAATAATAATGCCCATTCATGGGTTGAGGTTTTCTTCCCCAATTTGGGCTGGGTGCCATTTGAGCCGACGGTGGGCTTTTCGAATGAAGTTACTATCCATAATGATGTGAAAGATGATTCTACAATAAGTAACCAGCCTGTCACATCACCATCCGTGAATAAAACGCAAGAGGAGAAGAAGGAACCTGCTGAGCCTAAGAAGGATCTCAGCCAATCCAATGGGGTGAAAACAATGCTTAGTACCGTAAAGCTTTATTGGGTACGGCTTCTTTTTATTACTCTGCTCTTAGCAGGTATTGCGGGCCTTCTTTACCGCTTGCGCGGCCGCTTAGCTCCATATGGGATCTTGTTCTTTTATAAATTTATGAAAAAAGATGAAAATATTGGCTCTGCGTATTTGATTTTATTAGGTCAGCTAGACCGTTATGGATTAAAGCGAAAAGAAAATCAAACCCTGCGCAGTTATGCCTGTTATATTGACACGTTTTATTCAACCAGAGAAATGACCCGCTTAACAGCTCGTTATGAACAATATCTTTATCATCAAACTCTCCCAAAAGGGACTTGGGAAGAGACGCGTGAATTGTGGGAAAATTTAATTAAAAAGACAATCGCTTGACCGGAAAAACGCCTTATTGTTACAATAAGTTTTAAATTCAATGTCTAGCTCCAGGCGCCATCGGCTCGAGGTCACAAGCCAATCCGTCATGAAGGTAAAAACCAACCTTCCTGCCGGCTCGTCTTGTGCTTGTCGCCGAAGACTAAGCGCCTTGCGCTTTTCTAATAGGGTATGAATACCTTCATATATCCTCGAAAATAGGGTTCGAGAGTATCTACCGGGCCGCCGTAAATGGCCTGACTATGAAGGCGGAATTTTTTTAGTGATACTTTTGCGAGATAACTAGAATTCTGCCTTCCTGTTTATGTTGGGGAGAGAATTCTAGTTTTTTTTTATTTTTTCACATATTGGTAAAACTAGAAGTATTATTTAGAAATTGAGGGGTGGATGTTTTGACGGAAAAGCAAGATTTAATTGTTGTGTTAGACTTTGGAAGCCAATATAACCAATTGATTACCCGCCGCATTCGTGAGTTCGGCGTATACAGTGAGCTTCATCCACATACAATTACTGCAGAAGAAATTCGCAAAATGAATCCAAAAGGGATTATTTTTTCTGGTGGTCCCAACAGCGTTTATGATGAAAATTCATTCCGCTGTGATGAAGCCATTTTTGAAATGGGCTTACCGATTCTAGGGATTTGTTATGGCATGCAGTTAATGACCGTTCACTTTAACGGAAAAGTTGAAAAGGCGCAGCAGCGTGAGTATGGTAAAGCGACAATGGTTCTTGAACAGCCATCAACCTTATTTGCTGAACTTCCTTCCGAACAGACTGTTTGGATGAGTCATGGGGATCTAGTTGTAGAAGCACCAGAAGGGTTCACCATTAATGGAACAAGCCCGTCTTGTCCAATTTCTGCAATGAGTGATGAGAATCGTAAACTCTATGCGGTTCAATTTCATCCAGAGGTACGTCATTCTGTATATGGAAATGAACTGCTCAAGAATTTCGTCTTTAAAGTTTGTGAGTGCAAGGCGAATTGGTCAATGGAAAACTTTATTGAAACAGAAATGGCAAAGATCCGCGAGACTGTTGGTGACAAAAAGGTACTTTGTGCACTGAGCGGAGGAGTGGATTCTTCTGTAGTTGCCGTGTTAATTCATAAAGCAATTGGCGATCAATTAACCTGTATCTTTGTAGATCATGGGCTGCTTCGCAAAAATGAAGCGGAGAGCGTTATGAAGACTTTCTCTGAAGGTTTCCATATGAATGTAATTAAGGTTGATGCAAAGGAACGTTTCTTCTCTAAATTAGAAGGTGTATCAGATCCGGAGAAGAAGCGGAAGATTATCGGTAATGAATTTATTTATGTATTCGATGATGAGGCAGCTAAGCTTGAGGGAATTGAGTTCTTGGCACAAGGTACTCTATACACCGATATTATTGAAAGTGGAACAGCGACGGCACAAACGATTAAATCGCATCACAATGTAGGCGGTCTTCCAGAAGACATGCAATTTAAATTAATCGAACCGCTCAATACATTGTTTAAGGACGAGGTTCGTGCTCTTGGAACAGAACTTGGCATCCCTGATGAGATTGTTTGGCGTCAGCCATTCCCTGGTCCAGGTCTTGGGATTCGTGTCCTAGGAGCGATTTCAGATGACAAGCTTGAAATTGTCCGTGAATCTGATTGGATTTTACGCGAAGAAATCAAAAAAGCTGGGCTTGACCGCGAAATTTGGCAATACTTCACCGTACTGCCAGATATCCGTAGTGTTGGTGTTATGGGGGATGCACGGACCTATGATTATACAATCGGAATCCGCGCCGTTACTTCAATCGATGGGATGACATCAGATTGGGCACGTATTCCTTGGGATGTGTTAGAACTCATCTCGACTCGAATTGTGAATGAGGTGCCACACGTGAACCGGGTGGTTTACGATATTACAAGCAAGCCGCCTGCAACCATTGAGTGGGAATAAACTAAATAACCTATATTAGGGCAAAAATAAGACGCGCCGATAGCAGGCTCGTCTTATTTTTTATGCTTGCTTGGAGCAGACACACGATATGGCTTACCGTTCATGTCGATTTTTGGCGAATGGGGAAGAATTTTGGAAGGATTAAACAAAAATACGAACAATGCTATTTTTTTTATTAACATCGTTCGTATTTTTTGTTTACAAGCTGTTCATGACCTGTTAAAATAAAAAAGGAAATAAGGTAAATAATCAATTGCATCGTATAATATTGGGGATATGGCCCAAAAGTTTCTACCGAGCCACCGTAAATGGCTTGACTACGAGGCAGTGTGAAATAAAGAGGCATTCTTTTCCTCTTATATTGCACGAGCCTATAGTCATACTCCGGTAGAATATACCGGGGTATTTTTTTGCATAATAAAGAAAAGATTTATAGGGGGAAAAGAAATGCAAAAGTATTTTGAGTTTGAAAAACATGGCACTAATTATCGCCGTGAATTTATTGGGGGATTAACGACTTTCTTAGCGATGGCATATATATTGGTGGTAAATCCCTTAACATTATCACTAGCTTCTATAAAAGACTATCCAGATGCCCTTAGAATGGACTATGGTGCAGTATTTGTAGCTACGGCCCTTGCCTCTGCCCTTGGATCTATCGTAATGGGACTACTTGGAAAGTATCCACTCGCATTAGCACCTGGTATGGGATTAAATGCTTTCTTTGCTTATACAGTTGTTTTAGGGAGTGGAATCCCTTGGCAGCATGCACTCGGTGCTGTTCTTATTTCCGGTATATTTTTTCTTTTACTAACACTTACTGGACTTCGTGAGAAAATCATTAACGCAATTCCAGTTGATTTAAAACACGCAGTTGGGGCGGGTATTGGTTTGTTCATTACCTTTGTCGGCTTACAAGATGCTAAAATTATTGTAAATAATGATGCAACACTTGTTGGTTTAGGTGACTTAACTTCAGGTCCTACGCTTTTAGCTATATTTGGGATTGTTATAACGGTTATTTTGATGACAAGAGGCATTAATGGTGCTGTTTTCTATGGTATGGTCATCACGGCTATTGTGGGGATGATTTTTGGTGAAATCAAGATGCCGACTAAAGTGGTAGACACAGTTCCAAGTTTAGCGCCTACGTTTGGTGCAGCCTTTTCTTCCTTTGGAGACAGTTCATTTTATACTACATCCATGCTTGGTATTATCTTAACTTTCTTGTTTGTTGACTTCTTTGACAATGCAGGGACACTTGTAGCTGTAGCAAACCAAGCGGGAATTATGAAAGACAATAAGCTGCCACGTGCCGGCCGCGCTTTAATTTCAGATTCGATTGCTTCAACAGTTGGTGCGATTTTGGGTACTTCGACTACGACATCGTATATTGAGTCATCAGCAGGTGTTGCTGCTGGAGCAAGAACAGGATTTGCATCTCTTGTAACTGCTGGACTATTTATCTTATCAATCTTTTTCTTTCCATTATTATCAGTGGTTACATCATCTGTAACAGCACCAGCTTTGATCATTGTTGGGGTATTAATGGTATCGTCATTAGGAAATATTGATTGGAAAAAGTTTGAAATTGCTGTACCTGCTTTCTTAACAATGATTGCGATGCCGCTGTCATACAGTATTGCAACCGGGATTGCAGTAGGGTTTATCTTCTACCCTATTACAATGATTGTAAAGGGCCGTGTAAAAGAGATTAACCCAATCATGTACCTATTCTTTGTAATCTTTGTGTTATATTTTATCTTAAAATAATCAAATACTCCGAGGGAACTGTGACCATACAGTTCCCTTTTTGACTATTGGGGCGATTATAGCAGACCTCGATCATTTATTCGAATATTTGTCGAACAATGTCGTTGACTTCCTGTTTAACCTCTTATAACATGAAAATAGTAAGTGTTTGCAGGAGAAACGGGGGTGAAGGTTTGGCGAACCTATTAATCGATAAAGTATTAAATAACAATGTATTAATTGCTGAACACCCTTCCTTCAAAGAAGTTGTCTTGATTGGGAAAGGTATAGGGTTTAATCGAAAAAGAGGCGACTATATAGAAACAGAAACTGTTGAAAAGCTCTTTGTTTTGAAAGATGAAAAGGAGCAAGAAAACTACATTAAATTGCTTCCATTTATTGATTTAGATTATTTAGAAGTCATTATCTCTGCGATTGATATAATTAAACAGCGTACACACACAGATTTAAATGAACATATTCATGTAGCCCTCACAGATCACTTAATGTTTGCCCTTACAAGATCATCAAAAGGGATGGAAATGCGGAACCCGTTTTTAGTCGAAACAAAAGCTCTTTATCGCCATGAATATGAAATCGCTTCAACAGTGGTGGATTACATTAGTGATAAGACTGGAATCCATTTACCCGTTGGTGAAATTGGGTTTATTGCTTTGCACATCCATAGTGCGTTGACCAATAAAAATTTATCGGACGTTAATCAACACTCACAACTTGTCAGCAAATTGGTCAACATGGTTGAGGAGCAATTTGATATTGGAATTGACAAGGAGAGTATTGATTACATGAGGCTTGTCCGCCATCTCCGTTTCGCTATTGAACGTGTGATAAAAGCTGAGAAGGTTGAGGAACCAGAAAAAATTGCAAACCTATTGAAAGTTGAATATCCAGTGTGTTATAATCTCTCATGGAAGCTCATTAAAGTGATGCAGCAAACATTAAAAATGAAGGTCTTCGATGCAGAAGCCGTTTATCTAACGATGCATTTGCAGAGACTTCAAAACAAATTTAAATAGCACTTATTATTTTTTACGTGTTACTGATTCGATCAGGCATGAGTGAAAAGTATTAATTGAATTGAAGGATTTGGGGTAGTCTATACCTAAACTTCGTTTCAATAGTACTTTTACTCATGCCTTTTTTGTTGTTTTTTACCTATTGTGTAACCGCTTTATGAGCTAAAAAATTTCAGGAGGTCATTTAAATGAAAAACGCTTTTGGTACATTACAAAAAGTCGGAAAAGCACTTATGCTTCCGGTTGCTCTTTTACCGGCTGCGGGAATCTTGCTTGCAATAGGTGCAGCGTTAGTCAATCCGGCATTATTGAACCTAGCACCTTGGCTAGATAATAGTGGAGTTGCAATGGTTGCATCTGTTATGAAGAATGCCGGGGATATTGTTTTCGGTAACCTGCCGCTGTTATTTGCCGTTGGTGTTGCTGTGGGTTTAGCTGGCGGTGAAGGAACAGCTGGACTAGCAGCGATCATTGGTTACTTAATTATGAATGTAACGATGGGTACAGTTTTAGGTATTGATGCGAAGTCCATTAATGGAACAAGTTATGTAAGTGTCCTAGGTATCCCAACTCTTCAAACTGGGGTGTTCGGCGGTATTATTGTTGGTATCCTCGCTGCAACTATGTACAATAAGTTTTTTGAAATCGAGCTTCCATCCTATCTAGGATTCTTTGCGGGAAAACGTTTCGTTCCAATTATCACAGCTGCCACAGCAATTATTCTTGGATTAATCATGTTAGTTATTTGGCCGCCAATCCAATCTGGATTAAACGCATTCTCTAACAACATGGTTAATGCGAACCTTACTCTTTCTGCGTTTATTTTCGGGGTAATTGAACGTGCATTGATTCCATTTGGATTACATCATATTTTCTATTCACCTTTCTGGTATGAATTCGGAACGTATACTACTAAAGCGGGTCAGGTTGTTCACGGTGACCAGCGGATCTTTATGGCTCAGATTTCAGACCATGTAAAAAATCTTACTGCTGGTACATTTATGACTGGTAAATTCCCGTTCATGATGTTTGGTCTTCCGGCAGCTGCATTAGCAATTTATCATGAAGCCAAGCCTGAAAAGAAAGTATTTGTTGGTGGTTTAATGGCTTCGGCTGGACTAACTGCTTTCCTAACAGGTATTACTGAACCGATTGAGTTCTCATTCCTATTCGTTGCGCCAGTATTGTTTGGTATTCATGCTATTTTTGCTGGTTTATCATTTATGGTAATGCATCTGTTAAATGTAAAAATTGGTATGACATTCTCTGGTGGTTTAATTGACTATGTACTATTTGGTTTAATTAATCCACAAACACATGCTTGGCTTGTAATTCCAGTTGGTCTTGTGTTTGCTGTTATTTACTACTTTGGTTTCCGTTTTGCAATTCGTAAGTTTGATCTTAAAACACCTGGTCGTGAGCTAGAGGAAGAGGATGGCGAACAAACAGCAGGAAAGGCTGCAGGTGGAGATTTAGCTTCTAATATTCTAGATGCTATGGGCGGCAGGGATAATATCGCTAATCTTGATGCATGTATTACACGTCTTCGTGTATCAGTAAAAGATATTAAAAATGTTAACAAAGATGAATTAAAACGCCTTGGTGCTGCAGGTGTACTTGAAGTCGGTAACAATATTCAAGCAATATTTGGGCCGCGTTCTGAAACCATTAAGGGTCAAATGAAAGATATTATGTCAGGAAAACGCCCTCGTGCAGCAGCAGTGTCTGAACCACAGCAGACTCAGACAACTCCTACTGACGTTATGCAGGCTGCGCGCCAAAATGAAGTATTTGCTGCACCTCTTAAAGGAGAAATCAAGTCTATTACGGAAGTGCCTGACCAAGTGTTTGCGGGTAAGATGATGGGTGATGGTTTTGCGATTGTGCCTTCAGAAGGTATGGTGGTATCACCAGTTAACGGTAAGATTGTTAACTTGTTCCCAACTAAACATGCGATTGGCATTCTTTCTGATACTGGACGTGAGATCCTTATCCATGTAGGTATTGATACGGTTAATTTAAAAGGTCAAGGGTTTGAAACATTAGTAACAGAAAATGAAATTATTGAGCAAGGTCAACCGCTCTTGAAGTTCGATATTAACTATATAAAAGAAAATGCAACTTCTACTATTACACCGGTTGTGTTCACAAACTTAGCTGAAGGTGAAAAGGTGGTGATTGAGAAGACGGGTCAAGTTAATATGAAACAAGAAGGTATTGTTAAGATTACGAAGTAAATTTGGTGAAGAAGCCGGCCTGGATGGCTGGCTTCTTTTTTTATAGTGGAGAATTAACGTGCTTTTTTAAAGAAGGGGAATAGAGGACAAATAGAGAGGTTGTAAAAAGCGGTTTGTCTTCAAGAAGAATAAAGGAAAAATTGATTTGAATTAATGATTTCTATTAATGATTTCTATTAATGATTTCTATATGTCTGGAGGTATAGCTAAAGGCCATTTTTAAAAACATATTAAAAGAAATAAAAATTTAGTATTGACCCAACCAGGTCATGGTGGTAATATATTAAAGCAGTCGTTGAACGAGGTTAATAACACTTTGAAAGAAAAAAAGTAGTTGACTCGAATTTAACGACGTGATATATTAATAGAGTTGCTTCTGAAGAGGCACCGAAAAAATGATTGTTCTTTGAAAACTAAACAAACAAAAACGTCAACAAACAATAATATTAGTTTCTAGATGAGACTAAGCCAACGTA
>NZ_JBALPZ010000019.1:0-11268 GCF_036965645.1 Neobacillus drentensis
AACTTTTGGGACACCCTCTGGATTTCAAAAAAAAACACGATTTTATAAATCGTGTCGTCAGCATCCTTTATTTAAAAATGAACATTTATTTCATTTAACGGCCAATAGCGAAGATCTACTTTACCGACAACTTTGCTAGCATTGATAAAGCCAAATTGACGGCTGTCCCAGCTTCCTAACCGATTATCACCAAGAACAAATAATTTGCCCTCAGGTACAGTATCTTCACCGGTAATTTCCTTTAAACTAAAATCTCCTGTTAATTTTAAACCTGGGGATTTCTTTTTATAAATATCTAAGAAGGGTTCATCATACTTGTGACCATTTATATATAACGTGTCATCTCGATACTCAATTTTATCACCAGGCAGTCCGATAATCCGCTTAACAAAGTCCTCTTTGGCATTAGCATGAAAAACAATCACATCAAAACGGTTTAACTCACCAACCTGATACCCCAGTTTATTAACTACGAGTTTGTTTCCGTCCTGGAGAGTCGGCATCATGGATTCGCCTTCTACTATATAATTAGAAAAGAAAAAAGTTCGAATAAAAGCAAAAATAATAATTCCGATGGCAAAAGCTTTAACCCATTCTAATCCTTCTTTTTTCCATTCAATCTTCATTGACACTCCTCCGTTTCTCCTTTTCTTTCTTTCTATGTATTTCTCCATTATGGTCAATTTCCAAACGCTTATTCATTCTAACTTCAATTCTTTTCCCCACTAACCAAAGAATAAAAATAACAAGCAAAACAATGACCGTTCGAAAAGGTTTTGTTATCAATGAATGAAGGTCATAACCGATAAAGCTTATCGTAAAAATCATCACCATTTTCCCAATACACACTGCCAGCATGTACTGAGCAAAGCTAATTCTTGAAAGACCAGCAACAATATTTACAACTGCGGATGGAGTAAATGGAAAACATAAGAGTAAAAAGAGTGGACCAAACCCATGACGTTCCACCCAATCCATAAGTTTCCGGACCTTGGGATGCTTGGGCAAAAACGACAATAACCGTTTTTGCCCATACCTTCTGATTAGAAAAAAAACAAGCATGGCACCTAAACAAGCCCCCAGCCAAGAGTACAAAAATCCAAACCAAAGACCAAAGGCATTCGCATTAGCCATTACAAACACAAATAAAGGGAGAAACGGCAAAAATGCTTCCACAATGATCAACAAGATGCCTGGTACCGGACCAAGAGCCCGATACTCCTGTATGAGGCTCATAATATGTTCAAGTGTAAACCAAGCTTTAAGTGATTCGATGTCCATCCCGCTTTCTCCTTTATTTTATATATCTTACTTCGTTATAAATTGATGGAGTGCCTCTTTATTTTTCTCTACATCAATATCAAGTATCGCTCCTTCTCCTTTGATCCGGGGCTCTGTAAAGCTGTTATCAATGGGAATTCGGAGAGTTTCAATATTCTGGTCACCTGAAAGGAATTCTTTAGCCATAAATAACCCATCAGTGGTTGTCATATTGGTATTTATATACGGTGTCACGACACCAATCAATTTTGGAAGTTTTGCAATAGTTTTAACACCACTTAATTGGTCTTTAATGGCCTTAATAGCTATTTGCTGTCTTTCTACACGCCCAAAGTCACCAACAGCATCATGACGAAAACGAACGAAGCTTAACATTTGTTTGCCATTTAGTCTTTGAAGACCAGGCTCTAATGGTGTGTCCACATACTCTGACATTTCTTTTTCAACATTAATCTCTACACCATTAGGAAAAACTTCATCAATAAGCTGGACAAATCCCTGAAAATTCACGATGGCATAGTACTGTAAATCAATATCAAAATTCTGCTTAATCGTTTGTCTCATTAACTCAGGACCTCCGCGAGCGAAAGCTGAATTAATTTTATGTTTTGCGTGCCCTGGAATGGAGACATAGCTGTCTCGCATAATCGATGTTAGCTTGAAGGTTCCCTTATCTTCGTTATAATGTAAAATCATTATGGTATCGGCACGGGATTTTTCATTTCCCCTTGCATCACTTCCTAGCAGCAAAACATTTGTATCACCGTACTGATCTTTTTGCCCTTCAAAATTATAAACTACATTTGCTTCTTTTTGATCCGTGTTAATGTTTTTTAAGGATTGATTAACACCTTGTTTATATTGATAATAAGCATATCCTGATACTCCACCAATCAAAAGTAAACATACAAGTAAAATGGACGGCCATCTTTTTCTTTTTTTCTGATGTCGATCAGCTCTCATTTGTTTATCATCCATTCGTCCACCATATTTCCCTTCCAATTTTATTTAACGTTGTAGTTTTATCATTTTAATTCATTTTCCCCTATTAAATATCCTTCTATTAATAAAAACTTTCTCATATCTTTCCTTATTTTTGCAACAAAGAAAGCTCGTCCTATGACAAGCTTTCTTAAAATAATCTCTTATTGCATTTATTGGTCTGTTCTTGGTAAAATTATTAAAGAACATTTGTTCGTTTTTTTAAGAAAGGGTGAAGTCAAGATGACCAGAATTCCTGAGGATGAGCGTGACATCATGGAGAAGGCCATTTATTTACCAATGGTTCTTATTATTCTTAACCGTGATTTAAACGTTGTAACAAACAGCTCTTTTAAATTAAAGCAGCCCTACTTGAATTTAATTGATGAAACCATGAAGTGCATTCAACGGGAGTTAGCTGATGTTAAACAATACATGAAGAGGAATAAGCTACAAGTAATTGAAACCAAACGGGATGATGCTTTTACAACGTATATGTTTATCTATAAGGGCTATGAAGAAAATCATAATTATTTTAATCCAAGAATTCGAAACAAAGTCCAGGAATTATTAGAAACCTATTTATCAAAAAAACACCTAGCCCGGTAGCTATTATTTTCTTTTATTCAAATAAAGTTCATTGCTCTCTGATGCTTTTGAAGGGTTGGGACCATGAAGCAAAAAAGCCAATTTTTTATTATTAAACTCCACCCTTTGCATTAACTTCATTTGTAAATAAGAAGTCCGTAACATTTGGGAATTAAATGTATTATATGAAACAGGGAAAATGTGAGATTGATTATTGCGGAAAGTGACTAATGTTTCACGTGCGGAAAAACGCCGATAATCTTTGATATGTTCAGTGAAGAACCAGATACACTTAGGGCTCTCCGGGGAAGCCGTACAGAAAGTATAAATGTTGTTCATGGGTTCAATCACTATGGGAAGTTTTCGAGAATATTCAATTAATAGCCTTGTCCCTTTTCTTCTGCCTTCATAATCGACACCATAATAAGCACAGCTTTTTTGTATGATACTGAATGGTTTAAGCGGAGATAGAATTTCGTCTTCGACTTCACCAATTAATGAAAACACCTTATTTCCATACTCTTCTGGTTTTATATACATGGTACAGGAATTCACTATATAATCTCCGGTCTGCTTTTGCGTCAAAGTCCCAACTCCTTTTTATTCCATTTATCCACCATATCTTACCACCTTTTACTTTTCACTCCCTTACTTTCTGGGAATTGTTCCGAAAGTATTCACATTTATTTGTCAAGAAATAAACTATCAGAAAATTATAAAAAGTATTGATATTATGCCAAAACTGCCATATACTTTAAAAAAGCTCAGAGGTGATTTTCATGAACGATAAGTCCTACCAAGAATTAATGAAAATTGGTGCCATGAAACGAACCCGTATGAAAGAGAACTTCGTCCAGGATTTATACATCGAGATGCTGTTGTCGGAAATCCAGTTGAATGTGGAAAAGGAAAAGTTGATGAGAAAAATTGACAAAGCCATTGATACCCGTGATAAACAGACCTTTCAGCTTCTTTCAAATGAGCTAATATTGATTAACAAACGATTTGGGACCTAAAATGTTAACCGCCGTGATCAACGGCGGTTTTTATTTTTTGGCTGTGCTAATGGTTATTGTTGATTTTGAAACGATGTTGATTGGAGCGGAAAGCGAACGACAAAGCGGAAATCAACATCCAAGTTGAACACAGCTTTTTTTATAGACACAAAAGCTCAACCTCTTGTATTAGAAAAGGCCAAGGATAAAAATCCTTGGCCTAAAATGCTTAAACTATTGGTTACGATGTTCAATTTCATATTCCTCTAACATGGAAATTCGATCTAACATGGACGGATGAGTATACCGGAATATTTTCACCAGTAAAGGCGGGTTAACTTCACTTAAACCAGACCGGGTTAACTCTTGGAAAGAGCTAATCGCCGCCTCCGGATTTTTGGTCATTTCAATTGCATACTTATCCGCACGCGTTTCCTCATAACGTGAGGCCAGATTAGTTAGTGGGCTCGCAGAAAATAAAAGCAGAGATAAAATCATAAAAAATAACGGCAAAGAGCGAATATCTTTTACATCGTCTATTTTTAGTTCCTTGCCCCATTTTCTTACAGCCCAGTTCATTATTTTGTAAGTTAGATATAAACCCAGCAAGGAAAGCAGCAGGTAACCAGCTATACCAAAATAAATATGTTTTTCTACGTAATGACAGATTTCATGAGCCATGATAAATAAAATTTGGTTATCATTTAACCTGTTTAATGTGGTATCCCAAAGGACAATCCTTGCATTGGAACCAATCCCGCTTACATAAGCGTTTAACGCATTCGTCTTATCCGCCATGTTAACCTCAAAAACATGCTGTGCCGGGATATGTGCTTTCTCTGCCAATACCAGAATCTTTGTTTCCAGTTCTTTATTTTTCAAAGGATAAAAATCATTGTATAACGGGTCAATCACAACTGGCTGCAGAAACATCATAAATAATGTAAAAGGTACGGATAACAGCCAGCCATATAGCCACCAGCGCTTTTGGCTTTTCTTCATTAACCAGTAAAGAACTGGAACAATAATCAGCCAGGTACCATAATTAATCCAGAAATCAATTAATTCATCCTTCATCCAAGAAGCAAAGCTTTGGGTTGATATATGATAGGTCCTTGATAAAGAATAGCTGATATAATTCAAAGGAAAGGTAGCTACAAAGGCAAAAAAGGATAACCAAATTAAATAAATTGGCATTCGCAGTACCTTATATTTTGCTGATTGATCTGCCCAGCGCTTAAAGGCCTTTGAAAAGCCAAATAACAGGATTAGAAAATAAAATAGCCATTCAAATGGAGTCGATAAAAAAAACAATAAGTTTCTAATTTTCGAATATTCTTCGCTAAGACTTAACTCTCTCCCATTAAGGAAAGTGGATGGGTCTGCTTTGGAGCCTTGATATTCAAATGGTAATGAGGTATTAGCAAAATGAAATAAATACCAATAAATTAATAAACCATATAAACAAAAGGCCAAAACCGCATAGACCCCCATTTTTCGCACCATGATTTTGTCCCCCTTCTTGTACAACCTCTCTATTCCTAGTTTAGTTTAAAAAGGAGGTTTTAGAACTAAGAAAACGAAAAGAGGGTGTCCCAAAAGTATACTTTCAGGGCACTTCTTTTTTATGCATTAAACTAGTCTGTTGATTTACGCTCCAGGCGGCTTCGCTTTCCGCGGGCGTGCCGGGGAGCCTCCTCGGCGCTGCTGCGCCTGTGGGGTCTCCCCTGCCCCTTACTCCCGCAGGAGTCTTCGCCGCCTTCCGCTCCAATCAACAGAGTGTGGAAAATGAAAATGATTTATCAACCATCTTTTGAGTCAGTCTCTGCAAAAGATAGGAGTATAGGACTTTTTCTATTAGGAATGCTTATTCCAAAAGCTGATTGGACCACTACAAACTAATAAAAAAAACATGGTGCCTGGCACCATGTCACTTCCCTTTAAAATTTGGTTTTCTCTTTTCTGAAAAGGCTTGTAATGCTTCCATCCTGTCCTCTGTTGGCAGTGTTACCTCATATGCCTTTCGTTCGATTTGCAGGCCTGTATGTAAATCAGTATTCATTCCATTCTTTATCGCAAACTTAGCCTGCTGTAAAGCCACGGGTCCGTTAGCTAACATCTGTGAGCAAAAAGCGAAACAATCACTTAACAAAATATTCCGATTGACAACCCTTGTAAGTAATCCATAATGATCGGCTTCGTTTGCTGTAAGACGTTTTGCTGTCAGGATGAGTTCAAGAGCTTTTGCCTGTCCAATGAGTCTAGGTAATCGCTGAGTACCGCCAGCACCCGGAATAATGGCCAGACTCGTTTCCGTTAATCCCATGGAACTATCATGGGCGGCAATCCGAAAATCACAAGCTAAAGCCAGTTCCATCCCTCCGCCAAATGCAAAACCATTTATGGCCGCAATCGTGGGTTGTGGAAGTTGATCAATATCGTTAAAAACCTCATTGATTTTATTTAAATTTCGTTTGACCTGTTCCTCCGTTAAATGTTTTCGCTCCTTTAAATCCGCACCGACACTAAAGGCCTTCTCCCCTGCACCCGTAAAAATAACCGCCCTTACCTCTTGATTAATGCGGATGGATTCTATTTTTTGTTTTAATTCTAGTAAAGTATCATAATTAAAAGCATTAAGTGCTTCTGCACGATTAATGGTGATGACTGCTACATGATTTTGAATCTCAAGTAAAACTTGCTCCATTGTTTCCCCTCCCCTAATTAGAGAATTCTAAAAAGGCAGGTAAAATGCCTGCCTTTTAAAAAATTTTTTTAATTTTCCACCTTCAGAGAGAGTTGATTTTTTAGAGCCCTTCTTAGTATTTTTCCAGTCGTATTCTTTGGCAGTTCTTCTATGAATTCAATTGTAGTTGGCACTTTATATTTGGCAAGATGTTCTCTGCAATATTCTTGAACCTGTTCTTTTGTCAGTCCAGGATTTTTGCTGACAACATAGGCAGTAACTGCCTCGCCTTGATTAGGGTCAGGTATCCCCACAACAGCCGCCTCAACCACTTCCGGGTGATTATAAATTACTTCTTCTACTTCACGAGGATAAACATTATAACCGCCGACAATAATCATGTCCTTTTTCCGGTCAACAATATAAAAATAACCTTCTTCATCCATTCTGGCCATATCACCGGTATGAAGCCAGCCGTTTCGAATTGCGGCTTGTGTTTCTTCAGGCATTTTATAATACCCTTTCATCACATTGGGGCCGTGGACAATCAGTTCTCCAACACTACCGATTGGAACATCCTGCCCAAGTTCGTCAACAATTTTATTTTCCACTCGGAGAATGGATGTACCAATAGAGCCAGGCTTGCGCGGACGGTCAAGCGGGTTAAAGCAGGTTACCGGGGATGCTTCCGATAATCCATATCCCTCTGAAATCAACACATTAAATTTTTTCTCAAAATTCTTTAACAACGCAACCGGAAGAGAAGCACCACCGGAAATGCATAAACGTAAGGACCCGAGATCATCCGGATTGCCATCGGGATATTGATAGAGGAAATTATACATGGTCGGTACACCGGCAAAGACAGTAGCCTTATGGTCCTTTATTAACGAGAAGATCTCATTTGGACTAAATTTAGGTGCTATTAATAAGGTCGCTCCGCTTAGCAATGGGGCATTTAAGGCGACAGTCAAACAAAACACGTGAAACATCGGCAGTACTGTGACCACTCTATCATCCTGATTCATTTTTAAGTAATCGCCAACATCCTTTGCATTGCTATATAAATTTTTATGGGTTAACATGGCGCCCTTTGGTTTTCCAGTCGTTCCAGAGGTATAAAGAATAATTGCCACTTCATCCTCCTCTAAAGTTGGAGCTTGGAATGACTGCTCACCAGAGGCAATTACTTGTGTAAACGATTTCATTTTAGGGTGAACGGTTAGTCTTTCTAGTTCTGATTGAACAAGACTATTCGGTTTTGATTCACAAAAAATATAATGCTCTACTTTTGGGAGTAACGTATGCATTTTTTCTGCAAGTGGTAATGCTAAATCAAGTGCAACCACCGCTTTTACATCTCCATTTTTTAAGATATAGCCAATTTCATCCGCGGTGTAGATAGGATTAACTGGGATGACGGTTACCCCAAGACGCAATGCTCCATATAAGCTGATGACAAAGTGAGGTGAATTTCCCAATAACAAAGCAATATGGTCACCTTGCTTGAGTCCCAATTTTTCTAACCCTGAGGCAAATTTTTGGATAGCAGCTTCTAATTCAGCATAAGTGCTTTGTTGACCCATAAAATAGTAGGCTGGTTTATCGGCAAATTTCTTGGCAGTTTCTTGAAGCTGATCTGAAAGATTCATCGTTTCCCTCCCCCTGAATGAGTAGTCATTCATATTTAATTTTCTAAATATATTATATTGCCTGAATTTTACGTATTCAAGTATAACTCGTAAATATAATAAAAAAATTAGCGATGTCTAAACAACATCGCCCATTTTTTAATATATTAAATTAATAATGTCTTCTTTTGATACATTCCCAAAATAATGCTTTGTATTTACATCCGAAAGTGCCCGCTCAATTTCACTTCTTTCATAGCGGATTCCTGTTATTTTTTTCTCAATCTCGCATACCTCACCTACACCAAAAAAGTCACCATAAATTTTGCAGTTCTCGATTAGTCCCTTATTTACCTCTAAACGGACATCAATTGAGCCTATTGGAAAACGTTGCGAATGCTGAAGATTAAACTTCGGCGATTTCCCATAATTCCAGTCCCAGTTTTGGTAACGTTCTTTCGAAAGCTGGTGAATTCTATCCCAATCCCCTTCTGTTAAAATATATTCCTGTATTTCATCTTGTCCGCCGAAAATATTCTTTAAAAGTAAAGAACGAAATTCTTCAATACTAATTTTTTCTGTTAAGAATTCGGAAATATTAGCCACTCGGCTGCGAACAGATTTAATCCCTTTTGATTCAATTTTTTCTTTTTTAACTTTTAAAGCTGATACTACGTTCTCAATTTCCGAATTTAACATCAAGGTTCCATGACTAAACATTCTGCCCTTTGTAGAAAATTGGGCATTTCCGGAGATTTTCCTGCCCTCAACTTCTAAATCATTTCTACCGCTTAACACAGCGTTTACCCTTAATTTTTGCAATGCCTCAACCACCGGCTCCGTAAATTTACGAAAATTATGGAAGCTTTCCCCGTCATCTTTCGTAATAAAACTAAAGTTCAGATTCCCAAGGTCATGGTAAACGGCACCACCCCCTGATAATCTGCGGACGACATGAATACCATTCTTTTCAACATAATCCGTATTGATTTCTTCAATGGTGTTTTGATTTTTCCCAATAATAATCGATGGTTCATTTATGTAAAACAACAAATACGTTTCGTTTATATCCAGATTTTTCAACGCATATTCTTCAATCGCTAGATTGATCCGCGGATCGGTAATCCCTTTGTTATTGATAAATAGCATCGTCATTTTCCCTTCCTTATAGTGAAATAGTTAAAAATTCTTCAGCAAGTTTTATTATACCGCTAAATTCCCGGGATGCTTCCGTAAGCAACTCATCAAGGTTCCCATAATGGGGCAGATGCGTAAGTATTAATTGCTTTACCCCGGCTTTCTGTGCAAGCTGCCCAGCCTCAATACTATTCATATGACCTGCCGACTTGCCATTTTGATTTCCATAAAAGTTACATTCACATAAAAGGATATCTGCATCCCGGCTGAATTCAATAAATTCCTCTTTAAATGAACTATCACCCGTATAAACAAGGATCTTTCCACCCGCTTCAATTCTAATAGCATAACAAGAAACGGGATGATTCGTTTTTAAAAATGAAACTTGAAATGGTCCTGTTGATAGGATGTCATCAGGATTATACGCTATCCCTTTCGTAATTGTTTTATAGCTCAATTTGCTAAACTCATGTTGATCAAAAGAATGCCCGTAAACAGGCAGATTAGGAAGTTCCTTTCCCAGGAAGCCTTGTATTAATCTAGCATGCTGTAAAACCCCAATATCCGCAATATGATCCGGGTGGTAATGTGAGAGGATGACTGCATCCAATTCCTCTGGTTGTAGTACATTTTGCAGTTTTGATAACACTCCGCTCCCACAATCCAGTAATAATTGAAATCCCTCATGCTCCACTAAATAGCCTGAACTTGCAGCATTCTTCTTTGGGTAACCGCCCCAATATCCAATAACGGTCAATTTCATATGATGACCTCCATTTCTTAGTCTATCTTTAATATACTCAAAAAGTTTCATCCATTCATGATTTAGAATAAGGCTGATGTTGATTTCCGCTCCAATCAACATCGTTATAAAATCAACAATAAGCTTTAACACAGCCTAGAAAAAAGAAGCTGATCTTATTGAACAGCTCCTAGTTGAATCGATTTAAAATTTTTGTCTTTCCATTTAAGCTAAACTTTTTAAAATTACAGTTGCTAAACAATCAATAAATTCATCTTTAGCATTTGGCATTTCCGGGCGATAGTACTTTGCCCCTAATTGATCAGTTACAGCTTTACATTCAATATCATTATCATATAGTACCTCAAGATGGTCACATACAAAACCCACCGGTGCAAAAACGAAAGACTTGTACTGTTTCTGATCAAACAATTCTCTCGTTAAGTCCTGAACATCCGGACCAATCCACGGTTCTGGTGTATTCCCGGCACTTTGCCAGCCAATTTCATAGTTTTTAATTCCTGCTTGTTTGGCTATTAAATCAGCTGTTTCTTTCAGCTGACTTGGATAGGGGTCGCCGGATTGAAGAATCTTCTCAGGCAAGCTGTGGGCAGAAACAATTAAAACAGCCTGCTCTTTTTCTGCTTGAGCCATTTGGTCAAAGATTTCTCCTATTTTATCAGCCCAGTAGCTAATAAATTTTGGTTCCTTGTACCAGCTTTCAATCGTTTTAATTTTAAGCCCGCCTAATTTTTCTGCTTCTTCCACAGCTCTTCCATTGTACGATTTTACACTAAAGGTTGAAAAATGCGGGGCAAGCACAAGACTTACAGCTTCTTCGATCCCGTCTTCATGCATTTTTTTAACTGCATCTTCAATAAATGGCTCTATATGTTTTAACCCTAGATACATTTTAAATTCAATTTCATCTTGGATCTGATTAAGATGTTCTTCAAGCTTTTCAGCTTGATCTAAGGTAATTCTTGCTAACGGAGAGATTCCCCCAATTGCTTCGTAACGATTCCTGAGATCCTCTATTAGTTCTGGTGTTGGTTTACGGCCATGGCGAATATGGGTATAGTATGGTACTAAATCATCTATTGAATATGGGGTACCATATGCCATTACTAACAGACCCATTCGTTTCTTTGTCATCTTATTGCACCTCGTTTAAGTCCTACTTTTTCTGGTTTATGTAAGAAAAGCGTAAGCGCCTTGGTCAGGGAA
>NZ_JBALPZ010000019.1:11286-21383 GCF_036965645.1 Neobacillus drentensis
GACAAGCATAAGACGAGCCGGCCGAAAGGTTGTTTTTTAACCTTTTGGACGGATCGTCTGTAGACCATCGAGGGGCTAGGCGCTGGAGCTAGACAATTCTCAAAGTTAAAACCTTTTATACGCTTATCTTGTAAAAAGGCATTATAGGCTATCGGCCTTTTAATGCCTTTTTGAAACAGCTTATTATATTGTGCCAAAAAATTGGACTGCTTACCAATTTTACGACTTAATTTTAAGAATCAGCGGCTTAATTTGGATCCCGAATAGTCATGAATAAAAGAAGTTAATCTTTTTAATGTGTCAGGATTGACTGATGGGAATACACCATGACCTAAATTAAAGATATATCCATCCTGAGCCATTCCTTGGTCTAAGATTTCTCTGGCTCTCTCTTCAATAACCTCCCAAGGAGCTAAAAGAATGGCCGGATCAAGGTTGCCTTGTACCGTTTTTTGGATACCCATTTCTCTAGCTTGACGGATAGGCAGACGCCAATCAAGACCAACCACATCTAGCGGCAGTTCGTTCCATTCTAAGGCAAGATGACTAGCACCTACACCGAACATAATGAGCGGAACATTTTCTTCTTTTAAGGATGTAAAAATTCGATTCATGATTGGCTTGATGAAGTACCGATAATCTTCAACATTCAAGGCACCAACCCATGAATCAAAGATTTGGATGGCTTTTGCACCCGCTTTAATTTGCGATTTTACATATGTAATAATCATATCGCCAAGTTTGTCCATTAAAGCAAACCATGCCTTTGGCTCAGCATACATGAAGGCTTTGGTCTTATTATAGTTTTTGGAGGGGCCGCCTTCAATCATATAACTGGCAAGCGTAAAGGGTGCACCTGAGAAACCGATTAATGGTACATTTAACTGTTCTTGTGTTAATAGTTTAATGGTATCCAAAACATATGGGACATCTTCTTCAGGGTGTATTTCACCTAGTTTTACTACATCTGCTAAGGAGCGGATTGGATTGTCTATTACCGGTCCAACTCCACCCTTTATTTCTACTTCCACGCCTATAGCTGGGAGCGGTGTCATAATATCTTTATATAAAATGGCGGCATCGACGTTATATTGTTCAACAGGCAAGCGTGTAACATAGGCACATAGCTCTGGCTGATGGGTAATTTCAAATAAAGAATATTTTTCTTTTATCTCTCTATACTCTGGCTGCGAGCGGCCGGCTTGGCGCATATACCACACAGGTACATAGTCTGTCTTTTCGCCTTTAGCTGCTTTTAAAAATGTTTCATTAATTGTTCTTGTCATGGAGGATCCACCTTTCAAAGACTGTATGTTTTCCATTTTAATATATTGGAGGGAAAATTAAAAACCATTGGTATACATAGCTGTCTTCACTATATCGATTAATTCTATTGATGTATAGGTTACGATTGTTTCTGTCAAAAAAAAGTCGTTTTTTTTGTTTTGGTTCCTGTTTAATTGGGCTGAAAGCATACTAGCGATGAATATGTATAAAATAATGAAGATTATTATTTGGGGGACGATTAGATGAATATTTTTATTACTGCTGGAACTCTCGATTTTTTAAAGAAGCTCGAAAATAAATTTCCTAATGAAAATATGGTGGCGATGTTAAATGAAAATGGGGCATTATTGCTGCATGAAACCAATGGCCAAACTGTCTTTAACGAACCACGAAGGTATAATGTATTAGAATCCCATGGTCAGTTACAGAAAAAAGGGTTTGTTGTCATGAATAACATCTCCATTACTGATGAGGGCCGCCCCTTATTTGAACATCAGTTTAAACAGCAGGCAGAAACGCTCGTAACCACCCAAGGATTAATAGCCCTGCGTTTACTCCGCCCCTTATCGTCTAATCCTTACATCATCATGACCTTATGGGAAAATGAAACCTTATACCAAAAGTGGCAGAAATCCAATTCCACACTGGATCTATTAAAAGCTAGTTGCGACGGGAAGCAAAAGATTTTTACAAGCGTACCTTATGTCAACAAATATACAATTGCAGACGAATCATAAATTTTTATTTTCAATGGAGCATATCCTCCATTTTTTTTATTCCTCCACCTCACCACTTGATACAGATTACATATTCTGTATTACATCCAAAAAAGGGCTATAGCCCTAATAGGATAAAGGAGGAATTTCAATGCTTATTGAGCTTACAGCCCTTCATTGGATATATGTGGCCTTTATCATTCTAATTATTGGCTTTATGATCATGAGAAGGGATACAACGATTGTATGCATTGTTGGGATATTTTTAATTGCCCTGACAGCCACCGGCAGTTTAAGTCATTCCGTCAGCAGTATTTTTAACAGTTTCAGCTATGCAATAACCGAACTATTATCTACTATTCTTGTTATTTCAATTATTGTCGCGATGAGCCATACACTAACGTCCACTGGAATAAATGATGTGATGATTTCACCATTTCGAAAATTAATCCGCAATCCAAGTCTTGCTTATTGGACGATCGGGATCTTAATGATGGTGATATCCTGGTTCTTTTGGCCATCTCCTGCTGTTGCCCTGCTTGGCGCCGTCCTGCTCCCGGTTGCTATAAGAGCAGGACTTCCAGCACTTGGTGTTGCCATGGCAATGAACTTATTTGGACACGGAATTGCTTTATCAGGAGACTTTGTCATTCAAGCGGCGCCTAAACTTACTGCCGATGCAGCTGGACTTCCAATTCAAGATGTTATTGATGCAAGTATTCCACTAGTTTTTGTCATGGGACTAGTGACCACGATTACCGCCTTTTACTTTCTTAGGAGAGATATGAAGCGCGGAACCCTTCAAACCGATTCATCAGTTTTAGCAGATATTTCTGCTGAAGAGAGTGACAAACCCACGCTCTTAACACTCACCCAGCGGCGATTCTTCGCCATATTAGTACCCATTCTCTTTGCAGCGGATGTAGCCGCAATGTCCATCCTTGACTTAGCAGGTGGAGATGCTACAGCCTTAATTGGCGGAACTTCTATCTTAATTCTTCTTCTAATTACAGTCACTAGTCACAAGAATAAAGGCCTGGAAAAAACAACCCAATATTTAATTGAAGGTTTTCAATTTGGATTTAAGGTGTTTGGTCCAGTGATTCCAATTGCCGCATTCTTTTATTTAGGAGATAGTGGTTTTACAACGATAATTGGAGATTATTTACCTAAAGCCTCTCAAGGAATTGTGAACGATTTGGGGATCGCCCTTGCCAACATAGTTCCACTTAGTAAGATGGTGGGTGCTGTGACACTCACAACCGTTGGGGCTATTACAGGCCTGGATGGTTCAGGCTTCTCAGGCATTTCACTTGCTGGGTCGGTTGCCAGTTTGTTTGCTATTTTTGACTAGTGAATTTTGGACGAATCTTTAAACTGCCAAAAATGCACTCAGGGCAATTTACCCTGAGTGCTTTTCTTGTATTCCTCATTTATAATTAATAACCAGCTTGGAAATCATGAAACTCCTCTTTAGAAATGGATTTGTCTGAAAAGGATATTCAAACATGATCTGTCTGGTTTTGTATTGTCAGCCGTTCTCCGCCGTCGAACGGGGCTACTTTCTATCTATACTCAGTTTTCACGAAGTTATCGTATTATATGGGGAAGAAGCAAAATGGGCATATCTAAGGCTTTCATTTCTGGAAGTCGCGTTATAAACTCTTTCGCTTACGAATACAACCTGAAAGAATGCTTCCATTTCATGATAAGGTAGATAGCTGTCATTATCTGTTTTCATCAGACTGTAAATCCGAACCGTAATGTTTTTGGATTTCTTCTCGTAATTCTCCGTCACGATCATGACCCCGAAATCCTTTTGCACTGACTACTGATGATGTCCTCAATCTCCATGTTCAACAAACAAACCCCTCCTTTTTTATCACTCAAAGCTTTCGACAAAAAGGAAAAAAGTTCCTTTTAAATTTGTAACATTCATGAATCCGACAAAAATATTTCAGTCTGTTTAGCCTACTTGGAAAAAGGAAATAGTCAATAATAGAGGTGTGGAATATGGCTGACAGAATAAGCAAAGAAACCAGAAGCAGAAATATGAGGGCAATAAAGTCCGTTTCAAAATTGGAAAATAATGTTGCTAAGGAATTGTGGAAACGGGGAGTGCGCTTCAGAAGGAACGTAAAAGATTTAAAGGGAAAGCCCGATATATCAAACAAGAAGTACAAATACGTCATCTTCATCGATTCCTGCTTCTGGCATGTCTGCCCAATTCACGGAAACATGCCGAATACCAATCAGGAATATTGGGTAAAGAAACTGAGCCGTAATCAGGAAAGGGATAAGGAAGTTAATCAATATTACATCGAAAATGACTGGGCATTATTAAGAGTATGGGAACATGAATTCAAAGAGAATTTTGATAAAGCGATTGGGGACATTATTTCATTTATTAATAAGAAAAAAACAACTGCTTATCCGTTTAATGTTAAAATATCCTTGCAGATAAATAGGAAGGAGTGAGGCTTTTATGAAGAAAGTTGAAACAATCGGAACGGTACAAGACCTAGCCAATGTAATCCAGGAATTGTATCAGCATATGGAAGTGGTTGTAACAGGTTCTGGAGCAGAAGAAGTGGGCGAATATGTGGTGAAGGCACTAAAGGATTTTAAAGTCGCACATACGGAAAAATGGATAGATGAGGGGCATTACATCAAAATTTATGACTGAAAGCAAAAAAGGAGATCTTAGTTGATCTCCTTTTTTTACCCATTTTTCAGGTCACGGACTTCGTTGATGCTCTTGCCCCAATCAAATGGCTGTGAATAATAAATTTTGCCGCATGATAAACACTGGACGTCGCAGAGGCGCTGATATGCGATTTTATCTTTTAAACCTTCAGGATATTTTTCAACACGGATTACATCTAAAATGCCGTTTTTACATTCTTTACAGAACATGGTTATGCTCCTTTACGACTTGGATTCCTCCAGCTCCATTGCTGTCTGCCCTTCTGGTATTTCTTCTTTCTTCTTGGCTTTTCCAGAACGCTTTTTCTTTTTGTTTTCGCCTGTTTTCAGCATTTCCTGGATATATTCTTCATCCCATTTGGCTTCTTCTGTCGGATAAGAAACTCCTGCCAAGGTTTTCATAACGGCTTCCACGATCACTTTTGCCCCCTTTGGAGGAACTGCCATGCCAATTTGCCTTCTGACGCTTTCCTTTCCCCCTAAGAATTCATACCAGTCTGGGAAAGTCTGGAGTCTTGCTCGCTCACGGTTTGTTAAAGCACGCGGTTCAGCGTAATGATACATATGCGTTCCGCCCCCGCCTGACCCAGTAACAGTATAGCTTGGAGCGTCTGGGTCTAAACGTCTGTATATGTTGCTCATTTTCGCGCCTTTTACATTGAGACGATACTTCTCTGGCAAATAATCCACCCAGCAGTTGTCGCCAGGCTTGATAATGTCGAGCATTTCCCTTACTTTTTTCTGATGTACTGTGTATTCATGGTTCTTTGCATCAGCATCAATCGGAGGGTTTTCCAATGCCATTTTGGCTGATGTCCACTGTTCCCTGTTTTTGAATGGTGCTTTTGGAACCAGAAACTTTTTCCCCAGGTCCTTTCGTATACCGACGATGATAATGCGGGATCTTGCTTGCGGCACGCCGTATTCCTCGAAGCGGTACTTATGAGGCGTTATATTGTAGCCTGCTTCTTCCATCGCTTTTAAGATTTGAACGAATGCTTTACCTTCATTGGCACTTTCCAGTCCGCCCACATTCTCCGCTATAAAGGCAAGAGGCTTATGTTCCTTCAGCACCTTTATTCCGTAAGTGTACAGACCGCCGTATTCCCCTTCCAGCCCTTTGGTTTCGCCTACCAAACTGAAATCGTTGCACGGGAACCCGAACGCGAATAAATCGATGGGAGGAAGGGATTCAATATCCAATTCTTTTACATCACCAAACTTAACAGATTCAGGGTCGTCATCTTTTTCGAGGATATTATGGCGAAAAGTTTTAATTGTGTCTTCGTGGTAATCGTTTGCCCACGCATGTACCACTTTATATTCTTCGCCGTTTTCATCAAGTACCACTTGACCGTTTTCATCAATTACAACTGCTTGTTTTGCTCCTAGTGACAGCCCCCCTGGACCGCAGAACAGCTCACCTTTTCGATACGTTGCCATGTCTATTACTCCAATTTTTGTGCGTTTTTTTGTATAAGTACCTTTTATCTTACCATATGATGTCGAATTATGACACTCAATACAGCTAGCAAGTTCTGCCTCTATTTTAGAAACCGTATAGGTGTTCCGCTTGAAGCAAGAGTTGACCCCCAAGATGTATATTCGATAAAAGGAAAACAGAACCATCCACAGACAGTTCTGTCTTTTGTTCTATAAGGATTCAATTTCAGGTATCCCGATTCGGATGTTATACTGGAAAATATTATTTAATTTGTAATGTTCAATCGGGCTGGTCAAATGTTTTTGAAGCAGGTACAATAAATCCCTTGCTGTGATTGCACAGCCGTTTGTACCTGAAGCTTCTGCAACCTGCTGAATCTGCGAATCAATGTTTCCTCCAAATCCGTCAGCCACATACATAAAAAATGACAGGCTTACAGATCGGTTACGCCATTCAGGGATATAGTTATTGATCATTCGGTTCCGATGATCATTGGTAAGCGAATAGGAACGGTATGCTTTAGTATCGATGATTCCTTCAAAGGTATGCATGGAAGAGGAAACATAGATATCAGGGTTTAAAGGATTCGTACCGATATGTCTGGATCTGAAGCCAAGAAGCTCAAAAATATGATGAGTTGCAATTTCGAATTCTCTGGCTAATTCTGTTCCGCTTATCGCCATGTTTAAATAACTGGTTTCAAAGATGCTGAATGTATCAGGTCTGAATCCTTGCAGCGCAACTTCCACCTGGTTTTCACTAAATCCAGTAACAGTAGCAATTTCGTTAATTAAGGAAGTTGTAATCCTCGTAATTGGTCTTGTACCAGCAATATGAAGATATTCGCTTCGCACGCGTCTTTCGCGATATAATTGGTCGGTAATCGTTTGCTGATTATTAAAGTTTCGGTTATCCCTTGTTCCTCCTGGAGCAAGCCCGTAGTTCCGCTGGAAGTTTTCTTCCCAATATTGATGATTGGTATTGATAGGGCGGACCGAGGTGCCGTCATTTAAAATGGCTCTCACTTCTGCCCTTCTGTGAGCTGGTATGTAAATGGGTTCTGTTCTCGAATTTCTTACCACTAACTGGGTGTATTCAATAAAATTGATGAATGTATTCGCCGTATCCGCTAGGGAGGTCATCGCCTCTTCCTTTGTCCGTGTATGGGTAGTGTTTCTGCTGCTCGGATAAAGCTCTCCAAAGTTTTCTGGAATCACAGATTCACCATTTTCCCTGTAATCCAAAATACGCTGAACAACATGCTCGAAACATTGATTGGATTCATTTTCCACTTCAGTCATCACAAAATAGCCGATTTCCCGCTTGGTCAGGTATTGAATATTATCATCCATTAATAAACGCAAAAGAAAACGGAAAGGTCTTATCTGAAATCTTCTGTTAATGTTTACACCGCTTCTCATGGAGTAAGGAGAAGGATATTGCAGTTTCATTAATTGGTTTGTGATAATCGGTACAGGATTTTCGCCATTTAACAGCGCTTCTCCAGCAAGGGTATTTCTAACAGTACTTGCAGCTGTATCATGAAAAATAAGCCCCAATGCATAAAGCCATGCTTCATATGTCCTTGCTCCACCAGCACGTTGGTCTCTTCTCTCACCTGTCCTTTTTATGCCCATCCTCTCCAGCTCTGCTTCAAAATCGAGCTGTCTTCCCAAATCATGTCTCCAAACATCTCCTAAGTTCTGCAATGAAAAAAGAGATAAAATATCAATGACAGGATAAAGCTTTCTCTTATTTCTTGGCACCATCCAATTGTTGATCACAGACATACACTCCTAAACTATTATTTTAATTTAGTACAATAGTTCTATATGCAATGTCTGAATGCCTGCTGATTCTAACAAAAATATGGAAAAATTTTATAAGGAGCGTGTTTCAAAGCATCAGCCAAGTCCGAAGGGAGCGATGCGACCAACCAAAATAGGTCTTGATTTAATGACTTCTTTTTTAATAAAGCATTTCGTATAAAGCAAAATCTTATCAAGTATATGTTTGCTACATCTTAACCTTCTATAATCTCTCATTTAGCTTCCAACATATCTGGAAAAACAGGATAATGGATCAATTCACCATAATTTCATGACCTTTAATAAAGAATATGATCACTGCAAGATGGTAAATCCATATTGCCCAACCCTTGCATAAATCGTTCCATTACTTTTTCCACGACACAAAAACATTCCATTTAAAAAAGGTTTAATCATTTGTGCCGATAGACAAAAAGGCGTATAGGTCCTCATATGGTCTATGCATTCGTACATAGAATGCAAAAATAAATTTGTATATTTATGTAAAAACCCGCTTTTGTGTTGATTCAAACACCTTTTGCAAAGCCCGACATATATTTTGACACTGGACGAGGCTACGCCACTATCCAATTTGTGCTGGGTTACTCCTTAAGTTGATGCTGATTAATATCCACCAATCACTTCACTGGTTTTGGTTTATTCAAAGTATCCTTTTCTGCTTTTTCTTTGTCTTTTTTGATGATGAACTGAGTCAATTCATTGGCGATTCCGAGCGTTTTATCCACTGTCTCATCAATCCAAATCTTAGGAGCATAATTATTCTTTTGCCGTACATACTTTTTTGTTTATTCAATACTTGTAGATAGTGAATTTAGGACAAGTCCATTAAACTAAAAAAACCACTCATGGCTTTACACCATGAGTGGTTTTATATTGTTCATTTTTTATTATAAGCCGAGCTAAAAAATCATAAAATTCCTCTTTAGTAACCCTCTTGTCTGAAAAGGAAATCCGAACATGATCTAATTTTTTTTGTACTATCATTTGTTCTCCTCCTTCTCATAATCTATGTATTTGCGAGATTGTCCTATTCTGATGGATATTTAACAAAAATTAAGTTTATTGTTTTAAAGAGTATGTGGTATTCAAAAGTACCTTTTGCAACTTTTTTATAGATAATTGATGAAAGGCGAGGAATGTTGACTAGAGGGTTGTTGGAGGATGCCTTGAACCTGTTATGTTGAAGATTGTAAATGATTGTGAATCATTGGAAGAAGTAAAGTTCCTACTTTTCAGATTTTTAAAATTGAGTAATTGGAAATGTAAAACAATGGAGTTACTTATTCGGCACATTCAAGCAGGAAATTATTTCCTTACTCTAGAATTATCTTAATCATATTGAGGGAAAGGAGTGGTAAAATTGAGTAAAGAAGAATTAAGGTTAAGTATTCTTAGAGAATTAAAGGTCGGAAAACAACCGAGGCATGAGGAATATGATGTAACAGAAGAGTTATGGAATAGTACAGCATCATTTTTAAATAATGAAGGGTACATAAAAAACATAACTATATCTCGAAACACTAAGTACATGTTTACGGAGCTAACTGAAAAAGGCGAAGAATATTTAAGAGAAAAATCACTTTAATACTCAGGGGGCACCCTTTCCAAGGGTGTCTTCTCCTTTGTTTTTCATGGCTGCTTATTAAAATTTTAATAACATCGATGAATTTTTTGATAAAAGTCTCTGTGCTGGATTTTTTTTCATTTAAGAGCAGGCAAAAAAATAGACCGCATTAGCGATCATTCTAGTTAATCAAAGCTACTTGTAATTTAAATGAAATTATTTTCAATCTTTCTTTTATGGGAAATCCTTGCACACTGATTAAATTCAAGACCAGAAGTGATTTCTGAATAACTTACCATTTTCAATAGCAGATAAGAGTTATAAAAAATCCTTGTATTTATTCTCCAATTTTTCAACCCGTTTTTTATGTGATTCATTCATTTTTAAATATACCTTATATAACAACCAACTAACTAAGATAAGAATTAAAAAGCTAATGGACTTATACCATATCGCACTGAACAAACAATAAAATGAAATAAATATAAATATACAAAAAGCAATCTTATTGTAAGTCTGTATTCTTTCCTTTCCTCGTAACGATCTCTTTA
>NZ_JBALPZ010000020.1:0-13670 GCF_036965645.1 Neobacillus drentensis
ATCGATGATATAATACTCGCTAGTACTAATATTTTCACTTACTAATAACGTTCTCTTTTGAAAATGTATATACATATATTCTTCAGTTTTTAAGTTTTTGGTTTCATCTAAATAATAGCCGGTCACTTTCCCATTTTCATATTTGAAAACATACCTTTTACCATTAGATATACAAAGGTTTTTCCTAAACGGTATAATATCTGCAATAATTTCGTAATTTATATAGATTTTCTTTCCCAATTTTTCATTTATAGCAGGAAGTGCGTATTCATCTATTGCCCACACAATTTTACTATGCAATATTTTTTCTAGCTCAAAATTATCTTTTAATTCATTTAACAATGAATACAAATAAATTGGATCATTTTTAATTAATGTAAAATGTCCCCATATCTGCATAGTATCGTATTGTTTAATCATTCCATCTGAAAAGTAGGATTTAATGTCACCAAAAATTAGATCCATATCACAATATCCCCAATAATCGTAACCGCCTAAAAGATCTTCAAATAAAACACCATACAACGGCTTGTAATCACATAATTTATAAGGGCTATCAATTTTATATTTATTGTCTATCTTGTTTTTAATTAAATCATTTACCCAATTAAGGTTCTTATTTATTACCCTTATGTTTTCTACTGGTGAAAAGTGACGATTTACATCAGTGATTAAAATCCAATCAATATTCTTATTATTTGCACAGGATTGGTACCATAGTTCAAAATGTTCAGGAAGCTTCCCGAAGTAAGGTATAATTACACAGATTTTCATTATTCTATTATCCCTCCTAGCACAATATTAAGGCTTAACAAAAGCTTAAATTACTTTATATACTTTGGCCTAATACCAAATTGGTTTTTTGAGGAAAGACAAAGTACATTACGAAGTAGCTTTTCTTAAATAAAATTTGTAGATGTATTTTTTTAATCTAGGAGGAATTAGAATAAAAGAAATTATATTCACCATGTTAATGAAATAATCAGTTTTGCCAATCATTCTTCTAGAATACATAAATTTCTGGAGGTTAAACCAACTTGTTATATACTTTGGATTGCTTCTTCTTGAATACAAATCCTCTCCAGTTCTAACGTATACAAGAGGTTCTCCGACATTTTTTAGTATAGCACCATTGCTTAGCAATCTTACCCATAGATAATAATCCTCAAGATAAAATAAATGTTTGTAACTCCCAACATCGATTACTGATTTCTTTTTAAACATCACTGTCATATGGTTCATTGGATTACGACGTTTGGACTTTCTAATAATTTCAGAATTAGACAAGGGCACTTGTTTTATAAATATAATCTCATCTTTAGAATTATAAAATTCCGATATATATGATCCAACTGCATCTAATTCGGGATCATTCAAAAATTCTTTAAGCTGTTTTTCAAATCTCTTTGGATAGTTTATATCGTCGGTATCAGCTCTTGCCACCAATTCATTGCTGCAAGCTTTCAACCCTATTTCAAGAGCTTTCCCTAATCCAACATTCTTTTCCAATGGTATTATTTTTATTATTTCAGGAAAGTTTATTTTGTATTTTTCGATTATCTCTTCTAGTTCCACTGTTAATGGTCCATCTTTTACTAAGATAACTTCATTCGGAATTACACTCTGTTTTATTAGAATGCTTTGTAGCGCTTGATCTAAAAATTCACTTTTTTCTTTAAAATAAACTGATAATAAAACAGAAAAATTCATAAATCAGCCTCCATTAACTCATGTTGCAAATTAACTTTTCTATTGGTTAGTTCACTACCCTTGAATTGCCAAAATTAATTTTATCTACCTACAGTTTCTCTACAGTAAACTTTACTACTCTCTATTAAAATATCTTTAAGTTCCTTTCTCACCTTCAACAACCCCATCACTTTTAATAACACTTACGATGGTCTTACAGAAGCATTTTGTATCCATCCAGAAACTAATTTTTCTAACATACTCCCCGTCTAACTTTGCCTTTATCTTAATAGGAAGCTCATCACGTCCATTAATTTGAGCCCATCCAGTCAACCCAGGTGACACATCATTTGCTCCATATTTATCACGCTCATCTATTAAATCATACTGATTCCAAAGACAAGGTCTTGGACCAATAATACTCATTTCACCCTTTAGTATATTGATAATCTGTGGAAGTTCATCCAAACTAGTTTTCCTCATAAATTTACCGACCCTAGTAATATAGCTGGCAGGATCCTGTAATAGATGAGTCGGAGTATCTTTTGGTGTGTCAATCTTCATCGTTCTAAATTTTAATATATAAAACTCTGATTTTCCTATTCCAATCCTGCGTTGTCTAAATAGCACCGGGCCCTTTGAATCAAGCTTAATACATATGATTAATACTATGAACACTGGGGAAAGAACTACAATTCCAATAAACGCTAAAATCATATCTAATAATTTTTTTATATATTTTTTATAAATCACGCAATACACTCCTATCAGAAAAATGTTAGATATTGACTAAACCTTTTCTGTCTCTAATAATTGCCCGATAAATGCGAGAATGTCGTTACGTAATGTAGGTTCTTGCAATGCAAATTCTATCGTAGTCTTAACAAAACCTATCTTCTCTCCCACATCATACCGTTTACCTTCAAAATCATAGGCAAAAACCCTTTGAATTTGGTTTAGCTTCTGGATGGCATCTGTTAACTGGATTTCTCCACCTGCACCCGTCTGCTGCTGTTCTAAAAACATAAAGATCTCAGGTGTAAGAATGTATCGTCCCATTATGGCAAGATTAGATGGAGCAGTCCCCGACTTTGGCTTTTCAACAAAATTATTCACTTGATATCTTCTGCCATCCTGAACTGAAGGTTCTACTATCCCATAACGATCCGTTTGGTCATGTGGCACTGCTTGCACTCCAATAACAGAAGATCGTGTTCCATCATATACATCTATAAGCTGTCTTAAGCAAGGCGTTTCACTCTGGACAACATCATCCCCCAGTAAAACTGCAAATGGTTCATTACCAATGAAATTTCTTGCACACCACACCGCATGTCCTAAACCTTTGGGCTCTTTTTGTCGTATATAATGTATATCTGCTAAATTTGAAGAATAACGAACTTTTTCTAGCAGTTCTGTTTTACCTTTTTCTATTAAATTTTGCTCTAGTTCTGGAGCAAAATCAAAATGATCTTCGATTGCTCTTTTTCCTTTGCCTGTTACAATAATTATGTCTTCAATCCCTGAAGCAATAGCTTCTTCAACTATATATTGAATAGTAGGCTTATCAACAATCGGTAACATTTCTTTAGGCATTGCTTTTGTAGCTGGAAGGAAACGTGTTCCGAGTCCGGCTGCCGGTATGATTGCTTTACGTACCTTTTTCATATAAACTCCACCTTAAATAACAATCTTTATATAACACATTGATTAGTTAGCCGTCGTTAAAGCGGTCGCCCTATCAAATTTATTATTAGCTACTGCTATTAACGTATCGTGCATCTCTTGTTCAGACATAATTAATAGACTTTCAATTAACTCACCTAATGCCGTGGCATGAATAACCTTCGCCTTCCCAATATGAATCTTAGGAAAGACATGCTCTGGATGTACTTCATTCTCATTAAGGAGCTCCTCATACATCTTCTCCCCGGGTCTGAGGCCCGTGTAATGAATCCCGATTTCTTCTTCTGTATATCCTGATAACTTAATAAGATTCTTTGCCAAATCCACAATCTTAACCGGCTCACCCATATCAAGGACAAATACCTCACCGCCGCGAGCTAACGATCCCGCTTGAATAACTAGTCTTGACGCTTCAGGAATCGTCATGAAGTACCGAGTCATTTCAGGATGAGTAACTGTAACCGGACCACCTGCAGCAATTTGCTTTTTAAATAGCGGAATAACACTACCACGGCTTCCCAACACATTTCCAAACCGAACGGCAACGAACTTTGTATGACTAGAAGGAGCTAGACTCTGAATAATCATCTCCGCAAACCGCTTCGTCGCTCCCATGACATTCGGTGGATTTACTGCCTTATCCGAAGAAATTAACACAAACGTATTAACACCAAAGGTATCCGAAGCTTCTGCTACATTCCTAGTTCCAAATATATTGTTTTTAACCGCTTCTCTCGGATTATATTCCATTAATGGTACATGCTTATGTGCAGCCGCATGATATACCACAAATGGCTGATGCTCTTCCATTACTTCAAAAATTCTAGCTCTGTCCTGTATGTCCCCTATAACTGGAACAATCTCAATTTGATTCTGATACTCTCTCCGCAGTTCCATATCAATTAAGTAAATACTGTTTTCCCCATGTCCTAACAGAACAATTTTCCTGGGATTAAATTTACAAATCTGACGGCAAATCTCCGAACCAATCGAGCCCCCAGCACCAGTGATCATGACGGTCTTACCCGAAACCTTTTCAGAAATTCCAGCAATATCTAACTCTACTGGTTCTCGTCCTAATAAATCCTCCACCTGAACATCCCGGAATTGGTTAACGGTTATTTTTCCCGTCATTAGGTCTTCCAACTTAGGAATAATCTGCGTTTTGGCCTTTGTTTTCGCACATTCTTCAAAGATTCGATTTAATGCTTTCTGAGGTAAAGAAGGAATGGCAATAATGATATTATCTATCTTGTATTTTTCTACCGTTTCCTTAATGTGACTGGAATCCCCCACAACGGTAATCCCAAGAATATCTAGTTTATGTTTCTTTGAATCATCGTCAACAAAGGCAACAGGTCTTAAATCAATATCATGGTTACTAAGCAATTGCCGAGCTACCATTGTACCGCCTCTGCCTGCCCCAATGATTAAGGTCCGTTTCACATTGGATTGCTTTGTGATGAAATTATCACGAAACACTCTCCAGGAAAAACGCGTTCCACCAATAAGTAGTACATACAGCATCCAGGTAATCATTAAGGCTCTGACGTACATATTATGAAAAACAACTTCTTGCAGAATGGCTGTTACCATTATGGTAAATGTCACTGCCTTTACAATGGCGAATAGCTCGCCTACACTCGCATATTCCCATGCCTTATGATAGAGCTTATAAATAGAAGCAAATACATGATGGCTCACTAATAAGGTAACGGATGTAACAAGCAGCATCGGAATCTTAAAAACTTGTAATTCTGGATTCAGCGTAAAATAGCTTATGTATACGGCTGTCAACACGATTATGGAATCTAATAACGCAAGTGCGGTCAATCTCTTCCCATAAGTCACTCCTATTTTCCCCCTCTTTATCTCTCTTTATCTCTTTATACTTTCCCTCACTAAAGCATACGGGCAAAAAAAATACCTAATGGAATTGTAAGCGAGTTCACACTTATTCTTACATTAGATATTTATTATCTTCTATTTTAAAATGGGATTCTAACCCTTCCTCACATCATACTACCGACGACAAGCGTCTAAGTCCCCTATGACCTACTGTATGACCGAGTGCCCCCATGGATAACGGACAGGAGAGCCTCGCCGAATCAAGCGTACACCTAATTAAGAAAGTAAATACGATTTAGTCATTTTTAACGCATCTATCTCTAAAAGAATAGAAACTTCTTTTTCTTTTTTATTTGAACCGGAATTTCTTTCATTATATTTTTCCCGGAGATTAGTAACTCTGCGTTTTCTTTGAATAAATACACAAAATCGCTTCCGTATTTTTCGTCGATAAAATCAAAAGCTTCTGACATTTTAAAAGATCGATTGTTTGTATTATGGGCATCAGAAGCAATGAAATGAGTTAAATTCGCTTCAATAAGCTGCATGGAAAAACTTTTAATTTTTTTACCAAAATATCCGCATAGACTGGATGCCGTGACTTGTGTTAAGGCACCCTTTTCAACCAAGTTATGTAGTAATTCGGGTCGTTCGATAAGCTCCGAATTTCGTTCAGGATGGACAATAATTGGCATTAATCCTTTTACCTGTAAGTCATATAGAAGTTTTTCTGTATATCTCGGAACATGATTGGTAGGAAATTCAATAAATAAATATTGGCTGTGATTTAAGGTTTGTATCTCATTTTTTTCATAATCCTCTACTAATTCACCATAGATTCTCGGTTCTTGCCCAACTAAAATCTCAATACTAATACTCGCTTCTACTAATGCACGATTTAGCTCTACTACTTTTTCCAGAATGGATGGTTTTCGGTTATTATAATGACTATTTAGATGAGGAGTTGCGATAATGGTGCGGATTCCTTCCTTTTCTGCTTCCAATGCCATTTTTAGGCTTTCTTCAACAGTCTGGGCTCCATCATCTATTCCAGGCAAGATATGACAATGTATATCAATCATTGGGCACCCCTCTCTTTTACAGTCAAATATTTAATACAAGTGGATTGTGAGAGTCCTCACTTACCACCATAGTAATAATAGTAGTTGGAGTTTTGTATTTTCTTATTATTTAAGACAACACCAAGTAGTTTACTTTGGGCAGTGTCCAACATTTCCTTCGCCTTTACTGCCTGTTCACGCTCTGTTTTCCCACTTGAAACAACGAGAATCGTTCCTTCACATTTATTGGCGAGAATCTGTGCATCCGTAACGGCTAATAATGGCGGTGTATCGAATAGGATCATGTCAAACTGGCCTAGCGCCTCATCAAAAAACTGCTCCATTGCTTTTGAGCTTAGCAATTCCGCTGGGTTAGGCGGAATGGGCCCGCTTGTTAATAAGAACAGGTTTTTCTCATCTGTTACCGTTATGGCATTTCCCAGCGTTATTTGCTTTGTCAGCACAGTGGTTAAGCCAAATGTATTGGTTTGATTGAAGGTATAATGAACCGTTGGTTTTCTCAAATCGGCATCTATAAGTAATACTTTCTTTCCTTGTTGAGCAAATACCACAGCTAAATTGGCAATGGTTGTTGACTTCCCTTCACTTGGTCCAGATGATGTCACCATTAGGGACCTTATCTCTTGATCAACCGAGGAGAATTGGATATTGGTCCTAATCGTTCTGTATTGTTCTGAGATCGGTGATTTAGAGTTCAGAAGTGTAATCAATGTTTTTTTATTGTTAATAGCATTATGTTTCTTTTTCTTATTAGCCAATGGTTTCACCTCTTACTTTTGCGTTGCGTCCTGCCTGCCTTTTTTGGCTCTTTTTAAAGTCCGTGTCATCCATGGTGGCAATGACGCCTAGTACTGAGAGACCAAGGAGATTTTCAATTTCTTGTTCATTTTTAATCGTATTATCAAAATACTCTAACAAGAAGGCCAGCCCTACTCCCGCCATTAAGCCCACTACCATCGCAATCGCAATGTTTAATAATGGTCTTGGTTTAATTGGGGATGGATTTTCTGCGACATTTGCTTTTGCTAAGATGCTTACGTTATCGACACTCATGATTTTTACTATTTCTGTTTTGAATACTTCTGCTGTTTTATTGGCAATAGCGGCTGCCATTTTTGGATTTGTATCCTGAACAGATAAATTGACTACTTGTGAATCCTTTTCATTTTGGACCGTGATCTTAGAATTTAGGGCATTTGCTGTCAAATCCAGATTTAATTCTTTAATAACTAGATCTAGTATAGCTGGGCTTTTAATAATGACATTGTAGGTGTTTATTAATTGAAGGTTGGTTTGAACTTCGTTGGTTTGGTAAACAGTCTGGTCGCTTTTAGACTGGTTAACTAGCAATTGTGTGGATGCTTGATAGATGGGTGTTAGGAAATAAAAACTCACTATCCCACTAACTAATATGGCAATAAATGTTATGCTCAGTATTAAACTTAATCGCTTGCGAAGTGTTTGAAGTAACTCTTTTAAACTAATGGTCTCTTCCATGTTATCCTCCCAAAATTATGTAAAATGGCACGAGTGTAATTATATCATAGATATAACACTTTCCGACATATTTCCTAGTTTTTTTCCTTTTTACTTGATATATTTTACACCTTTTTGTAATTTTTTGAAGTATTATTTTCAATTGGATTAAATTTCTAGTTTATTTTTGCTATAATGAGTGTGCAAAACTATTTGGGGGTACTACTGAAAAATGAAAAAGATCCTAACGATATTACTAGGTTTTTCGTGCGCTGCCGTCCTTTATTTTGGTCAATCTCACTGGAATCAAAGGATTGAAGCAGCACCAAAGGAAGCAGCGGAGCAAAAGATAACCAATAGGCAAAAAGACCTATACGGACAATTATTGGCTCATTCTAGCAAGTGGCCGGCACCAGCTATTGAACAATTTAAGAAGGCACTGGATGACAAACGTCCTTTTAAGGTTTTATTCGTAGGATCACCTGCTATCGGCTCTGCAACAGAGGGAACCTTCCCGATTGTCCGAGATCAGCTAATTCAAACGTTTGGGCAGAAGAACATGCAAGTATCAATTAAAACCTATCCATTAACGTCAACTCAATTTATTGCTGCTAACAAACAGAAAGAAATTGCAGAAGCACATGCTGATTTAATTGTCATTGAACCTTTTATCTTACTGAATAATGGCGAAGTCTTGGTTGAGAAGACATTAGACGATCTTACCTTGCTGATGAACGGCATTAAAGCCAAAAATCCTAAGACCACCTTTATCCTCCAACCATCTTATCCAGTTTATAAAGCCATGATTTATCCTAGCCAGGTAGATGTGTTGAGGAAGTACGCGGAGGAAAAACATCTCACCTATCTTAATCACTGGACAGCTTGGCCGGATCCAAATACAGTTGCATTGAAAGAATATTTACTGCCGGATATGAGTGCTCCTAGTGAAAAAGGGAACCAAGTATGGAGTCATTACTTAATTAAATACTTCACAGACAAGTAGCGAACACTATATAGCGTTCGCCTTTTTAAACGGTATTTTTGTAAACGCTTTTACTACATATATAATAGTAGAAACTCGGTTAGAAATAAGAAATCAATGCCTACTCTTTTTACTAGAATGTATAATTTCCTAGACGACAAAAAAGGCTATCAAGGTTTCCTTATAGCCCGAGTATCTATTATAAAGTTTATCAGATGACTAGTTGTCTTAAATCTGTTTTTATATCCTCAATTAATTTTTCTAGCGTGATTTCCGATTCATTGACACCTTTTTCATATGCTTTTTTCACAATCTGTGAAAAATCGACAATATTCTGATTATTGTCTTTATTTCCTCTATCCAATTCCCCATTCCCTCCTACTTAGAGCTAACTAGTTACATATTTTACTAGAATTCTTTTTGATTGTAAATACATTTCCAGTTTAAATATGTGGGAATTTTGTGAAAAAGGTCGAAATTAGTACTGGTTATACCTGCTTTACTCGTGTTTTTCGATATTTTTTTTCAAGAAGATGACCTAATAAGCCTAGCAGCATTCCAACTAATACTCCATTAAAGACCGGGTAGTCCAATAAGGGGACCGTTTTGATCAAATGGACATCATGCCAAAATAATCCGAAATCTATGCCAATGACCAGCCCAATAAAGAATCCCGTATAATAGGTTCGTTTTTCGACGGTTTTCCCCTCGAGTTTATGATTATTGGCCTTTGCCGAATTATAGGCCTGCCAGAGCGCAAATCCGTAGATGGAAGGATAGAATAGTCCCCACCCATAATTCACCGCCTGGTGTGCCTGCAGGATATCCCCATTGAATGTACTTACTAATACTAGATTTAAATGTGACTTCAAGTTGATTAAGAATTCTAATACTAGTAATAGACTACCCACAAAGTAATCCTTGTTGTAGAGTTGCCCAAATCCCGGAAGAACGAGTGACCATACCAACGCTGCACGAGGGGATTTATAGGGCCTGCTGCTTCTCATAGAAGTCGCTCCCTTGAATGAAATATATTACTATAATTTCGTCAAGTTTCCGCTAAAATCCTTTCTTTTTTACATATTGTAGTAGATCAGTCCTAATTTCATCCCTGGCATGGAAGGAACCTAAATAAAATTCACACGAATCATGTATAGACGAAACCATATTTGTGAAGCCTTCTAGTAATGAGTCTGTTGATGGGGGAAAGTGTTTTTATATGTTTTCATTTCGAGGAGATGCTCATAAAATTTATCTGAAACTAAAAAGGGCATTGAACAAGGAACAATCTTTTAAATCAGTAAAGGAACTGAACCAAATTGAAAAAGTTCAGAACTTTTATATGGATATTGAAAGCCCTACATTAAAAAAGATATATTTTTGCATGATCAAAGAGAAAAATGGCTCCGGAATGATTCCTATTCTTGTATCTTCTGGCCCTTGGCTCTTACTCCTATTTTCAGAGCAATTACAAAAATTCCTATTTAAAGAGGGAAGCTTACTATGGATGTTCTTTGTTCTCGCCTATATATCCATCCTTTCCCTAAGTGTTATTCTTCACTTTCATGAAAAATCTTGGGCTTCTGTTCATATCGAAATCATCCAAGAAATTTTAAAGGATCGAGAACAATCATCTAAGGTAAAAAGTTGATCATTATGAGGTTCTTAATCGTACTATTGAGGATTACTGTGAACAAGGGGATACATTCTGATTTACCTAATAAAACAGACCATCATTTTGATGGTCTGTTGGCTTTTTATAAATTATTCCTATATAGAGATCCTACTGAAAAAACAAACCCAGTAATGAAGGAACTAAGTGTTATATTCGATAAACCTGTGAAGTAAAAAGATAGTAAACTACTAAAGAAGGTAAAAATGAGCCATGTAACAGATGACGGAGGAAACTTACCCATTCCCATTCACCTCTTTTGATTCATTTGATTTCCAATAATAATCAGCAAGTACCTCTGCAAATACGTCGATTGTGTTATGAAGATCACTCAAACTATTATCTACACCACCAATTTCCAGCAGCATTGAATGATTTGAGATATCTTGATTGTAGACACCGTTCCCATCCTTATACGTTTTTAGAAACACCCCTCTACTAATTCCAGGATACTTTTTTTCTAACTCCGCATTCAGTGTTTTGGCCAATTCTAGATTTTCGAGATAATTTTTGTTTTCTCTTCCTATTACAAAATAGAGCCTGGCATAGCTTTTACCATTAATCATTTTAGTAGTGATTTCTTTTCGTAGTGAATCACGGTGAATATCAATAAAATAGTTTAATTGATGATTAGTGGTTGCGGCTGCTTCCACAATCTCTCGGGATTCTGTATAGGCTTTTGTGGATTGCCATCCTTTTTTCAGTAATTCTTGAGTCATATTTGTTTTGTCGTGCTCAACGCCAATTCCTTTACTCATTAAATCTTTCGCCAAACGACTCCCTAAACCAATGACATTCACCCTTTCATCCGAGCTTATGGCATCGTCAGGTTTTGCAGCATCTTTTAAAACTGGGAGGAATGACTCCCAACTATGTGTATGATAAATATAGACTGTTTTATTTTTTGGGTTGTTTGGTTGACCGTCATCAGTTGATTGACTTTCTTTTAATTTTCCCTCCGATGCTTTCCGCTCATTTCGTAATACCTTATCTGGAGGAGCAGATTCCTTTGGAAGATTCGTGAGGTTCGTCCCTTCCCCTGCTACGACGATCTCTGTGTCATATATTCTTAATCCCGGTATTTCATTCCCTAAAAACGTTCTTGCATCTGTTGGTTTGACGGTGGTGGCTAGTTGGAATGCTAAGTTTGTTATCTTGGGTACGGTCAATACCGAGAGATTCGATTTAGGGAAATACGTATGATTCTCGAATTTGAACAATTGCACTAAGAGTTTTTCTCCATTTAATATTCCGATAGAGTTACTCATTTTGAGGGAGGAAATATTTACATGTAACACGATAACCAGTGAAATAATGAGAAACATTAACAGAACCAATAGGACAGAGCGATAGATAAATTTTAGTGAGATTCTAATGATCCGATTCATGGGAAAATACCTCCTTAACTCTCATGTATATGATGTAATAAGGAGTTTAAGATAATAAATAATGTTTTTTCATTTTACAAATAGGTGACAGTATTACAGTTGTCCCATTTTTGATTTTCCTATCAAAAGGGGCCCAAATTGTCTACCACAAATCCATTATCCATATCGTTAAATATGGAAAAATAAAAGGGTGACCCTTAAAATACTTTTGGGACACCCTCTAATGTATATATTATGATAGGACCAGATTTTTTAAATCTGCTTTTAGGTCCTCGATTAGTTTTTCCAGTGTGATTTCTGATTCGTTCACGCCTTTATCATAAGCTTTTTTCACAATCTGTGAAAAATCAGCAATTTTCTCACAATTCATCTTATTATTACGCTCCAACTTCCGAATTCCTCCCCCTCTAGTTCATTTAATAGTTACACATTTTACTAGAAACCTGTCGAAATGTAAATACATTTCCATCTGTATATGTGGAAATAGCTCGAAAGGCGGGGACCTTGTTCTTCCATGTTCTTTTTACTGCTTTAGCATGACCAGATAATAACTTCCAGAAAAATCCCATATTTTTTTTATATCTATTTTCCTACTTTTTTGATATTCTAATAGCTGAGTGCAAAATATTTGTCATTTTTTTGGAGGTATTATCGAATGGCTCAAAAAAAGAAAAAAAGAACATGGTTGAAGGTCACTGGAATTATACTTCTTCTCCTTGTTATTGGTGTTGGAGTTTATGCTTATAATGTTTATAGTTCATTAAAAAATACTGTCACAACGATGAATGAACCGCTTGAAAAAAAGCAATCTGACAAGCGTACAGAACCGGTTGCAGTTTCAAATAAAGATCCTTTCTCTGTGTTAATGCTTGGTGTCGATGAGCGAGCAGGCGACAGAGGCCGATCTGACACAATGATTGTCTTAACTGTTAATCCAAATACTAATTCAGTCAAGATGCTAAGTATTCCGCGTGATACTCGCACTGAAATTGTTGGTCATGGGACTGTGGATAAGATTAATCATGCATATGCTTTTGGCGGTGTACAGATGTCCGTTGATACGGTGGAAAATTTCTTAAATATCCCGATTGATTATTATATGAAGGTCAATATGGAAGGATTTAAAGATATTGTTAATGCGGTTGGCGGTATTACCGTTCAAAACGATTTAGATTTTTCTTATGGTGGATACCATTTTGCAAAAGGTCAAATTAGTTTAAATGGTGACCAAGCTCTAGCTTTCTCAAGAATGAGACACGAAGACCCACGCGGTGACTTTGGCCGTCAAGAAAGACAGCGTCAAATCATCCAGGCCGTCATTAAAGAAGGCGCGAGCCTTTCAAGCTTAACGAATTACTCAAATATCTTTAATGCTCTTGGAAAGAATGTAAAAACCAACCTTACTTTTGATGAAATGGTGGATATTCAAAAGAATTATAAATCTGTTGGCAGTAACATTACCCAAGAGGAAATTAAAGAAACAGGAACTAAGATTGGCGGCATCTATTATGGTTTAGTTTCTGATGCTGAGAAGCAAAGACTTCAAAATGAGTTGAGAGCACAATTAGAACTTAAGTAAATAGATAAAAAAGCTGATGGAATCCCCCATCAGCTTTTTTAATTTGGCCAGCAATCTCCGTTAATCCTTTTTCAATTCATGCTTGCGCCTTTTAATATGGTGATGTAAAGTTTTTTCAATTTCTTCTAAGGCTTCAATTGATTTAATATCTTGGTTAATATAGCGGAGTGTTTTCTTAATGGATTTAGGTAGTCGGTCAAACGGCTTCAAATGTGTTGTTACTCCTTTAGAAAATTACTATTCACAAAAGTTCCTTACTCTTATATTT
>NZ_JBALPZ010000021.1:0-11991 GCF_036965645.1 Neobacillus drentensis
TATAAAAAGGTAACAGAAAAGGAAGTTAGCGGAAATAATGGAGTAATCGGCGGAATAAATTGAAAAAAGGTCGGATCCTCAAAAAATCTCAAAAATTTTTCAACCATCATGTAGGAATATGCCATTTCATGTAGAATTATAAAAAGAAAAAGGAGTGATACCCCCTGGATATAAAAGAACTAACTCTCCCCCAAAGACTCATCCTGGCTGAGACACTAAAAAAATACCTAAATCAAAGTCACCCAAAATATCCAATCCTCGAAAAAGACCTAGCCAAAAGATGGGCAGGCTATTGGGGAGAACGGGCCTTAGCAAACTATGTAAAAGAACTGCCGCAAGAAAAATACCTAATCCTCCACGACCTTCAACTCAAACTCAACGATATCTACTTCCAAATTGACTCCCTGCTAATCTCCCAAACCCACATCCTCATCATCGAAGCCAAAAATATCATTGGAACCTTGTACTTTGATCATGTCTTTAACCAGCTCATCCGTATCAACCCTGATGGAACAGAAGAATCCTTCGAGGACCCGCAAACCCAATGCCGCAGACTCCGATCCCTTTTAACCAGATGGCTTACCCAGCATAAAATCCATCTCCTGCCGATTGATTACCTCATTTTTTTCAAAAGTACTAACAAGACCATATTAAAAACTAGCGGTACGGGTACAGACACAACAAGAATTTGTAAAGGAAGAGATGTACTTAATAAAATTGAGGACATCGAAAAACGATACAAACAGGTAAAAATCCAACCCGAAAAAATGAAAGAGGTAGCTCATTTCCTGTTAAGCAAACATAGTCCAAAACCAATTGAAATTTTAAAAGAGTATGAACTAACCGAAACAGAGCTCTTCCTTGGAGTCCAGTGCCCATCGTGTACCCACATCCCCATGAATTATCAAAAAGGAAAATGGATATGCCCAAAATGTAATTCACCAAGCAAAACCGCTCATTTCGAAGCAATCAATGACTACTTCCTCTTGATTAAACCTACTATCACAAACCACGAATGCCACACAATACTTCATCTCCCGACATCGGACATCACTCGAAAAATACTACTATCCCTTCAGCTTCCTACGTCAGGGCATAACAAAAAGCGTCTATATCATCAATGGCCTGGCAGCAAAAGCTACCTACTATCAGAAGAAACAATCCTAAAGCAAAGGTGACAACCCCATGCGATTTATCCAAAAAGACAGCCTAATAATCCCAACCAAAACAAAAGAGGATTCCCTGCCCATCTCACAAATCCCAACCATTCCCAATCCACCACTTAACCCCGCATTCCCTTACAACCCAGATCTCCAGCAGCGGCTAACCGGTAAACAGCTCCTCCTCGAGGACCTCCCATTCCCACTCACTGAGATTCAAGCACACTATCAAAATGGATACCTTACCTACCGAAAGGGAATCGAAAAAAAGGGTAAACAATCCATCTGTGCACGATGTGGCAACAAGGATCCACAATGGTTCACAATATACCCATGCGCGAGATGCGGGGAGGACTGTCTTTATTGCCGAAAATGCCTCATGATGGGAAGAATCAGCGAATGCACCCCGCTCATTGGCTGGAACGGCCCAGCTCCTGATATTCAGATCCCAACACAAATCATGGCCTGGCAAGGAACACTTTCTGAAGGGCAGAAAGTGGCATCCGACCATGTTGTCGAGGCTATCCGCCAAAACCAAGAGCATCTTGTCTGGGCAGTGTGCGGGGCGGGGAAGACCGAAGTCCTCTTTGCAGGAATCGAATCGGCACTTAAGGCGAAAAAAAGAATCTGCATTGCCACCCCAAGAACGGATGTCGTCTTAGAACTAACACCCAGATTAAAAGCGGCATTTCCCGATATCCCCATTGCCTCCCTATACGGCGGGAGTGAGGACCGACATCTGTTTGCCCCTCTGACGATTGCGACCACCCATCAGCTCCTTCGTTTTTACCATGCCTTTGATACAATCATTCTAGATGAAGTTGACGCCTTTCCGTATACAGTAGAAGAGTCGCTCAAGCACGCAGCCGTTCAGGCACGGAATCCATCTTCCGCCATGATTTACCTCACCGCCACCCCCAATGCCAAATGGCAAAGAGAATGCCGAACCGGTAAAAGGGCCTATACCACCATTCCAGCTCGATTTCACAGGAAGCCGCTCCCTGTTCCGGAATTCACTTGGTGTGGCAACTGGCAAAAAATTCTTAAAAAAGGGAAGCTGCCACCAAATGTGGTTCGTTGGATTAAGTCTCGGATCCAGACAGACAAACAGACGTTAGTCTTTTTTCCACATATCCCGATGATGGAAAAAGCACTTTCGATCTTACGTCAAATTCATCCTGGAATTGAGGCCGTCCATGCAGAAGACCCTGACCGAAAAACCAAGGTGCAGAATATGCGGAACAAAGAAATTCCGATGCTTCTTACCACTACCATCCTCGAACGAGGGGTTACGTTTCCCAATATCGATGTAGCCGTAGTAGGGGCGGAAGATGCTATCTTTACAGAAAGCGCCCTCGTCCAAATTGCCGGGCGGGCAGGAAGGAGTAAGGATCATCCAACAGGTGTGGTGACCTTTTTTCACTATGGAAAAACCGAAGACATGCTAAAGGCAAGGAGGCAGATAACAACAATGAATTTAGAGGGAATAAAAAAAGGATTACTTGACAAACAGAGGGCAGAAACATGAGTATTTTCCAGCAAGACCGTTGTCTCTATTGCCACAATATAATGGCTCCGAACATTGGATGGGCAGCACTATTCTCAATGGAAAAAGAGCAGCTCCTTTGCCAAGCGTGTGAAGATAAGCTGGAAAAGATAACAGGAGAAACATGTCGTATCTGCAGCCGTCCGTTTCAAAGCCTAAATGAACCATTTCGAGACGGTGATTTCTGCCATGATTGTTTTCGATGGGAACAGGACCCTGATTGGCAGGGCTTACTTGAAAAAAATCATAGTCTCTATCTTTACAATGAGTTTTTAAAGGAACTAATTGCCACCTATAAATTCCGAGGTGACTATGTATTAGCAAAGGTTTTTGCAGAACAATTGAAAAAAGAAATTGCCAAAATACAACCAGATTTATTTGTGCCAATTCCTTTAAGCGAAGAGCGGCGCTATGAACGCGGCTTTAATCAGGCAGCCGCCCTAATAGCCTTTGCTGGCTTCCCGTCAGCAGAACTCCTTTCGCGAATCCATTCGGAAAAGCAATCCAAAAAAACAAGGGCTGAACGAATCCATATTCCGCAAGTCTTTAAGGTCGAGTCAGACGGCCAAATCGCAGGAAAAAGGATCTTGTTAATTGATGATATTTACACAACTGGCTCGACCCTAAGGCATGCTGCGAAACTTTTAAAAGAGAAGGGAGCCGAAAGCATCCAATCCATCACAATTGCAAGGTAGACATTGTATTTTTATTAAGCCGAACGATGGGAAAGCTATCAACTCAGTTACTTCCATGGTTTCATGCCATGCCAGTTATTTTCTTTTCCTGATCCATGAGTTGCGCCCTCCATTCCTGTTCACATCAATGTAACATCTTCCATATGCCTCCTAGTGGAATATTGTCCCTGAAAATAATACACTAAATATATAAATAAATGTTTATCTTAGTAAGAATAACCGAGGAATGTCAATCTTTGTATTTAACTTTATCACTGTTTTCCTCTTGTTTTGTCAATAATCCGACAAAATTTTTGAACTGTTTTAGCAGGAATCTCACAGGGTAAAATAGAATTGTAATTACATAGCCTTAACAAAAGGAGGAGTCCACATGAAATACAACGTACGTGGCGAAAACATTGAGGTTACTCCAGCAATTAGAGAGTATGTTGAAAAGAAAATTTCTAAATTAGAGCGTTATTTTACTGAAGCACCAGATGCAAAGGTAAACGTGAATCTAAGATTCAATCAAGATAAATCTTCAAAAGTGGAAGTTACCATCCCACTGCCACAATTAGTATTACGTGCTGAAGAGACAAACGTAGATATGTATGCTGCGATTGATTTAATTACTGACAAACTTGAGCGTCAAATCCGTAAACACAAAACCAAAGTAAACCGTAAATTCCGTGAGAAAGGGGAGCCATCTTTCACTTTTGCAGCACCTGAAAGCCCTGAAATTCACGATGTTGATGAAGAAGATCTTGAATTAGTCCGTACTAAGCGTTTTGATTTAAAACCAATGGATAGTGAAGAAGCGATCCTGCAAATGAACATGCTAGGTCATAGCTTTTATGTATTCACTAATTCAGATACTAACCGTACAAATGTTGTTTACAAACGAAAAGATGGCCGCTACGGCTTAATAGAAGCACATTAATCAAAAAACGCTGCTCTGGGTGACTGGAGCAGCGTTTTTATCCATTTTCGAATACGAAAACTAACTTGTAAAACAAAAAAAGAGTTGTCCCCATGTGGATAACTCTTTTTTTGTGATTATTATCCACAAAATTCTGAATGTTATACACATTAACCACAGTAGTTAATAAAATTTGTGGATAAGATGGCGTTGACAGACTGAATCAAAAACAAAAAAGGCCAGCACATTATTGCTGGCCTTTAATAAAAATAAGAAATGGTAATATCTTTGAGGAGTGTCTAGGCACTTCCGCGTTTCTTCTTATTTCCCCACACCACAGCAGTTCTTATACTTTTTACCGCTGCCGCAAATACATGGAGCATTACGTCCCACATCAAGCTGTTTTACTTTTGGCTTCTTCTTCACCGGTTCTCCGTCTTCCTTCGGATTCACCGCTTGACCTTTTGCGACCTCTTGACGTTCCAGGTTATTGCGAATTTCCGCCTTCATGATATACATCGCCGTTTCGTCTTCAATCGATTGAATCATCGCTTCAAACATCGCGAATCCTTCATGCTGATATTCACGAAGCGGATCAATTTGTCCGTATGCACGCAAATGAATTCCTTGACGAAGCTGATCCATTGCATCGATATGGTCCGTCCACTTCGAGTCAACCGCCCGCAGTGTAACAACCTTTTCAAATTCACGCATTTGTTCAGGGAAGAGAATCTGTTCTTTTTCCTCGTAGCGCTCCCTGACTTTTGCAAGAATCGTTTCAACCATCTCTTCCGGCTCTTTCCCTTTAAGGTCATCAACCGTAATATCACCTTCATGAAGAAGCGTGGCCTGCACGTATTCGATAATCGCTTGAAGATCCCATTCTTCCTCATCCTCATGGCGAGGGGCATGGACATCCACATTGCGCTGAATCGAATTGGAAATCATCCTCTGAACGATTTCGCGAAGGTCTTCAGACTCCAATACTTCATCACGTTGTGAGTAGATGATTTCACGCTGCTGACGAAGAACATCGTCATATTGCAGGAGCTGTTTACGGGCATCGAAGTTGTTACCCTCAACCCGTTTTTGCGCAGATTCAACGGCACGGGAAACCATTTTACTTTGAATTGGCTGAGTATCGTCCATCCCAAGCTTCTGCATCATAGCTTTCATATTGTCAGAGCCAAAGCGGCGCATCAATTCGTCTTCCATGGATAAGTAGAACTGGGTAATACCAGGGTCCCCTTGACGCCCAGAACGACCGCGCAGCTGGTTATCAATCCGCCGGCTTTCGTGACGCTCGGTACCAATTACAGCAAGGCCGCCTAGTTCAATGACACCTTCACCAAGCTTAATATCAGTACCACGGCCAGCCATGTTGGTTGCAATCGTAACTGCGCCTTGGTGACCTGCTTCTGCGATAATTTCTGCTTCGCGTTCATGGTTTTTCGCATTCAACACATTATGCTGAATCCTTTTTTTAGATAAATAGTTTGAAATCAATTCGGATGTCTCAATTGCCACAGTACCAACCAGTACGGGTTGTCCTTTATGATGGCGTTCAGCAATATCTTCAACCACGGCGCGGAATTTGCCGTCCATTGTTGCATAAATCAAATCTGGACGGTCATCACGGGCAATGGGTCTGTTGGTTGGAATAACAATAACATTCATATTATAGATGTTACGGAATTCCTCTTCTTCCGTTTTCGCTGTACCAGTCATACCAGCTAATTTTTCATACATACGGAAGTAGTTTTGGAACGTAATCGTTGCCATTGTCATACTTTCATTTTGAACTTCAAGGCCTTCTTTTGCTTCAATTGCCTGATGCAAGCCTTCACTATAACGGCGGCCCTTCATTAAACGACCGGTAAACTGGTCAACGATGACGATTTCTCCGTCTTGCACCACATAGTCAACATCAAGGTGCATGCTGACGTTCGCTCTTAATGCCTGGTTAATATGATGGTTTAAGGTAACATGCGCCATATCAAAGAGATTTTCAATGCCAAACGCTTTTTCGGCTTTACTAATCCCTTCTTCCGTCAGCATAACGCCCTTCGTTTTCTCATCATACGTGTAATCCACATCTTTTGTCAGTGTCCGTACAAACGCATTGGCTTGGATATAGAGGACAGCTGATTTTTGTGCTGAACCTGAGATAATTAATGGTGTACGGGCTTCGTCGATTAAGATGGAGTCAACCTCGTCAATCACCGCATAAAATAGCGGGCGCTGAACTTTTTGTTCTTTATAAAGAACCATATTGTCACGAAGATAGTCAAAGCCAAATTCGTTGTTGGTTCCATAGGTAATATCAGCAGCATAGGCGGCCTGCTTTTCTTCACTATCCATACTGTTAAGGTTCAAGCCTACAGTAAGCCCTAAAAACTCGTATAACTGGCCCATTTCCGTGGCGTCACGGCTTGCCAAGTATTCGTTTACGGTTACAACGTGAACACCTTTGCCAGATAGGGCATTTAAGTAAACCGGCATGGTCGCTGTTAAGGTTTTACCTTCACCAGTCTTCATCTCGGAAATGTTACCTTCATGTAGAGAAATACCACCCATTAACTGAACGTGGTATGGATATAAGCCAAGTACACGGCGGGCGCCTTCACGGACAACCGCAAATGCTTCTACAAGCAAATCATCAAGTGTTTCGCCTTTTTGATAGCGCGCTTTAAATTCTTCTGTTCTTTCGCGAAGCTGATCATCTGTTAATCTTTCTGTTTCAGATGCAAGCTCATCAATCTTAGCTGCCAGCTTGTCTAACCGTTTCAGTTCGCGTTTGTTCAAATCAAATACTTTATTTAAAATCCCCATACCTGATGAACGCTCCTTTATCTGAGACTAATTCACAATAAAAAAATCCACGTCAAAATGTTCGATCATGTCCCTTTTCATCTTACCATTTACTTTTTACAGTGACAACAATGTTAAAAACAGTGTAAAAAACGTGATTCTACTATTATATAGTATCTGCCCGCTGAACTACTAATAAAGCGGTGTCAAAAATTCAATTTTCCGTCATTTTTGACAGAATAATGACATGGAGCTGAAAGGAAAGGGCATAATACCTAGTTCTGAATACAAATTGCATAAATCTATGTGTTTGTGTATAAAAATTCATCTTTTTATCACTTAACACCACAACGATAGTATTAATGAATCCTTATGATAACAACATTTTTATGTTGTTTTTAGGTATTAACTCACAATATAAAAGTATGAAAAAATATTCACAAATTGTACATTGGATTATACTCTAACAATGTTAGATACTACCTTTAGAGAGGTTAATATGGAAAATAAATAGATAAAAAGTCCGAAATGGGAAGGGTGAGTTAAGTGGCCATTTGGGGGAAAAAGAAAAATAGAGAAATAGATCCCGATACTAGAGAAAATAAAAAAAAGGTTGGCCTAATCCGCAAGCTCTGGCAAAAGTTCAGAGACATTGACTGGAAGAACCCAGTTAATAGATGGAAGTTGTTATTTGTATCATTAGTTGGTTGTATTGTTGTGTTTGGCGGAGGTTATGGGGTCTTGCAATTTACCAATTCGCCGTCATTCTGTTCCAGCTGTCATGAGATGCAGCCGGAATATACATCTTATACAGCTAGTGCCCACAACCAGATTTCGTGTGTTCAATGTCACATTAAACCCGGTACGGTTAATATGCTGACACACAAAATGAAGTCTTTGAAAGAAGTTTACTATCACGTAACAGGAGTACCAGAACAAATTGTTCAAACCGAAGAGGAAGCAGTTTCAAGTCAGAACTGTTTACAATGTCACTCTAAAAACCGTCTGGTTACCGCCTCAGGCGACTTAAAGGTTAACCACAAAGGTCATATTGAAGAGGGCATCCCTTGTATTACCTGTCACTCTGGTGTCGTTCACGCGAAAATGGCCTCTCGAGGAATCAATACAGAAGAAGTCCGTGGTGATTGGACAAAAGAAAGTGCAGAAAAGCTAATGGAAGAGAAATACTTAAGACCAAATATGGGAACCTGTATTAACTGCCATGATCAAGTAAATAACGGCGTGAAACCATGGAAGAATGCTTCCTATAATGTTCCACCAAACCCTGAAGAAACAGAGAAGAAATTGGAAGAAAACCAACAAGCAGCAACTGGTGAAGCAACAACAGCAACAGCAAATGCAACCACAACAACTGAATCAGGAAAGACAGAAGCAACAACTCTAGCGGAACACGACCAAAAAACCCAAGATATCATTCTCCAGGCGATTGGTAAGCAGCAAAAAGACGTTAAGCTCTCTATGTCCTGTGAAACTTGTCATAAAAAGATTAAAGTACCGAAGAGTCACAAAGTAGAAGGATGGAATGGAAACCACGGCCAGACTGCTATTCAACAAGTTGATAAGTGTGTAAACTGTCACCAAGATTCCAAGTGGGTAAGAGAAATACCAAAAGAGGATATTATCTCTCTTCTGAAGATGAAAGAAAGCAAAACAAAATATATTCCAAATCTAAATGTGGTTAAAGAGCAAGCCCGAATTAATAAATTCTGCAGTGCCTGCCATTCGGACCGTCCATCTGGACACGGGGAAAGTAATCAATGGTTAACAGGACACGCTAAGAAGGCCTTAACAGCAGAGCAGAAATCCGAATGTTTCGTGTGTCATGATAATCAAAAACCTGTTGCAGGTTCAACGACTCCAAAAGCAGCTACAGATGTTTATTGCCAATATTGTCATAGAACCGGCTTTAAGTCTGCAGTAAATAACTAAATTAAATCACAAAGGAGGGTCGCTTTTATGGAAGAGGAGCACAATCAAGCGCTGCCGACCCCTCCCAAATATCGGTATAAATTAATTAAAGTTGCGACCTTAACCGTGTTGTTTTTAGCCCTCTTCTTTGCAATCGGAGGATTAGGGCTAAAAGCTACCTCTAGTTCTGTTTTTTGTTCATCGTGCCATGAGATGAAACCTGAGTATTACACGTGGAAAGCCTCTACGCACAGCGAAGTGGATTGTGTAAGTTGCCATGTCCAGCCAGGAGCCAAAAACATAGCGAAAGACAAAGCTGAGGGGGTAGTTGAGCTTTTTAAGAAAACTACAAACACATTTACAGCACCTATTCAGATGCCTAAAGAAATTCCAAACTCTGCTTGTGAAAAATGTCATAATATGAGCACTCGCCAGGTAACTGCATCTGGAGATCTGATTATTCCCCATGATAAACACTTAGCAAAAGACATTAAATGTACCCAATGTCATAGCGGCGTTGCTCACGGGAAAATTGCTGAACGAAATGTGACGTTTAAAAGCGATTATAACAAATGGGATACAACACTCGGAAAATCAATGATGAGTGATATAAAGTTCACTAGAACCAAAATGGAAACATGTATGGAATGCCATGAGGCACGTGAGGTATCAACTGAATGTAAAACTTGTCATACAACCGGTGTACTGCCTAAATCGCATAAAAAACGGGATTTTAAAACTGAAACTCATGGAGTTTTAGCTAAAAAAGATCTTAAGAACTGTAATAAATGTCATCTATATATGTCTGAAAAGGACATTCAAGGTTTGGAAGAAGTACCAGCTTCCCAACAATTTTTAAGTAATGGAAATTCAAAAACAAATACAATATCTGCTCAAGATTATGCTAAAGAAAACACGTTCTGTAAAGAATGTCATACAACTGAACCGGCTAGTCACGTAAAAGGATTTGTCAATATTCATGGTGCCCAAGCTAAAGAGAATACAGAAAAATGTTTAGCATGTCATGATTATCAAAATACTGGCTTTAACAAGACAAATAATGTAACTTGTAGCAGTTGTCATCCAGCAATGCATGCTGGAAAAAGTTATAAGGATAAACATCCTATTGACATATCTGGGGTTACATCACCAAATGAGTCATGTTATACATGTCACAATAAACCAAAATGTACTTCATGCCATAAACAATAGTGATAATTAACTAGATAGGAGGGGCCAAAATGGACAGTCAAGTTAAACCTGATGCCCAGGGACAATCAAGAATACAAAACGTCAGAAAGGAAAAAAAGATAAAAAAAGATATGTTTACATGGTGGCAATCTATAATTATCCTTGTTGCAACCCTAGCAATTTGTCTATCCGCTGGCTACTATGTAAGTGATAAGTACCTTTGGAATAAAAATGACGAAGAAATTATTAAACAAATAAAATATAAAAAAACACTTGTAGACCAGAAACCAAATGATCCTGGCTTGAGAGTACAGCTCGGTTATAGTTACTTCTTAAAAAGTGATGATGATAACGCCATTAAAGAATATCAGACAGCCAAAAGCCTGGATAAGGACTATTACGCAGCTTATTTAAATTTAGCAATAGTTTATGATAAGCAAAATCGTACAGATGATGCCCTACAAATGGCTATTAAGGCAACAAAGCTAGCTCCACAGGACTATAAAAGTCTTTTATTAAAGGGTAGAAGCTACAGAAAATTAAAGATGTATGATAAAGCAAAAGAAGCATTACAACAAGCAGAACGGTTTAAGAAAGGAAATACTGACGTTATTTATGAGACAGGCTTAGTTGCAGAAGATCAAGGAAGACTATCAGATGCAGAAAGCATCTATAAAGAAACTCTTTCCTATGACCCAACATTTAAACCAGCATTAGAAGCATTGGAACGCCTTAAATCTAAAAAGAAATAAGGAAGGAGATGGGATTCATGAAAAAAAAGACAACTTATATATGGATGGGCACCATTGTGGTATTTAGTGTTGCCCTATTTGCTATTATTTACTTTTTCCATCTTCAGGATGACGCAATAAAAGTAGCGGATAATGTGAAACCAGGTGGACCTCCAACTTTAAGCTACTATATTCAAGGTGATATAAACGATCCGCTTGAAAAACCAATGGATGTTACAAAGGTTGGTCAATATGTATATGTAACTGATACAAGCCATAAACAAGTTCAAGCTTTTGATACATCGGGAACTCCTATTTTTAAATTTGGAAAAGAAGGTACCGACAAAGGTCAATTTGAATTCCCTTACGGCATTACCGGTGATAAGGCTGGTAACATATATGTTGCAGATTTATATAACGCAAAAATCTCTATTTTTACATCAAAGGGAAAATTTATCAAGTACTTTGAGGTTGCCAATAAAGTCGATGAATTAAAAGGGCCTGGTGGATTACGGATTTACAATAATACTCTTTACGTAACAGATATTCCTAAAAATAAAGTAATGGTGTTTGACTTAACAGGTAAAAAATTACTTGAGATTAATAATGCGACAGGAAAAGGTGACCTACTTAACTCACCAAATGCAATTACCATTGATAACGATAAAAATATTTATGTTTCTGATACAGGGAATCAACGCCTAGTAGTCTATGATAAAAACGGAAAATATAAACGGACAATAAACGGTTCTACTGATGGCAAAGGCAACTCTAAATTCGTTAACCCTAGAGGAATTGGGGTTGAAGAAAATGGCACTTTACTATTAGTTGATAACATGACTCATTATGTTTATGGTTTTGATAAAAATGGAAAACAAGTTTTCCAATATGGTGGGCTCGGTAGCGATAAAGATCAATTTTATCTTCCAAATGGCTTGTTCGTAGATGATAAAGGAGAAGTGTTTATCACCGATACCGTTAATGCAAGGGTTGGCCTTTATTACTAAAAATAAACTTTAGTATTTTAAGG
>NZ_JBALPZ010000021.1:12031-21495 GCF_036965645.1 Neobacillus drentensis
GAGGTGATGCCTTTAAGAAAGGGAAATATTTAAGTGAAAAGAGAAAAGAGAGAGAAAGAGAGAGAAAGAGAGAAACAAAAAACAGGGAGGTTTTTTGGAATGAGTAAGATCAAATTTAGTTTCTCACTAATCTTAACGATTATTTTAGTGGGAATACTTAGCACCTCTGTATTTGCTAGAGGAGCGTATTGGGCAAGTTTGTCCGGGAATAAAGATGCTTATACTTTTAAATTTATTAACACTAGTAATGATTCTACGAAGGATTTTGCTGTAAAGGTCTTTGATGGAGATGATTTTTCAAATCTATTATATACCTCTCCTATAAAAGAAAATGTAACTGCAGTACCTGAACCTGCTAATACAACACCTACTAACTCATTTGTTATCACAAAGGATAATGTTGTGTTTGAAGATGGTAAAATTTACAAATTCGTTTTGTATGATGTTACTGATACTTCTAAGGAAATAGCTACAGAGATTAAATACGCTGTGACTACAACTCATGATAACCAAAGCTTAGCTTCTGTAGCTAATGATCCTAATCAACTTTTAGACGTTGTGGGTTCTGGACTAACCAACGCAAACCATACTGGCCAACCTGGAACTGCTAAAAAAGGTGGTAACACACACGGTTTCTATCAAAACAACACAAACTCTTGTGCCGGCTGTCACCAAACACACACCGCTGCTAATGGTGAAGCATTACTATTTAAAGATGGTGTATACAGCACATGCTCTGCTTGCCATGATGGTACAACAGGTGCATACAACGCGTTTGCAACAGCAAATGATGAAACTCCAAATGAAATCGCGGGTACTTTTAACGTAAAACAGGACACTACACACAACGGTTCCCTTCACCAATCAGACGGCTCTGTTGATGTAAGTGCTGCACCAGGAGGCGGCAAATCAGCTACTGCTATCTGGGGTAATGAATTTAACTGTGCTAGCTGTCACGCACCACACGGTTCCGGTTCTACTGCAGAAAATAACTTGAATATGGATCCACTAGGCTGGGGCGGAGTTGAATACAAAGCGTTACCAGATGGTACTACACTTGAAAATGCAACTGATGATCAGAAGGATTCCTTAAATGGAAAATTATTCAAAGACCTTGAAATCATCGATTTAGATGCAAATCCAACTGCATTAGCATCATTCATTAAGCCATATGTTGTTGCTAAGAAAACCGTAGCAAGTACTGACCTTTCTTCAGATAAAACAAAAGAAGGCTACATGTATACTCGTGCTAATGTACAAAAAGATCAAAGGGTCATTCAAACATACAGATGGACTGGTAAAGCATATGTTAGAGACTTTTCTTTGTGGTTAAGAGGTTCTAGTCGCGAAGCTGCTAATACAGTCTTAACTGGAGCTCCTGCTACTGGTCTTACAATTGTTTGGAGAGATGGTTTTGCATTTGGTGATGCTGCAGCGGTTAATGCAGTTTCTAAGGCAACAATCAGTCTTGGTATTGATGTTGAAACTACTACGGATATTAAATCACTATTTGATAGTACATTCACAAATTATGTTTTTGACAGTGGAACAGAAATGAGTAAATACTGTTCAGCTTGCCACACAGACTATCTATCAAACGTACGAACCAATAAAACTGGTACTTATACTCAAGCTCATCGCCATACAACAGGAAGTGACAAACTTACATGTGTGCGTTGTCACTTCGGTCACGGTACTGACGCAACAATCATGAAAGATGCAAATGATGAATCTCAATTCACTTCAGTTAGTCATAATGGTGATTTAAGTTACTTTGTTGATCCAAACCCATCTTCAGCATTAAAACGTTACACCGGTATGTCAGTATGTTATGCTTGCCATGGTTCTGGTGGACAGTTTATAAGTAACCCTAATAATAACCATATTGATCCAACTGCAGATGATCCCGTTTATGGTAGCCACTCTGTAGGTCCTGTTGCTGGTGATGCATTAAAATCTGGCCAACCAGGTTCTACTAGACAATAAAAAAGCCAACAAATAGCGCCACTATTTGTTAGCTTTTGAAAAAGTGAAATGTAATTGTAGTAATGAGCAAGGTAGCAATTAATTGTTACCTTGCTTTTACTTTTATTATTTCATATAGACACAAAATTGTCAAAATGATTGACACAATTCCTTCAATAAATTGCTTTATTTTTGCCCCAACTTTTCCACCTCTTGATTGCTATAATATACATAAAATCCCTATATCTAAATAGCTAACCATAAAAACTGACTTAAATTCTTAAAGAAAAAGAGTTGAAAAAAATGAAACTAATCTACATGATGAAGACAGCGTATCTTTCCAGTTTCTTAATTATACTATTAGTAGTAACCTCGATTTTTTCAATCCAGCCTTCTGGTGTTTATTCTGCACTTGAAGGACCGCTTTCTATTACAATTGATTCCCCGTCTCCGGATGCAGAAGTTAATGCAGTTAATGTTGACATTTCAGGAACCTATGTGGCTGATAATATCGCAAAGACTGATCTGCTTTTTACAGTCTCTGAAAATGGTAATGTTATATCAGACTCTTCTATCAACCAATCGGATTGGAATATTGATGATACGAGCACAACTAGGACGTGGTCTTTTACTGATTCGTCCTTTCTAGAGGGCCGACATGATATTACTGTAGAAATTAAAAATACCATAACAAATGATATCTATACGGCAACTGTTTCTTTTATAATCACTAATTCAATTGCTGTCACTGCCCTAAGTATTAATATCCTGTCTCCACAATCAAATGATGCCTTTAATTCAAAACATGTGGAGATATCAGGTGAGTATAGAGCAGATGGTGTGTCTAAAAAAGACTTAAAATTTGTTGTTTTAGATGAGAATGGTAACATAGTATCAGATTCGACTACCAATCAATCGGATTGGAATATTGATGATAGCAGTTCTCCAAAGAAATGGGCTTTTACTGCAACATCCTTGGAGGAGGGTGAACATAATTTCACCGTGCAGATAAAAAATCTTTTAACAAATGAGACTGCAGTAAATTCTACTGATTTTAGACTTTTTTTTACCAGACCAATTATTATGGAAACAGGAATTGTCTTAGCAAACGGTACAGAACGGAAGGGAGAAGATTTAACCAATGTCCCTCTGGATGCAAAACTGAAGATTACCATTGCCGATGATCAACAAATGGATCAGCTGAAAACAAAAATACAAACGAATTACTATAACCCTATTAAAGTATTATTAGGTTCAGATACATTGCAAGGTACAACAGAAATTAGCAGCCCAGTTGCTAAAAATGGTAAGTATTATTATGACATTATTTTTACTCCTAATAGTAATGAATTGAAAATTAACAAAACCTATTTGGTTTATATTGACCCACAACTTATGGATGATTTAGATAATCCTATTTTTACTAAGCTTTTTAAATTCACAACCATGACAAATGTCAAGTGGGACGATCCAGATGATCCACAAAGTCACGCATCATCAAATCCACATGGACATTATCAATTAAATACAAATATGTGCGCAGCCTGCCATAGTACGCATGAATCTAAAGGCCCTACGTTGACAGATGGAACATATCAAATAGATTTTAATGAGCAACTGACAAAGGATCAGCCCGTTAATGATCCTTCACAAAACTATTGTATGGCGTGTCATGATGGAACAGTAAATGCGCCATCTATAGAAAATAAGGAGAGTCAGCACCTTCATGGTTATACTGCTGCTAATACTGAAGTCATGAAGCAGCAAGAATCATGTACCAGCTGTCATAATCCACACCTAGAATGGTCGGAAGAAAATCAAAACCTATTAAAAGATCATTATGTATATACACATAATGAGGCGCATCCTGATCAGGGATTGGAGACCCCTACTGTGGATAGTCTTGATACATCCTGTGATTCATGCCATGATGTTATTGATTTTTCAACTATAAGTAGTGATAAAGGGAAACTTGAAACATTAGCATATAATAAATCTTTAACAGCAAAAGGAACGATTACAAATAAATTAACTAATCCATCACTTAAGACCATATCCGATTATTCTTTGTGTTTACGATGCCATAATGCTGAAAAAAGTGTACAGGATTCTAAGCCATCAGATATTGAAACTTTATATTTAAAACAAACTTCAGGTCATAACTTTGTATTGTCTGCTGACCAACAGACCCAACGGGATGGAAGTGTGCTAAGCGGCGCAATTCCATGTGCGGAGTGTCACGAGACTCATGTTTCAAATAATTTATTTAACTTAAGGGAGATATTAGGTAATAATGTGGTAGCTAATAGTGATAAGTATAAGACCGTTGGAACCACTTGGAATGAACCAAATGAGCGAAATTTCTGTTTGAATTGCCATAATAAAGGAACTGAGATATACGGTAAACAGGCAAAAATTGATACCACCATTTCAGGCCATCAAGCTGCGGATAGTCGAGGGTGCTCTGAATGTCATAGTGACCAAACAAAAACCTATAAGGACTTTAGAGATCAGTCGATTAACGCAGCACATGCGCCGCTTGCAGGTGTTGATTTATCAACACCATAATCACACACAAAACACGAGAGTAACAAACTCTCGTGTTTCTTGTTTTGAAGTTAATTTTTATAAGTTGTAAAATTAATCTACCTACCCTTCAACCACTCCACCAACCCATCAACCTTCCTCCACAAATGCAAATGCATATCTGCATAAACAATCGCTTCATTCTCATCCCCAAACCCGTAAAAATCAGGCGGATAGGCAGGAAGTCTCTTTTTGCCGGTTAAATAAGGAATCACAAACTTGTTTTCCTTTTTAGCACCTTTCAAGAGCATCTCGGCATTAGCTGTAAAACCATGTTCACATAACTCCAATAATAGCCGGTTATATAAGTTCTGAGCAGTCGTCTCTTCATATTCCTCAAGGATACCATGAGCCTTTTTAAACTCGCCCATATCCATATAAGCAACAAATAAGGAGTAACGGACACCCTGGTTGTCCATTGGATTTAATTCAAGTAATTCTTCGTAATGCCGGGCCGCCTCTGCTGCCTTCCCCAGAACCGAAAGGGCCTCGGCATAATGAAGTTTTGCCCGCATAAAAGGTCTTGTTTCAAGTAATCCCCAAAAATACCCTTTGTTTTCTTTGAAGAAATCCTTTCCTAGATCTCGTTCACCAGCTTGAATTCCTTTTTCATATAACAAAATCGCTTCTTCTAAGCTCTTTGTTTTTTCAGCAAGAATGACATAGGCATCCACACAATTCGGATTGAGCTTTAAAGCCTCTTCTGCCAATTTATACCGCTGTTTTCCCTCCGTTTGAAAGGCATCATAAATCAAGTTGCGTGCCCGTTCCTCATCACGCCTCGATACCTTGCGCACGTTGGTTTTCTTTACGTGCTGATCTGCAGCATTTGGCAGTGTCTTAACAGTAGAGCTGCTTTCCGATTTTTTCGCAGCTTGAGCCGTATTGTTTACAGGGAATTCGATCACAGGTGCGATTTGACCGAGAGATGTCTCAACCGCATCATCTTCTCCATAGACAATCCCGATTAACTCGGCCATTTCCTCTGATAATTCGAATTCTAACTCAGATACAACCGAGGAGATACTTCCGGCAGACACTCCATATTGTGTTGCTAATTCCTTTTGTGTTAATGGTTCGATTGGAGCAACCATTGACAATAAATAATGAAGAGCGGCTACATATATATTTGGATTTTGGATTCGCTTTTGTTTTTTTAGACAAAAATGATGCCAAAGAATTAAGCCTGTATCTAAGACTTGTGGCGGCACCTGCATTTGAAGCTTCTCCTTAAAGATGTCTGCTACTTCCTTATAAATAGGAGCGGGCCAATCCATCTCGTCGACTTCCAGCAAACCGCCAATCATGGGCAGCTCGCTTAATACCAGCATAAAAAAATCTGTCAGATATTCTTGAGGTGTGTCGTACTCTTCCTCAAAGCTGCAATCCTCGATGTAGGAAAAGGCAAGCTCAGGTTTGAGACCCTCCAGTTCTATTGGTGCTGGAAAAAATACATATTGATGTTCAAATGGGAGCAGAATCCCCGTAAAGAATGTGCCTTCCTTTACTTGAATGGCATCTGTTAAATTAATAGCGTTGAGTTGTTCTGATGTGAAGCCATCTTCGACGGTCAGCGTGTTATGGTCGACAGACAAAACTTTCCCAGCAATGATTCTTGCGTCTGTCCATGTTTGTAAAATATGCCTTAATTTAGGCCGTTTCATTTTTCCCGCTTCGGCATGAATAAATTTTTCAATAATCGTTTCCCCATCATCCAACTCTTCAAACAGGGAAAACCATACGGTATGAATCATTTCAAAGAATTCCCGTTCTTGCTCTGTTTCGATGTCTAGCATTTGTTCATGCAGTTCAAATTCTTCAGCGATTTCATGACCAAAGTGATAGTAAGTAAATTGGAGGAACTGTTTCTGCAGATCCTCTATTTCATCGATAAGCACCTCAGTGATGGAAATGGCGTCATTTGCTCCACAGCACTTTTTATACTTTTTTCCACTCCCGCAAGGACAAGGTTCATTACGGTTGATTTTCTCCATTCGCCTCTGCTCCTTTTTTATCGTTTCGCGCCAGTCCGATTGCTCTGTTTATGTATAAGTTTTGGGTAAACCTGAGTTTGTTCTTATATAATAGTACCATCTTTGACACATTGAAATATATAAATACTAAGGATATTTAATGGATTTTTTCCATTTATATGAGCTGCGGATGGGGAAGGATATTGATAAAAAACACGATTTGAATGGACTAATTTTGAATTTAATCAGGTTCTCGCGCTATAATGGATAGGACTGACTAATTTATGAGACGATATCAGTAATTTTTTATAGAGGTGAAGAAAATGGAATTAGCAGAAATTCGGAATGAACTTGAGAAAACAGCTAAGACATTAGCGGACTTTAGGGGGTCTCTTTGACCTTGAAAATAAAGAAGCCAGAATAGCCGAGCTAGATGATGAAATGCTTCATCCTGATTTTTGGAATAATCAAGAGAAGGCACAAGCCGTTATCAGCGAAGCAAATGCTTTAAAAGATCAAGTGAACGAGTTCATGGAGTTGAATGACTCTTATGAAAATCTTGAACTAACCTATGAACTTGTCAAAGAAGAAAATGATGAGGATTTAAGGGCAGAGCTCGAAGAAGAACTAGAACAATTAACAAGCCGTTTGAGCCAGTTTGAATTACAGCTTCTTTTAAGTGAGGAATATGATAAAAATAATGCCATTCTTGAGCTGCACCCGGGCGCCGGCGGGACAGAATCTCAGGACTGGGGCTCGATGCTGCTTAGGATGTACACCCGCTGGGCGGAGAAGAAGGGCTTTAAGGTGGAGACACTTGATTATCTTCCCGGTGATGAAGCCGGAATCAAAAGTGTCACATTGTCGATTAAAGGACATAATGCCTATGGCTATTTGAAAGCAGAAAAAGGAGTTCACCGCCTTGTGCGGATTTCACCATTTGACGCTTCAGGACGACGTCATACTTCATTTGTTTCCTGCGAAGTCATGCCAGAATTTAATGAAGAAATTCAGGTGGAAGTCCGTACAGAGGATTTAAAAATTGATACTTATCGTGCAACGGGTGCTGGTGGCCAGCATATCAATACAACAGATTCGGCAGTTCGGATTACCCACTTGCCAACGGGAGTTGTTGTTACCTGCCAATCAGAACGTTCGCAGATTAAAAACCGTGAGTCAGCGATGAAAATGCTAAAAGCGAAGCTGTATCAACGGGAAATTGAGCGCCAGGAACAAGAGCTTTTGGAAATCCGCGGCGAACAGAAGGAAATCGGCTGGGGCAGCCAAATCCGTTCCTATGTTTTCCATCCTTATTCTATGGTAAAAGACCATCGCACGAGTACAGAAAGCGGTAATGTTCAAGCAGTTATGGATGGAGACTTGGATCAGTTTATTAACGCTTACTTACGTTCGAGAATTTCATAACAGTCTAAAGCCTTTGCCGAAAAATCATGGCAAGGGCTTTTCTTTTTCTAATGAAATGATAATGAAAGGCAAAAGCTACAACTAGCTAAAGAAATCCCGATAAGGAGTTTCACTTTATTACCACTTTACCACGTTAACTTAACGCTATTTACACCAATATTTCTGAGATGCTATACTCACTTTCAGATTTAGATAGAAAATAGAGGAGAATCTGTTGTATGAACGTTTTTAACAACCTAACACAAACCTATCCGAAACTGAGCGTGGCGTTTGAATATATTCTCGTGTTAATAGGAGCGGCAATCATCGCCATAACCTTTAATGTGTTTTTACTCCCAAACCAAGTCGCTTCAGGAGGAGTAAGCGGAATTAGTACGATTTTAAAGGGAGTATTTGGATGGGAACCAGCCTATGTTCAATGGGCCTTTAATATTCCGTTATTTATTGCTGGTGTTTTCTTTTTAGGAAAACAATTCGGAGTGAAAACTCTTGCCGGAACCATCTTTCTGCCATTTGTTGTTTTTCTGACGAAACATCTTGAACCTTGGACACATGATGCCCTTCTTGGAGCTTTATTTGGAGGAATAGGCGTAGGACTTGGGCTTGGAATTGTTTTCCGAGGAAATGGCTCCACTGGCGGCACCGATGTAGCTGCTCAAATTATTAATAAATATACTGGTTTTACCCTTGGCAGATGCGTTGTCATGATCGATGGGTTGATTGTTCTAACAGCTGCAGTTGTCTTTGATATTGAAAAAGGATTATATGCGTTAATTGCCCTATTTGTGACAAGTAAAACGATTGACCTTGTTCAGGTGGGCTTTAACGGATCAAAAATGGCAATGATCATAACGAATAATCAAGATGAAGTTCGCGAAGGAATTTTGAATAAAATTGACCGTGGAGTGACAAAACTATCAGCATATGGTGGTTTTACAGACCATGAAAGGCCGGTGCTCATGTGCGTCGTAGATCAGACGGAGTTCACAAAATTGAAACATTTGGTCAAAACCCTTGATCCATCTGCCTTTGTAATTGTTATGGATGCTGCCGAGGTGCTTGGCGAAGGTTTCAAACGCGCATAAGATTGGTATAATAGTACATTGGTGGAAACATTTTCTTAAAGGGGGTAATTTAATGAAGAAAAAGCTTTTAGCCTTTTTACTAGGGACCTCCCTTGTTATGGGATTGGCCGCTTGCGGTGGAGGCAATGACAAATCAACAGATACAAATAAGGACACCGGAACGACGACGAAAACATCCAATGCTAATGATGCCCAAAAAATTTACGATCAAAAGTGCTCTAGCTGTCACGGCGGCGATATGAAGGGTGCGATGGGTCCAAACTTAACGAAGGTTGGCTCTAAGTATTCAAAAGCTGAAATTCTGGACATCCTTAAGAACGGTAAATCAGGTGGAATGCCTGCAGGTTTAGTCACAGGCGACGATGCTGATACGATAGCAACTTGGCTTTCAGGGAAAAAATAAGGAAAATAAGAAAACGTTCTGTTACAA
>NZ_JBALPZ010000021.1:21530-40366 GCF_036965645.1 Neobacillus drentensis
ATTTGTCAAGTTTTGTTTTAGGAATGAAAAGAAACTGTAATACAATTACCACTTTTTTTAGCGAATTATGATGTTATAATAAAAATATGCGAGATTATGCACATATTGTTTGTTATTTTGGTCCATTGTGTAAAAAATACGAAGATTATTGTCGAATTTTATTCGAACTAACTTCCAATACAGGTGATAATAAATGATCGAACTACAAGATGTATATAAGAAGTATCCGAATGGTGTTACTGCCATTAACGGTATAGATGTCCGAATTAATCAGGGCGAATTTGTTTATGTGGTTGGTCCAAGTGGTGCAGGTAAATCGACTTTCATTAAAATGATGTACCGTGAAGAAGTACCGTCTTCTGGAACGATTACCATGAATGGTGTTAACCTTGCAAAGTTAAAAATGAAAAAGGTACCGCTGTTTAGAAGAAATTTAGGGGTCGTTTTCCAAGATTTCAAACTGCTGCCCACTCTAACAGTCTACGAAAATGTTGCTTTTGCTTTGGAGGTTATTGAGGCTCAGCCAAAATTTATCCGTAAACGGGTAATGGAAGTTCTCGAACTTGTTGGCTTAAAGCATAAAATTAAAATGCTTCCAACTGAGCTTTCCGGCGGTGAACAACAGCGTGTCTCGATTGCCCGCTCGATTGTGAACTCTCCGAAGGTTGTCATTGCAGACGAACCAACGGGTAACCTTGACCCGGAAACGTCATGGGAAATCATGAAGATCTTTGAAGAAATCAATAATCGAGGAACGACTGTTGTGATGGCAACCCATAACAGAGAGATTGTAAATACATTAAAACATCGCGTTATTGCCATTGAAGGCGGCAAGATTGCCCGTGATGAGCAAAGAGGTGAATACGGTTATGAAAATTAGAACAGTTGGCCGTCACGCCCGTGAAAGTTTAAAGAGCATTAAAAGGAACGGCTGGATGACGTTTGCATCCATTGGTGCCGTGACCGTTACATTAATCCTGGTCGGTGTATTTTTTGCCATTATGATGAATCTTAACAGGGTAGCCCAAACGATTGAAGAGGACGTAGAAATCCGTGTTCATATTGATGTGGCTGCTAATCAACAAAATCAGCAAACGTTAAAAAATGAGATTGCTAAAATACCAGAAGTAAAAAGTATTGAATTCTCACCGAAAACGAAAGAATTGGATAATCTAGTTAAAAATCTTGGTGAGGACGGAAAAGCGTTTAAGCTTTTTGAACAGGATAATCCGCTGAATGATGTCTTTATTGTTAAAACGAAAGACCCTGCGGATACGATGAAAGTGGCAAAGCAGATTGAAAAAGATAACTTTGTTGCAAAGGTTAAATACGGTCAGGGCAAGGTTGAAAAACTATTTAAGTTTATTAGCGCGGCCCGAAATGTGGGAATTGTTCTTGTCATTGGCTTATTCTTCACCGCCATTTTCTTAATCTCGAATACGATTAAAATTACGATTATTGCGAGACGAAGAGAAATTAAGATTATGAGATTAGTAGGGGCAACGAACAACTTTATCCGCTGGCCGTTCTTCTTAGAAGGTCTATGGCTCGGAATTGTTGGTTCCATTTTACCGATTGTCCTGATTTCAATTGCTTACTATCGTGCCTATGATTATTTAGGGCCGAAACTTCAAGGGACCTTTATTAAGGTATTACCGTTTAACCCATTTGTCTATCAAATTTCAGGCATATTGATTTTAATGGGTGCCTTAATAGGTGTATGGGGCAGTGTAATGTCCGTACGTAAGTTTTTAAAAGTTTAATTTTTAAGGAAGGACGGCATGCTCTGTCCTTCCTTCCATTATGAATAAAGACAAAGATTTACCTGTGTAAAGAGAGAGGGAGAGGAACAACCGGATGAGGAAATCAGTCATGAGTCTTGCCGTTTCGGCAACGGTAGGGTTTGGAACCATTTTTGGAGGAACATCGATTATAACAGAAGCGGCATCAATCTCCAGTTTAAAAGGCGAACAAAGCAAAATTCAGGAACAACGCTCCGATTTAAATTCTACAATTACTCAAAAAAATAATCAGATTACTGATCTACAGAATCAGCAGGCAAATGTCCAAAGTGAAATCACACGACTCGATCAAGCAATTGCAGATTCGACGAATAAGATTAAGGAAACAAATGAGAAATTAGAAAGCACGAAGGCTGAAATTATGACACTCCAGGGCGAAATGGAGGTCATTAAAGACCGAATTGAAAAACGGAACATTTTGTTGAAGGACAGAGCTCGCAGCTATCAAGAAACAGGCGGTATGGTCAACTATATCGACGTTTTAATGGGGGCGGAAAACTTTAGTGACTTTGTAGATCGTGCCAATGCGGTTGTAACCATTATGCAGGCGGACCAGGCCATCTTAAAAGAGCATGAGGCAGATAAACAAGAATTAGAAATAAAACAGAATCAAGTCAAAACCAATCTTGCTAGTATCGAAAAAATGGTGGCTGACTTACAAACCTTAAAACAACAATTAAATGTGCAAAAGGCAGAAAAAGATAAAGCATTAGCAAGCCTCAAGGAGCAGGAAACTGAAGCCCATGAAGGTGTGATGGATTTACAAGAACAAGATGAGCTTCTTGCTGCTCAACAGGCAGCTATTCAAAAAGCCATCACAATGGAGCAAGAAGCTCAAGCCAGAGCGGCAGCAGAAGCTGCGGCAGCTGCAAAGGCTGCACAAGCTGCACAAGCTAAGGCGGCTAGCAGCAGCACAAGTTCTAGCAGTAGTTCTAGCAGTGTAAGTTCCGGAGTGACCCCTGGCGTATCGAGCGGCTATTGGACACAGCCTGCTGTCGGTTATTTAAGCTCTGGTTTTGGAACACGAGGCAGTGAAAGACATGTGGGTGTTGACATTGCCAATCGTACTGCGGTGCCGATTGTAGCGGCAGCTGATGGTGTCGTGATTCGCTCCTATTTATCTAGCACATACGGAAACTGTATCTTTGTCTCTCACTCTATTAATGGACAAGTTTATACTACTGTCTATGCTCATATGTCAACACGTTTGGTCGGCAGTGGAGCAGTGGTGAAAAAAGGTCAGCAAATTGGCGTCATGGGTAACACTGGCGCTTCTCATGGCCAGCATTTACACTTTGAACTTCATAAAGGTCCGTGGACACAGGATAAACGCTTTGCAATTAATCCAGTTGGCATCGTGCCGCTCCCATAACATCAAAAGGAAGGAACCACCAGGTTTCTTCCTTTTTCGTTGTTCAGAAGTTAATTTTCGCTTGAGGATAACTGTTAATAGATGGAATGTCGACGTCCAGCTTCAGCGCCTAGCCTCTCGATGTCTACAGCCACTCAGGGAATGAAGGCAAAGAACGTCTTCTTTCCCTGAGCGTCTTATGCTTGTCGGGGCTAGGGAAAAATGAACTACTTTTTTCCCTGTTCAAGGCGCTTGCGCTTTTGTTCTTTCATCCCGCTTTTCTAATCATAACTCGTCCCTTTCTAACATATAAGTTAATAATCGGGCAGGAGTTCGGTGGAGTATTGAGAAATAGATAGGACAGGCATTTTTTTACTTGAGGAGGATTCGGTATGAATCGTAGATGGATTGCCCTGTTGATGACAGGTTCGCTGCTGACAGGAGCAGGGGGCACTTATGCTGGAATGACTTATTTTAATAAAACAAATGCCACATCCAAATTGGAACAAGCCGTCAGCCCTAAAGAACAAGCGGCCGCCGCCGAGGAAAATACAGATAATCTTGTAAAGGTAGAACAGGCCTATGATCTCATTTTAAACCGCTATGTGGAAAAAGTGGATCGGGATCAATTAGTAGAAGGAGCTATTCAAGGGATGTTGTCTGTTTTAAAGGACCCTTACTCGGTTTATATGGACAAGAATACGGCGAAGCAATTCACACAAACATTAGAATCATCTTTTGAAGGAATTGGTGCTGAGGTCGGTATGGTGGACGGTAAAATTGTGATTGTCTCCCCTTTTAAAAATTCACCGGCTGAAAAAGCGGGCATCAAGCCGAATGACCAAATTTTAAAGGTTAATGGAAAAAGTGTGGAAGGACTCGATTTAAATAAAGCAACCCTTAAAATCCGTGGAAAAAAGGGTACGACTGTTCAATTGGAAATTGCAAGAAAAGGTTTAAAAGAACCGCTGACCATCGGCGTCAAGCGGGATGAAATTCCACTCGAAACAGTTCATTCTTCAGTCAAGAAACAGGATGGCAAAAAAATCGGCTATATTGAAATTACCACATTCTCTGAAGATACCGCAGCCGACTTTAAGAAGAATTTAAAGGCACTTGAAAATGACCATATCAAGGGATTAATCCTGGATGTGCGGGGTAACCCTGGCGGTTTATTAGACAGTGTCGGAGAAATTTTAAAAGAGTTTGTTCCCAAGGATAAACCATACGTGCAAATAGCGCAGCGCAACGGTGAAAAACAACGATTCTTCTCAACTCTATCCAAGAAAAAAGATTATCCTGTCCTTGTTCTTGTGAACAAAGGCAGTGCCTCTGCATCAGAAATATTAGCAGGCTCCCTGCAGGAGGCAGATGGATATAAGCTTGTTGGGGAAACCACTTTTGGTAAAGGGACCGTCCAGCAGGCGATACCAATGGGAGATGGCAGCAATATTAAGCTGACATTGGCTAAGTGGCTGACACCGGATGGAAACTGGATTCATAAGAAAGGGATCAAACCGGATGTTTCGATTCAGCAGCCGGCCATCTTTGATACCCATCCTATTCAGGTCGATAAACCGCTGGTGGAAGATATGAACAATGAACAGGTAAAGAATGCTCAAGAAATTTTAAATGGGTTAGGTTTTGAACCAGGCAGGACAGATGGTTATTTTAGTGAAGAAACGAAAGTAGCGGTGAAGGGCTTCCAGCAGGAGTATAATCTGCCCTCTACTGGAAAAATAGACGAAAAGACAGCTGGAAAGCTGGAAGAAGCGGCTGTAAAGGAAATGAAAAAAGAGAAAAATGATCTGCAATTAAAAATGGCGCTCAAATTAATAACAAAATAAACGACCTGACAGGGGCTTTCAGCCTCTGTTTTTTTATGAGTATGAATCGTCATTTAGAGCCGGCTTGGCGGGAATATTGTCAAGTTAGGAGGAATTATTGAGAATTTCCGCGGAAATAGTAACAGATTGCGCGGAAATACTTCAGAAATTCGCGGAATTCCTACAAAAGTTGGCGGAATCATCAATCTGGAACCNNGTTTTATGTTATTAATTTGGTAAAATAAAGTTTAAGAGATTTTTTCATTATCTAGAAAATTTTTAATAGAGGCAGGTGACAGGAATTGGTAGAAACGTGGCTTGTAGAGCTATTGAAAGGGACAGGCAGGTTCTTTCTTCATCCTGTTTTATACTATCTCGTTTTCCTGGCAGGGATATTAGGAGTCAAAAGGGTAAAACGTGAACGGAAAAATTTTCATATAAGAGCGGAGGACGCCTATTTTGAACTGAGGCAGTTATTTCCAATAGGAATAGTCATTGGGCTCGTACTGTCAATCGTCACCATTGCAGCGGGTGTTGCTGTACCATTTGCAGCCATCTTACTGATTGCGTTTTTCACACTTATTTGGTCACTGACCACTAATATACGTCTGATGTCACCGGCATATACTATTGGGGCTGCATTTTTCGCAATCATTATCATTGCCCAAAATAGCTGGTCGGTTCCACTATTTTCAAAGGCGTTTTCTTCCATTGGAGATAAAGTTTACCCTTCCATGGTTGTCATTCTCGGATTATTATTACTGGCAGAGGGTATTTTAATTTTTAGAAATGCCAGTAAAGGTTCTTCCCCTAAGCTGGCAAAGAGCAAGCGCGGACAAGTAGTTGGGGTTCATGAGGTCAAGCGGCTTTGGATGGTACCGTTGTTCTTGTTAGTTCCAGGGAATGCCCTTCATCTGCCATTTGAATGGTGGCCTGTTTTTCACTTAGGGGCGAAAGAGTATTCCTTGCTTTTTGTTCCGTTTGCGATTGGCTTCCATCAGCAGATAAAAGGGATGCTTCCTAAGGTGGCGATTGAGCTTCATGGCCGCCGGGTCATCATCCTTGGAGGTCTGATTTCACTGCTTTCGGTCGGAGGTTATTGGTTCCCATTGATGTCGATAGTGGTAGCAGCATTAGCTGTCGTTGGCCGTGAATTATTAGCACTGTTTGCTTATCTGAAAGATGACAGCATGATGTCTTACTTTTCCAAGAAGAACAACGGTGTCATGATTATCGGGGTTATTCCAGAATCTCCTGCGAGTAAAATGGGACTTCAGGTCGGGGAAATTATTTCGAAGGCCAACGGGGTTTTGGTCCGCGACGAACAAACTTTTTATGAAGCACTGCAAAAAAACCGCGCTCATTGTAAGCTCGAGGTTTTTGACACAAACGGCGAAATCCGCTTTGTGCAGCGTGCACTTTATGAGGGTGATCATCATGAGCTGGGCGTTCTGTTTGTTCAGAATGAACGGAAGTATGATGAAAAGTTAGGATAGTGTAAAACTTCAAATAGTACCGGAAATGCGTTTATAAAAAGCAGAATGCGAGCAAAAAAATCACTTAGATTCTTATTGGAGTCTAAGTGATTTTTTTTGAGATGGAAGATAAGGATAGTGGTTTTACCATTGATTGTGAGTATAGTAAGTTGAAAGAATTATATCTTAAATACACAATATATCNNATAAAAAGTTATTTAAAGGGGGTGTAATGTCTTGATAAAGGAAAAGCGCATTAAAGAAATTCATGACTATGTGATTAAGCAAAAATCTGCATCATTAGACGAATTGGTTTCGGTCTTTGCTGTATCGAAAAACACCATTAGGCGTGATGTTCAAACACTGGTAGAACGGGGGGACTTGAAAAAAGTTTATGGCGGAGTATCTGTCATTCATAAGAAACTCGAGTCATATCAAGACCGAAAAGCACGAAACAAAAAGCAAAAAGCATCGATTGTAGAAAAAGCAGCCAGCTATGTGGACGATGGAGATGTGATCTTCCTAGATTCAGGAACTACAACCATTGAAATGATTGAATATATTAAGGGTAAGAGTTTGACCATTTTTACCAATAGTATTGAATTGATTATTCGTGCGCTCCCATTTTCAAATTTAACTGTTATTTTTATCGGCGGGTTACTTGATCGAAGAACCGATTCGTTTGTGAACCCACTTAATATGGATTTACTAAGTAACTACAATATAAAGAAAGCCTTTATGGCATCTACCGGTATCTCACTCTCTAACGGGGTAACGAATGCATCCCCTCTAGAAAGTGAATTAAAAAAGGCAATTGTTAAAAGAAGTTCAGAGGTTTATTTATTAGTGGACCACGATAAATTTAATAAATATGGGGTAATGACCTATTGTAATTTAGATGAAATTGATTACCTTGTTACTGATAAAACCCCAAATACATCCTACAGAGAATATGCTAAAAAGAATTCCATCCGGCTTGTGATTTCTAAATAAATGAATGATTCGTTTAAGAATAAAATAAAAATATTTCATCCTTTTTATAAAAATATAATGAAGTTCTGGTTATTTGTTGGTACTATGGAGATAGAATAGATATGATGTAAGCGATGACATTAACTTAGGGTGAAATGAAATGATTAAGGAAAAACGCATCAAAAAAATACATGATTATGTGATTGAACATCAGTCTGCCTCATTGGATGAACTAGTAGAAGTTTTTGATGTATCTAAAAATACGATTAGACGTGATGTTCAGGAGTTAGTCGATCGGGGAGACCTCAAAAAAGTTTATGGCGGGGTATCCGTTGTTCATAAAAAACTTGAATCTTTTCAAGATAGACAAATACGTAATCAAGAACAAAAGGCATTAATTTCAGAAAAGGCAGCTGGCTTTGTGGAGGATGGAGATTTTATCTTTATCGATTCGGGTACCACTACTATTGAAATGTTTGATTTTTTAAAGGAAAAAAACCTGACAATTTTTACGAATAGTATCGACTTTATCGTTCGTGCTCTTCCATTTGAGAATCTCAATGTCATCTCTGTAGGAGGGATGCTTGACCGTAAAACCAATTCATTTGTTAATCCGAGAAATATGGAGATATTTAAAGATTATAATATTAAAAAAGCCTTTATGGCTTCTACGGGTATCTCGTTGGTGAACGGAGTAACGAACGCTTCTCCTTTGGAAAGTGAATTAAAAAAGACCATTGTTAATCGAAGCTCTGAGGTCTATCTCTTGATAGACAACGATAAATTTGATCAATATGGATTAATGACCTATTGTAGTCTTAATGAGATTGATTTTTTGATTACGGATAAACTTCCGGATGACTCTTACCAAGAATACGCTAGGAATAACCAAATTCAGCTTATTATTGCTGACTAACGGTTTCTTGCAAAAGCCCTTCTTTTTGGCTAAGTTCCATTAAGAAGGGTTTTTTTGTTAAAATGATAAAAAAATATTGATTATTGGTACTTGTAGTATTAATATGTACTTATAGATAACCAAAAGTTAACCAACATATCATAAAGAGTTGGATTTCTGGTGTTGATTATTTGAAAGCGCTTTGGCTTACTCAAGAAAGGGGAAATTAGAATGCGTTTAGCATACGATCCGTCACATTATCGTGACAATACTAATCTAAAAGAAACGATTGATGCAGTTGCTAGATTGGGGTATGAATGGGTAGAGTTATCTCCGCGTAAAGATTTTATTTGGTTTTATGAGTATCCTAAGGTAGATAGACAGTTGATAAAAGATTTAAAAAGATATTGTTCGGATGCCGGTGTTCGAATCTCTTCCGTACTTCCTGTGCAACAATGGTCTTCACCAAATGAACAAGAACGTCAAGCTGCCGTAAGAAATTGGAAACGCTGTATTGAAATCACTTCAGATTTAGGGGTAGATTTAATGAACAGTGAATTCGCTGGAGACAAAAGCCGTCCAGTTGAAAGTGAAGCTGCTTTTGTGAAATCGATGGAAGAATTAATGCCTATTTTTGAAAAAGAAGGTATCAATTTAAATCTGCAATCCCATCCAAACGATTTTATTGAGTTGAACACAGAAGCTATCCGAATGATACGTGCATTCGATAAAGATTGGATTAAACTGGTCTATTCTGTAGCACATGCTTTCTTCTATGATGATGGGATCGGCGATGTAGCCCAACACTTAGAGGAAGCGGGAGATTTACTTGCCCATGTTTTAATTGCTGACACACTTAATCATAAAGCAGCCTTCGGATTAAGATATATTATTAATCCTCCTAATGCAAACGTAACGATCCACCAGCATTTGAATCCTGGTGAAGGGGAAATAAACTTTGATGCCCTGTATCGAAAATTAAGAGAAATGAAGTTTGATGGAATTGTTACGAACTCAGTTTTTGCCTATCCTGATAAACCAGAATGGTCCAATGAGGTAACGTTGAAATCCATTAGAGAAGGTTTACATATTTAATAGTCTATTTATATTAGAAGTCTTTTCTCAATCTTTGAGGAGAGACTTTTTTTTATAGGATGGACGAAAGTGGTTGACGGAGAATATGAAAATCATTATGATATAATCATAATATAATCAAAACTTAATCAATAGTTGATATTAAGTTGCTTGGTAAAATGTAATCAATGGGAGGAGATTAGATGCCGTTAGTTAGATTTGATTTAATAGAGGGACGAGATAAGGATGCTTTAAAACAATTATTAGATGCCGCGCATCGAGCTGTTATAAATGCCTTTGGTGTACCAGAACGGGATCGTTACCAAATTGTCAATCAGCACCCTGCCCATGAATTAATCATCGAAGATACCGGATTAGGATTTGAAAGAAGCAGGAAATTAGTTATTGTCAGTGTAACAAGTACCCAAAGAAGTGACAAACAAAAGAAGGAATTTTATAAACTCTTAGTAAAAGAGCTAGAAGAATCCTGTGATATGGAACCAAACGACATTATGGTTTCAATCGTTACAAATGGGGCAGCTGACTGGAGCTTTGGTTTTGGAGAAGCACAGTTTTTAACTGGAAAGTTGTAATAAAAGTAGTTAGAAAAGTCAACGCTTTAGATTTTATTGAAAATAATAAAAAACAGTTGACTGAAAGCGCTATTAGTATTAACATGTAATCAAAGATAACCAAAAGATAACCAACAAGTGATAAACAAATGAATATATTTATTAGTTTCCTAAGCTGATAGATGGTCTTTTTAACACTTGTACCAAAATACAATAAAGTTATGATTAAGGGAGGAAGAAAAAATGTCTAACGTAATCGTAAAAGTTGAAACTCTAAAAAATTACATAAATGGTGAATGGGTCGAAAGTAAAACGACACAGTTTGAAGATATCTACGATCCTGCCAAAAAAGAAGTGATTGCAAAGGTTCCTCTTTCAACAAAGGAAGAGCTTGATTATGCAGTAGAAGTGGCAGCAAAGGCATTCGAAAGCTGGAAAAAGGTACCTGTCACAAAACGTACGAAAGTCCTATTTAATTTCCAACAATTATTAGAAAAGAATAAACAAGAATTGGCTCGTATTATCACGATTGAAAACGGTAAAAACCTTACTGAGGCACTAGGTGAGGTAGGGCGTGGAATTGAAAATGTGGAATTTGCATCAGGTGCTCCTACACTGATGATGGGAGATTCACTTTCAACGATTGCAACAGATGTTGAGGTCACAAATTATCGTTATCCAATAGGGGTTGTTGGCGGAATTACACCATTTAACTTCCCAATGATGGTACCATGCTGGATGTTCCCAACCGCCATTGCCGTTGGAAATACATTCGTTCTTAAACCATCTGAAAGAACGCCATTATTAGCTAATAGATTAGCAGAACTATTAGAAGAAGCTGGTCTTCCTAAGGGCGTATTTAATGTGGTTCATGGTGCACATGATGTAGTAAATGGACTATTAGACCACCCAGAAGTAAAAGCTATTTCATTCGTAGGTTCAAAGCCGGTTGGAGAATATGTTTATAAGCGCGGAAGCCAAAACCTAAAACGTGTTCAAGCCTTAACAGGTGCTAAAAACCACTCGATCGTATTAAACGATGCAGATTTAGAACTTGCCACAACAAACGTTATCGCTTCAGCGTTTGGTTCAGCTGGCGAACGTTGTATGGCTTGCGCCGTTGTAACCGTAGAAGAAGGAATTGCAGATGAATTTCTTGAGAAATTAGTCGAGAAAGCAGAAGCAATCAAAATCGGACATGGCCTTGATGAGGGTGTATTCTTAGGACCAGTTATTCGTGAACAAAATCAGCAGCGTACATTAGGCTATATTCAAACAGGTATTGATGAAGGTGCCAAACTAGTATGTGATGGCCGTGAAAATGCCCCTGAAGAAGGATATTTTGTCGGACCAACAATTTTCGACGATGTGACAACTGATATGACCATCTGGAAAGATGAAATTTTCGCACCAGTCCTTTCAATCGTTCGTGTTAAGCATCTAAAAGAAGCTGTTGAAACCGCAAATAAATCAGAATTTGCAAACGGCGCATGTATCTATACTTCAAATACATCTTCCATTCGTTACTTCCGTGAGAATATTGATGCAGGAATGCTTGGTATTAACTTAGGTGTTCCAGCACCAATCGCTTTCTTCCCATTCTCAGGATGGAAATCTTCCTTCTTTGGAACATTACCTGCGAATGGAAAAGACGGCGTAGAATTCTACACACATAAAAAAGTGGTTACAGCAAATTATAAAGCACCATCATTCGAATAAGGATCAGCATCATAAAAAGGCTATTATCCTGTCTTTTGCAGTCAGGATAATAGCTATTACATAGATAGGAGAGGATTACACGTGAGTAAATTGCTCCGAAAACCCAATACAATCGAAACGTCACCAGGAGTTACCATCGTTCAGGAAGTAAATAGTGAAAACTCCCCTTTAGAATATGTTGGTTTCAAAGTAGTAGATATAGGCCCGGGTGCTAAGTATACAGAAAACTTAAGCCAAGTGGAATGCTGCATAGTAGCCTTAACAGGGAAAATAAATGTGTCGGCTAGCGAAGAAGTTTTTGAGAATATTGGCACAAGAGAAAGCGTTTTCGAAAAGAAGCCGACCGACAGTGTTTATGTTTCCAATGACCGTTCTTTTGAGGTGGAGGGTGTTACACAAGCTCGTGTGGCTCTTTGTTATTCACCATCTAACAAACAACTGCCTACAAAGTTAATAAAGGCAGATGAGAATGGAATTGAAAATAGAGGAAAATACAGCAATAAGCGTTTAGTTCATAATATCCTGCCAGATACCAATCCATCTGCTAATAGTTTACTAGTTGTAGAGGTATTCACAGAAAGCGGAAACTGGTCAAGCTATCCTCCGCATAAACATGATCAGGATAACTTGCCAGATGAATCATTTTTAGAAGAAAGCTACTACCATGAAATGAACCCGCAACAAGGATTTGTATTCCAGCGTGTCTATACAGATGACCGTTCAATCGATGAAACCATGGCGGTTGAGCATGGTGATGTTGTTTTAGTACCAGCAGGCTATCATCCAGTTGGTGTACCTGATGGGTATGAGTCCTATTATTTAAATGTAATGGCAGGCCCAACACGTATTTGGAAGTTTTACAACGAACCAGCCCATGAATGGATTTTAAACCGTAAATAAAGGAGTGGCTTTTAATTATGAAAATTCAATTTCATTCTGATAGAGAGTTTGATCTTATTGCAATTGGACGTGCTTGCATGGATTTGAACGCAGTGGAGTACAATCGTCCAATGGAAGAAACGATGACATTTAAAAAGTATGTAGGCGGTTCACCAGCAAATATCGCAATCGGTTCATCGAAGCTTGGTTTAAAAGCAGGATTTATTGGGAAACTCGCCGATGATCAGCATGGCCGGTTTATTGAGCAATATATGAGCGGTGTGGGTGTTGATACATCCAACATGGTAGTGGATCAAGAAGGTCATAAGACAGGCTTGGCTTTTACAGAGATTAAGAGTCCGGAGGAATGCAGCATTCTGATGTATCGTGATGAAGTAGCGGATCTTTATTTACAGCCATCAGAAGTAGATGAAAACTATATTAAAAAGGCGAAGGTTCTGCTAGTTTCAGGAACCGCTCTTGCCAAAAGTCCTTCCCGTGAAGCGGTGTTAAAAGCGATTCAACTGGCAAAGAAAAATGAAGTAAAGGTAGTCTTTGAATTAGACTATCGCGGATATACATGGGCATCACCTGAAGAAACATCGGTTTATTATACATTAGTGGCTCAGCAGGCAGATGTTGTCGTTGGAACACGTGATGAATTTGATGTCATGGAAAATGTAAAGGAAGGCAGCAACGCAGCAACCATCGAACAGCTGTTTAAGCATTCTCCAGAATTAGTTGTGATCAAACATGGTGTAGAAGGTTCCTATGCCTATACAAAGTCAGGAGAAACGTTCAGAGGCCGCGCATATTTAACAAAAGTTTTAAAAACGTTTGGTGCCGGAGACTCGTACGCTTCTGCTTTCTTATACGCGTTAATTACTGGCAAGGAGATTGAAACAGCTCTAAAATTTGGCAGCGCATCCGCGGCAATTGTGGTAAGTAAGCACAGCTCATCAGAAGCGATGCCTACAGTGGCTGAAATTGAACAATTGATTGAAGAAAGAACGGAGAAAGCAGAACAATTAAGCTAGGGGTGTAAATAGCCATGGGGAAAATTAGATTAACAACAGCGCAAGCTTTAATCAAATTTTTAAATCAGCAATATATTCATGTGGATGGCCAGGAATTGCCTTTTGTTGAAGGGATCTTCGCCGTATTTGGACATGGAAATGTACTCGGAATGGGCCAGGCGCTTGAACAAGATCCGGGGCATTTAAAAGTTATCCAGGGGAAAAATGAACAAGGAATGGCCCTTGCCGCAATGGCTTATGGTAAACAAATGCTTCGGCAAAAAATCTATGCCGTAACAACCTCGGTTGGACCAGGTTCAGCGAACTTAGTAACAGCTGCTGCCACAGCTCTTGCCAACAATATTCCAATGTTATTAATACCAGGTGATACGTTTGCTACCCGCCAGCCTGACCCAGTGCTGCAGCAAGTGGAACAGGAATATAGCGCGGCTGTCACAACCAATGATGCATTAAAACCGGTTTCAAGATACTGGGATCGTGTAACCCGTCCGGAACAACTAATGTCCAGTTTAATTCGTGCATTTGAAGTGATGACCGACCCAGGAAAAGCTGGCCCTGCTACGATTTGTATTTCCCAGGATGTAGAAGGGGAAGCGTACGATTATGATGAGAAATTCTTTGAAAAGCGTGTCCATTATTTAGATCGAAAAGCACCAGTTGAACGTGAACTAAATGGAGCTGCAGAGTTGATCAAAGCTAGCAAAAAGCCAGTCATCTTAGTAGGCGGTGGAGCGAAATATTCGCAAGCTCGTGAAATCTTAATGGCTCTTTCAGAGAAACATAATATCCCGTTAGTAGAGACTCAAGCTGGTAAATCAACCGTTGAGTCTGATTTTAAAAATAACTTAGGCGGTATGGGAATTACAGGTACATTAGCGGCTAATAAAGCTGCCCGTCAAGCCGACTTAATCATTGGTATCGGTACACGATACACCGATTTTGCCACTTCTTCAAAAACGGCTTTTAACTTTGAAACAGCTAAGTTCTTAAACATCAATGTCAGCCGTCTGCAGGCCTATAAATTGGATGCTTTCCAGGTGGTAGCAGATGCCAAAACCACATTGGAGCAATTGGCCCCATTATTAGACGGATATGAAAGTGAATTCGGCCGGACCATTGCTGAACTGAAGGAAGAATGGACTGCGGAGCGCAACCGGTTGAGCCAAATAACCTTCAACCGTGAAAATTTCCAGCCGGAAGTGAAAAATAACTTTACCCAAGAAGTACTGAATGAGTATGCTGATGCGCTTAACACGGAGCTTGCACAGACAACGGCACTATTAGCCGTTAATGAAACAGTTGCCCCTGATAGCATCATTATTACTTCAGCGGGTTCCCTGCCTGGAGATGTACAGCGCATTTGGAATCCAACGGTAACGAATACGTATAATGTTGAGTACGGCTATTCCTGTATGGGCTATGAAGTATCAGGTGCCTTAGGTGCCAAATTGGCAGCACCTAATCAAGAAGTATATTCACTTGTAGGTGATGGCAGCTTCTTGTTGATGCACTCTGAATTCATTACCGCGATCCAATACAATCAAAAGGTCAATATCGTATTATTCGATAACTCAGGATGGGGCTGTATCAACAATTTACAAATGGAAAACGGAAGCGACAGTTTCTATACAGAATTCAGAACACATGATAATAAAATCTTAACGATCGATTATGCAAAAGTAGCAGAAGGCTATGGGGCTAAGACTTACCGTGTTAATACAGTTGAACAGCTGAAGGAAGCTTTAGAGGACGCCAAACAGCAAGAGGGATCTACACTAATCGATATTAAAGTACTTCCTAAAACCATGACGGACGGCTATGACAGCTGGTGGAATGTCGGTGTTGCGGAAGTATCTCATAAAGAAAGCATTCAAAAGGCGTATGAGGCAAGAAAACAAAAATTAGAAACAGCCAGACAATATTAAATCATGCGGGTTGGATCAAATTCTCTGGAATTTGATCCGCCTCAATAAGTTTGAAAATTCAGACAAGAGAGGTGGGATGGACATGATCGCAACATCAAGATTAGTTCCGATGAAAGAAATGCTTGAGAAAGCGAAAAAAGAAAAATATGCAGTAGGGCAATTTAATATCAACAGCTTTCAATGGGCAGAAGCAATGCTGGAAGCGGCTGAGGAGGAACGGTCTCCTATCATTGTGGCCTCATCCGATAGATTAGTAGATTATTTGGGCGGATTTAAGACGATTGCTACGATGGTAAATAGAATTGTAGAGGAAAAGAAGATTACCGTGCCAGTTGCCCTTCATCTGGATCATGGAAAAAGTGTGGAAAGATGTAAGGAAGCCATTGATGCTGGATATACTTCCGTGATGATTGACGGTTCCCACTATTCTATTGAAGAAAACATTGCCATGACAAAGCAAGTGACGGACTATGCCCGCCTTCACGGTGTGACAGTTGAAGCTGAGGTCGGAACCGTGGGAGGTAACGAAGACGGTCTTATCGGCGGCATTAATTACGCAGATCCACAGGAATGTTTACAGCTTGTTCAAGAAACAGAAATTGATGCACTAGCAGCAGCCCTTGGCTCTGTGCATGGCCCCTACCAGGGAGAACCAAAATTAGGGTTCGCTGAAATGAAAGAGATTTCAGAATTAACCAATGTGCCGCTTGTATTACATGGTGGTTCAGGCATCCCATTACACCAAATCCATCAAGCAATTGAACTGGGGCATGCCAAAATTAATGTAAATACAGAATGCCTGCAGGCATGGACGAAAGCGATCCGAAATGTACTAGAGAACGATAATGAAGTGTATGACGCCCGGGCAATCCTTACACCAGGCAAAGAGGCTGTGAAAGAAACAGTCAAAGAGAAGATTAGAGAGTTTAAATCAAGCAATAAGGCATAAATTCGACCGGGCGATCTTTGCCCGGTTTTTTCTTAAATAGGACTAAAAATGGGAAGTGGTATACCTGAGTACATTACGATCAAATAGAAACAAATATCTTTTTATTGGTGTTTCCTTCTTATTGTGGTTTCCGCAATTTCTCTATGTTCCAATTTTTTCCCCTTATATGGAATCATTGGGCGGAAAGTATACATTTATTGGGATTGTATTGAGCAGCTACGGGATAATGCAGTTATTATGCAGACTTCCGATTGGGATCTTTTCTGATGTAAAGAAAGTTAGGAAACCATTTATCATTGTTGGCATGTTGGTCAGCATGGTAAGTTGCGGGATCTTTTTACTTACAGATAGTTTAGGCTGGATTTTCGCCGCCCGCGCACTTGCAGGAATTTCAGCAGCAACGTGGGTCGCCTTTACAGTCTTATATCCAAGTTATTTTGCTGATCATGAAGTCCATCGGGCAATGGGGAGTATTTCATTTATTGTCGTACTTGCCCAGTTTTTAGGGATGAGTTTCAGTGGTTCAATCGTAAGTGAATGGGGTTGGAAAGCTCCATTTTGGTTGGCTGTATCTTTCAGCATTCTCGGTGTGATTCTATCCCTGTTTATCTATGAATCAAAAGAAGGAATAGAGAGAGAGCCGCTAAAGGTGAAGGAATTAGCAGCTGTTATAAAAGAACCATCCTTGTTGAAGGTGGCTCTCTTATCGATTTTAGCACATAGTATTATTTTTTCAACGATGTTTGGCTTTACATCCAACTATGCCCTCCATATTGGCTTTACGAAAAGTGAGCTAACTTGGATTGTGTTTGCGTTTATGATCCCTCATGCCATTGCGACTCTTTTTATGGGGAGAGTATTGGCTCCACTTTTGGGTGAATGGAATGCCCTAAAAACGGCGTTTTTCCTTGCCTCTATTTTTACGTTACTGATTCCATTCGTTCAGAATAAAGGATTATTAATGACCGTACAGATTTTTAGCGGATTTTCACTGGGCTTAATTTTCCCGTTGCTGTTGGGATTGGCCATTGAAAAAATTGCACCTGAAAAAAGGGCGACGGCGATGGGTGCCTACCAGGCGATTTATGCTGTAGGCATCTTTGCAGGGCCATTTTTTGCAGGTATCTTTAATTCACTTATGGGAATTAAAGCAGGTTTTTATTTTGTCGGAGTACTGGGATTATTGGCTACGCTCCTCATCATCATTTGGGGGAAAGATCATGCAGAAATGGCAGAACAATCTTCCGAAAAAAGCAAAGCTGGTGCCTAGTAAATGCAACCATTTTCTCCTATAATTAGACAAAGCTGTTTGGAAAAGGAGTGCTTAAATTGGATTTAAATAAATACCTATCCGGAAAAACTTCTTTGAATGATTATGTCCATCGTTTAAACCAAAATGGCGCTTCTTTTCAGATTCATTATTGGGGAGTCATGCCAAAGCATTATGACAATCAATTACATAAACATTCTTTTTTCGAAGTTTGTTATGTAGTGGAGGGGGAAGGAACTTACCTAGATGATCAAAATACCTTTACTCTTCAAGAAAATACACTTTTTTTATCGAGACCTGAAATTTTGCACCAAATAAAAAGCGAGAAGGGGCTGTCTCTCTTATACGTAGCCTTTGACCTTCTTGAATCAGAGTCGAATGAAAGCTGGATTAGAATCATGGAAACTGCAAAAAGTTGCACGGAAGTTATTTTACATAATAAAGATGAAATGGAAACAGCATTATTATGGAAATCACTGCTTATCCAGGCCACAAAGCGGCAAAATGAGTTTTTTGAAGAAATGCTTTCCAATATCGCCTATTCTCTTATTCTCTCGATCTTGCAAGATTTTGTCCCTGCTTTGAATAAAAGTAATCATAAACTTGATTCCGAACAGTATTCCGTCCTCCTTACTCAGGCGCAGTTATATATTCATGACAATTTATCAAATTCCTTGAAACTAACGGAAGTAGCCAAACATTTACACATATCTGGAAGACATTTGTCGCGGGTTTTTGTATCGGAATTAGGAGTAAGTTTTTCAAAGTACGTGCAGGACGAACGAATAAAAAAAGCCATGATATTACTCAAAAAATCGAATTTATCATTAAAAGAAATTGCTGAGGAAACGGGTTTTATGAATGTTCAATATTTTACCCGTGTTTTTACTTCCATGATGCAAATATCACCAGGAAAGTTTCGCTCTCTGTTCGTAGACCAAAATACAACTACATTTTCGCATAACTGACACTCCCACCGTTAATGTTGGGGGTGTTTTTTACTAAGAAATATAATCATTAGAAAAAAGATGTCCTTAAAATAAAAAAACATGTCTCTATAATTTAATTACTATTCTGAATTCTTTTTATA
>NZ_JBALPZ010000022.1:0-14597 GCF_036965645.1 Neobacillus drentensis
TAGTTTTCAAAGAACAATTTACTTACTTATTTTTCGAATAGCTCAAAAGCGACTTCACTAATGTAACATATCTCTCAACTTAATGTCAACAACTTTTAAAATTTATTTTTCGTCGTTTGACTGTCTCGTTAAGGACGAGTATTAATATATCATGACAAATAATTGTTTGCAATACAATTTTTAAATATTTTTAAATCTAATTAAATAATATTGAATAAGCAAGACGGTCATATGGCCGGGACTTTCAGTTCTTCCCTTTATACCCTTATATAGTTTAAAATTAAAATACAACTTGAGTATTGGAAGTGAACATTTATGAATACGGCAGATGCGGATATATTAATTAAACTAGGAATTTCTGCAGTGTTTGGACTTATTATTGGTCTTGAACGGGAACTTAAAAGGAAACCGGTAGGACTTAAAACAAGTCTCGTTATCTCAGTGGTGAGTTGTTTGCTTACCATTGTTTCCATTCAGTCTGCATATATGTTTCCAAACTCAGATAATGTGAAAATCACGATGGATCCGTTGAGATTGGCAGCACAGATTGTTTCGGGGATTGGTTTTTTAGGTGCCGGAGTTATATTAAGAAGAGGAAACGACAGTATCTCTGGTTTAACAACTGCAGCGATGATTTGGGGGGCTGCAGGTATTGGTATTGCAGTAGGAGCCGGATTTTACATCGAGGCGTTTGCTGGTGTAGCTCTTTTGATAATAAGTGTTGAATTGGTTCCATTTTTAATGAAACTATTTGGTCCAAAGCAATTAAGGGAGAAAGAAATTAATCTTCAATTATTTATCCGGGACCAGAAACAAATTGAACCAGCAATATCTTTTTTAATGGGCAAGAAATATATTATCCGCCGGCTAAGGATTAAAGATTTGGATAATGGAGACCATCTAGTCCAAATCCTTGTTGCCGTGGATTATCGAGAAAAAACAACAGAGGTTTATGCTGCTGTATCTGAATTAAATGGCGTAAAAAAAGTGGAAATTGAGAGTTAAAATAAAAAATATCATATTCTTTCAATTTCCACTTGCAAGATTTTTATAAGAGAGATATAATCTTTTTTGTACCATATATACGGGGGCTTAGCTCAGCTGGGAGAGCGCTTGCATGGCATGCAAGAGGTCGTCGGTTCGATCCCGATAGTCTCCATACTAGTAAACTCTTTGCGAAAGCAGAGAGTTTTTTTATTTTGCACTAAATATACTTTTCCAAAAATAGTAAAAATTTACTATTTTTTATACTTTCGCTTGCTTATTTATTTTTATTGTTACTATAATTAAAAATGAAGTTGTAATTTTAAGAAAAATCTGTTTTTTTGAGAAGGGAGGACTTTTTACTCTAGTTTCGTTTATTGTTATACCATTTACACCCTGAGTCTTGCTTATATGTATATGAGAGAGGGGGGCTTCCCATTGGAGGCACGGAAAACAAAAATCAATTCTGAAAGCGATTACACTTCGATTGTTCATTCAGCTGCATTTCAAAAATTACTCTCCGAAAAGAAAAAGTTTATTATTCCAATCACGATCTTCTTCTTTTGCTTTTATTTTGCACTGCCTATTCTCACATCCTATTCAACCATCCTAAATCATAAATTTATCGGAAGTATTACCTGGGCTTGGGTTTTTGCATTTCTACAATTCGTTATGACCTGGGGATTATGTATGCTTTATTCAAAAAAAGCAGCTAAATTTGATGAATTAGCAAATGAAGTGGTCCAAGAAGGAGGAAAGAACGAATGAATACTCCTGCATTTATCATGTTTCTTGGCATTGTTTTCGTAACATTAATCATTACCTACTTCGCTTCTAAAAAAACAAAGAATGCGAGCGAATTTTACACAGCAGGCGGTGGATTAACAGGCTGGCAAAATGGCATGGCGATTGCGGGAGATTATATGTCAGCTGCATCCTTCCTAGGAATTGCCGGAGCAGTGGCCTTAACTGGGTTTGATGGATTTTTTTACAGCATTGGTTTCCTAGTTGCCTATTTAGTCGTGCTTTATTTGGTAGCAGAACCATTAAGGAACCTTGGGAAATATACTTTTGCAGATATGATTGCAGCCCGCTTTGATGCTAAAAAAATACGTGGGTTTGCAGCGATGAATACAGTTGCGATTTCCATCTTTTATATGATTGCCCAACTTGTCGGAGCAGGTGCACTTATTAAATTATTATTAGGTTTAAACTACACAACCTCCGTTTTAATAGTAGGGGTTTTAATGACCGTTTATGTTATCTTTGGCGGAATGCATGCAACAAGCTGGGTCCAGATTATTAAAGCCATACTATTAATGGGTGGTACTTTCTTAATCTCCATTATTGTGTTAGCGAAGTTTAATTGGAGTATCACTGATATGTTTGATCAAATGAAAACAGCTACACCTTTAAAAGAATCCTTCCTAAATCCTGGGGTTAAGTACAAAATCGGTATTGATACTATTTCATTAAACATGGGGCTAGTACTCGGTACAGCCGGGCTGCCTCATATTCTCGTCCGTTTCTTTACAGTAAAAGATGCAAAAACAGCCCGTTCGTCTGTGGTGTATGCAACTTGGATCATAGGAATCTTTTATGTCATGACTATTTTCCTCGGCTTCGGTGCGGCAGCGTTTGTTGGAAATTCCGAAATTATCGCCGCTAACCCTGCCGGCAATATGGCCGCACCTCTTTTAGCCAAAGCGATTGGCGGTAATATGTTGTTTGCTTTTATCTCCGCTGTCGCCTTTGCAACCATTCTTGCTGTCGTGGCAGGATTAGTGTTAACCGCGGCATCTGCTTTTGCCCATGATTTCTATAATGAAATTTTAAGAAAGGGGCACGCATCTGAAAAGCAGCAGGTCAGTATGGCTCGCTGGGCTGCAATCGGTGTTTCTGTCATTTCCATTATTTTAGCTTTAGGGGCTCAAACACTAAATGTAGCCTTCCTAGTATCGCTTGCATTTGCCGTGGCTGCTAGTGCAAACTTACCGGTCATAATTTACACTATATATTGGAAACGGTTTAATACTACTGGTGCGGTCTGGGCAATGGTTATTGGACTAATTTCAGCAATAGGATTAGTTTTGATTAGCCCGAATGTTTTCAGCCCTGAAGCTGGAAAAGCTATTTTTGTTGGCAATCCTATTTTCCCATACACCACTCCGGGGATTGTTTCGATTCCGCTCGGATTTATTGCCGGCTATTTAGGAACAATCTTCTCCAGACAACAAGCGGATGTGAAAAAGTTTGATGAAGTGCTGGTAAAATCCAATACGGGAATTGGAATTCGAGGCTAAGACGGAGAGGGACTGATCATGGATCAGTCCCTCTCTTTTTCTATCGCTTTCCTTTACTTCTAGATGCTGCTTTCGGTTTACCGCTTCCTCGAGTGGATTTGCTAAAAGTAGAGTAGTTAGCCCGTTTCCCTTGACTATCCTTTACTCCACTTGGTTTCTTAGCTGTCTCCTTCTTAGGGCCCCTGCTTGATCCCTCTGACTTTCTGTCATTCTCGCTTTTAGCCCTATTACGTTCTTTTAGATCTCTATTCATCCTTTCTCTTCCTGGACCGCGTTTCTCTATCAATGGATTACGACGTCTTGCCGCGACGCCCACTTCAGAATTCTCTTTTTCATTTCTGGCATTTCCATCATTTTTTTTTGGAATGGTTATGGATAGTTCTTTTTCAATTTGATCAAGTGCAGGCCGGTCAGCCGAGGAATAGAATGTTACTGCCAGTCCGGTCATACCTGCTCTTCCTGTCCGCCCGATTCGATGGACATAACTTTCAGCATCCTGAGGGATGTCATAGTTAAAGACATGGGTAATTCCCTCAACATCCAGACCTCTTGCCGCGACATCCGTTGCAACCAGCAATTGTATTTCTGCCTCCCTGAAGCGTTTCATAACCTGTTCCCGTTTAGACTGAGAAAGGTCTCCATGTAACTCATCACATGAAAAGCCATGAGCCTTCAGTGCATCGTACAATTTACTGACCCTGCGTTTCGTCCGGCAAAAAATAACCGCTAAGAAAGGGCGATAGGTTTCAATTAAATCAATGAGTGATGCTTGTTTTGCTCTGTCGGTAGTATGAACCGCCATTTGCTTTACACTTATAGCAGGACCCTGCTTTTTTTCAATCTGAATATATTCAGGCCTCTGCATATGCTTTTCTGCTAACTTTCTTACTTCTGACGGCATCGTAGCTGAAAACAACAAGGTTTGCCTAGTATTTGGGGTCTCCTGTATAATTTCCTCTACCTCGCTAAGAAAGCCAATGTGGAGCATTTGGTCTGCTTCATCTAATACAAGGAAATTTGTTTCACCCAAGCGTACGGTCTCTCTACGAATATGGTCTAACAGACGTCCAGGTGTTCCCACTACAATTTGCGGATTTCTTTTTAATTTTTTTAACTGTTTATCAACGTCTTGGCCTCCATAGACCGCTAATACAGCTAAACCTTTTATATTTTCTATTAACTTCTCAATTTCCTCTGTAATTTGTAAGGCTAATTCCCTTGTTGGTGCAACTATAAGTGCTTGTATATGTAAAGCATTTCGGTCTATTTTTTCAAGAATGGGCAAGATAAAGGCAAAGGTTTTACCTGTTCCCGTTTGTGCCTGGGCAATTACATCTTTCCCGTTCATCACCAATGGAATGGCCTGTTTTTGAATCGGTGTGGGAACCGCGACACCGTAAGCGCGTAATTGATCCGTTAACTCTTTAGATATACCTAGCGATAAGAAATCTGACAACAAATACCCCTACTTTCTAATTTACCTATTCACTAATATTGATTGTTTATCGTGGTAATTGCAAATATACATCCTTTTTTAAACTAATTAACCATCATCTGTTGTAATTTTGGCTTAAAAATATTATAATTTTTAGAAATACCAACTTAATCAATCGGAATAATGTATATTTAATTTAATGGAGGGGTATGATGAGTCAACAACATTTTCTTATTATTCATGGGTTAGGCGGGAGCGGCCATGACCATTGGCAGACGTGGCTAGCGGACACTTTAACGGAAAACAATTATCCAGTGAGTTATCCAACCTTTTCAACTTTTGACGCACCAAATCTTACGGTTTGGTTAAAGGAATTACATCAGGCGATGGAAACGATACCTGCCAATTCAGAACTTACTGTGATCACACATAGTCTAGGCAGTCTCCTTTGGCTTCATTATGGAGCAGCTACAACCAAAAAGTTAGCTAAGCGCGTAATCCTAGTTGCGCCGCCATCTCCAACGATTACACTTAAGGAAGCACCATCTTTTTTTCCTGTACCTTTAAATAGCAGTCATTTATCAAGGACAGCAGAGGAAATATTGTTTATCCACTCCAATAATGATCCTTATTGCAATATGGAGGATGCGGGAAACTATTTAAATTTAGATCATCCTTCTGTCGTCTTACCTAATGCTGGTCATATTAATCCAGCGTCCGGCTATGGTAAGTGGCCGTCCATACTTGATTTATCTCTAACACATAAAATCCCCATATTAAATTAATACAGCGGAGTGATGTTGATCCATCACTCCTTTTTGTATTCATATAAATTTAATAGGTCCAGTTTCACTTATAAATGTGTATTTATGGTAAGCTACTATTTATCTAGAACACCTATCATCAACCATCGATTATATCAATTTAAGGAGAAGATTTAATGGATTTGCACCAACTCTATGTATTTACAAAAGTAGTTGAGCATAAAAGTTTTTCCAAAGCAGCGGAAGATATCTTCTTAAGCCAATCAACGGTCAGTTCACATATACAAGGACTCGAGAAAACGCTAGGTGTGAAATTATTTGATCGAGTGGGCCGGGAAAGTATCCTTACTCCACATGGGGAACGGTTATATCATTGGGCCCGTCAACTTCTACTTTTAAAGGATCAGGCATTACTCGATCTAAAGGAGGGAATGACTTCACTTCGAGGTATGATTCGAATTGCTACAAGTTCTGTTCCCGGACAGTTTATGGTTCCGAAAATGATCAAACAATTTAGAGTGCAATACCCTGAGGTCATCTTTCATATCAACCAGTCTTCATCAAAACATGTTGTCGAAAAAGTCCTAAATGGTTCAGTTGACTTAGGGTTATTAGGCCAGAAATTCGAGGACGATAAATTACGCTACATACCATTATTAAAAGAAAAACTAGTCCTCGTTACCTCTAATGAAATCAGGATAACCGAACCAGTAGAAATAAATGAAATCTTACAATATCCTTTTATCATGAGGAATTCTGATTCAGGAACGAACGCTTTATTAGAAAGGTTTTTGAAAAAAAATAAAATTGGCAAGGACCAATTAAATATTGTTTCCTATATTGAGGACGGACAGAGTTTAATACAGATGGTTATTGAAAATGTCGGCATCTCCATCATATCAGAAGTAGCTGCGCGTGAATATTCCCGCCATCACATGTTGAAGATGTATAACATTCAGAACTTTGATGACGAACGATATTTTTATCTTGTCTATAATATTAATAAAACCCAATCGATTGTCTCAAAATTATTTATTGAAGGGGCAGCTGAATTAGTATAATTTCTGAATTCGATCTTGAACACAAAATAACAAGGGAAGAAATTTATGCTCTCCCCTTGTTTATAGCCATCTCCTTTAATTTGTTTTTATCTATTTTCCCTACGTGGGTTTTAGGCAGTTCCTTTAAGCGAATAAATTGTTTAGGAATTTTATAACGTCCTAACTTAGACTCACAATAATTTCTTAATTCTTCGTCCTCTATAGTGTAAGAGCTTTTTAGAGAGATAAAGGCAATTACCATTTCACCCCATTTTTCATCAGGGAGTCCAATGACGGCAGCTTCGTTAATCGCAGGATGATCGGCAAGCCAATGTTCTATCTCAAGTGGATACACATTTTCTCCACCCGTTATAATCATATCCTTTTTCCGGCCGACAATATAATAATAACCATCTTCATCCCGCTTGGCTAAATCACCGGTATAAATCCAGCCCTTCTTCATCATTTCCTGCGTAGCTTGTTCTTGATTCCAATAAAACGAAAATGAATGCTTTCCTTTGATTATTATTTCTCCAACTTCGTTTGCCTTTGTCTCACAACCATCCGCTTTTACCAATTTGACCGAATTAAATAACATTGGCTTCCCAACCGAACCTCGCTTGTTCTTTGCATCTTCGGGGCTTATATAAAAATTATTCGGCCCTGCTTCTGTTAAGCCATATCCTTCTTTAAAGGCTAACCCTTTTTTATAAAAAGCTTCGTAAATTAAGAGCGGGCAGGGGGCTGCTCCTGATAAAAAGACCTTCATATCCGGGAAACTGCACTCTTCGAACTCTTTCGTTTGAATCAATGTATGGTACATTGTCGGTACGAGGAGAACAATTGTACATCGATATCGTCGTAAAGATTCGACCGCCTTTGCTCCAGAAAAACTGTCCCCTAATACGACGGTTCCGCCGCTCATCAAAATCGGAATGCTCAAGGCATTTAATCCTCCGGTATGAAACATGGGCAAATAGGTAATCGTTGTATCATCCATCGATAAACTCCAACTGACAATCGTGTTAATTGCATTCCAGAGGATGGCACGATGACTTAATACTACACCTTTTGATTTGCCGGTGGTTCCGCCCGTATAAATCATTGCCAGTGCTTCGGTTTCCGCGATTTGCTCATTTGTCACAGTATTATTAGGATAAGAGACTATACCTTCATAGCTCGCCTCTCCCACTAAAAAGGAGCTTAAGCCCTCGTGCGTTAATGCTGGTGTAAGTGTTTCAAATATTTGATGGATTCCTATTAAAATAGGCGTACAGTCCGCTAATATTTCTCTTAATTCATGCTGTGATAGCCGCCAATTCAAAGGTACAAAAATGGCGCCTATTTTTCCGCAGGCAAATAATAAATCGAAATGGCTAATATGATTAGGCGATAATAAGGCGATCCGATCACCTTTTCTAGTGCCGTGGGCATAAAGCCAGTTTGCAGTTGCACATGCTCGCTCATTTAATTCTGAAAATGTCCAGGTTTTGTTAGTTTCCTCATCGATAATGGCATTCTTTCTAGGCGTTAATCTTGCTCTATGCTCCAGCCAATCCATTTCCCACCTCACCGAATAATCGCTCCTTCTCCACTAAATAAGATAGCTCTATTTTATCGGTTTTTGGTTACATTGGAGTTACAATCTGGTTTTATTAAAAAATTTTTAATGATATTAACAAATTTTCGTATTTATTAACAATTTGATATGCGTCAATATATGGAAGCTTCACGATTGGGGGAAGAAATCTGAGTATACTACTTTTAAAAGAACAAATTCGTTATGTCGTCAAAAAGCCATAACAAGTTTTTTCAAATCAATTTGAAAATTGTTATTCTAATTGCCCTTTTAAAAATTGAATCCATTCTCTTGTTGCATAAGAAATATAGCCCTCCTTCCTCCAGGCAATGCCAATTTGCCAATGGACTTCTGGATCAATAATAGGCAAAACGTTTATCCCCTTGTGCGCTACATCTAATTGAGTTAAATTACTTTGAGGCAAGATACTTATACCTAGATTGGAAGCAACCATCTCAAGAATGAATTTCCACTGGGACGTCTCACAAATAATGTTTGGTTTAAAACCTATTTTTTCACATTCTTCCAAAATAAAGCGGCGAACGGCAAACCCTTCATGAAAAATGATAAACCTTTCATCCGTTAACTCCTCCCATGTTACCATTTCTTTGTTTGCAAGATGATGGGTATGATGAACAAGCAGGCGAAGGTCCCCTCTTAAAAACGGAATATAATTAATGGGTTCATTCATCGGAACCTCGAGAACAATCAAATCCAGTTCTCCATTATATAAAGCATTTTTTAAATTGCTTTCCCCATCCTCCACAAAACGAATGGTGATGTTGGGATATTGTTTATTGAAGGCTGCCAGCATTTCCGTAAGAATCTCCGTACCAACTGAAGAGAAGATTCCCATATTGATCGTGCCACTATTAGCGTTTTTTATATCGTCCAATTCTTGATAAAAATGCCGGTATAATTGGGATATACGTTCACCATAGCGGTAAAGTAATTTTCCAGTATCCGTCAATTCTAGTTTTCTTGTTGTCCGAATCAATAATTGGATACCTAATTCTTTTTCTAAATCTTTTACTACATTACTAATTGTAGGCTGAGAAACATACAAATGCTCGGCTGCTTTCGAAAAGCCCCCTTGTTTTACTACTTCTGTAAAGTATTGAATTTGTCTATTATCCATACCTTCTCCTTCGTTTTCCACACTTATAGGTTTATTAAATATATTGTATTTATAATATGTATTTTTTTTATACAAGTATAACCACTATAATAATCACGCAAGTAGAAGGCAGCAAGCAAATTGGAACAAGGGTCCCCTTACACTGCTGGTTAAATTAGGAAGTTTCATTTTTTGTCCAAAATGAATTGAATTGAAAGTAATATGAATGAACTATATTAGGGGGAAAATAAAATGGAGATTATTCAAGTCATAGGAATATTTCTTGCAATTGCAGTAATCATAATTGCAGCAATGAAAGGGTTCAATATTTTAATAGTTGCTCCAATTGCCTCAATAATCGTAATAGTAACGAACCAAATGGACTTTTTTTCATTCATCATCGGCAACAAGCATTCCTATATGACGGGTCTTGCAGGATTTATTATTAAATTCTTTGCAGTATTCATTTTAGGAGCTATTTTAGCCAAGTATGTCGATGTGAGCGGGGCTGCTCAATCGATCGCGGAAAAAATTTTGGAAAAGACAGGTAAAGATAAGCCATTTCCAATATTAGTAGCACTGTTCGTTATTACTGCCATCTTAACATATGGCGGACTTAGTTTATTTGTCGTTGTCTTTGTACTTGTCCCACTTGCAAAACCATTATTTAAACAATTAAATATCGCATGGAACTTAATTGCCATCCCATTTATGCTTGGTCTAGGTACCTTTACCATGACAATGCTGCCTGCAACTCCTTCTATTCAAAACGTTGTTCCAACAGCCTATCTCGGTACAACCCTTACCGCTGCACCACTTTTAGGAATAATTGGTACGGTAGTAGCGATTGCATTTGGTCTTTGGTATATGAAATCAATGTTGAATAAAAGTATTGCAAGCGGAGAAACATTTGCTGACTTTGAAGTAAGTGATACGACTAATGAATTAAAAAAAGACGTTCCTTCATTTTTCATGAGTATCCTGCCAATTGTACTTCTCATTGTCATTATTATTGTCGGCAGTATATTAAAAATACCGAATATTATCTTAATCGCCTTAACAGTCTCCATTATTGTCTCAGCGTTTTTCTTTAACAAATATATTCCAAGTCAAAAAAGGGTCATTAATGAAGGCGCCAGCAGTTCAATCATGCCAGTCTTTTTAACTTCTTCAACAGTAGCTTTTGGTGTTGTTATCACATTGGCACCTGGATTTAAATATATTTCTGAAATCATATTGGGCATCCCAGGTAATCCACTCATCAGTTTATCGATTGCTTCTGCCGCTTTCGGCGCCATAACCGGCTCTGCTTCAGGATCATTGGGAATTGTTCTCGAGGCCTTCGCTAAAAATTATCTGGCTATGGGAATTAACCCTGAAGTGATTCATAGGGTAGCGGCTATTGCATCATCTGCTTTCACCGTCATGCCGCATAGTGGTGTTGTATTAACCTTTTTTGCATTAACAGGACTTAATCATAAAAATGGCTTTAAATATCAATTTATATCCATGACCGGTGCCAATTTCTTTGCACTGATTGCAGTCTTAATTGCAGCCATTCTTATTTATTAATGAATAATTGATCATTTGAAGTCTGATGGAATCTTTCATCAGACCTTTTTAATACAAAAAAAGGTCTAAAATTCCAGCATACTTGGTATATTGTGAAAACCATCACATATAAGATCTATTTACAGAGTACCACTTTGCGAAACTTTGAGCAAGATGATAATTCTCAAGTATATGAATGTTTTGTGAACATAAATCTTCGCTTATTAAAGCTAGGTCCTACCCTTAATATTACAACTTTAGGATGGATTGTATTTCCTATTCTCTGCTATATACATGTTATTTTATAGGTTTAACAAATATATTTTATTTAAAATATATATTTTTATTATATATGAATAAAAACTATAATATTCAAGTAAACAATATTCAACCTCTCATGAGAATGGATTGAATAAAAAAGTGCGAGAGGTGCAGCCAAAATGGTTAGATTATTTATGATTACTAGGATAGCTGCAAGAATCACTGATTCAGAAAATGCACTCGCTTAAAAATTTACTGATAGAAATAACGACTTCAAGGAGATGGACGCAAAATGGCTAAAACATTACGAGAACAAGTGATTGGTACATGGTCGTTAGTATCCTACCAATCAACAGATAAAGATGGAAATGTAGTATATCCATTAGGAAAAGATGCAAAAGGTTTTATCATGTATAACCCTGATGGATATATGTCTGCACAAATCATGGCTGCAGGTCGTCCTGCTTATCAATCTGGTGACTTGCACACAGGTACACAAGAAGAAATGGCAGCGGCAGCACATGGTTATCTGGCTTATTCAGGACGTTTTGAAGTGAATGAACAAAAACAAGAATTAACTCATCATATGGACGTCAGCATGAATCCAACATGGCTTGATCAAGCTCAGCCACGAATTGCTAAATTAGATGGGAATGTAGTTGTTATCTTTAACGGACTTAAACCTGAAGATAAACTTACATGGAAACGTGTTGAAAAAAATGGATCCCAACATTCCTTGGAGAATCGCAGGCTCGTATTGGCAAACTAAATTGTGATGTAGTCGTTATCTTTACGGACTTAAACCTGAAGATAAACTTACAGCGAAACGTCTAAAAAAAAATCTAATTTTAAAATCCTAAGGAGTAATACTTATGACACAAAATCGTACAGTTATCATAACCGGAGCTGCTCAAGGAATTGGCTATGCCATTGCAGAAGCATTTAAAAACAATGGTGACTTTGTTGCCATCTTTGATTTAAATGAAGAAGCTTCAACCAGCGCCGCAGAAAAATTAGGAAATGCCAAGGGCTACCAAGTAAATGTAGCAGACGAAGAAAGTGTGAAAACTGCTGTTGAACAAGTCATTACAGAACGTGGAACAGTTGACGTTCTCGTAAACAATGCAGGAGTTCAGTATATTTCTCCTGTTGAAGAATTTCCGGCAGAGAAGTGGGATTTTGTAATGAATGTCATTTTAAAAGGGACCTTTTTAACAACAAAATATGCCCTTCCTTCTATGAAGAAACAGAATAAAGGACGGATTATTAATATTTCATCTGGTCACGGCATAAGACCTGATGCTTACAAAGCGGCATATTGCGCAGCGAAATCTGGTCAAATCATGTTTACAAGAGTAGTTGCCCTTGAAAATGCACAACATGGTATCACTGCAAATTCGATTTTACCAGGCCCAACACGTACAGAATTAATCGAAAAACAATTACCAAAACTAGCAGAACAAGATGGAACAACGATCGAGGAAGCATTAAATCACCACATTTTAGGAGCTCAATGGATGAAACGTTTACTTGAACCTTCAGAAATTGCAGCTACAGCTCTATTCTTAGCTTCAGACGGAGCATCAGCAATTACTGGTGAAGCACTCGGCGTTACCGGCGGAGAGTGATACCCAAAGGGAGAACTGAGAAAGAAATGTTTTTCTTTTCTCAGTTCTCCCTTTTATTTAATCGGCTTTGCAAAACTTGCCTGTTGAATTCTTTATTCACACCATTTTTTGCTTTATTTCTTCTGGAATTTCAATGGCTTTCACTCCACTTTCAAAACTGGCCCAAGCCCGCAGTTCATATCCTTCTGCGATCTCTTGATCTCCCCTTGTAAAAAGGTGATTAACCTTAAACACTTTCTTCTTAACAATTTCTACTGTTGTAGTTATACAAATCTCATCATCAAAAAATAACGGAGATTTAAACTGACAATGTGTTTCCAGTAAAGGAATACTCATTTGTTTGTTCGTAAAAAGATCAGTTGTTGGAAAGCCCATTGTTTTAAATAATTCATGTGTCGCTTCATCCATCCATTTATAAAAATTAGGATAGAACACAATCCCAGCTGCATCCGTATCTCCCCAGCGAACTGTTACTTTGTATTCATTCTTCAACATACTCACCTGCTTTTGTTTAATCGTTATGCTCTTCGTGTATTTTAGCGCTTCACTAAGAGTTCTTCCGATAATGTAAATTGCGCTTCTGTTTTTTCTTTTACTTCTTCAACAGTTGCATTTTCCAGCGTTTCGACAAGTACCATTCCGTTCGGAGTGAAATCAAAAACTGCTAGATCCGTTATTAAACGATGTACAATCTGCTGGCCCGTAAGAGGAAGGGAACATACTTTTTTTAATTTCGATTCTCCCTGTTTATTAACATGCTCCATAATGACAACCACCCTTTTAGCCCCGTTGACAAGGTCCATTGCACCGCCCATGCCTTTCACCATTTTTCCGGGAATCATCCAGTTCGCCAAGTCTCCTTTTTCAGACACTTCCATTCCCCCGAGAATGGCCAGATCAATATGACCGCCGCGAATCATGGCAAATGATTCTGCACTGTCAAAGAAAGAAGAACCTGGAACGGTCGTAACAGTTTCTTTTCCGGCATTGATTAAATCGGGATCTTCACTGCCGGCAACCGGGTACGGACCGATACCAAGTAAGCCATTCTCAGATTGGAGCAAAACATTGAAATCTGCTGGAATTTCATTTGCAACAAGGGTCGGCATGCCAATACCAAGATTTACATTCATGCCGTCTTCAATTTCCTTCACAGCTCTTTTCACAATTTTAAGACGAATATCTTTCAATTTCGGCACCCCATTCTATTCAAATATTATGCTTGTACAACCGTACGGCGTTCAATTCGTTTTTGATAATTCGTTCCAAGCAGCAAACGCTGCACATAAATTCCAGGTGTATGAATTTCATCAGGATCTAGCTCACCTGGTTCAACAATTTCTTCCACCTCGGCAATTGTTATTTTTCCTGCCATGGCTGCAAGCGGATTGAAGTTGCGGGATGTTTTTCGGTATACGAGGTTACCTAAAGTATCCGCTTTCCAAGCTTTTACCAGAGCAAAATCACCGACTATGCCTTTTTCAAGTAAATAGGTTTTACCGTTAAACTCTTTTGTTTCTTTGTCTTCAGCAATTGGAGTACCAACACCTGTTGCTGTATAAAATCCCGGGATTCCTGCTCCGCCAGCCCGAATCCGCTCTGCCAGCGTACCTTGCGGAGTCAATTCAACTTCCAATTCACCACTTAAATACTGTTGTTCAAAAATTTTGTTTTCTCCTACATAAGAAGAAATCATTTTCTTAATTTGGCAGTTTGCGAGCAAAAGGCCGAGCCCCCAATCATCAACACCGCAATTGTTACTGATAACGGTCAAATTTTTAGTTTCTTGCTCTTTAAGTGCCTGAATCGAGCACTCGGGAATACCACAAAGCCCAAAACCCCCAACAATTAAAGTTGAACCGTCCTTAATATCTGCAATCGCTCCTTTAAAAGAACTCATCAATTTTTTATTCTTCATAAAGTAACCTCCTTTTT
>NZ_JBALPZ010000022.1:14661-40038 GCF_036965645.1 Neobacillus drentensis
TTAAATTGGAGTGATTTTACTAGATTATGAATAGCGAATTTGTTATTTCTTCTAATAGAAAAGATGCTAATAAAAACGCCGTAAAAATTCTTGAAGCAGCTAAAAAGATATTTTCTCAAAAAGGTCTAGATGCAACCATGGAAGAGGTTGCATTAGAAGCGAATGTTGGAGTCGGAACTCTATACAGAAGGTTCAACAATAAAACTCAATTAGCTAATGCTGTCGCAAATGAAGTTATTTCTGACATTTATAATGAACAAGTAGGAATACTAAAATCTAATCAGTCTACAGTTGATAAGGTTTATCAAATTTTTGATTGCTATGGAAAAATCACGCAAAAATACGGAGAAATCCACCCGATGATTGTTGAACTGTTGGTTACAGATAAAGGTGACAAAGAATTCAAAGAAACCTTTTTATCTCATTTAAAACAACTCTATGCTGAGGTCATCGAACATGGTCAAAAGGAAGGTGTTTTTCGAGATGGTGATCCAAGGTTATATGAAATATTTTTCCATAATATGATTAACCCACAAATCGTCAATCAAGTGGCTGAAATCATGCCATTGGAAAAAGTTCCTCAATTCTTAGCCGATTTAGCTCTACATGGAGTGCTAAAAAAATAACTTCATGCTGAAAAGATTTAGAAAAACAGTTAAGGGGCAGTTGGAAGCAGAACAACTTCCAAACTGCTCCTAAGTCATTTCGGCTTCATTACTTTGTGCTAAGTTTTTTAGCAGGCAGTTTTCTATATCCGTATAACCAATCGATCATTTCAAATTCTTTCGCCTCAATATTTTCCAGAAGAGTATTGCGCAGCAAAATAGAGACTGGATTTACTGCGTGAATAATCCCCCCCCAAGTACGAGCACTTGTTTGCACCTTAGCTGTACGCGGAAGGCGTTCTTCTTGATACGCTAGAAAAGCTTGTTCAGTGTTTTCGCCGTACAACTCAAGCATATCAGCTAAATAAGAAGCATCTTCTAAGGCTTGACAACCGCCTTGCGCCAAGTATTGAAGCATTGGATGAGCAGCATCCCCCAGAAGGGTGAAGTTTCCTTTCGTCCAGTTATCAATTGGCAGTCTGTCATACATTGGCCAGCGAATTTGCCGTTGAATGAAGGAAAGAGCATTCTCAACAAGTGGATGACATCCTTTAAATACCTGATCCATTTCTTCTGGTGTTCCCCAGTCATCTGAATGAGGCTTGTAATTTTGACTTTTAAAAACAACCACTTGATTATATAACTCGCCTTTACGAACAGGGTATTGCACAACATGCAAATGAGGACCAATCCACATAATGACGTCATCCATATTGGCGTTATTGCTAATTTCTTCGATTGGTACTGTTCCACGATAGGCTACATAATGAGAGCAAATGGCTTCATCATCAGCAAAATACTTACGAGTTTTTGACCAAAGACCGTCTGCACCAATTACGGCTTTTCCAGTAAATTGTTCGCCTTCTTGATTCGTAAGGGTAATGCCTGTTTCATCTTCTTCTACCGTTTCAATAATTTGACCATTCACAAGACTAATAAGCGGGTTCTTCTCAGCTGCTTCCAACAAGACACGATGTAAATCTGATCGGTGTAATACAATATATGGGAAACCGTATTTTTCCTTAAATTCATCACCTAAATCTAAGGCAGCTAATTCCTTCCCTATATAAACATCTTTTAATACCAATCTTTGTGGGAATACAGCATATTTTGAGATTTCATCCGCAACGCCAAAACGATCCAGAACGGCCATCGCATTTGGTCCCATTTGAATACCTGCCCCAATTTCACCAAATTGAGGTGCCTGCTCGAACACTTTGGTTTTATGGCCAGCTTCAGCTGCTGCCAGAGCTGCTGCTATTCCACCAATGCCTCCACCAATGACAAGCATTTCTTTATCTGCTTTACCCATGTTCTCTTCCCCCTTATTTAAATACAACTTAACCCCTTGTTAAAATACATATTTTACTACTGGTTTATCCTCTAACGATTACGAAATGGAAATATGAAAGAAACAAATATCATTTATTAAGCGTGGGCAGAACTTTTAACCTTAAGGCCTAAAATCTTTCTTGCTTCGTCTGGTGTTGCTACTTCCCGGCCTAGTGTTTTGGCCAATTCTACGATTCTCTCTACAAATTGAGCATTGCTGGTTGCCAGTTCCCCTTTACGGAAATAAACAGCATCTTCCATACCGACACGGACATGTCCGCCAAGTAAAATAGTCAATGTGTTAATCATTAATTGATCCTTACTCGCTCCAATCGCTGACCAAAGAGCACCCTCTGGAATACTATTTTTCATAAACATAAGATTTTCAGGTGTAGCAGGTATACCGCCTTGTGCCCCTAATACAAATTGGAAAAAGAAAGGTGGCTTGATTAATCCTGTTTTGGCAACTCGTAATGCATTATGAATCATTCCAACATCAAACACTTCAAGTTCAGGTTTCACATCATTTTCCAGCATTTTACTTGCCAATTGTTCCAGCATTTCATGGGTATGAATAAATACATTTGGTCCTATATTAAAAGAACCAGCGTCATAAGAAGCAAGTTCGGGTTGTAATTCAACGACAGGGAATCGTTTGGTTACATCTCTCAGTTCTCCTCCAGCAGTAGTGAAGTTAATGATAATGTCACAATTTTTTTCTTCAAGCAGTCTTCTTACTTCACGATACTTATTTAAATCTAAAGTTGGAATTTCATTATCATCCCGTACATGGATATGCGCAATGGCTGCACCGGCTTGCCATGATTCATAAATAGAATCAGCAATTTCCTGTGGAGTAGTTGGTAAGTATGGAGTATGTTCTTTCGTTGCAAAATCCCCTGTTGTAGCTACCGTGATAATCAATTTTTCCATAATAAAATCCCCCTTAAGTTTATTTAATCTCTCAACCTAGAAGCAATGAAAGTTGCATCTAAATCTATCAGCCATTAAGATCAGCCATTTTAATAGATGTCTATTAAAATGGCTTACTCTCCATGCTATTTCTAAATGTTACTTAAGCCATGATTTTCTCCAAGAGACGTGTATGCACACGACCGCTTGCAAAATCTTCATCCTGCAAAACTTGTTTTAAAAATGGAATGGTCGTACTGATTCCTTCTACGGTAAATTCATCTAAAGCAACTAGCATTCTTTGAATAGCATGTTCGCGAGTCTCTCCATGAACAATAACTTTTGCAATCATCGAATCATAATATACCGGTACTTTATACCCTTGGTAACAATGCGTATCTACTCGTACGCCTGGACCTTGAGGCATTTCCCATTTTGTAATTAATCCTGGCGTTGGGCGAAATCCGTCCGCAGGTTCTTCAGCATTAATTCGGCACTCGATTGCATGTCCATTAAATGGAATTTCTGATTGTGCAAAACGAAGTCTTTCACCGTTTGCCACGTTAATTTGTTCTTGAATTAAATCCACTCCTGTAATCGCTTCGGTAACTGGATGTTCGACTTGAATTCGTGTGTTCATTTCAAGGAAATAGAAGGTTTCTTCATCTTGGTCGACGATAAATTCAACCGTGCCAGCATTTTCATAAGAAATATTTTCAGCCAATTTAACAGCCGCATTGCGAATATCTTGACGCAGCTCTTCTGAAATAATCGGTGCCATCGCCTCTTCCACTAGTTTTTGATGACGACGTTGTGTTGAACAATCCCGTTCACCGAGATGAACGACGTTACCATATTTATCACCAAGCACCTGAACTTCGATATGGCGGGCATTGGCAATGTATTTTTCCACATACATCGTTCCGTCTCCAAAAGCAGCTTTTGCTTCTGCTGATGCTGATTCAAAAACCGTTTTCACTTGCTCTCTATTTGTAACAATCTTCATACCGCGGCCGCCGCCGCCTGCTGCTGCCTTTAACATGACAGGCAACCCAATTTTGTCAATCGTTTGAAGCACTTCTTCATATGAAGCTACTTTTTCTGAACCGGGAAGAACAGGAACATCACATTCTTGTGCAATGGCACGTGCAACAAGCTTATTCCCCATCTTCATAATATGATCCGGCTGTGGACCTACATAAACAATCCCCTTTTCGGCACAAGCTTCAGCCAATTCTGGAACTTCTGCTAAAAATCCGTAACCAGGGTGTACTGCATCAGCCCCAACTGAAACCGCTGTCGAAATAATGGTTGGGATATTAAGATAACTTTTCGTTGCAGGTGCTTTACCAATAACAACAGCTCTATCTGCTAATCTTGCGGGCAGGCTGTCTTGATCCGCTTCAGAAACAGCTAATATCGTTTCAATCCCTAAAACCTTACATGTTCTAATAATACGAAGTGCTATTTCGCCTCGATTAATAATAAAAATACGTGAAATCGCCATTCAACTGCCTCCTCATCTTTTATAGATTTAGTTTACTTTTACTGAGATCAATGGTTGTCCTACTTCTACTAAATCGTCACTTTCCACATGAATTTCAGTAATAACGCCTGCTACTCCCGCAGAAATGGCACTATATACTTTCATAATTTCAATTAATCCAACTGTAGAATCTTCTTGTACAGTGTCTCCGACTTTTACATATGGATCAGCACCTGGCTCAGGTTGTGCATAGAATATGCCTGTAGTTGCTGCATTGATTGTCACAATATTTTCTTCTGTGTTTGCTGCTTGCTTCGCTTCTGCATCCTCAGTTTCTTGTTCAGGTACTTCTAGTGCCGGCGCTGCTTCAAGCCTCGCTTCTGATACAACCTGTTCGATTGCAGCTGGAGTTTGAACACTAGCTTGAACGTTTGGCTGACCACTAGTTTGAACCGTTTCTGTTACTCCATTTTTACCGATCACAATTTTCAGATCTTGATTTTCTAACTTTAAGTAGTTAAAAGGTGAAGCCTCTAATTTATCTATCAAAGTAGTGATTGTTTCCACATCGTTTTCATTAAGTACACTCAACATATTTTTGCTCATCTTTTTTTCCTCCTAAAGTTCAATTATTTTCAAATTTTAGTTATTGGTTAAGATTAGTGAACCTTGATGACTTTGTATTTCAACATGTGAAATACTAGTTTGTTTACTTAACTTCACTAACAGCTGTGCTAAAGGTGTTGAAGCGGAAAAATATTTACGATACGGACCTGCTTTCCGCATTTCCTCAATATCTTTGGTACCTTTCATGATATAACGCAACATGAACTCTTCATCTGAAAGTGTCGGACCACCGAATTGCTCTTTCAATTTTTTAATCGGCATATCTTCAACTGGCTCATAATGTAATTCTTTTGCACGCGGCAAACTTAAGAATTTATCTTTTAAATTTTGATCCATCATTAAATAACCTGAATCTTCGCTATATATACCTGCTGCAAATTGAATCAATTCATCAATCACCACTTTATAACGTTCTCCAGTAGCAACATTGATGGCTGCTTGTGTTACCATGAATTGCGAATATGGTGTAATCATCACCGGATAACCTAGTTCTGCACGAATCCGAATTGATTCTTCGACTACTTCATCTACTCTATTTTGAAGATTCATAGATTGTAATTGGAAGCGTAAATTAGAAATAACACCGCCAGGTACTTGATGAATATATTGTGAGTAATCGTATTCAAGCGGCGCACCGATTGGTAAGTTATCTGCCTTCGCAACCACCATAAGCCGATCTGAAATTCTTTGAATCCGTTCAAGATCTAAGTTATGACTTAAATCTAAGTATTTTGCATTCGTGACTGTTGTAAATACAGATGGTTGTCCCGAACCACCTGCCAAAGGCGGTATAGCAGTATGAAGAGTCCGAACACCCATTTTCATCGCTTCAACATAGAGTTCATCCGCAAGTCCTGTTGTACCATGAGTGTGGAATTCAACAGGGATTCCATTTGAATTTTCGATAATAATAGGTAATAGTCTTCTTAAACTTTCAACCGTTAATAAACCAGCTGCGTCTTTAAAATAAATGACATCCGGCTTATTTGCCGCCACTTCTTTCGTTTTGTTCGCAAAGTATTCATCTGTATGTCTTGGAGAAATGCTGTAAGCAACGGCATGGGCAATTTCCATTCCCTTACTGCGTAAATAAGGTATGAACCATGGGAAATCTGTTTTTAAATTCCCAAAAATATTGGCCATTGTCTGGACACGATTAAGGGCACCCCGCTCAATCAATAAATCATAGAACAGCTTAGCAACAGATGGAGGAGTTTCTAATAGTTCAAAAAGAACAAGGCCCGGTTCGCCCATAAGTGCCTTTTTCGCATTCGGCATTTTCTTCCCAACTATTTCTGTTAACTTCCAAGGATCTTCTTTTAAATCACGGACAATTTTTTTAAAATTGTATGGCATTAATGGAACTTCTACTACTTCAAACCCCGCTTGATCCAGATCCTCTGCTACTGCCTCTACCATTCCCGTACGGGATTCGGCTGCCCATAGACTTTGGGTTCCATCACGTAAGGTTGTATCTACGTATTGTATTTTATTTGTCATTGTTTCCTCTCCCATCTTCTCGTTATTAAACGCTTACATTTTTTATGTAGCCTTATATCCCCTTAAAGCAGCTATACCCCTCTCGAATAAACATAATATTTTTCAATGTTTTTAATATTGAAAATTTTATATTTGCAATTCGATTGATGACCTATGAAACTAGCAAAAAGTCTTCAACACCTATTCTAAATTCTAATGTTGTGAAAACTCCCCCTTCATCCAATAGAAAGCGTATACATTATGTGGTTCTCTTTGGATTCAAACTTTTTAAGAAGCTAGTTTATATTCTAAAACGGAATTAGTATTCCTATTTGCAATAATATAGTGTTACATTATAGTAGTCAATATACATTTCCAAAAATATTCCGACATTTTAGAATAATGTAATTGAATAAAAAAAGAATTTTGGTGAATTGTGTCGAAATTCTAAGTTTCTATCCTAGAATGAAAGCCTTTTTTCAATTTAATGATAATCCTGTAACCATACAAGGCACAAAAAAACGACCCAAATAGGGCCGTAACTTGATCTAACATCTTCCTAACTATTCATCCAAAAATTGCGTTATGGCTGATAATAACTGCGGCAAATCATCTACCAGCGGAGAATGCCCGCAATTCTTTAATTCGATAAACCTCGCTTTACTGCCTAAATCCTCTAGAATTTCATTGGTCATTTCCGCTGTTACCACATAATCCCGTTCTCCCCGCAATACAAGGACAGGAACATTTATGTCATCTACTTTTCCATTGCCTTTGACCTGCCCGTTATGATGATGGCTGATATTAAAGGTATTATTGGAATGATGGACCTCCGCTAAATTCCGCTGCGTTCTCATATCCTGCAGATACTCCTCATAAAGTTCTGGTGCCGGTTGATTATGGGTATAAATCACCGCATTCCAAATTAACTTCAATAATTCCGTATTATTCGTATCATAAGCCGTCTGAACTGGAATCGTTTTAGTTACATCTTTTTTAATCTCTTCATGTAAAGCAAAACGACGTGGTTCATCATTTTCATGTAGTTTACCGTCAAAAGGATACCCTCTCGTTGATTCGGACGCTAATAAAATCAGCTTGTTACAGCAGCCAGGATAATCAGCGGCAAATTGCATGGCCACCGCACCACCCGTTGACCAGCCTACAATAGCAAAGTCCTTTAATCCAATCGCATCAACGAATAGCTTCACATCATCGGAAAAATCCTTAATGGACATGATTAGATTGTTGTAGGTTGATTGGCCAAAGCCTCGTAAATCAACGGCATACAGCTTATATTTGGCATCGATATTTTCATAAACTAAATCCCAGTGCTTCGAAGATGTCATATTTCCGTGTATCAACAATACCTTTTGTTCTCCGCCCGCTCTTTCTCTATAGGCAAGTGTCTCGCCGTTTGGCAAATGAACTTCCTTCATCGTTACGTTTACCACTTCCATCACCCTTTTCCCCATTTAATGGTCGTCGCTCCCCAGGCATAACCGATGCCGGCACTGACCAGCACAACAAGATCTCCATCCTTTACCTTCCCATTCTTCAAGGCTAGCTCCAATGACAAAATTTGATCGATTTGACCGATATGCCCATAATCTTCGAGATAAATAGATTGTTCAGAGGACAACCCCAGTTCTTTTAAAACATATTCATGGGCTGATCTTTTCATGTGAAGTATCGCTAAATAAGAGATATCACTCACAAGATAACCGCTTTTCCGTACAGATTCCCTAATCACCTTCAAAAAGTTAGCCATTGACTTTTGTTCGAGACGAGACTTCATTCCCTCTGGATCGAGAACATCGAGCCTATTAAGCCGCTGTTCAAGGGCTTCCTTCGTTAGCGGATTCTTTGTTCCTCCTGCTACAACCACCACATCCTCTGAAAAAGAACCATCTGTCATCAGCTCTGTTTCTAACAAAACATTTTCACTATGATTCTTTTTCAAAAGAATGGCTCCACCACCAGCACTTAGATTATACATAAAACGGGTCCTAGGATTCTGATAATCGATAAAATCGACGTTACGATAACCTCCTGCAAGCAAGACAGTCTGAATTCCAGAGTCGGCAATCATCAGACTCTTGGCCAATTTTAAGGCCATAACGGTCGTGCCGCATCTTAATGCAGCATCAAATGCCCAGGCATTTAGTGCCCCAACTTCTTGCTGAAGCTTGATTCCCGCTGTCCAAAGCGGATATTCCTTATGCTCCTCACCAATATAAATGACAAGGTCAATATCCATGGGATTAATCCCGGCTTTTGCTATCGCCCGTTTGGCCGCGATAATCCCCATTTCACAGGTATGATCATGTGCACCTGGAACATACTTTTTCTTTATACCCATTTTTTCTTCCACAACATGCAGAGGGATACCTGCCATTTGGGCAATCTGTTTACCCGTCACATAATCCTCTGGCAGATAGATTCCTGTACTAAGAATCCCAATATTCAATGTTGCACCTCCTAAGCTTACGCTTGTTCCGCCATTTCCCTCATATATTCCATCGCTTCCTCCATACTTTCAAATAACGTCTCTCGTTCCAGTTGGACATGTGTCACTTTGATTCTCCAATGTTTTTTTGCGGTGTCTTTTTCAACCGCGGCTAATTGAAACCGGACGACGAAGGAAGCAATCTGATTACTCTCCATTAGTTCCTCCCTCTATCCTGCCACTTTTTCATTACTTTTTACAGCAGTCTGTTTTTTTCGTTTCCACGGATAGGTGCTTAACGTCCCCACAATACCTTTTGGGAAGAACATCACAACTAAAATATAAATAATGCCGAAGAATATAATCCAGCGTTCAAAGATCACATGCTCCTTGGCAAGTTCCGTCAGCCAGTCATGGGCAAATTCAATTAACCCTGCCCCAATGATGGCCCCGACTAATGTTCCAACCCCGCCAATAATCGTCATTAACAATGCGTCTAACGTAATATCCATAGAAAACACACTGGTATTCACAAATCTTAGCGAAATGGCATATAAAATCCCCGCTATCCCAGCGATCACCCCGGAAACGACACTCGCTGCAATCTTATAATGCAAAACTTGAAACCCGAGTGATTCAGTTCGTTGTTCGTTTTCCCTGATGGCTTGGAGCACCCGGCCAAGCGGAGAATTGGTAAACCGTTTTAAGAATAAAAATATTGCCACCATCAGGCAAAGGCTGAGCCAATAAAAATGAGTCCGGTCGATAAACAATTCAGGAACGCGGAAGGTAAATCCATCGTTTCCAAATGTCATGGACCGCCATTTTTCTGCCAGTACTAAAAAGAGCCCCGAAAGCGATAAGGTTAACATGGCGTAGAAATGACTTTTTAGACGGAGAGTCAACAGACCGACAATAAAGCTTACCAATCCGGTAAGAACAATCGTCGAGAAAACCGCTAGGAAAAAGTAAGTCATCGTCGGTTCAAATTTTTTCATAAAAATCCCCATTGAATAGGCGCCAATCCCAAAAAACATCGCATGACCAAACGAAACAATCCCAGTAAAACCGATTAGCAAATCATAACTCATCGCAAAAATAGCAAAGACAAATATTTGGGTTAATAAGATGAATAGATTTCTCGACTCATAAACAAATGGCAGAAGGATAAGAAAGGCTGCGATGACTAAAATAAAAGCGGTCATTTTATTTCCTTGGATGAATCTCATCTTCTCACCCCTCCCGCACCAAATAAGCCCTGGGGCCGAATAATTAATACAACTGCCATTAGAAGCATATTAACTGCCAGTGATAAATCCGGGACATAGTACGCCATGAATGAACCAGATAATCCTACTAAAATAGCGGCTAAAACGGAGCCCTTAAAATTGCCCATGCCCCCAATCACAACGACAATAAACGCTAAAATGGCAAATTCCATTCCCATTCCGGCATGGATCACACCCGAATAGGGGCCGAGCAGTACACCGCCAAGTGCCGCCATACCTGAACCAATCATAAATACAAACATAAAGACCTTTTGAATATTTATCCCGAGTGCTTGAACCATTTCTTTATTCATCACACCGGCACGAACAACAAGGCCGATCTTTGTGTTTTTAAGGATATATTGAACAGCGGCAAAAATAAACAAGCCGACTAAAATAATAAAGAACCTATATTTAATAACAATGACCCCGCCCAGTTCCCAGCTGCCCTTTAAATAATCAGGAGGTGAAGCCATTAATTGATTGGGTCCCCAAATAACCTTTAACATTTCTGATAAAACAAGCATAAGGCCAAGTGTAATTAAAATTTGCTGCACATGGTTTCCGTAAACGGGTTTAATGATCCATTTTTCGGTAATGATGCCAAGTAAACAGCCCGTAATGATGGCCCCGGCAATGCCAAAAATAAAACTGCCTGTCTGCTGATAAACCCAAAGTCCGCTGTAAGCCCCCCAGGCAAACAGCCCGCCATGGGCAAAATTCAGCACATCCATCAAACCGAAAATCAGCGTAAGCCCTGCTGCTAGTAAAAAAATCAGCATCCCCGTCGCTAGGCCATTTAAGGTTAAATTGATGATTAAGTCCATCTGACGTTCCTCCTTTCTAAGCAATCCCTAAATATTTACGTTTCATTTCTTCATCTTCTTTTAATTGCTTCATCGTGCCAGACTTAACCGTCCTCCCATCATCAATAATGTAAAAACGGTCACCAATTGTACTCGCCATCATAAAATTCTGCTCCACTAAGACGATGGTAGTTTGATTCTTCATTTGTAAAATCGACTCCATTACTTTCTCAACGACAATGGGGGCCAATCCCTTGCTTGGCTCATCAATTAACAATAATTCATTCTCATTTACATAGGCTCTAGCAATCGATAACATTTGTTTTTGCCCGCCGCTTAAATAGCCGCCTGGTTTTTTCCAAAACTTCTTTAGGTCCGGGAACAATTCTAGAATCCAATCCATTCGTTTCACTGTTTGTTCATTTTCTTTTTGAATCGCCACTTTCATATTTTCTTCTACTGTTAGACCCGCAAAGATTCCCTGATCTTCCGGTACATAGCCGATCCCCTTTTTAGCAATTGTATAGGTTGGCAAGGCTTGAATTTGTTCCCCCTTATAGGCAACGCTGCCTTTTGATGCTGGATTTAACCCCATAATAGTACGTAAAGTGGTTGTCTTTCCCGCTCCATTTCTTCCAAGCAGGACGGTTACTTCGCCTTTCTTTACCTCGAAGGATATTCCTTGAAGAATATGGTACTGACCAATATGTGTCTCAACTTGATCAAGCTTCAACAGGTCGTTCATCCAAATGACCTCCTAAATAAGCAGACTGAACCGTTTCATTTTTCATGATTTCTTCAGGGGTGCCGTCAGCAAGCAGACCTCCGTTAAATAAAACCATTACGGAATCCGATAAATCTAAGATCATATCCATTTTGTGTTCGATGAGGAGTATGGTCCGGCTGCCTTCATTTTTTATTCTTTTGATTACTTCTAAAATAGCAGGCACTTCCTCTAACGACATACCTGCTGTGGGCTCATCGAGTAAAAGGACCTCTGTTTCAAGTGCCAGCAGCATGGCAATTTCAAGCTTCCGTTTCTCTCCATGTGCCAGGTTGATGGCAAGCGAATTCTTTTTATCATCTAAGAGGACCAGCTTTAGCCATTCCAACGCTTTCTCTTCAAACACCCGGTATTTTTTATGATGAAACAGCATCTGGTAACGAACTCCAGCGTGTGATTGAACGGCCAATCTTACATTTTCTAGTACGGTTAGATTCGGAAAGACATTGGTAATTTGAAAGGAGCGGCCAATCCCTGTCCTCGTCCGGAGTGTCGGGGAGAATTTGGTAATATCTTTTCCTCGATAATAGATTTTTCCGTTTGTTGGAGTTAATTGGCCGCTGAGAAGATTAAAAAAGGTCGTTTTTCCGGCCCCGTTTGGCCCAATGATCGACTTAAAATGTTTTTCGGGGACAGCAATGCTGACAGAATCTACTGCTGTATGACCACCGAAGCTGATTGATAAATCTCTCGTTTCAATAAGAGTTGACATACTTTCACCACCTGATTTTTGGCGTTAGAAAAAGGTAAGAGGGCGACCTTGATTATCTTGGTCGAACCCTCCTGTTTTTTAAATTCTACTTGTTCCGGATTGGTGGAGCTGTTTCCTCAGGAGATAGTTCTCGAATCAGGACTGGAACAGGGTATGGAACTCCATCCTTCTTTTCCAGTTTAATGGCATACAACGATTGCAGGGCTTGGTGGTCTTCTTTCCGGTAGGTCATTTTCCCTTTTGGTGTCTCAAAGCTCATTCCTTCCATGGTAGTGATTAATTTGTCAGCATCGGCGTTCCCATTGGTCTTTTTCAATGCCTCCACAATGGAGATCGCCGCACTCATGCCTCCAGGCGTAAATAAATCTGGTACGTCTCCGTCAAACCGCTTTTTATGTTCAGCTACAAGCCAATCATTAATTTTGTTTTTTGGCAGGTCATGGTAGTAAACGGTAAAGCCCTCCATCCCTATCAGCGGCTCCATTGTGGAGAGAGCAGCAATATCAGGTGCTCCAGTTGAGATCTTAATGCCCTTTTCTTGGACCTTCATGTCTGAAAGCTGCTTCCATGGAGAGTTTGCTCCGGCCCAGACGACAAATAAATAATCAGGCTTTGCATCAATTATTTTTTGAATATTCGAAGTGAAATCTGTAGCGGCTGGATCTGCATATTCTTCTTTTACAATTTCAGCTCCGAGCTTTTTCGCCGCTTCCTTAAAGGCTGCCACTCCATCACGGCCAAAAGAATAATCAGGTGCAAGTGTAGCAATCTTTACTCCCTTTTTTGCAATTGCCGCTGCACCAGCAACCGCGTCTTGTGAGGAGTTACGAGCGGAATGAAAAATATATTTATTAAATTCAGAACCGGTAATACTATCAGCAGCAGCTGGTTCAACGACCATTACTTTTTGATACTCTTCTGCTAATGGTAAAACAGCTAATGTATCGGCCGAGCTGGATGATCCGACTAAAAAGTCGACATTATCTTCCTCTAATAGCTTGGTAGCCTTTTGAACAGCGACCTCCGGCTTTGTTTCTGTATCCTCCACTATAAATTCAATCTTTCGGCCAGCCACTTCACGTTTACCGTCTGTTGCATAATCAAGTCCGAGCTCAAAGCCTCTTAATGTTTGTTTGCCATAAGCCTCTAGAGCGCCTGTCTTTGAGGCAAGGACACCAATTTTAATTGGGTCTTTTTTATCTGTGTTGTTGCCTCCCTTTGATTCTGATGATGATTTGTCCGAACTGCAAGCGCTCGCAAAGACCATCATAAAAATAAGTAAGCCTAATAATGCCCATTTCCCTTGATACCCCTTCACTCTTTTTCCCCCTTAATATGTTTTCAACACTTGTAAAGCTTTAAATTTATGATAGAAGATAGTAGTTACAGAAGAGTTACAAATAGAAAAGCGGAAGCGCCTTGACCAGGGAAAAAAGTAGTTCATTTTTTCCTAGGGGCTGATGTTGGTGTTGGACGCAAAAAACAGCCCTATCTTAGGGCTGTTCAATCGATTTCGAGATACTTTCGGATTCAATGATCATTTGATACATATGCTTGGTCGGTTCTAATGGAGTGACACCAAGTTCTTCCTCGAGCACTTCTTTACATCTTTGATACCACTTCATCGCTTGCGGGCGATTATTTTTTCGATAATAACAGTACATTAATAAGCGGTAAGCCTCTTCCCAAGTTCGATCCCGTTCCAGAATTCTTTCACACCAATTGATTGCAGCGTCATATTTTTCAGATCTTACCATAAACTGCGCCATTTTCTCCGAACCCCGTAAAAAATAGACGGCCATGCTCTCTCTTTTACTAATACACCAATCATCATAACGACGGTCTGGAAGATAATCACCATGATAGAACGATAATCCTCTCTCTAGGAATGGAATAACCTTCTCCGGTTTATTTTCTTCGAGTCCAGCTTCAATTAATTCTTTAAATTGAGTCGTATCCATTTCAATGACTGCATCGGGGTTTAATCCATAAAACATCCCTACTCGAATGACGAAAAAGGGTGCGGCTCGTGCCTTACGGTGCGGTTCAAGCACATTAAGGAGGCAATTAAGAGCCACTTTAAAATCACGGTCAGCGCTTTTTTTCTCCTGATCAGGCCAGAGTAGCCCAATAATTTCATCCTTGGCCATTAATTCGTTCAGCGTAATCAATAGTTGAAAAAGTTCCTTCGCCTTTTCTCTTTGCCACTCTTTATCACCCAATTCTTTTTCACCAAGCCATAATTTGAAATGCCCCAATGTTTGAACTCGGATGGAATAGCCCGGATGAGCATCCAATGCAGTTATTCCCATGTCCTGAAGGATTTTCTTAACATAAGATGATTGAATATCCGCTTTCAAACATTCAATTAGCAATGGCACAGAGATTTGTAAATCTCTCGGGCTAAATATACTCCGCTTGTGAAAAAAGAATTCATATTCGTAAATCTGCACCAAGTTTAAAAAGACATTTATTGCTTCTGTAAACAAACCTGGCTGTTTATCAAGGTAAAAGGCGTAGGCAAGCCAAAACTTACCTAACATTTGTCCATAGCAATCCTCACATTGCTCAAAAAGCACCTCTGCTTTCCCTAAAAAATCTAGTGCCTTAGGAACCCGCTCATTATATATACAGGCAATTCCCATACAAAGGGTTATAAGTGATGAAAGCCACACGTCATGTACCTTTTCAGTCTCCTCTAGTGCTTTCTTGCCAGCCTCTAACGCCCGCTCCAATTCCCCCCTAGTCCCGTACAAAATACACAAGCCCATCAAGGGCTCTGCTTTTGCCCGATCAACATGGATTTGTTCCATGATCTCTAAGGCAGTTTGATAGCAGCTCTCTGCTAAACTCAGATTATACTTATTCAATATTTGTACCGCATGCCCCATGCGAATCCAACCGCATGCCTCCACATATGGGGCTTTATAGCTGATTCCCTGCTGAATCCCTGATTGGGCAAGGTCCTTAGCTTTTAAGCCTTCTCCCATAAAGGCCTCGATTAAAGCCAGTAATAAATCAGTTTCGCGATGGGATTGAGGCAGTGTATTGACAGTTGAATCCTTTAATTCTTCTTTTTTTAGGAGAAGAACTTTTTTTGCAGCCTCAAAACGTCCCGTTCTTAAGTATAATCTGGCTTCTAAATTCCCATCAGAATGAGATACCTTTTCTTCCTTAGCTTTTTGTATCCATTTTTCCGCCTCTGATGCTTTACCAGAGTTTAGGAGATTCTCAGATAACAATTGATATAATTTTCCTTTATCATGATCTGCTCCCGACCGTTTTTCCCGCTGAAAAATCGCCTCATATAAAAGTTTTTCCGCATGATGAGGCTGTATGGTATCGAGGAATATCTTTGCTTTTCCTTCTAATGCTAAGCTCATTCCAAGATGATCTTGTGTTTTTTCCGCACCAGCAAAGGCCTTATCGTAACATTCCTGTGCCTCCTGATAGTGTGATCGATAGCGATGAATTTCCGCTTTTAAATACCAGAGAAGATAATAAGGCTCCATGTCTGTTTCTGATAGGAGGATTAATTGATCGTACAAGCTTTCCAATTTTCCATTTTCGAGCATCCGCAGACCATTTTCTTGTAAAATAGAACAGATTGCCTTGTGGTGATTAGTTTTTTTATAATGATAAAGCGCTTTCTCCCATTGCTGTTTTTGCTCATAATAACGGGCGCAGCGTTCGTGGAGATCCATATAAGCAGTTAGATTATTTTTTTGAAAAATATCTTCTAGGAATTCTTTAAATAAGGAATGATAACGATAGTGGGTTTGCCCGACCTTTTGAATAAATAAATTACGGTCTTTCAGCTGCTCAAGTATACTTGAGGCTCCGTTTAGACCCATCACTTTATCACAAATTTCTTCCTCAATCTCCTCAAAAATGGAAGTTTGCTCGAGAAATTGCTGAATCATTGGCGGCTGTTTTGAAAAGACCTCCATGACTAAATACTGAAAAAAATCTTGGAGAGATTGAGAGGAATGTTTGAAAATCTTGGGTTTGTCCTTTTGTAATGGTATTTGCGTGGCAATCATGCAAAGGGCAATGATCCAGCCCTCTGTTATTTCATAAATGGAATGCAGATACTCTGCCTCCACCTCTAATCCATAAAGATCAGTTAACAATAATTCCATTTCTTCCATGGTTAAAACTAAATCTTCCCTTGTTATTTCTAATAATTGGCCGCACACCTTCATTTTGGTTAAATGCCTCCAGTTAGGACGGCTGCGGCTCGAAATAACCATATGTAAATTAGCTGGGATATGCTCTATCAGTTTTTCCATCCAACTATTAATCGTATAAGAATGTTCAATTTGGTGGAAATCATCCAAGATAAGCGTAATCTCGGCATTACACTCGAGAATTTCGTTAATAAATAGAGAACATAAAATATTTAATTCCTCTTCAGGGATATAACGTTCGGTTTGGTCAATATAAGACGATAAAGTTGTTCCAAAAGTTGGAACTGCTTGTTGAATCGTTTGAATCAGATAGGATAGGAAGGTCAGGATGTCGTCATCCATGGATGAAATAGAGTACCAGCATCCCTGATGTTTTTCATCCCGCAAAAATAAAGCAAGTGCCGTACTCTTTCCAAAACCAGCTCCGGAATGAAGAAGAGTCAAGGGAAACTCAAGAATCGTTTTCAATTTTCGAGTAAGCTGTGCCCTCCTAATAAAATCATCCTTTACAACAGGGATTCTCAGCTTTGATTGAATAATTGGAAGCTTCATCTTCAACCCCCTTCCCTTTTTCTTAATATTTACACTATTTTACCATATTTAGAACAAGCAAGGTAACCTTCTTTTATGTAGTAATCTTTCACGAGTCTTATTTAAGATTCCTCTACATAAATCATTTTTCTGGTCATTCCTCCGTCGACCACTAAATTAACACCGGTCACAAAATCATTATCAGGATTCGTTAGATACAGACAGGCACGGGCAATATCACTGGGTTTGCCGACACGTCTTGATAAATGCTGTTCATGGTCAGCATGTGATAGTTCAGCCTCATCACCATTGTGAATCCAGCCCGGAGAGATGGCGTTAACAGTTATCCGATCTTGACTAAATGAAGCAGCGAGCGCATGCGTAATTGCGACAATTCCCCCTTTTGAGGCTCCATACGCTTCAGAGTTAGGCTCTGACATTAAGGCACGCGTTGAGGCAATGTTTACAATCGCACCGCCAGTTGGATTTTCTCTCATATATCGGGCTGCTTCCCGTGAGCAAAGGAAAACACTGCGTAAATTGGTGTTAAGGACATCATCCCACTCCTCAATTGTTAAATCATAAGGAGATTTAAATACACCTTTTCCGGCATTATTAATAAGGATATCGATTTTTCCAAATGTCTGGTTTGCCACTTCAAACAGTTGAATAATGTCCTTTTCGTTTCGGACATCTGTTTTTACAAAAAGGGCCTCCCCACCCTGTTTTTTAATTTCAGTCTCCATTCTTTCTCCGTCTTCAGATTCTAAGTCTGCCAAAATGACTTTTGCACCTTTTATCGAAAAGGCAGCAGTTACTCCCCTGCCAATTCCTTTCGCTCCACCTGTTACTACGACAACTTTATTAAGAAAATCCACTTTTGTTACCTCCTTTTTTTAAAGCTCTTACCTTTTCTTTATAGCATAGACAGAATTATCGATTCAAAGTTTTTGGATTAAATGGATGTCTTTTCCAAGTAATAAAACCTTCCAACCGGAAAAAACTACAAAAAAAGGAATGATGAGAAAGGAGACTGTTTATGGCAGAAAAATGTTTTTATTGTACAGACGATATTGAGGAAAGACAATTGCATTATGTCTCATTTGTGTCCATGAATCAGGAAAGAGATGAAGCGCTATGCGATGAATGCTACAAGGAATGGCTTCATGGGATAAAAGGGTAATTATTTAACTCAAGGTAGTTATAATCACCTCTTAAGTCAGTTTCTGGAGTGTTGTATCATTGTCAATTAAGAAAAAAATACCCTTGATCTTTTTCCTGCTAGTTTTGTTTATTTTACTTGCGAATAATGTCTTTCATTATTTTTGGTCGAAAAACCAGCTGCTCGAATATAACGAACGAGAAATCTCTGTCATCACAAATGAAGTTTCGTTCCAGGTGGAAAAAACAAGAGAGGGTTCATTATATGTAGAAAATATTCTGGGGAGAGATTTGAGAATTGCATCCCTTGCAATCAAACAATCTCTTCCTCCAACCTATCAGGAGATTAACAATGATCAATTAAAAAAACTAGCGAAAGAAGTACGGGTATCTCACATTACCTTATTAGCCAAAACAGCCAACGATATTATTGGTGTCCGTTCATCTGACCCTGAAGAAATCAACATGTCAACAAAGGGCTGGGGCTATTGGTATGACGCTTACCAACAATTGTTTGCGCTGAAACCTGTCAATGTAGGTAAAGGGTTAACATTACCAAACTATTGGTCTGGCCCAATTGAAATTGCCTCTTCCGATCCTGACCATATTGATAAATGGGGTTATTATTATGATGGGACAACGAACTACATCATCAATCCCTATTTTCGGGATAATGAAGTTTTGGAGTTTGAGCAGCGATTTGGACCAGGGAAAATCATCGAAGGTTACACAAAAGAACGAGGCATTTTAGAAATATCCGTATTTAATCCCAAAAACTTTGGAAAAAAGAGTGAAGTGGTTCACCTAAACGGAAATAGTTATATACGGATTTCAGCAAGACCGATTTGGTATGGTTCCTATAAATATCGCAATATCGAAACAGATGCCTCCTACATAAAGAAGGCTGTCAATACAAAAAAAGTACAATCATACAATGATGTCCTAAACAAAAAAAGTATTTTAAAAACATTTGTTCCCGTCTTTCCGAAATCAGGACAGCCCTTTGTTATTGGACTTGCCTATAATTATGGCCTTATTCAAAATGAACTAAGCCATGAACTATTTATGCATATTCTCCTATCACTTGCCATCATGCTAATTGTTTTTATCGTAAGCTTGATCTTTTCACGTTCGATTACTCGGCCAATCGGCTATATTGTTGAACAAGTCAATGAGATTGCTCAAGGAAACTTTGGGAAGCACTTACACTTAAATCGGAAGGATGAGTTAGGTCTCCTTACTGAAAATATAAATGCGATGTCAACTGACCTGCACCAGTATGTAGAAGACTTACATCAAAGTAAAGCATTAATAGAATTTCAAGCAAACCATGACCCACTGACCGGGTTGTTGAACAGAAGGTTTCTACAAGAAAAATTGAGCAGCATTGTGTATCAAGCTGGGAATAATAAGGAAACGGTCTCCGTTTTGTTTATTGACATGGATCGTTTTAAGCATGTAAATGACTCCTATGGACATAACAAGGGTGATGAACTCTTAAAAACGATCGCAGCCCGGATTAAAAATTGTCTTGATGAGGAAAAGAGCTGCTTAATAAGGCAAGGTGGAGACGAATTTATTATCTTGCTTCTACAGTATAGTAAAAAAGAAACAAAAGAGGTTGCCGAAGCATTAATTGATACCCTAAAAAGACCTTTCATAATAGAAGGGAATGAATTTTACCTCGGTGCCAGTATAGGGATTAGCCTCTATCCTGAGCATACAAATAACATGGACACACTAATTAGCTATGCGGATATGGCCATGTACAATGCCAAGAAGAATGGCGGTAATAAAGCCATCTTCTATTCGGAAAAATCGATGCATTCAGACATTGACAGGCCTCGGCTTGAAGCGCATTTGAGAAGGGCGATTGAACTTAAGCAGATTGATGTGTTTTATCAGCCGAAGATTAAGGTGGATGCTGGGATTATCTTTGGTGCAGAAGCACTGGTGAGATGGACCGATGAGGAATATGGAATAGTCTCACCGGAAATTTTTATCCCCATTGCAGAGGAAACAGGCTTTATCCAGCCTTTGTGGGAACTTGTAATGGAAAAAGCCTGTGAACAAGTTAGTAATTGGAATCAATCCCGTCCACATCCTTTATCGGTCTCAGTCAATTTTTCAGCCCAGCAATTCCAGGAACCAAATCTAATGGTTCAAACTATTAAAGACATTCTTAGTCAAAAAAAACTTCCTCCGAAAAATTTTGAAATAGAAATAACGGAAAGTATCCTGTTAAATAATTCGAATGAAGTGGTCCAATCACTAGAAAAATTGCAAAATCAAGGAATTTCTATCTCTATTGATGATTTTGGAACAGGCTATTCTTCACTAAGTTATTTAAAGGACCTTCCGATTAACACTTTAAAAATTGACAAATCCTTTATTCAAAACATTAATGAGAAGCTAGAAAATACTGAAATACCTGAAGCAATTATTAACCTGGCCAGAGGCCTTCATCTAGATGTGATTGCCGAGGGAGTTGAAAAAGAGTATCAAAAAGAATTTTTGCTTTCAAAAAACTGCGTCCACATGCAGGGGTATTTGTTTAGCAAGCCTCTTAGCAGTGCTGACTTTGAGCAGTTTCTTATTGATTTTGAAAACAGATAAAGGAAACCTTATTCACCCAAAATGAAAAGGGCAGCTAAGCTGCCCTTTCATTTTTATTTTACTAATTCTATCGCACTGCTGCCGGTATAATCGATTAATAGTTTCTTGGCAGTCATGGCAGGAAATCCAGCCTCCAAAGCCTTCACCAGGCCAGCCGCCTTGCCTTTTTCAGTAAAACAAATCATTGTTGGTCCAGCCCCGCTTAATGCCGTCCCGAATGCACCATTGGCTTTAGCCGTTTGTTCAATTTCATCATAGCCATGTATAAGCGATTTTCGATAAGGCTGATGAAAACGATCACTCTCCATCATTTTTCCAGCAAGATCCCAGTTTTGAGTTAATAGGGCACCAACTAAAAGATTAGCTGTTGAAGAGGCTTCAATCGCCTCTTGACGGGTATAGGATTCCGGCAAGACATTACGAGATGCCTTTGTTAGCAGGATTTCCTGCGGAATCAGGACAACCACCTCAATTGGAAGGTCTGTAAATGAGAGCATATCTACCTCATCTTGCTTATAGCAGCCAATTACCAGCCCACCATAAATGGAGGCTCCCACATTATCCGGGTGTCCTTCCCATTCTGTCGCGTGAAGGAGCTTATCCTGTTTCGTTAAGTGTAAGCCCCCCACTGCGTCAGCCAGCTCAATCCCTGCTACAATAGCCGATGCACTAGAACCCAGACCTCTTGCTAATGGAATATCACTCTCAACCTTGATTTTACAAGGAGACAGCTCCACACCATAGTGAGCTGCAGTTTGAAGGGCAACTTTAACGATAAAGTTGTCTTCATCGGTTGGGAAGTCCTTTAACTCTTCACAAAAGGAATAGCATTCCCATTCTTTACTTTTCTCTATTTCTAAGGTCAAATACAAATCAAGCGCGAGACCCATTGAATCAAAGCCTGGGCCAAGATTTGCTGTACTTGCCGGGACCTTTATCATCATACGGTCACGAAGCGTCATGCGTTTACAACTCCTTGAAAGTGTTCTGTAACTCCCCTTTTAGCATTAGGGAGTTGGATAGGATTTACTTGAAATGCATCAAGTAATCCTTGCCCAATCATAATGATTTTCTTACCACTCTGTAGGCACTTTTAATTTCTTTAACTGCATGTAGATCATATAACTCTAGCAGGATTTTATCATAATTTGTTAACGAAGCCTTGTGTGTCACTAGTACGATTTCAGATGTTTCATGTTTTTTAATAGGAAGCTGGAGAATTTTTTCAAAGCTTACACCGTATTTGGCAAAAATAGAGGTAATATCCGCGAATACTCCGACCTCATCCTGCACATGAATCCGTAAAAAGTATTTCGAAAACTTCTCTTCGTTTTCCTTTAGCATTTTCGGATATTGTGGAGTTACAGCACTTCTGCCATTTACACCAAGCCTTAAATTCTTAATGACACCTACTAAATCTGAAACAATCGAAGTGGCTGTCGGCAAACTGCCCGCCCCAGGACCGTAGAACATGGTTTCACCTACTGCTTCCCCGTACACATAAACAGCATTGTATTCATTTTGTACAGAGGCAAGTGGATGATTATTCGATAAGAAGGTAGGGGCAACACTCACTTCTACCTTTTCCCCTTCCCTGTGGGCAAATCCGATTAATTTCATAGTATAGCCTAGTTGTTTCCCGTAACTTAAGTCTTCTTCAGTCACGTTAGATATACCACTGACCTTCACGTCATCTAAATCAATATGCATGGAAAAGCCAAGAGTCGCAAGAATCGTCATTTTTCTGGCAGCATCTAGCCCTTCCACATCAGAAGTGGGATCTGCTTCAGCAAAGCCAAGTTCTTGGGCCTCTTTTAAAACCTCTTCATAGGAGCGGCCTTCATTGCTCATTTTGGTTAAAATATAATTGGTTGTCCCATTAACGATCCCCATCATTTGCGTAATTCGGTCGGAAGCAAGACCATCGACTAAACCGCGTAAAATCGGAATACCGCCAGCTACACTTGCTTCATAATATAAATCGCAGCCATATTCTGAAGCAACAGTTAACAATTCTGAACCATGTAAAGCCATTAAATCTTTATTTGCCGTGACAACATGCTTACCTTGCCTGAGGGCCGTTAGGAGATAATCTTTTGTTTCTTGGACTCCACCCATTACTTCAATAACTACATCAATTTCCTGATCCAAAATAATCTCATCAGGATTGGAGGTTAAAATAGTTGGATCCACATAAACCGGTCTGCTCTTATGTACGTCTTGTACAAGTATTTTTTTTATGACAACCGGACACCCCACTTGGTGGATTAATTTATCTTGGTGATTTTTAATGATTTGTACCACACCTGAACCAACGGTACCTAATCCTAAGAGACCAATCGAGATTGCTTCCATGTTTTCTCCTCCTACACTGTCTATCCGAAGCGTACAATTGTTTTTATATAGTAGACATTATATGACTCTATTTACTTTTTTACAATAGATTTATTTTCTATGTATTTAACTCTAACCGCTTAAAGCCTTGGTGTAAATGGGTTACTACTAACTTGTAAAATTTTTCTGAATTAAATAAGTTTTTTATCAATTCCCCCTTTACAAAAATGAAAGAGGGGCTGTAGAATAATCCCTATATTTTATATATTTTTTTGAAATTTCAATCTATTTGTGTTATCTTATAAATGAAAAACAACTGATGAAGACGGCCCACAATCATATACGTCCCTCATAATAAGGCAGCTTTGTCTAAAATGAGGGACGTTTTTGTTTAATAAAACAAAACATTGGAGGAATCGATCATGTATAAAGTATTGGTAACAGATGGGATTAGCAATACCGGATTAAAAAGCTTACTTGATCATCCAAATTTTGAAGTAGAAAGGCAGCCCACCCTGCCAACAGAGGAATTAAAAAAGATCATCGGACATTACGATGCATTGATTGTGAGAAGCCAAACAAAGGTTACAGAAGACTTGCTTTTATCCGCTGAAAAACTACAAGTAATTGCCAGAGCAGGAGTTGGAGTAGATAACATTGATGTAAATGCAGCCACACGCAAAGGAATTATTGTCATCAATGCCCCTGGTGCAAACACAATGGCTGCAACAGAGCATACTTTAGCAATGATGTTAGCATTAGCAAGAAAGATTCCTCAAGCTCATCAAAAAACAGCTGGCGGCGAATGGGACCGCAACTCCTTTAAAGGAGTTGAATTGTATAAAAAGACCCTTGGCATCATCGGGATGGGTAAAATTGGGACAGAAGTAGCTAAACGATCCAAAAGCTTTGGCATGAATATTTTAGCGTTTGACCCTTATCTAACAGAGGACCGCGCTAAGAAACTGGGTATAATAAAGGCAAGCCTGGATTTAATTGCCCAGGATTCGGATTTCATTACGGTTCACACCCCATTAACAAATGATACAAGGGGGCTTATTAATGATGATTACTTAAGCAAAACGAAAAAAGGGGTCCGTTTCGTCAATTGCGCCCGCGGCGGAATTATTGATGAGAAGGCTTTAGTGAGAGCTATACAGTCCGGACATGTAGCAGGCGCTGCGCTGGATGTATTTGAACAAGAACCGGTTGCCAATAATGAATTGCTGCAAAATCCAAATATTATTGTCACACCCCATCTTGGAGCATCTACGGTAGAAGCACAGGAAAAGGTAGCGCAAGAGGTGAGTGCAGAAATCATTGAGATTTTTGAAAAGCAATCCATTCAGAATGCGGTTAATATGCCGCAAATGTCAGGTGAAACACAAGCAAAGCTTCAGCCTTATCTATTGTTAGGTGATCAAATGGGGCAGCTAGTGATTCAATTATTAAATAAGCAGGCACCCTCCAAGATTGAAATCAATTATTATGGGAATCTAATTGATGAAGATACAGAGTTACTAACGCGTACTCTATTAAAAGGAATTTTATCCTATCATTTAAGTGATTCTGTCAATCTAATTAACGCCCTCCATTTGCTAAAAGAACAAGGGGTTTCCTACAATGTTGTCAAGCATGCGACAAATAAAGGCTTTGCCAATTATATGGAGTTAAGTGTGTCTAATAACCAAGAAACAGCCAAGATTGGTGCTACGGTTCTAAATGGATATGGGGCAAGAATATTAAAAATTAATCAATACCGGATTGATGTGAAGCCGGAAAAATATCTCTTGTACATTAAACACCGCGACGTACCAGGCATGATTGGCAAGGTCGGATCTTTACTGGGCGATCATGAAATCAATATTGGTACCATGCAGGTTGGCCGTACGGAGGTTGGCGGGGAAGCGATCATGGTATTAACCTTAGATCGAACATTAAGTGCACATGTTATCAAAGTCTTAAAATTAATTGATGGCTTGCAGGAAGCACAGGTCCTTGAGTTAACCACCGTTGGTTCTTATGAGTCTGAGCGTGATAAGGTAGAAAGTATTTAAGAAAAGCGTAAGGCGCCCGCCTATCGGC
>NZ_JBALPZ010000022.1:40053-47111 GCF_036965645.1 Neobacillus drentensis
TGACCTCGAGCCGATGGCGCCTGGAGCTGGACAATTCTCGAAGTCGAAATTTATACTTTCTGATCTTTTAAAAGAGGGAATGGCGCCGCCATTCCCTTTTTCTCTTTTATAAAATGGTTGTAATATCGAGGACGGAATCTAGTATATAATCTGCCTCGTGTTTTTCAAAATCTTGTCGTGCATCTTTCCCAGAAAGACCTGTCAAAACGGCTGCAAATTGACAGCCAAGCTGTCTTGCGGCAAGAAGATCTGCTAATGAATCACCTACAACCAATACTTCTTCCCCATTTTGAATGGGCAGGTGTGCGTTTAGACAGTCAAGTACAGATGTTTCTTTACCTTTAAGCCCCATGATATATGTAAATGGATGCGGCTTTGATAAGGATTTAGGTTCTGTGAGTTCTTGTTCTGCCATTGATACTTCATCAGCTGTAATAATACGGTTTTCATCGAAGTATTTCAGCCAATTTAAATGTTTAAAAGGCTGGATCGTTTCTAGGTCTGGCCTTCCTGTCCCAATTCCAATCGTGATTCCAGATGAAGAAAGGTGCTGAAATAAAGCCGCAATTTCCTGCGCAGGAGCGAGGGTTGTTTCATTGGCAAGGAACCCCTTTTTCCCAGTCTGGACTGATGGTCTGCCAGTGGAAGCAAGAACATTTTCATCGCCTACATACCATTCCTGTGAAACATGTTCACAAATGGACCAGAGCTCGCCTTTTTGGAAAATCGATGTTTCAACACCTAGCTTCTCCCTGGATAGTGTATTTAAGTATTCAAACAATTCCTGCTTTGTCGCATCTGATTGAGAGAATTCGTCTACGAACAAGCTAAAATTCAATTCTACTTGATACTGACTCAATACCGTGCCAATATCCCGTAAGGTTTCATAATTGATAGGCTTCGTTAGCCATTGCGTGATATTTGCCGCTTCATCCTCTTTAATTTGCGACAGAAGATGTATGAGCTGATGGCCGAAGGATAGATAAATCATATCCCAGTTTGCGTTTAGGCCGCGGGATTTCATAAATTTAAGGACTTGGTCGTTTTGGAAAACATTTCCCCTGATGTGGTTGATTTCTGCTTCAGTATATTCGGTTTTAAATTGTTCCGGCGCGAGTGCTAGATAATTGCTGCTAATCAGCATCTCCCAAACAGTCAGTGCAGACGCATCAAAATAGTGCTCTTCGCTCAAAAGCACCCCATCCACATCAAATAAAACGGTATTTATCAATTTCCCTGCCCCCTCAATTTCTGGTTTGCTTTTATACGTTATCGTAACACAGCAGGTGTCATAATTTGAAGATATTTAGCCACATTAGGTAAAGATTTTAGCTTGTTTGTTAATATGTACCGTTTTTTTGTTAATATATTCAATTCTTTTGTTAAAAAAAAAGGATTTTTGTTAATAAACAGCTAGTTATTGTTAATAAAACAAAACCTGAGGTGCTTCTTAAGAGGGCCTGAATTGGAATTCTACTTAGATTAGGTCCTTTTCTACAAAGTTAAGGATTAATTCTACAAAATTCCCACTCAATTCTACGAAATCGCCAACTATTTCCACAAAGATTAGTAAAATAACTTCGAAATCTCACTCAAAAGCAAAAAAATGCCGTGCGCTCAGATGTCCGAGCGTACGGCAAGCTCTAAAATTAGCTCTTTACTAGATATCTAATCCAATCGAGATATACTTTACTTCTAAAAACTCTTCGATTCCGTAATGCCCGCCTTCACGGCCAAGGCCACTTTCTTTGTAGCCGCCAAACGGAGCTTGGACCACTGACGGCAGGGCATCATTTAAGCCGATGATTCCATACTCCAGTTGTTCCGTCATCCTAAAGGAGCGGCTTAAATTGTCTGTATAAACATAAGCTGCCAATCCGTAGGAGGAATTATTAGCCCGTGCGATGACTTCCTCTTCTGTTTTGAAAGTCGATATTGGCGCAAGCGGACCAAAAATTTCATCCCTCATACATTCCATGTCATCATGGATATTGGTAAGAATCATCGGGGCAAAGAAATAACCCTTTTCATCAGCTGGCTTTAGACCGCTATAAACTACCTTCCCGCCTTTTTTAACGGCATCATGTACCAATGATTCCACTTTTTTATAAGCTGATTTATCAATTAACGGACCGATATCCGTCCCTTCTTCAAGTCCATCTCCGACTTTAAGCTTTTCTAATTCTGATTGAAAAAGCTTTATGAATTCGTCCGCTACGCTTTCCTGAACATAAACCCGATTGGTACAAATACAGGTTTGACCGGCATTGCGGAATTTCGATTGCACAAGACCGCTTGCAGCTTTCTCTAGGTTCGCATCATCCAATACGATAAAGGGAGCATTTCCGCCAAGCTCAAGCGATACCTTTTTGACATTCTCAGCCGCTCCGCGCATTAACGTCTTACCTACCTCGGTCGAGCCGGTAAAGGTAATTTTCCTTACACGGGAGTCTTTTAACCAAGCCTCGCCAATCTCTGAAGAGCGTCCGGTAATGACGTTAATGACGCCTGCCGGTATGCCTGCTTCATGTGCCAGTTCCGCGATTTTTAACGCCGTAAGCGGTGTTTGGTTGGCTGGTTTCACGACAGCGGTACACCCTGCCGCAAGGGCCGGAGCTACTTTTCTTGTAATCATCGCTGCCGGGAAGTTCCATGGAGTAATGGCTGCAATCACACCAACCGGTTCTTTTCTCACAAGTATTCGTTTATTTGGACTCGATGCAGGGATGGTCTCACCATAGACTCTTTTTGCCTCTTCGGCATACCAAGAGATAAAGCCATTAGCATAGGAGACCTCTCCTATGGCTTCCTTTAACGGCTTTCCTTGCTCGATCGTCATAATCCTAGCAATTTCTTGTTTATTTTTTTCAATCAAATAAAACCATTTCATCAAAAGCTGATACCGTTCTTCGGCTGTCCGTTTCGACCAATTTTTAAAAGCCCTGGACGCGGCATCAACGGCCTGCTTCGCTTCGCAGGCGCCGCCTGTTGGAACTGCACCAATCACTTCCTTCGTGGCTGGATTGATGATATCCGTAAACACCTCATAATCATTGCCAACCCATTCACCATTTAAATACATCGGATAAATTTGATGATTACGTTTAAGTACATCCATATTATTCTCCTCCAACCGATAAGGCTGCATTATTTTGATATACTGCTTCGATTGCTTCTTCTAATATTTGTAATCCTTCTTCAAGCTGCTCATTCGTAATGGTTATCGGCATGAGCAGTCGAATGACATTGCTGTAGATACCCGCACTTAACAGCATAAGACCGCGCTTAGCTGCCTCTTTAACAATTTTTCCAACGACTTCTTTATCAGGTGTTTTGGACTTACGATCCTTGACAATTTCCATCGCACACATAGCCCCTAGACCACGTACATTGCCAATCCCTTCAAACCGGTCGGCTAATAACTGCATTTTTTCCATTACCCGCTCTCCTATTAGCCTCGCTCTGTTATTCAATTTCTCCTCTTCGATAATATCCAAAACGGTTAGTGCTGCCTGACATCCAAGCGGACTTCCGGCGTAGGTTCCGCCAATCTCGCCAATTTCAGGAGTATTCATAATTTCCGCCTTTCCGATGACACCCGAGATGGGAACTCCTGCCCCCATTGATTTTGAAATGGTAATTAAGTCGGGGACGACATCAAAATGCTCAATCGCGAAATATTTCCCGGTTCTTGCAAAACCGGTTTGGATTTCATCAGCAATAAACAAGATTCCATGCTGTGAACAAATTTCTCTTACCCGTTTTACAAAGGCCTTGTCGGGAACAATGAAGCCGCCCTCCCCTTGTACTGGCTCCATGACCACGGCTGCAATGGTTTCTGGAGCAGCTTCTGCAACTAAAAATTGTTCAAATTGCTCAATGATCATGTCGCTATATTGTGATTCAGTCAATCCTTCAGGACGGCGGTACACATATGGATACGGCGCTTTATATACTTCTGGGGCAAATGGACCAAAGCCAAATTTATAAGGCTTGACCTTGCTTGTCATGGTCATCGTCATTAACGTTCTCCCATGAAATCCTCTTGTAAATGAAACTATTCCTTGGCGTTTTGTGTATTTGCGGGCAATTTTAACAGCATTCTCAACGGCTTCCGCACCACTGTTAAAAAAAGCGGCTTGCTTATCAAAATGACCAGGAGCCAGCTTACAAAGGCGCTCTGCCAAATTTATATAGGATTCATACATCATTACATTAAAGCCGGTATGGATAAATTGACTTGCTTGTTCCTGCAAGGCTTTAACCACTTTTGGGTGTGAATGGCCGACATTTAGCGTTCCGATTGCACCGGCAAAATCAATATAATGGTTACCGTCTACATCCTCGACCACTGCTCCCTCTGCTTTTTTTACAAAGGATTCGCAATTGTTACTGATTCCTTTTGGAACATATTTATTTCTTCGCTCCAGGATTTCACGGGATTTAGGGCCGGGTATTTCTGTTTGGAGCTTGACAAATTTCCTTTCCAATTCGTACTCCTCCTTTTAAAAAAATAACACCGAAGGGATAAAAGCTCTTCCCATTTGTTCTTTTCTATATAAAATTGCGATTATCCTTTAACATGATCTAAAAATTATTTGAAATTTCGAACAAGCGCAGTTCACTTCTTCATAACTGATACCTTTTTTATCCAGCCGCTTGTTCTTACTTCATTTCCTCTTTTTCTATTAAACATAGAACCATATTAATATATTCAGATACCTGTTCATTTTGCTCATTTTTTAATTCTTGTTTAAAAAATACTTTGTCCTCCTTATTGCTGTATATGTTCTAAATTTTCAATATAATTAAAAAAGGCAGCAAAATTCGTTTAGTGAATTTTGCTGCCTTTTTTGTATAATAGTTATTTTAGTTGAGATACTAATTATCGTGCGAATCTGTGGTTTCCAATGGTAATAGTTACAGGACGTGAAGTAATCCATGAACTTGTTGACGTTTTAGGGTTATAGAAGAATAAAGATCCATTTCCTTTACCAGTTAATGCGATTGCTTCATTTACCGCTTTTCTAGAAGCAGCATCAGCTGGCTGGTTAATCGTCCCGTTTGCTACAGGAGTAAATGCATAATGTCCATTAGCAATTTGATAGATTACCCCTTTTACAGTATTCGGGAAGTCTGCACTTCTTACTCTATTAATAATGACTGTTGCAACAGCAACTTTACCAGCATACGGCTCGCCAACTGCTTCAGCACGAACTAGACGGGCCATCAAGTCTTTCTCTGCAGCCGTGTAAGGAGAGTTTGGCAGCGTCACATTTTGACCGGCAATAAGCGGCATACTCTTGTTTGCAACCATTAAACTAGTAACAGGGATACCGAATCCTTTTGCTAAATTCCAGTAAGTTTCACCATTTTGTACTGTGTGCGTGGTAGCTGCTTCTGTTTGATTCGTTAAAGTAAATGCTGAAATAGATAACATTAATCCAGCGGCTACTATTAGTTTCTTTAGTTTTTTCATGTATTGGTTCCTCCTAGTAGTCGTTTTTGTCTACTATTAGGCTATCAGATGTAATATACTCGTTCATTGCCCAAAGTTTGGTAATTTACTATCAACCTTTCTAACCCTTGCTGCCAAACAATTAAACTATAATTAGTTAAAATTATCCATCGTAAAAAAATATCAAATAATATCCACATAGAGAAAAATATGGTCCAATCTTTACAAAGATTTCAAGTTGTAACAAAACGTATTAAAAGGAAATCTGTATAAAAGCTTATTTTAAGTGACTTTTTCACAAAATTGCCATCAAAACGGTTGGAATTGGCAGGATTTTCTTTTTAATTTTGGTCATAATAATAGTGAAGTTATTTTGAAGGAGGATTTATATAATGGAAAATCAGTTAGTGAACGTCCTTAATAAGCAAATTGCCAATTGGTCTGTCTTGTATATGAAGTTACATAACTATCATTGGTATGTGAAAGGCGGGCAATTTTTTACCCTCCATGCCAAATTTGAAGAGTTCTATAATGAAGCAGGCCTTCATGTGGATGAATTAGCCGAGCGGCTGCTATCCATTGGCGGTAATCCTGTCGCAACCATGAAAGAGTGCCTCGAACTTGCCTCAATCCGGGAAGCATCTGGGAGTGAATCTGCTGAAGAAATGGTCCAATCCATTATCAATGACTTCTCTATTGTCACTGGGGAACTTAAGGAAGGCATGAGTCTTGCGGAGGAATTAGATGATGAAACAACCGGAGATATGCTCTTAGCTATTCATTCTGGCTTAGAAAAACATGTATGGATGCTGTCAGCATTCCTTGGGAAATCTCTTTAAAGCTATGAGTCCAACAGGTCATCTGTTGGGCTTTTTTATTTTTATTAATAATAGGCCCCCTATTGTCAGAATCTGTCGTAAACTGTACAATTTTAGGATAAATAAATATCCAGTTTAAGGATACATTGGGGGAATATCTATGAAACGTATCATCCTTCTCATTCTATCAGCACTTTTACTTACTGCCTGTACGCCAAAAACCTATACCGAAAGTATGGATGCCGGAAAAGCCGCATTGGAAAAGGGAGACTATGATCAAGCAATCCATAAATTTGAAAATGCGATAGAAGAAAAAGACACACAAGATGCACAAAATTACTTACATATCGCGAAGACATTAGTAGATAGCCGTCAACTCTATCATGATGGAGATTTTGACAAGGCGATTTATACCCTTCAACAACTGTTAAAGGATAAATCGATGGATAATTCTAGTGCTAAAGTGGAGAAACAAGCTCATTTACTTTTAACTGAAGCAAAACGGGCAAAAAACGTTTCGAAAACGCTGAAGAAACAAATGGACAAAGGGAAAACACTGTTGGCGGACGGAGAGTACGTTCAAGCCGCGGAAGTTTTTAAGGGAATTACCAAATCAACTGATTTACCAGAAGTCGGTGAACTCGAAATAATAGCCAAAGATGCAAAAGAGCTTTTAACCGAAGCATCGAAAAAACAATCTGCTTTAGTGCAGGATGAACAAAAGCAGCAAGAAGCAGCAACGCAGGTGGAAGCGGAGGAAAAGCAGCAACAAGGCGAAGCAA
>NZ_JBALPZ010000022.1:47130-70955 GCF_036965645.1 Neobacillus drentensis
GAGCAAAGACAGCAACAAGAAGTCGCGAACAAAACGCTTACCCACGAGCAGGCTGTACAGATTGTTAAAGAACATCTAAATATTAAATCGAGCCAAAACGTAAAAATTGTTTATGACCATGATGCAGCAAACGGAGATTACATTATCAAAGTTTACGAATTTGTAATTGATAATCCGAGCACAGGAGAAGGTCATACTGCTACCTGGGGCTGGTATGGCGTGAACAAACAAACGAAGGCTGTTTATGACGCAATGAATTAGAAGACGAACATTAAGGCTGACCCAAAGCGATAGCAGGGCCAGCCTTTTTAAATGGTAAAAATACTAGTTCTATTCTTTCACGAACGGCGGTCTTGGATGTACCCTTATTCGTTTCGTGTTTGGTCTCATCCTAGCCTGTAAAAGGGTAAATAAGCCTCCCCCAGCCATCATCACAACTCCTAAGGTTTGATTCTGTGACAGGATCTGTGAACCAGCGATTAATATCCCTGCTCCTAAAACAGCCAAGACTATTTTCCTTGTTTGAGCTGACTGTTGATTAAGGATTTTTTTTTCAAACGATTTAGATGGCTGAATGCGCAGCTCTCCAGATTCTAATTGATTTATTAGCGTGAAAACCTTCCGGGCGGCCGGGATTACTTGAAAAAACATATTTTTGACTTGGTCAATCGCTGTATCCTTTGCAGGATTAGCGCTATTACTTTCCATTATATCTTCTACATATGGTTTTGTATTTGCCACGATATCAAAATCCTTATCCAGACCACGACAAATACTAAAAACCGTCATTATCGCCTTCCCTAAAAAAGTCATCCGTGATGGAATCTGAAACGGCTGCTCATATAAAAATTCTCGCAGCTCTTCAAGAAAACCATTGTTACTAATTTTTTCGAAGTTAAAACTCCCCTCAGAGAATCCGGACAGAATTACCTTAATATTTTGGGCTAATAGTGACCGGTCAGCATTTTTTTTTAAAAAACCAAGCTCATGAAAAGCTTCAACAATTCCGCCCGCATCCTTCAGATAAATGGACATGGCCAGCTTGATCATATTTTCCTTCATCAAATCAGAGATGGTTCCAACCATACCAAAATCAATAAAGCTGAGCGTACCATCCTGCTTTACCAATAGGTTTCCCGGATGGGGGTCGGCATGAAAGATTCCATCTTCCAGCAGCTGCTTTAAGTAAGACAGATACAAAATGGACGCTAATTTCTTCTTACTAATAGAAGCTTCCTCAAGATGGGCCATTTCATTAATTTTGACACCTTCGATGAACTCCATGACTAGTACTTTCCTTGTTGTCAGCTCCCAATAAACCTTCGGGGTCGTAACACCCGGAAACTCCTGGAACGATGTTTGGAAGTCCTCGAGATTTTTTGCCTCTTTCTGATAATCTAGTTCCTCCGTGATGACTTCCTCAAACTCTTGATAAACATCCTTTAAATCTACAAATTTGCCAATCTTGGTAAAACGACTGGCTAGAGAAGTTAACACCTTCAATGTTGCCAGGTCCAATGCTACGGTCGCTTCAATTCCTGGGCGCATCACTTTTACAGCAACGTTCTCACCATTTTTCAAGACAGCTCGATGTACTTGTCCAAGTGATGCCGCAGCAATTGGTTTTAAATTAAAGGAGGTAAACAGGTTAAAAACTGTACCTGACAATTCCTCTTCAATCCGGCTGACTGCTAATTCGACTGGCACGGGTGCGACTGAATCTTGAAGCTGTGATAGTATATCTGTATATTCTTTAGGCAAAATATCTACCCTTGAACTGACAAACTGGCCCAGTTTAATAATCAAACCGCCCATATTGACAGCTGCTTCAGTAAATTTGTTTGCTTGAGAAGCATAGACCGCTCTGTACCTTTTAGCGGAGGTCTCTTTATGTAAAAATTTCTTCGTTTTTCCCAGCCACCAAAATTGCATAAGGAACCCTGCAAACATAAAAAAGGTGGTCCTAAATCTTTTGTTGAACAGTAAGCGCATCATTTCACGCATTCTTGTCCTCCCCTTTCATCTCTAGCCCCACGGGACAAGCCTGCGTGGTATACTGATGGACTCATTCATAACGTTAACTATTCCTCCTTATCCTCTTCCTCTACTTCTGTTTCGGTCTTATCAAATATCTCTTTCGCTATTCTTTCAAATCGCTTGGAATTGTTAAAAAAGAAATTAGCAAACTTATTCATGATTTCTGAATTAACAAGAATAACCGTACCTTTCCTGGCATCACCAAAGACAACAAATTTCTCCCCTGTTTTGATTCCTAATTCCTCTCTTGCTTCGGATGGAATGACCACTTGTCCTCTTTCTCCCATACTGGTAGTTCCAAAAATTTTCCCATGATTCATATTTATCACTCACCTTTCCTTTGTAGGATACATCATACTTTTCATACCAACTATGCCTTTCACACAATGTAAATATGACAATTTTATGGCAAAAAAAGCGGCCCTGTAACGCATGCACAGGACCTTCTTCAGACAGGGATAAAGTAACTATTTTGATGATTTTTTCTAATTCTATGCACTTGTCCATTTCACCTTCCCTGTCTCCTTCATAAATTATATTAAATCGAGAAAGGAGGTGGATTACATGAGCGGACACAGCAGCGGCTTCGCTTTAATTGTTGTATTGTTTATTCTTTTAATCATCGTTGGTGCATCTTGGATGTACTAATTTTTGATTAAAACCTTCTAAGAAAAAAGGAGCGAAAAAAAATTAATTTTTTCGCTCCTTTTTATTATTCCATTAAGCTCTTTGCCTGCGAGCTAGGATTAATAAGCTGACAGTTATCAGTGTAAATGCAATAAATGCCAATATTGGGATGGTGATAAATCCTAGCCAGTTTATGTAATCCTTAGAACATGGTACACCGGTTGTACACATTTCAAATTGCTGTAAATACGGGATCTTCTGGAGCAGGGTATGGTACCCAGAAATCAGCATCCCAATGATTGACAATGGGAGAACATACCGATATATCCCCTGGTCATTTCGATAGAAGGCAACACCTAGAATAATCGTTAACGGATACATAAAGATGCGTTGATACCAGCAAAGGGTACAAGGAATAAAGTGCATAACTTCACTAAAATAAAGACTGCCAAGTGTAGCGATGATGGCCGCCACCCAGGACAGCAGCAACGGCTTATTCATTTTGGTTCCCCTTTGCCGCTTCCTCTACCATTTTCTTTAAGTCATCGATGGTTTGACCACTAAACATTTCCCCGTTTACAAAAATGGTTGGCGTACCGGTTACGCCCAATTTTTCAGCGTAATCCATATCCTTGTTCCAAGCAGCATCACTATCTTTTGCTTGAAAGTTTTTGACAACCTTAGCCACTTCTTGGTCGCTTGCAACTTCTTTCAATGTATTGGTTAAAAATTCCTCTGTAAAAACATCCATTTTTTCATATTTAGAATCCGTTGGTTGTTTTTTATAAAGGAGCTCATGAAATTTCCAAAATGTCTCATTTCCCAATTCCTTAAAGACCGATTCAGCAAATTTAGCTGATCGAATCGAATCAGTATTAATAAAGGAATCGTTCATAAAATAAAATTTTGCTTTTCCGGTGTCAACCAACTCTTTTTCAATAACAGGTACCACATTGGTGGCAAAGTTCTTACAATTTGGACATTTATAATCACCAAATTCAATAATCGATACTGGTGCCTTCTTTTCTCCAAGATAAGGCTGATTCGTATAATCAATTTTACTTACTTCGGTCGTTTCTTGTTTTTTGTTATGATTACCTAAAAAGATAAACGCTGCAAGACAGACCACCACTAATCCAATGACCCAAAAGGTAAACTTCGCTGATGAATTACTACCACTTTTCTCATTTTTCTTTTTATTAGCCATATATTAGCTCCTTTATCTTTCACTACTACTTTTAACATCCTATACCATTAAATTTTACTAAACTGAAACGATAATGCAAATAAAATAGTTTGGCTTCACAAATGAACAGAAGCACCCGTCAAATGGCGAGTGCTTCGTTATTTATAGGGGCAGATATTTTTTACTAACATGAGATAAATGATCACTAGCTCCGGAAAGCTCCATTTTTCGAAAGACACGGTTACAAAGAAAAAAATTAACATACGCTCCTATACTAAATAGAATTAAAGTAAAAACAGGCTGGTACATTAGTACAGCTACAAGTAAGATAAACACACCCATCATAATCAAGGTAATCGGAAAGTTGGCAATCGCCATAAAAAAGGAACTGGTAATGGCTCTCTTCCAAGTCATTTCATAATGGGATATAACTGAAAACAAATAGGCAGAAGTACCTGTAAACAATAAGCTTATTAATAATAAAGGTATCAATATAATGAATCTTGCACCCGTTTGGTCTTGATTCAAATAAAAATAATTCAAATACAATATTACCGATATGACCGTCCAAATTAGGCCGATGAGAAAACTTTGTTTAAAGTTTTCTCTAAAGTATCTGAAATAATTTCTAACTACACTTGTATCCTGATGGAGCTGCCATTGCCGGACAACACTAAACATAGCTGTCGTTGCAGGTACTATGGTAACTATGGGAAGGCAAGAAAGAATCCAGAAGATATTCAATATAAAAAGATTGGAAAGCCGATCAACTACCGCGTAAAATCTCGTATCTAATATATTCATTTCTACCACCCAATTCTATTAAAGTTTTTATATAGATTCTCCTACACATTTTATACAGGCAATATAGAGATGAGAACCTCCACAATATGCTCTCATATTAATAGTTCTAATCCATCCTTAACCCAATATAGAGTTTAAGATTCGAACCCCATAGACTCCGCCTGCTGCCTTGCCTTCACGAGATTGAAATTTAACTTCAACCTTTTGCTTCTCTTTAGTCAATGATAATGGGATTTTATAGTACATTTCAAAAAGACCATCTGCATGTTTTCCAGTTAGTTTTTGTGAAGCGATTAAATGTCCATTAATCAGAATTTCAAATTCACGTTCAAATACTTTCCCATCTGCGAAAAGTGTCTTATCACCACCAAAGTAGGTCACTTGCAGATACATTTGCTTATCTTTCTCTACCTGCATTTCATAACTGAAAAATCCTTCCCCACGGCTGTCACGCCAAGACCTTTCGACCACATTAAAGTAACCGGTGTTGGAGTTGCTGCTTTGAATTCCATGTTCAATTTCCGGCTGTTGTTCACCAGGCTGGACCACATCCACAGTAATGGCTCTTAATCGTTCAAGTTCTTCTTTTTCTTTATCTACAAACGTTTTATAAGCTTCTTCATTCATTAGATTCCAATATAGGGTATAACGCTGATGATGCAGATCGTAAAACGGAATAAGAGTCACTTTCCTATTACCAGGCTGGCCGACCTCTGTCGTTTCAAACGTTAATAGTTCTCCCTCAACAGGTTTGATCCAGTCAGTCAAATTTCCTTTGTCAGCAACAAGACTTGGCACATCAATTATTGGATAATTATTTAATTTTAGGTGATCTTCCAAAATATCCGTTTCCGGGAAGTTCTCTCTGCCCAGAGCCCCGGCCAATACTACAGGTCCGTACATAATTCCCACTTTTTTTGGATTATCTTTTGCGGTATAAGTATGAAGACCGATAGGAAGTGAAAATTCAATCGTATCTCCACTACTCCATTTTCTTCCAATTTCAAGATAGCCATTTTTTTCATTAGCAGCTGCTTTAACACCATTCACCAAGACGGTTATGTCACCATTCACCCAAGACGGAACCCGGATATGGACGTTTAGGAATGCGTCTTTCGCTTCTTCAAAGGATAACCGCACATGATTGGACCTTGGGAAATCTGTTTCTTGTTTAAGCTTTATCTTCTTTTCTTCTATTACTAGTTCAGAAGCAATAAATAAATTAACAAATAAATCTTCATGATTTTTATAGAAAATGTTTCTTGTATAACGAGCAGGATTTTCCATTCCTGTCCCCGTACAGCACCAGAATGAGTTATCGTGTGAACAATAGATTTTAAAATGACCTGGCTGTGTACTTACAAAATAGGTCTTCATCCCTGATTCAGGGTCCTGTGAGGCAAGGATATGATTGTATAGAGCCCTTTCATAGTAATCCATATATTCACTCTTACGATCCCAAGCGAATAAGCGCTCCGTTAGTTTCAGCATATTGTAGGTATTACACGTCTCCGCAGTTGTGATCCCCAGTGTTTCCTTATTAATAGGTCCAAAATGTTCACCTATACTGTTCCCGCCAATAATATAAGAACGGTTTTTGGTTACTTCATCCCAGAAGAAAACGGCCATGTTCTTGTAATTTTCATCTCCAGTTATTTCATATAGCTTTGCAGCGCCGATTACTTTTGGTATTTGAGTGTTAGCATGTTTCCCCTCTAGTTCATCCAGGTTTCTTGAAAGAGGCTCCAAGATCGCATTGTGGCAAAATCTGATAGCAAGCTTTAAATAATCTTCATTTTTAGTAATCGTATAGAGATCGGCCATTGCCTCATTCATTCCACCATGTTCACAAATAAGCATTCTTTGGAACTGCTCCTCATTGAGGTTATCTGTTCCTTTCTTTGCCCAATTTGCGAGCCTAGTCACAACCTCCAATGCCTTTTGGTTACCCGTTAAACGATAAACATCTATCAGCCCCGCATAGATTTTATGAATACTGTACCAAGGCACCCAGCCGCCAGCTAGACTGAAATTTTCCACTTCAAAGTCTCCTGTATAGACTTTATCAAAATAGCTGCGTGTAAAGCCGCTCACATATCCACTGTCATCAAGGCTTTGTACGTAAGCTAATTCGCTGACGGCATAGTCCATTTTTTGTTTTAATTGATCATCTTTTGTGACTGCGTACATCGTAGCAGCGGCTGAAAGCCAATGCCCAATGGAATGCCCGGCAATTGGAGTAGATTCCCAGCCGCCATAACGAGGTTTTTTAGGAGTTTGGGAGGCCGCTTCGTAACAAGGCGCCACTAGCCGGTCAACGTCGAGATATATCAAATACTCCTTGCCCTTTTCTTGTGACTCTTTAAAAATCCCATTTAATAATGTAACGTTTTTCATTATGTATTCTCCTTCAGTGTCTTTATAGAATAATATTTGTATAGCTATCGATCGAATCGATAGCTATACGCTAACAATATACTGAAGCATGTCGCTTGTTTTTAATCCTCTGTCTCATCCCTTTACAGAACCAATCATTACGCCCTTTTCAAAATATTTTTGGATAAATGGATAAACAAGTAAGATTGGTAAGGTGGAAACAATTATAACAGCATATTTCACCTGGTCTGCATACTTTTGGGCGTATCCGCCTGCTGCACCACCAGATCCTGCCCCTTCAGAGAATACTTGGTTGGATACAAGAATATCTCTAAGGACAATTTGAAGCGGCTGCAAACTGTAATCACGAATGTACACAAGCCCAGTAAAGAAGTCATTCCAGTGCCCAACTAAATAATAGAGCCCGACAACTGAAATTACCGCTTTTGATAGAGGCAGTGCCACCTTTCCAAAAAATTGAAAATGGGTACAGCCATCCATTTGTGCTGCTTCAAACAGCTCTTTTGGTAAAGACGATTCAAAAAACGTTCGTGTGATAATAAGGTTAAATACATTCACAGAGAAAGGAATGATAAAAACCCACATGGTATTTGTCATATGCAAGTCTTTCATTAACAAATAGGTTGGAATTAATCCTCCATTGAAAAACATGGTAATGATGAAAATAATCATGATGACACGTCTTGCCTTGAATTCTTGTCTTGATAGGACATAGGCTGCCGGCAAGGTAAACAATAAATTAACAAACGTTCCTAGGACGGTGTAAATAATGGTATTCTTATAGCCCACCCAAATCCTTGAATCATGAAAGATTTCCTTATATCCAAATAAACTAAATCCTTTCGGAATAAGTGTTACTTGACCAGTTGAAACAAGTGTAGAATCACTGACAGAGGCAATAACAACGAAATACAGCGGATAAGCAATGATTAAAAATACACAAGCAGATAATACCAAGATGATAGAATCAAAAATGATATCTGAAGTGGATTTACCTTTTTTAAAAATCCCCACGACTTTTCCTCCTTACTGGGGTTTAGTATGCCATATGCTGATTCTCTATTAGGGTCACTGTTTGAACCAAAATAAGACATTTACCACAGGCTGATATTGGAGAACCTCTTGGCAATAAAATTCATGCCTATTAAGAAAATAAAATTTATCAGAGTATTAAATAATCCAATGGCTGCAGAATAACTAAATTGGTTAGAAATAATACCAATCTTATAGACATAGGTCGCAATAACCTCAGATACTGGAAGATTCAATGGATTTTGCATTAAAAAGACTTTTTCGAATCCTGTGTTCAGAACATTCCCCATACTAAGAATAAAAAGGATAATCATAGTAGGAATAATAGCGGGCAGATCGACATACCGAATCGTTTGCCATCTGCTTGCTCCATCAATTTTAGCAGAGTCATATAATTGAGGATCTACACTTGATAGGGCTGCCAAATAGATAATACTGTTCCAGCCACAATGCTGCCATATATCAGAAAGTACATAGACTGGAATAAACGCCTTAGTTGACCCTAATAAATCGATATCCCCAAGGCCGATTGAATTCATTAAATGTCCAATTATACCGGTATTTGGAGACAATAAAACATTTAACAAACCTACCATAACTACCGTTGAGATAAAGTGCGGCAAGTATACAGTCGTTTGTAAGGTTTTCTTTGACTTCTTCCAAACCACCTGATTAATAATCAAAGCTAAAATAATCGGGGCAGGAAACCCTAGGATTATGGATGCTAAACTAATAAAAACCGTATTTGTCATTAAATCCTTGAACGCGTAATTATGGATGAATTGGTCAAAGTAATAGAATCCCCGCCATTCTCCTCCAGTGAGCCCCTTTGAAAAATCAAAATCACGAAAGGCTAATTGGATTCCATACATGGGGATATAGTTAAATATAATGATGACCGCAATAGCTGGCAGTATCATAATCCATAATTGATAGTCTCGTTTTAAAGCATTTAATAAACTTGTTTTCCTAGATAATCGTGTACTTGGTACACTGGGCATATTCCCACTGATTTTCTTGGTTTCGGGGTTCAAAAAGGCCACAAAATGATACCTCCTTTATTTTAAAAAGATGCTACACCACTCTACGGTGATATAGCATCTTCCTATAAATGTTTACTTTTGACTGCTCATATATTTGTCGTAGTTTTTTTGCATAATTTTAAGGTTGTCTTCTAAACCTGTTTTCTTAACATTTTTCAAATAGCCATCCCACTCTTTTTCAATGCCGCCTTTAGTGATCCACTGTGAAAATTTAGCTTTGGCTAAGGTATCAAGGTTCGTATTGTTTAAACTTAATTTGGAATTGTCCTCTTTACTGTATTTCATAAACATACTAGGTAGAAGGTCTTTATTCTTATCGATTGAATTTAAAACAGGATCTAGAGGTTCTGTTTGTTTACCCACAGATTGCATATCAGTTCCGAGAGTTAATTTTAAATCATCGGAAATATACATTGGTCCGTTATCAGCCCAAGTAGAAGTCCATTTCCATGTACCCGGATCCATTTTCGAATCTTGCGGCTGTAATACCTTGTATGTACCGTTCCCGTTATCCGCAATATTGGTGCCTAGTGAACCAAATAACACCTGCATACTTACTTTCGGATCATACAATTCATTAATAAATTTCAATACTGCATCTTTATGCTGACTCTTCGCAGATACCGAAACCATGTTTGCACCATAGTTTAATGCATTATAATCGTAGTCCCAAGATAACTTAGCGGTAGAATCAGCAGATACCTTTAGTTGTGGCATTGAAGTATATTGAGGTGCCAATTGGTTACCAAATCGGTCTGTCACTTCCCAGCCCCAGCTAAATCCAACCTTTGCAACATCCCCAGTACCACGAGCAACGGATTGAAATTTAGTGTAATCCTGAGTAAACACTTCCTTATTAATTAAGCCTGCTGCGTAGCATTTGTGCAAAAATTCAATTAATTTTTTGTATCGCTCATCCTGAAGATAGTTTTTAACCTTGCCATTTTCCACGAAGTAACCAAAAGGAGCGGCATCTGTTAAAGTAATTCCCTCGCTTCCAAGCAGCATGGAAGGTGTAAAGAATCCGGCATAGTTTGCTCCAAAGTCCATTGGGATTTCATCTTGCTTTCCATTGCCGTTAGGATCTTTTTCCTTAAACGCTACCAAAACATCATATAATTCATCCCATGTTGTCGGCATCTTCATCCCGACTTTGTCTAACCATTTTTGGTTAATAAACATCCTGGTTGCAGTACCAGGCCAGAATCTTTGGTACTTAGGAAGACCATAAATATTCCCATCAAGTTGTGTTGCAATTCCTTTTGTTTCAGGTTTTTCTTCAAACATTTTCTCAACATTTGGAAGACTCTTCATATCATCAGATAAATCCTCAAATAAGCCATTATACTGGACAAAGTCTGCGTCAGTAATGGCGTTTGGTCCTACAATTAAGTCAGGAATATCGCCGCTGGCAAGTAAGGTCCCCTTTTTCTGCCCCCAGTCAGCAGTAACCTGCTGCCACTTAATTTCCACACCAGCACGTTTTTCTGCTTCTTTTAACCATTCCATTTTTGAAAGATCTTGTGTTAACGGATGTTTTGTAATAAGGGCCGTTAATTGTACCTTACCATCTTTTGTTGTACCGCCGCTTGCTGCCTTTCCATCCGTAGATGCTTTATCATTGGAACAAGCAGCTAATACAGATGCAGATAATGACAGTGCCAAAAAACCTTTTACAAACTTTTTCTTTCTCATATGATTTCTCCTTTTCTATGAATTATAGAAACAATCTTTATGTTTTCTTGTAGAATTGCCCATATAAAATTTTACTACCTGTACAAAAAACCTCTACAATTGGTTTCTCTGTTACCCCTTTCAAAATCATCGTCACGTAGTCATTGCTCTTCAAAAGCAGATCAAATAAATGGACTTTCCTGACTAAAGTCAACAGTCTTTATTCCATTAATAATGGTTATCCTTCACTTCCGAAATATACCTCCCCTATTATAGTCTTTTTATTTCTTCCGCCCTCAATCGTGTTGTAAACACTTACATTCATTGATTTAAGAATAACATTGGGTCAGTATACTGTCAGTAACCAACAAAGTATATTTAGTGGACAAAATTGACTATATAAAAATATATAATTATGATAGTGTAATAAGTAAATATAGGAAGAATAGGGGAATGATATCTTTCAGGAATGAAGAGGAGAAATTTATGACAGAATACCTAAAAATGAATGTTAGCTCCCCAATTGAATTTGTTCTTGGTGGTAAATTAATTTCCACTGAACCTTTTACTCATATGAAACGAACAATGCCTCTTTGCGAAATTATCATTGGCATAAATGAAATACTATATATGGAATGTAATGGGATAGAGTATGAGGTTAAACCGGGTGATGTGTTATTTGTGCTGCCAAATCAGCTTCACCTAGGCTATAAGGAGTGCCAGGCAGGACTTTCCTTCTATTGGTTTCATGTACTTTTGCCGAACGATCTAACAATAATGGATGAGATGTCTATGGGAAACCAAGCTAGAATCCTTCAATCTAATCCTTACGCCAAGGAATCAAATCATTCAATATTATTACCCATCTATTCAACCCCAAAACGGATTGATAGAATCAATATCTTATGTAATCAAATATTGGATGTAGCACATGCAAACTACTTTAATCGTTATGCAGCCAGTTATCTAACCACCTCTTTACTTATAGAATTATCCGAACAAACCATTACTAACTTTCAGGACCCTTTAAATAGCACGTATTCAGACAGCAAACTCGTAAAAATATTAGAATGGATTCGTGTAAATGCATTGGATAATAATATTTCCACTAACTCTATTGCTAAAACCTTTAATTATAATAGGGATTATTTATCTCGTTTTTTTAAAACTAATACCGGCATGAACGTACAAGAATATATCCATATTCTTAAATTATCAAAAGCTAAAGATTTACTCATTAGCACAAATATGAATATTGGAAAAATCGCCCACTTAATCGGAATTAATGACGAAAGATATTTTATGCGACTCTTTAAAAAGTACGAAAAAGTTACTCCAACCGAATATCGACAAGCCTATCATCGGATACCCTTGAATAGGGAGTAAAAGCTATTATACTTAGATACATAAACTTACTTTATTACTGAGGATTTCAAAATGCCTTAAAAACAGCAGACTAAAAACTCACCAAAAGACAGTTTTGGTGAGTTTTTCTACTTTCACATAAACTTAAATATGCGGCCATCCATCTTCTCCCCAATATAATGGTCGAATTTGCAAGGTTGGTTTTCCTTTTTTCAAGGCATCGTAGGCGTGATTCACAAGGAGGCTCGAGTTTCCAGAAAAGTAGACCGCACAATGACCAGGACCTATCCAGCGCTTATCTCCTGCATCAATCAACGTTCCGCCTCCTTCCATCATCGATGTCCCGTCTTTATCAAAATATGGTCCGGTAATCTCCTTCGCCCTGCCGACAACAATTTTATACGTACTTTCAATACCGCGGCAGCAAAAATCAAACGATACAAACTGATAATAATATCCTTCCTTATATACAATAAACGGTGCTTCAATTGTATTAGGCTGTTCCATTCTACTTGAAATAGACAGTAATTCGGCGTTTTCAGCCAACTTCATGGTTTCAGGATCTAATTTAATCAGCTTAATTCCAGACCAAAAAGAGCCAAAATTCAACCATGGCTGGCCAGCCTCGTCAAATATTAAATTGGCATCAATACAATTATAATCATCTGATTCAGTCGAATGGATCACATGTCCCCTGTCCTTCCACTCATATTCTGGATTTTCGGGATTAAGCGTTGTATTGGTTACCAAACCAATGGCAGAAGTATTTTTTCCAAAGGTCGAGACAGAGTAATAAATATAGTAAACACCGTTATGGAAATAAATGTCCGGTGCCCAAATACTATCTTCGTCCTTTTCTGGTACATATTCCTTTGTCCACTCTGGCAAGGAAGTAAAAATAGGACCGACTTGCTTCCATTTGACTCCATCTTCTGAAGCTTTTATTTGAATACCGCTTCCTGTATGAAATACATACCAACGAGAATCTTCCTTTGCAATTACCGGATCATGTGCCCATAAATCGCCTTGTAATTTCCAATCAATTTCATAAAAGTTAACACCTCCAAAATGTTCCGTCTTAACCATGTAATTTCCCATCCCTTTCGTAAATATTTCAATTAACTAGTTAATAGTAATATTATCAAAAAAAATTTATAAAAAGTAGGGAATCTTGATGATTTACAATAAATTTCTAGTTTTCTTCTATTTGCATCCCTATTACTATCTATTACTAAATGAGTTAAAAGACCCATGAGGATTTCATTAATTTATATTATTATTAATATATTAATACTTTTGCTAATGTTACAGCGATTTGTAAGCGGTTAAATTCCGGTCTATTCATTGGTTAGGTGGTGTTTCTTACTAGAAATGAGTTTAACAATTTTTAGAATACATAACGAGAGGAGAAATTTTTATGAGTAAACGCATGTTTCAAAAATTTGCATTTATGTTCCTAACACTCCTATTAATGATTCCAAGTGCTGCCTTTGGGGCGGATACAATTCAATCCGATCCAAAGCCTAGTGAGAATAGCAATAAACCCAACCTTGACTATCCAAGTGAGGATCCTCATTTTCAAAATGTATCCGTACATGACCCTTCCATTGTAAAAGATGGTGATACGTTTTATGTGTTCGGTTCCCATATTGAGGCCGCCAAATCAACTGATTTAATTCACTGGCAAACCTTTACGAATGGTTATACAACGCCAAACAATGTTATATATGGAGATTTATCAAAGAATCTTTCTGGTTCTTTTAAATGGGCCGGTGAAAACGATTCAGATAGTAAAGGCGGCTTCGCGGTTTGGGCCCCGGATGTTTTCTTTAATAAAGACTATGTAAATAAGGACGGTAAAAAAGGAGCCTACATGATTTATTATAGTACTTCCTCTACGTATATCCGTTCTGCGATTGGCTTTGCCGTCTCACAAAATATTGAAGGCCCTTACGAATATGTAGATACCATCGTATATTCTGGTTTTACAAAAAATGATGCGAAGGATGCCAACAGTATTGTGAATAAGAAGTGGACCAATACAAATATTAAGCAGCTTGTCGATAACGGTACATTAGAAGGTCCAAGCGATGATTGGTTTAATACGAATGGATCTTACAATAATTATAATTATCCAAATGCCATTGATTCCACTGTGTTCTATGATAAAGATGGAAAACTGTGGATGACTTACGGATCCTGGTCTGGCGGAATTTATGTACTGCAAATCGACGAAAAGACAGGTAAGGCCATTTATCCTGGCAAGGAAAGTAAGACAGCCGACGGCCGCCTGGTTGACCGTTATTTCGGAACAAAAATTGCTGGCGGCTATTACAAATCCGGTGAAGGTCCTTATGTAATCTATGATAAGAACACTGACTACTATTATTTATATGTAACGTATGGCTGGTTAGGGGCTGACGGAGGCTATAACATGCGACAGTTCCGTTCTAAGAGCCCAGATGGTCCTTATGTAGATGCTTCCGGACAAAATGCCGTTTTACCAAGTGATGTTGCAAATACTCCTTATGGAAATAAAATCATGGGGAACTTCTTATTTGAACGAAAAGTTGGCGACTCTGGAACAGGAATCGGTGTAGGCTATCTTTCTCCAGGACACAACTCTGTTTACTTAGATCCGAAAACTGGGCAGCAATTCTTGATTTTCCACAGCCGCTTTCCACAATCAGGAGAGTATCATGAAGTCCGTGTTCACCAGATGTTTATGAATAAAGACGGCTGGCCAGTGGTTGCGCCGTACCGCTACACAGGTGAAACTTTAGACAAGGTGAATAGACAAGACCTCATTGGGGAATATCAATTTATTAACCAAGGAAAAGATTATTCAGCTGCGATTAATAAATCTGTTTACATTCGATTAAATGAGGATGGTACAATTACTGGTGATGTAACTGGTTCATGGAAGAAAACCAGCCACACCTTAGCGGAATTAACTATCGATGGGCATACTTATAACGGTGTATTTGTCCGAGAGTGGGACCCTGTTTCAAAGAGTAATGTAATGACATTTACTGCCCTTTCAAACGAAGGAATTTCCGTTTGGGGAAGTAAACTGGCAGATAAAACTGACAAGGAAGTAGCAGCAGATGTTGTAAATGATTTAAATCTCGGTGACACTGAGAACGTTATTTCTAATTTGACACTTCCAACAGATGGTACCCGGCACACAACAATCTCCTGGGAAACTACAAATGCAGATGTTGTAACGAATACTGGGGTTATTACTCGTCCAGAAGCAGGTTCAGAACCTGTTACAGCTACCCTTACGGCAACGATTACTAAAGGGGCTGTAACCGACCAAAAAGTCTTTAACATTAAGGTACTTCCCTATCAAGAGGCAGCCTTAGCAGCTCAATATTCCTTTGAAAATAACCTTGATGAGAAAACGGGTACTTTTGGGCCAGGAAGCATTACTGGTAATCGAATTGATAATACGGGCGGGACTATTTCTTACGCTGCTGGTAAAAGCGGCGAAGCGGCCGTCTTTAATGGTGCCTCTGGTATTCGCTTACCAAACGGATTAATCTCAAGCAACCAATATTCTGTATCACTATGGTTAAAACCTGAACAATTAACCATGTATACCACCACCTTCTTTGGCGCAACAGACCCTAACAACTGGGTCAGTCTTGTTCCAAATGGTCCAGCCGGCGGGAACACGATGGTCTGGTCTGGCAGTGCCAAATGGTACGATGCTTCTTCAGGGTTAAAGATTAAGACCGGTGAATGGACACATTTAGCATTTACTGTTGATAACGGAACGATTAAGGTGTACGTGAACGGTGTTGAAAAGTTTACAGGTACAAACTTCTCGAATATTTTTACGACAAACAATGCCAGCTTCAGCCTAGGAGTCAACTGGTGGGATACCCCATTCAAAGGCTTAATGGATGAATTGAAGGTTTATAATGGGGCCCTTACTCCTGGACAGGTGACAAAATTAGCTCAATAGTTTTTCATAAAAAATCGTATGGATATCCTGTATCCATACGATTTTTTTATGAAAGTTTTTCTGTCTCTTCTTTGGTTAATTCACTATCTTTGTAATAGAGGCGGAAACGCATATCTTGATTATAATTGCCAAAGCCAGTTCCAAATAGAGTAACCCCGCCGACATTTTGGCTCTCTTCAAGGACGGCAATCCGAAATGTCCATTGCTTCTCACGAATGTTTACATCATCAAGACTAACATCTGATATCTTTAGTCCATCAATATAGGTACCGTCAGATGTTATGCGGAGCCGTTTAAGCAATCCATATTGATTAACTTCACTAGGCCACCAGTCAGGTGTAAATTTACCTCTGCTATCGCCGAAATCTCCGGGACTTGTCCATTTCCCTAATACGACATTATTTAGGTAAAAATGGATATCAGATGGCCAATTACTGTTCGTAAATGGTGCTTCAGATGAAAGCTCTAAGGAAATTTCAAGTTCGCTTGGGTCTTGATTGCCCAGCAGGAAGTTAGGAAGCTTATATTCCACATACCCTTTCCCAAACCACAAGATTTTGGCACTCATTCTGTCAGTATGGAGAAAGTATCTTGGATCGTCAAATTCTCCAATAATCCTGTCAGTGGTGGCAATTCCACAAGTTGGTTCGATGGAAAAATCAGTATAGTGACCAACTGACACTTCTGTTTCATGAAATTTCTTTAGTTCACGTTCCTTTGAAGGAAATAATACTTCCATTTTTTCAGTCACAAGATAACACTTTTTTTGTAGTCCGCCTTTACCAGAGATTAATTCCGTCTGGATGATTCCTGCCTTCTCTAATTTCTTAACATGCATAGTCATGATCGCACTGGTAAGTTCTAAGCTTTGTGCAAGTTCCTTTACATTTCTAGGCTGTTCAGCCAAAAGGTGAATAATTTTCATTCTCACCTTACTTGCAAGCGCTTCAAAAACAGGAAGTGATTGTTCAGATATATCTAAATTCATGAAGTAACTCCACCTTAATAATAATTAATAAATTTATTAATNNTTCCTATATTTACAATATTGGACGGTAAATTTTATTAGTAAAACTAAAGAAAAAGAGCACGCAATGTCTGCATGCCCTTTAAAATAGTTATTTATGATAAATAAATCTTTCACCTGGAACCATCATATGGAATTTTTGGTTTGGATATTGGTGATATAAGTAATCGACAAAATAAGCAGGATTCTCGCGGTTATTTGGAAACATATCAAAATGAATGGGAACAATTAGATCTGTCCCAACGGTTACAGAAAAGTCAGCGGCTTCTCTAAAACTCATGTTCCCAACAATTCCTCGGGAAGTGCGGAAATAATCTCCTCCATTTATTGGCAAGAATGCAATATGCGGTCTAAAATCCTTTACTTTTTCAATCAGTTCTGGTGTCACTACTGTATCTCCACTGTGAAATAGACGAATACCGTTGACCTCTATGAAATACCCTAAGAATTGATGATTTCCAAATGAATCTGTTTCGTATTCCGTATGGGCCGCAGGAATGGGTGTAATCTTGAAACCTTTAATAGAAAAAGATTCACCATGATGGGCTGCATGTATATATTTATTTTCCACATGTTCTTGAACTAACGAGATATGCGGTGCTGGGATTGCAAACACGGAGTCTGAGACTCTTGCAATCTCTTTAATACTTGCTAGATCTAAATGATCATCGTGTCCATGTGTAACTAAAACACCAGCTAAGTCTCGAAGCTTTGCCGGGGAAACAACCGGTGGAAAAGCTCTCTTAAATTCAGTCTTCGGGTCCCGTTCTTCAATACTCTTGCTTAAATAAGGGTCGATACAAAGGAGCCCGTCATCTTCTGTTCCCTTTAGGAGGATACCGGCTTGACCTAAATTCCAAAAGGAAACAGATTCTCCGTAAATCTTTGTCTTCCTCACCTCATTCATTAATTCTTCTCCACTTTTATAAATAGCTACCATAGATTCCACCTTTTTTCTATTAAAATAGTTTAATACAATGTCATCTACCTTAACGGAGCAAAATCTTTTACTACATTAAGTATGTTTTCGATTGCATCCAATACATCCTGAGTTAATACTAGATCAACCGCTTTAACATTTTCCTCCACTTGCTGTGGACGGCTGGCCCCAATAATTGCTGAACTAATACTAGGATGCCGAAGAATCCAAGCGAGTGCCAGCTGACTTAATGTTACACCTAACTCTTCAGCCACACCATTCAATTGCTGCACACATTCGAGAACATCATTTCTGAAATAGCTATTAATGACCCAGTTAGTCGAATCATTCGCTGCCCGACTGTCTTCAGGCTTTTCTGTATTAGGTTTATACTTCCCTGTTAAAACCCCTTGGGCTAACGGTGAAAAGACAATTTGTCCAATACCTTTTTCCGTACAAACCGGCAAAACTTCCTTTTCTATGTATCTCTCAAACATGTTGTAGATTGGCTGATTTGAAATAATCGGCCTTAAGTGATTGGCCTTACCAATACCCACCGCGTTTTCAATTTGGGCGGCACTCCATTCACTTACTCCCGCATATAATATTTTCCCTTGCCTGATTAAATCATCTAAAGCATATAGTGTTTCTTCAACTGGTACCTCTAGATCAAAGCGATGACATTGGTACAAATCAATATAGTCCAGGCCGAGCCGCTTGAGACTAGCGTCACATTGTTCAATGATATGCTTCCTTGATAGACCGCGTTCATTTGGCCGATCCCCCATTGGGAAGAAGAGTTTCGTAGCAACCACATAACTGCTTCTCGGATAGACCTTTAGTGCTTCGCCTAGGACCTCCTCCGCCTTTCCTCCTTCATAGGCATTAGCTGTATCAAAAAAATTAATACCTAATTCATATGCTTTATGAATGCAGTCATGTGCCGTACTGTCAGAGACAGCCTTCCCATAGGTTAACCAGCTTCCTAAACCAATTTCACTAATTTTTAAACCACTATTTCCGAGTCTCCGATATTTCATATTACTTTCCTCCATTTTAAGTTTTTTCCTAGATTAGGAACTTATAACTTTAGATTTTTGATTTACCACTAATACTTTCTTCTCCCATGCCCTGCTCTTCCATCTAAAGAACATAACTATACCTCTAGACCATTCATCTACGATAAAGGCAGTCCATACTCCAGATAAACCCAGCCCAAAATGGATTCCTAGGATATAGGATATTGGAACAGCAAGCCCCCACATGGGGAGAACCCCCATTTTAACAGTAAAAGCAGCATCCCCAGTAGCCCGAAGTGAATTGACCCCAATTAAATTAAAGGTTCTTCCTGGTTCAAGGATTAAACATAATAATAGTAACGTGCTGCCTGTATGAATAATTTCTTTATTATGCGTAAATAAACTCATTAAATCTTGTCTGAAAAAAGCAATAAAAATCGAAACTAAAATAGAGATGACAAAGCTTGGTTTAAGACTTTTGTATAATTGCTGATAGGCTCCTTCATAATTCCCCGCTCCAACACGGTATCCTATTAAGATTTGTGTACCCTGCCCCAGTGCTAATCCAAACAACATTATAAAGGACATTATATTCCAAGTATAAACACGAGTTGATAAGGCTGCTGCTCCAAGAATAGCAGTAATAGCAGTCATTGCCATTTGGCTGGTATTATAACTAATCTGCTCCCCTGCAGCAGGTATGCCAACTTTTAAGATTTTTTTAATAATTGTCCCATCGATATCCAGATAATCTTCCCGTTTAATTCTTATGGGCAGCCGCTTGTACAAGAGTATAAACCCAATAATGAGAGCCGATGCTCTGCTAAAGGCTGTTGAGAGAGCTACCCCTTTCACTCCCAATTCAGGGAATCCTAATAACCCGTAAATAACGATACTGTTACTAGTTAAATGGATCACATTCATGCTAATTGATACAAACATGGCCTCTCTTGTGAATCCATTTGCCCTAAGAATAGAGGAAACAGTAATTAAGAGTGCTTGTAAAAATAAGGTACCGCCAACAATGGAAAGATACTCGTATCCTATTGCGGCAAGATGCTCTTTAAGATGGAATAACTCTAATAGAGGTCCCTTAAAGATTATCATTAAACAGCTTACTACTAAGCCAATTACCAGATTGATTGATAAAGAGAGTGCAGCTGCTTGTTTAGCGCTTTCCCTAAAGCCAGCTCCTAAATACTGTGAAATAAGAACAGCTGTCCCAGTTGCAGTAAAACTAAATATCAAAATGCAAAAAAACACAAGCTGATTGGCGACTCCAACTGCTGCGACAATATCATCAGAAATATGAGACAGCATAATGGTATCTGTACTCCCCATGATCATTTGCAGCAGCAATTCAATAAAAATGGGCCAGGTAATTGCGAGTAACGTTATATTTCTATGATTTTGCTCGATTGAATTTCCCATAATTAATCTTCACTCTCTACTGAAAAAGATTCATATCAAAGAAAAGATATGAACCTTTTTATCTGTAACTATTTAATCTGTGCACATTCCTGTTGCTTAGTTAGGAGAACCAAGGCTTGGAGTACCATCCAGATTCCAAGTAAACTCTTTTGCACAAGTGTGGCGATTTGGATCATAAAGTGGATCGCCCACAATTTCTGTATAGTTTCTTACATGATAAACAAGAATATCCTTGCTTCCATCTTCAGAAACTGTGAAGCTGTTATGTCCTGGTCCGTATTGGCCAGCTTCATAATTGGTTTTAAATAGCGGTGCTTTCGATTTGCTCCATGAATTGGGGTCCAACACATCACTTGATTCATCTGCAGTCAGAAGACCCATGCAATAATTCTCATCGGTTGCACTCCCGGAGTAGGAAATAAAAATCTTCCCGTTTCTTTTTAGTACGGCTGGCCCTTCATTTACCCAGAACCCAATGGTTTCCCAATCATATTCCGGCTTAGCAATCATTACCTGCGGCCCTTTAATCATCCAAGGGTTTTCTAATGGAGCAATATATAAATTAGAATTGCCGCGGATGTTCGGATCCTTTTGTGCCCAGACAAGATATTGCTGGCCCTTATGCTCGAATGTTGTGGCATCTAATGCAAATGATTCCCAATCGGTTTTGATCTGCCCTTTTTCCTCCCATGTGCCTTCTAATGGGTTAGCGGATTTATTTTCAATGACAAACATGCGATGTTGAAAAAGTCCATCGATTATTTCCTTTGATGGTGCAGCAGCGTAATAAATGTACCAGCTGCCGTTAATATAATGAATTTCAGGTGCCCAAATCAGAGCACTCAATGATCCTGTTTCATGCTTTTTCCAAGCGGTAACAGGTTCTGCATCAGCTATACCCTGGATGGTTTTTGAACGTCTAACCTCGATACGGTCATATTCAGGAACAGATGCGGTAAAGTAGTAATATCCATCCGTATGTTTATAAACCCATGGATCCGCTCTCTGCTCGATAATCAGATCCTGTGCTGTTTTTGCCTCTTCGATTGTTACTTTTACCATCGTAATCTTCCTTCCAAACATGATGTCGGCAATACATTGTTATTTTGCATCGGCAACTGGCACACCAAAATTGGGTGTACCATCTTCGTTCCAAGTAAACACTTGAGCCCGAGTATGGCGGTTTGGATCCCATAATGGGTCGTCCTCAATATCCCGATAGTTACGAGCATGATAAATCAGAATATCTTGGCTTCCGTCTTCTGATACCGTGAAACTGTTATGTCCAGGTCCGTATTGACTATTTTCTACATTTGTTTGAAATACAGCTGTTTCTGATTTTTCCCACGATGCAGGGTCTAATAAATCACTATTTTCATCTGTAGAAAGGAGGCCTATACAATAATTGTAATCTGTGGCACTTGCAGAATAGCTAATGAAGATCTTCCCGTTTCTCTTTAAGATTGCCGCACCTTCGTTTACTAAAAAGCCAATGGTTTCCCAATCATACTCGGGCTTTGTAAGCATCACTTGAGGTCCTTCGATTGTCCATGGATTGACCATTTTAGCAATATAAAGATTAGAGTTTCCGACAATTTTAGGATCTCTTTGGGCCCATACATAATATCTTTGCCCCTTATGCTCAAATGTCGTAGCATCCAGAGAGAAAGACTCCCAGTCCGTTTTTACTTGACCCTTTTCTACCCAAGTTCCTTCAAGCGGGTTCTCGGAATCATTTTCAATAACATACATCCGATGGTCAAAAATCTCATCTGCCCTCGCAGCCGCATAATAGATGTACCATTTCCCATCAATATAATGAATTTCAGGTGCCCAAATATTGGCGCTCATTGGGCCTTCTTCATGTTTTCTCCAAGCAATAACAGGTTCTGCCTCACCCAAACCTTGGAGCGTAGCTGACCTTCTGACTTCAATCCGGTCATATTCCGGAACGGAAGCAGTGAAATAATAGTATCCATCCTTATGTTTATAAACCCATGGATCAGCGCGCTGCTCGACAATGGGGTTATTTAATGTTTCAACCTTAGACATAATTAATCACCTTTCTCTCGATCTATATTACTTTAACCAATTTATTTAGCTGCAACTCCGAATTTATACTTGGTTACAGTTGTGTACTCTTGGTCTTTTTCTAAGACCCAGGAAGGAAAGTTCGGATGGTGAATCGCGTCAGGCAGCCCTTGCGTTTCTAAACAAATTCCGAGGTATTTACGAGATGGGACACCGTAAATCTCGCCTTCTTCTTTCATTTGATTTCCAGAGTAAATTACCACTCCTGGCTCATCGGTTTCAATGGTCAATGTACGTCCGCTCTCGGAATCTGTAAGAATAATTTCTTGGTCATGGTTGGATGATAGCAAAAATGGATGATCATACCCATTTCCTGCTAAAAGGTTTTGTGGATGACTTGATTCTACACCTGCTAGAATCAAGCGTTCACTAGTAAAGTCAAATGGTGTTCCTTTAACGTCTAGCAACTCTCCAGTTGGAAGTAACTCATCATTTAATTCTAGGAATTTCTCACTCTTAATTTTTAGAGAATGTTTAAGCACATCGCTTTTAATATCTCCGCTTAGGTTAAAATAGGAATGATTGGTCATATTTAATAAAGTCTTTTCATCTGAGATTCCTGAGTAGTGGATGGTTAGTTCATTCTGATTATTAAGTGTATAAGTTACCTTTATCGTTACATTTCCTGGGTAACCCTCTTCACCATCAGGGCTCAGGTAGGAAAATTGAACACTCACTTCTTCGTCATTCTCTATTACAGAAGCATTCCAAATCACCTTATCGAGCCCTTTATTCCCCCCATGGAGATGGTTGTTGTTTTCATTTTTTGCGAGGGTATAGGTTTTTCCGTCAAGTTCAAACGATCCGCCCTTTATACGGCCGGCTACACGTCCGACAACTGTACCGAAGAAATAACTTCCCTTTACATATTCTTCTAAACTGTCATATCCCAAAACAATGTTTTCATAGTTCCCGTTTTTGTCAGGAGTGATAATTTTTGTAATAATACAACCGTAATTAATGCATGTTAGTTCCATACCGTGGTTGTTAACTAGTGTATAAGAATGAACCGTTTGATCATTTAATTGACCGAACTTTTCTTGAATAACCTTCATACGAATCCTTCCTTTCTTACCTTTGTTAGAAAAGCGCAAGCGCCTTGGTCAGCCCCGACAAGCATAAGACGAGCCGGCCGAAAGGTTGCTTTTTAACCTTTTGGACGGATTGGCTTATGACCTCGAGGGGCTAGGCGCTGGAGCT
>NZ_JBALPZ010000022.1:70961-93119 GCF_036965645.1 Neobacillus drentensis
GCTAGACAATTCTCAAAGTTAAAAACTTTTATACTTTCTTATCTGATAAAAAATAGTCCAAATCCTTATAATCAATTGATTATAAGGATTTGGAATACACTTGAATTACTTACGTTTTGCTAACCGGATAACGTTCCAAGATAACTTAGGAAGTACAGCAGTTACTCCGCCATTCTCCGTCTTAGCGTTGCCGTTAGAATGCGGGGCAACAGGTGTACCTTTTGCTGAATTGGTTTGCTTGATATCATCATTTTCAAGAACAATATGCTCGACTACTTCGTAGCCTTCAAAATTACGGATATCCACTTCTAGGTCTAGGCCTTCTTGAAGGTGACGGTTTACTGCAAAGATCGTTAATGTTTCTTCCTCTTCATTGTAAACAGCTGTTGACTCTAAATATGGAACATCTGTGAAATCCTTGCTGTCATATTTAGGACTTGAAATGATAGGATTTAGCGAAACTCCACGGCCAAATACAGATGTATGCATGTATGGATAGAAAATCGTTTGCTTCCAAGCAGGTCCGTTATCCTCTGTCATAATTGGTGCAATAACATTCACCAATTGTGCAAGGCAGGCAATTTTCACGCGGTCCGCATGCTTTAGCAATGTAATCAGCATACAGCCCACTAATAAAGCATCCTCAAAGTTATAAATATCTTCTAATTGTGGTGGTGCAATGCTCCAAGGTTCAATTCTTTTATCCTGCTCATTGCTGTGATACCAAACGTTCCACTCGTCAAAAGATAGATTAATATTCTTTTTGCCGCGTTTTTTCGCTTTAATATAGTCAGCAATAGAAATGACAGATTTAATAAAATCATCCATTTCTAAGGAAAGGGCTAAATAGTTTGAAATGTCATTGTCACGGTTGCCATAATATTGGTGCAGAGAAATAAACTCAACATGATCATAGGTATGATCAAGAACAGTTGCTTCCCAATCTGCAAATGTAGGCATATTTCTGTTTGAGCTTCCACAAGCAACTAGCTCGATGGAAGGGTCCACCCACTTCATTACTTTTGCCGCTTCTTGGGCAAGACGGCCATATTCAGCAGCAGTCTTGTGACCAATCTGCCACGGACCGTCCATTTCATTCCCTAAGCACCATGTCTTAATGTTATAAGGATCTTTGACTCCATGGGAGATTCGAAGATCACTATAATAAGAGCCGCCGGGATGGTTACAGTACTCAACTAAGTTACGCGCTGCATCAATACCGCGTGTTCCAAGGTTAACGGCCATGTTTACATCCGCGTTTACAAGCTGTGCCCATTTCATGAACTCATTTGTACCCATTTCGTTCGTTTCCGTGGTACGCCATGCTAATTCTAAACGGCGCGGGCGGCTTTCAACAGGACCTACCCCATCTTCCCAATTGTATCCGGATACAAAATTCCCGCCAGGATAACGAACAAGCGGTACTTGCAGTTCTTTTACCATTTCAATCACGTCTTGGCGGAAGCCGTTTTCATCTGCTTGAGGATGTCCTGGTTCATAAATCCCCCCATATACGGCACGTCCTAAATGTTCAATAAAAGAACCGTAAATACGGTTATCAATCTCAGATACTTTAAAATCCTTTTCTAAAATCATTTTTGCCTTTTGATTGGCCATGTTCATTTTACCTCCCATGACATAATGAGTTGTTTTTTTATTGGAGTAACTACTATAAATTCTAATTAACTGACTTTATCCCATTTTGGGTTACCTGCAAATGGACAGCTTTTGTTTTTAAACTTGGCCCGATAGCGGACGATACATCCGCTATGAGCACAAGTCGTACCATATTGCAGGGAAGGACAAGTTTCACAAGTCTTTAATCTTGCTAGGTAAACCTCGTCAGAAACAATAACAGTTGGATTCTCCTCGGCTTCGTTTACTAATTCTTGAATGACCTCTTCTGTTACCATGACACTTTCCAAGCAGCCCTTGCACAGACTTTTTTGTTTCACTTGTCATTCCCCGCCTTCTACTTTTATTCAATAACTAATGTCACAACAGACATTGCTGGAAGCTTGATGGCCAATTTATTATTTTCAACGGTTACACCAGTAAATTCAACTGGCTTCACAACATCCGGCTGTTCAAATGTATTATGAGCATTCATCGTGTCCGCAGTGATAATGGTGCCTGACACCTTTGTATTTACTGCACTAATACCGCGAAGATCTAAATCCAATTCAGCGCCATTTTGGTGATCGATATTACATAAGCTTACATGGATTTTTCCTTCCGCATTTTTCGATGCAGATACTGTTACCTGCGGTAATGTTACACCATTGTACTCGTAAGTGCCGAATGATGAATCAACAGCTAACAACTCAGCATCCTGATGGACTTTGTACATATCAAATACATGATAAGTTGGAGTAAGGATCATCTTCTCGCCTTCAGTCAGAATCATGGCTTGTAATACGTTAACTGTTTGCGCAATATTTGTCATTTGAACACGGTCCGCATGGTTATGGAAAATGTTGAAGTGTAATCCAGCCACTAGTGCATCACGGATTGTATTTTGCTGATATAAAAATCCTGGGTTTGTACCTGGCTCAACATCAAACCATGTACCCCACTCATCAATGATCATGCCAATCCGTTTTTGTGGATCATACTTATCCATAATCGTGCTGTGTTTTGTAATTAACTCATCCATATGAAGAGCTTTTTTCATGGTAACGAACCATTCATCTTCTGGGAAATCAACAGCAGAGCCTTTTCCTAACCAGAAGTCTCCTGGTATAGTGTAATAGTGAAGGCTTAGTCCATCCATTAGCCAGTGAGCATTTTTCATTAACACTTCTGTCCAGTTATAGTCATCGACATTCGCGCCGCCGGCAATTTTATAAACTTTGTTATTTCCATAATTTCTTACGTAAGTTTGGTATCTGCGATATAGATCAGCATAATACTCAGGACGCATGTTTCCGCCGCAGCCCCAGTTTTCGTTACCTACACCAAAGTATTTTAACTTCCACGGCTCTTCACGGCCATTTTCACGTCGCCAGTTAGCCATTGGTGATTCGCCTTCAAAGGTCATGTATTCAACCCACTCTGACATTTCTTGAACCGTTCCGCTCCCAACGTTTCCGCAAATATATGGCTCACACTCTAGTAATTCACATAGAAGCATAAATTCGTGTGTACCAAAATGGTTGTTTTCTACAACACCGCCCCAATGGGTATTAACCATGCGTTTCCGGTTTTCCTTAGGACCAATGCCGTCTTTCCAGTGATATTCATCAGCAAAACAGCCGCCCGGCCAGCGAAGGACTGGTACTTTGATGTTTTTTAATGCTGTTAATACGTCATTTCTAATACCTTTTGTATTTGGGATGGAAGAATCCTCACCAACCCAAATTCCCTCATAAATACATCTTCCAAGGTGCTCTGCAAAATGACCATAGATATTTTTATTGATTTTTCCTTTTTGGATATCTGCGTTGATAATTACATTATTAGCCACCAAAAACGCCTCCATTTTGAGTTATTAGTATGACTCTGTTTAATTGGGTTGTTGATTTCCACTCCAGGCGCTCGCTTTCCGCGGGCGTGCCGGTAAGCCTCCTCGGCGCTATTGCGCCTGTGGGGTCTCACCTGCCCCGTACTCCCGCAGGAGTCGAGCGCCTTCCGCTCCAATCAACTGAGTAAAAAAACAACAATGTCGTTTAACCTTACCTTTTATTTAAATGTGACCACGTTATTTCTTGCTTTTATAGACGGTCTTTTATCTTCGTAATGATGCTCTCTGGTGTAAATCCGTATTCTTTAGCAATCTTATCTCCTGGTGCAGATGCCCCAAATGTACGAATTCCAATGACAAGTCCTTCTCTGCCGACATATTGTGCCCAGCCTTGTGGTGAAGCTAATTCAATCGCCACGTTAAGCTTAATGTCATTTCTCAGAATTGATGCTTGATATTCAGAAGTTTGCTGGTCAAATAACTCCCATGACGGCATGCTGATAACACGCGTACTGATTCCTTCTTTTTCTAAACCGGCTTTGACATCCAAGGCAAGATTTAATTCAGATCCGGTAGCAATCAGCTGAACAACAGGCGTTTCAACTGCACAGTCTGCCGCAATATACGCACCTTTGGTTACTTGTTCATTGGCCGTAACTGCATCCGTGTTAACAGTCAGATTTTGTCTAGTTAATACTAGCGCAACAGGACCATTTTGATTGGTAACAGCATATTTCCAAGCTGCTGCTGTTTCATTGGCATCTGCTGGGCGTAACACGGTTACATTTGGAATGCCGCGCAGAGCAGATAATTGTTCGATTGGTTCATGTGTTGGTCCATCTTCACCGACAAAAATGCTATCATGAGTAAACACGTAAACAACAGGTAAGTTCATTAGTGCCGATAATCGGATTGCTGGACGAAGATAATCAGAGAACACAAAGAAAGTCGAACCAAATGGTTTAACGCCTCCGTGAAGGGCCATACCATTTACGACGCCTCCCATTGCAAACTCGCGTACTCCAAAATAGATATTACGCCCTTCATAATGACCTGGTGAGAATCTTCCTAAGTCCTTCATGTGTGTCATCGTAGAAGATTCAAGGTCTGCGGAACCGCCAATTAAATTTGGTGTTTTTCTAGCAAGGGCGTTTAACACTTGTCCTGAAGCCACTCGAGTTGAAAGAGATGTTCCTTTCTCATAAACAGGTACTTCCTGATCCCAATCTTCTGGAAGTTCCCCTTTAAGCTCTCTTTCAAGACGTTCAGCAAGTTCTGGGAACGTTTGCTTATATTGACTTAATAATTCGTTCCATTGCTGATTAGATTGGATTCCTTTTGTTTTAACTTCGCTCCAATATTCCTTTACCTCTTCTGGAATATAGAAATCTTCTTGCGGCCATCCATAAAATTCTTTTGTTAATTTTACTTCCTCTGCTCCAAGCGGAGAGCCATGGGTACCTTGATGTCCACCCTTTCCGCCTTTGTTAGGGCTTCCATAGCCCAGAGTTGTTTTTACCTCAATTAAAGTTGGCTTAGTTAACTCTTTCTTTGCATCAACAAGCGCCTCTTCGATGGCTGCTAAGTTATTTTCTTCTTCCACTCGAAGGACCTGCCAGCCATACGCTTCAAATCGCTTCGCCACATTTTCAGAGAAGGAAAGATTCGCTTCGCCATCAAGTGTTATATTGTTAGAATCATAGATTAATATTAATTTGCCCAATTGCAGGTGGCCGGCCAATGATGCTGCCTCTGCAGAAACACCTTCCATTAAGTCGCCATCTCCGCAAATTGCATATGTATAATGGTCAATAAGCGGGAAGTTTTCACGATTATAAACGGAAGATAAATGTGCTTCAGCCATCGCCATTCCGACACCCATAGCAACACCTTGACCTAATGGACCAGTTGTTGCATCAACACCTGCTGTATGCCCAAACTCAGGGTGCCCAGGGGTTTTACTTCCCCATTGTCTAAATTGTTTTAAATCTTCGAGTGACACGTCGTATCCACTCAAATGCAGTAAGCTATATAACAACATCGATCCATGTCCAGCCGAAAGAACGAAGCGGTCACGATTGAACCAGGTTGGGTTTGCTGGGTTATGATTCATAACTTTTGACCATAAAACATGTCCGGCAGGTGCCATTCCCATTGGCATCCCTGGATGACCTGATTTTGCTATTTCGATTGCATCAATCGCAAGTGTTCTAATGGTATTGACTGCAAGCTGTTCTACTTGCAATTTATCAACTGTTTGACTCAAAAATTATCTCCCCTTTATAGCAATAGAAATAATGGTCTTAAGTTACCATCAGGGCTATTATTTCTAATAGCCCTGATTTTTTTATTAAATAGTTTTTACCCTTTTTAATTAACGAAAGATAACGTCGTTCCAGCGGATTTCGTTATTAAATGCATGAGTGTTTGTGTCATTATTAATTACTAGGAACTCAATACCAGCTAGTTCAGCAAAGTCTCTAAGCTGTTCAGTTGTTACTTTATATGAGAAGCCGGTATGGTGCGCCCCGCCAGCCTGGATCCAGTTTTCAACCGCTTGGCTTAAGGATGGCTGAGTCTTCCATAATACGCGTGCAACAGGAAGCTTTGGCATATCCTTTTCTAGCTTTACTGCATCTACTTCATTTACAAGAAGACGGAAACGATGTCCAAGGTCCACGATAGTTGCATTTAATGCTGAGCAACCGCCTTTTCCATCAAATACAATTCGAGCAGGGTCTTCTTTACCGCCGATTCCAAGTGGATGAACTTCGATTCTCGGACGAGTTGCTGCAATGGTTGGACAAACTTCAAGCATGTGAGAACCAAGTACCATTTCATTCCCTGGCTCAAAATGATAGGTGTAATCTTCCATGAAGGACGTTCCTTCATTTCCTGCAATAATTTTCATCAGTCTTACAAGTGCAGCTGTTTTCCAGTCGCCTTCACCAGCAAAACCATAGCCTTGTTCCATTAAACGCTGCACCGCTAAACCAGGAAGCTGACGGATTCCATGTAAATCTTCAAAAGTAGTGGTGAATGCTGTGTAGCCGCCTTCTGTTAAGAAGGCTTTCATACCAAGCTCGATTCTTGCTTGATAACGGATGGCATCACGAACCGGACCATCTGTAAGTCCATCTGGAGTAATATCATATTGCTCTTCATATTCAGTCATTAACTGGTCAATTTCTTGTTCTGTTACATCATTCATGCGTTGAACGAGGTCACCCACTCCGTAACCGTTTACTGTCCAGCCAAACTTGATTTGCGCTTCTACCTTATCACCCTCTGTTACCGCTACTTCGCGCATATTGTCACCAAATCTTGCAACTTTAAGAGATTTGCTTTCCTGGTATGCAGCTGCTGTTCTCATCCAGCTGCCAACACGTTCTCTTACTTCTTGGTTTTCCCAATGACCAACAACAACTTTACGCTTTACTTTCATGCGTGCAGCGATGAAACCATGTTCACGGTCACCATGGGCTGCTTGGTTTAAGTTCATGAAATCCATATCGATTGAATCCCAAGGGATATCACGGTTAAATTGTGTAGCTAAATGTAGATATGGCTTTTGAAGAGAAGAAAGGCCTGCAATCCACATTTTTGATGGTGAGAATGTGTGCATCCAAGTAATGATACCTGCACAATTTTCATCCGCATTAGCTTCTAGGATTAATTTGCGAATAGAATCTGAATCCTTTACTACAGATTTAAAAATTAATTTATAAGGTACAGCAGATTTTAATCCATTAACAATTGTTTTTGAGTTTTCTTCCACTTGGCGAAGTACATCTTCTCCGTATAATAATTGACTTCCTGTTACAAACCAGAATTCATATGCTTTTGTATTTAACACTGTAATTCCTCCTAAGTATGGAAAATATTATAGTAATTTTTATTATATTTTTACTGTATATTCAGTCATCCGTACAAGCTATCCAGGAGTACGGCATTTAGTATTCTATTAGACTACTTCTGTCCGTAATACGCATTCACGCCGTGCTTACGAAGATAATGTTTATCAAGCAAGAATTGGTCGATCGGCTTAATTTGCGGGTTAAGCGTAAATGTATTTAACGCCATTTTGGCTACTTCTTCTAAAACAACCGCATTATGAACGGCTTGGTCTGCATTTTTCCCCCAAGCAAATGGAGCATGACCTGATAATAAAATTCCTGGCATTGCAACAGGGTCAAGTCCTTCTTTTTCAAAGGTCTCAATTATCACATTGCCTGTTTCAAGCTCATATCCACGATCAATTTCCTCTTGGGAAAGGGTGCGTGTACAAGGAATTTCTCCATAAAAATAATCAGCATGTGTCGTCCCAAGCGCTGGAATTGGACGTCCTGCCTGCGCCCAGCTTGTAGCACCTGGGGAGTGCGTATGAACAATTCCTCCAATTTGCGGGAATGCACGATACAAGGCAAGGTGTGTTGGTGTATCAGAAGAAGGTCTTAAGCTCCCTTCCACGATGTTTCCATCTAAATCTAATACAACTAGATCATCGATTTTCAACTCATCGTAAGGTACTCCACTTGGTTTAATAACGACAAGGCCTGTTTCACGGTCAATTCCGCTCACATTTCCCCAAGTAAACGTAACTAAACCATGCTCTGGAAGCGCTAAGTTAGCTTCCAGCACCTCTTTTTTCAAACGTTCTAACATACGGTTTCTTCCTCCTTCTTCTCTATTGCGCTTTTTCTAAATCATTTTCAATGTTTTCATCACATTGTTCTCGCCGCGGTCAAAGTTGATTATAGGCGGGCATATTCAATGAAAATCACATTCCTTAATAAGAATACGTTTACAAATCTAAAAAAAATATTTTCTTAATCTAAGAATGATGAATAGCTGCGTCAGTCATTCTATAAAAATATAATTATTATACGTACAAGATATTTAATAAGATTGACAATCTTATCAACAAGTCATGCGAACAACTTTAACTTGTACGTATAACCTTGATTAAATTTTACCATCTATCTGTTTTTTTTCAATGGTATTTTTAAATTAATTTACGTTTTTTACTATTTACTTTAGATTGACTACTGCTGCTCTTTCGATTGCGAGGCCGTTGGTATAACGTTTCATAAACTGCTCAAATCCCTCAACATCCTTTTGAACAGGAGACACAGTCGTACCAGCTTTTTCTGCAAATACCTTGTGGCTTAAGTACTCTTCCAACGTTTCATTTTTGGATTTGTTTATCAGATATGATGCAAGCAGTGCAATCCCCCATGCTCCTCCCTCTCCAGCAGTTTCCATAACAGAAACAGGAACATTTAGAGCAGCGGCCATGATGCTCTGTACAACACCTTTTGTCTTAAACAATCCGCCATGGCCTAGAATTACATCTAGTTCCACTTCTTCTTGTTTAAGAAGAATATCCATACCAATCTTCAGCGCACCCAATGCAGTAGATAAATGTACACGCATGAAATTAGCCAGGTTGAAATTGCTATCAGAAGAACGGACAAACAATGGACGACCTTCTTCAAAGTGGGTAATGTGTTCACCAGAGAGATATCCATATGCAAGTAAGCCGCCGCAATCCGGATCCCCTTGAAGAGCCAAATTGTATAGAGTTCCATACAATTTATTCATGTCAACATCCATACCCATTGCTTTTGAAAATTCGTTAAACAATCCTACCCATGAATTCAGATCTGAAGAACAGTTGTTGGAATGAGCCATCGCTACCAGGTTACCTGTAGGTGTGGTAACAAGGTCGATCTCCGGATAAACCTTGGACAGTTCTTTTTCCAGTACAACCATTGCAAATACTGAAGTTCCGGCAGAAACATTACCAGTACGCTTCGCTACACTATTCGTTGCGACCATACCAGTTCCTGCATCACCTTCCGGCGGACAAAGTGGAATACCAGCCTTCAGCTCACCGGTTACATCCAGAAGCTTTGCTCCTTCTTCTGTAAGTACACCCGCATTTTCGCCGGCTACCAATACCTTAGGCAGAATATCGTCAAGTTTCCACGGCAGATTATTTGGTTCAATCAATTCATTAAATTGATTGATCATGGTTTGATTAAAGTTCTTCGTATTCAAGTCAATTGGAAATACACCTGATGCTTCCCCAACTCCCAATACCTTCTCTCCTGTCAGTTTCCAATGGATATAACCGGCTAGAGTTGTCTGGAAACGAATGTCGGAAATATGCTCTTCCTGATTCAAAATCGCTTGATACAAATGCGCAATACTCCATCTTTGAGGAATATGATAGTTAAACAGTTCTGTCAGTACTTTCGAAGCCTGTTCAGTTATATTGTTTCGCCAAGTTCGAAAAGGAACCAGCAGCTCTCCATCCTTGTCGAAAGCCATATAGCCATGCATCATCGCACTAAAACCGATTGCCCCTACTGTTTGTAAAGCGACTCCATATTGCTGTTTTACATCCTCAGCCATTTTTTGATAGCTGTCTTGTATGCCCTTCCAAATATCTTCAAGGCTATAAGTCCAAATATTGTTCACATAGCTATTTTCCCAGTCATGGCTGCCAGATGCGATTGGTGCATTATCTTCTCCAATTAGCACTGCTTTAATTCGGGTTGAACCAAGTTCAATTCCAAGTACGGTCTTGCCACTTTGAATGGCATCTTTAACATCAAAACGCATGTAATTTCCCCCCTAATTTATAAAAACTTCTTTCATTCGGTCGGTCGATATTAGACAGTCCCGTTGAAGCATCAGTATTACTTCCTAATATTATTATTAGTTATCCTTACAACTCACCTAACAATCAAAACTTGTACGTATAACTCAATTTAAATTTTACCATCCACGAAATTTTTTTCAATGCCTTTTTATATTAATTTACCAGTTTTGAACTATTTATTTATGATTTTCTTGCCCCAGATAACAGTCCCTTCCTGATTCATGCCAGTGAAAACCAAAGTTCCCTTCCAGTTCTCCCAATCCCATGCAGGAAGGACTTTAACCGTATAGTTCCAATAATCCTTTGGTGCAACTCCAGGATCATAGATAGATAATTGTAATGTATTTTCCCCGGTTAATTTCCAATGACTTTTCCCTTTGCCATCCTTCATTTTTCCATTTGGCAGTAATTGAAGATTGGTAGAATGTTCCATTGTATCGTCAAAGCGATTGAGGACAATCTGCTGCCAGTTTCCTATTAGATTGGACTCTATGACTTTTTGCTCTTCCTCACCTGCATATCGTTCTGGTGAGACTACCGGCCAGCCATCATCCGTCCAGACAATTTTTCTTACATGCAAATGCGACCAATACTTATCCTCGCCCGCTCTGGCATTGTGAATGAGATAATAGTTTTCTCCATCTTGAAGTAATCCATTATGTCCTGTTCCCAGCCAGCCAGTATCTTTTCCAAACTTATATGGGGCCACTATTTTATTACCTGTATTAAAGGAGTCATCGCTAGGGTCTACCATGTCCTTATGGTTATAGTCTAAAAAAGGCCCTGTAATATTCTTCGACCGGCCAACTCTCACATTGTACGTGTCTTCTAACCAATCATAGGAAACAGTTAAATAATAGTAACCTGTTTTTTTGTTATAAATGATTTCAGGACCTTCGATTCCAGCACTCATATCTTTCCTCTGGGCAAGGAGCGTCCCTTGATCATTTGAATTTACTAGTTTTCCCGTGTTTTTATCGACTTTTGAGATAAAGATGCCGCCAAAATAGGATCCATACACCATCCAGGGCTGACCATTATTATCAATTGTTATGTCCGGGTCAATGGCATTAACCGTATTGCCATCTCCTTCTTTGGTTTTAAATACGGCTCCTTCATCCTTCCATGGTCCCTCGATCTTGTCACTTGTTGCAAGACCAATATAGGAATTTCTCTTTCCCACTTCAGAAACAGAATAATATAAATAGTATTTTCCATTCATTTCAATGACGCTTGGGGCCCAAAAGGTAGTTCCATGCGTCCAATCCCAGGCCTCCTGGGATACTTGATCAAAGACGCGTCCAGCAAATTTCCAATGAATCAAATCCTTAGATTTTCTGATTTGGATGCCCGGAGTGGGCGGTGCTCCGACCATATAATCGGTAGAAAACACATAATACCAACCGCCCGCTTTAATAATAGCTCCATCATGGGTGAAATTAGTCGTCCACTTCTTTTCGTCGTAAAGAACATCTGTATTCACATTTTTAATTGGTGTTTTTGCCGGCGCTGAAGGCAGCTCTATTCCTGTAAAATCATTATCCTTTGGATGAAAATATCTAAACCCGATGATAGATATAGGGATGATTATAATCAGAAGGACAACACTCAGGATCAATTTGGTTTCAATTTTCATTCACTATTCTCCCAGCATTTAAAACGACTTAAGTATCTTTGTTATAAGAAAGGGCACCTATCAAAACAAGTGATAATAAGTGCCCTTCCATTTTTCTTCTATTAAACTGTAAATGTTTATGATTAAAGCACTAGCATCTAATAAGTTAGATCAGCCTTTAACACCAGAAATAGCAATCGATTCTATGATTTGTTTTTGGAAGATAATGAATACGATTAACATTGGCAATAACGCGACCATCGAAGCCGCCATAATCAGCGGGTAGTCACTTTGAATAGCGTATGATGCGTTAAAGTTTGCAATAACTAACTGCAATGTTTGTTTCTCTGGTGAGTTCAAGTAAAGAATTGGACCTAAGTAATCATTCCAGATTCCCATGAACCATAGAATTAACTGGGCAGCTACCGCTGGTTTAATCAATGGAAAGATAATTTTATAAAAGATTTGAAAATAAGAGCATCCATCAATTTTTGCCGCTTCAATGATTGAATTTGGAATGCTCGTTAAGAATTGACGTAAAAAGAAAATCATGAAAATGTTGCCAAACAATCCAGGCACAATTAATGGCAATAGACTATCAATCCAGCCAATATTTGAAAACATAATAAATTGCGGAATCATCACAACAGGATATGGAATCATAACGGAAGCAAAGAGTGTAATGAAAATTTTATTCTTTCCAGCAAAGTGTAATTTTGAAAACGCAAATGCTGCTAAGCTGGATGTAAACGTTCCGATGACTGTGACTGTTACAGCTACAATCAAGCTATTGCCGATACCTGATAATAACGGCCCCATATCCCAGATTTCAGTGTATTTACTAAAAGAAATAGTATGTGGAATCCATACCGGCGGTAAGGCGAAGACATCTTCCTTCGATTTGAGTGAAGTGGAAAACATCCACAATAACGGAGCTATCATGAAGATTGCTCCAATTGTTAATAAGACAAAAATGAATATATTGGTAATTCTATTTTTCTTCTTTTCAGACATTGGTTCTGCTTTAACCGTCTTTTTTGAAATAGCAACTTCCATTTTTTATAGCCCCTTTCTATTACACTTTCATTCACCAATTCTTAATCCAAATCGAAAGAATTCTTCTCGTTGATCTTAAACTGGACTAAGGTAACAATAAAGATGAAAAGTCCCAGTACCAAGGCCATTGCAGACGCATAACCTAATTGGAAGTTACCAAATGCTTTCTGCCAGATGTAGAATACAACCGATGCGGAACTAAATTCAGGACCGCCAGTTGGGGTCATAACGTTAATTTCTGTAAAGATTTGTGCACCGCCAATAATATTTGTAACGATAATAAAGAAGGTTACTGGTTTTACCATTGGTAATGTGATGTACCAAAAGGATTTGAGCGCATTCGCTCCATCTAACTTAGCCGCTTCATAAAAGGATTTCGGAACACTTTGGAGTGCCGCTAAATACAATAACATCGTATAACCTAAGCCCTTCCAAACCGTCATAATAATTAAGGCAGGCTTAACAGTAGCTGTATTTTGCAGCCAGTTTGGACCTTTAATGCCAAACAGATCTAAAAATTGGTTCACTAAACCATAATCGCCATTGTAAGCCCATTGCCATAAAATCGAGATTGCAGCAAGTGAAGAAATAACCGGGATATAATAGAGTACTCGGAAGGTATTTGTTCCAGGGATTCCTCTATTTAATGCTAATGCAAGTAATAATGCTAAAATAATACCAATTGGGATTCCAAGCATCATAAAGATGGTATTATACATAGTCTTATAGAAATATTCATCATGAAATAAATTCTTAAAGTTTTCTAGACCAATAAAATTCATTTGTCCTAAACCGTTCCAATCTGTAAATGCGCCGTAGATTGAATACAATACAGGAACCAAAGCAAATATGAGGAATCCTAAAACCGGTGCCGCGATAAATAAATAGGCATATCTTTGTTCCGTGCGATACAGCTTGGATGTTGTCTTCATCCTTCCCCACCCTTTCACGTGTCTTGTCGAATACATTTCCCTTTCTCTAAATTTCTTATTACTAAAAAAGTTAGATAAAAGGAATAAATGGTGCTAGCTGTACTTCTTTAAACTAGCACCATTTACACTATGTCAATTTGTGGTCACTATTTCTTTGCAGATTGTTTTTCTTGTTGAATGGATGCATCTAAAAGCTTCTGCATTTTCGGCTGTTCTTCTTTTACAAATTCAGCTGCAGTTTTCTTACCATCAAGTACAGGTTGAATATTCTTATAGAATTCATCATACCATTCACCAGTATAGGTGTATTCTGCTGGCCAGTTACGACCGTAGTCATTGATAATATCTAAGAATTCTTGTTTGTTTGCTGGTTTTGTAGATGTATTAGCTGCCCAATCTTCAGCCACTTTTACACTGTTTGGAAGCTGGATTTGCGCATCAACTAATGCTTTTTGACCTTCTTGGTCTGCAGATAGATAGGTTGCTAACTCTGCAGCTGCTTTAGGATTCTTAGTAGTTGCCCCTACACCAATTCCAAGTGAACCAATCCATCCAGCAGTTTTTCCAGTTGAGCCTGCAGGCCATGGAATTAGATCATAATCAAATGGTAATGTAGCATATGTTGCCATATCCCAAGGACCAACAGGGAAGAATGCTAATTGACCTTTCATCCATCGTTGGTATGTGTCAAGGCTTTGCGCTTCAGAAATAGATGGTGTAATCTTGTATTTGTTTTGCTGATCTGCAAACCATTGTAAAGCTTCGATGAATTTAGGATCATCGATCGTTACCTTTGTATGTGTTTTGTCAATCCAGTCTGCACCATTGTCCCAAACAAATGGTGCTAATGACCATTGAACGTTAAATCCAGTACCGAATTGATCAACTTTTCCATCACCATTTGTATCTTTTGTTAATTGTTTTGCTACATCAATAAATTCTTGCCAAGTATATGGCTTATCTTTGTCAGGAAGTGGAATTCCTGCTTTTTCAAACATTGTCTTATTGTAGCCTAGTGCAAATCCACTGATATCTTTTGGTAATCCGTAGATTGCGCCTGTGCCAGTATTTTTGCCGTCATAACGGTATTTGTTTACACCTTTTTCCCACATATCACTTAGCTTAACATCTTTGGAACCTTCAACATATTTCGTCATATCTAGTAAGATACCAGAATTTGCATATGCTTTAACTTGAGCTGGGTTATAGAAGAATACATCCGGAATTTTGTGTCCTGCAATCGCAGCTTTTAATTTTGTATCATATTGATCCGGAGCAACCGAAACAACAGTAACTTTCACATTTGGATGTGACTGTTCATATTTCTTAACTGTTGCTTGATAAGCTGCTAACTCTTTAGGCTGGCCGCGGAACATGAAAGTTAGTTGTGTTTTTCCGTCGCTTGAACCTCCACTAGATGAATTTCCACATCCTGCAAGGATTGATCCAACTACCAAAATCGTAAGCAACAAAAGTGCGCTTATTTTTTTAGATGCTTTAAACAAGTAAATCCCTCCAATTAAATTGATAAAAATTGTGTAAAAATTAAAACCATTGGAAGCGTAATCACTTTTCATTAAAAATAAAGTTTTAATGTTCGTAAACTAGTTAACTCTCAAAAATAGATGTACGGACATGTGAAAGTGATTACAGATGAACCCCTCCTAAAAAGCCTCTTATTATAAGGACTATATCACTATTATTATGATATTTTAGAAGCTTTTTTCTATCGTTTTTTCTACACCTTGAAAGCGTATTCCTTATATTCCAAATATTAATATACCTGTTCGTACATGTCAATCATTTTTCTATGAATTTTCATTTTTTGTACGGACGTGTTAAATGCCTGATTAATAAGCTTTTATTATATTAAATTGGATCGGTTATAACCCGCTTTCCACCAAGTTTCAGCAAAAACTATTTTTAAACACTTTTTAATATCGAGTTACCGATGAAATCAGTCATATTTCTAATGAATTCGACAATATTTCTGTCTTGATTTTAAGATTTAATATATAACGATAAATTAAATTTTTTCATAGTTTTTTTTGATTATTTTTGTTACGATAATGTTATAACTGTTGTACGTATAAGTTAGAAAATTTCATACAAGTTGAAAGAAGGTGATACCAATGGCCCAGAAGACGAAATATAATATGGTAAAAGAAAAAATAACGGAATGGATCACAAGCGGGAAAGTACAGCCTGGCGAAAAGATTTATTCAGAAAATGAATTAGTAAAAATGTTTGGGGTTAGCCGGCATACCGTCCGTCAAGCCGTTGGGGATTTAGTACATGAAGGATGGCTTTATCGTGAACAAGGAGCAGGTACTTTTTGCTCGAATAAATTGTTACAACCAAATTTGGAATCTGAAATGATTTCTCCTATTAAAAGTTTAAATACAAATGGGAAAAATATTGGCGTTATTACAACATATATTTCTGATTATATTTTTCCGTCTATTATCAAAGGAATTGAATCCTATTTAACAGCACAAGGTTATTCGCTAACGTTTGCTTGTACGGATAACGATGTAGAGAAAGAAAAACAGTGCTTACAAACGATGCTGAGCCGGAATATTGATGGTCTAATCGTAGAACCGACTAGAAGTAGCAATTATAACCCAAACATTCATTACTACCTACAATTAGAACAAAATAATATTCCCTATCTTATGATTAACCAGTTTTATTCTCAGTTGATGCCTCCTCATATCATTATGAATGATGAACATGGCGGTTTTATTGCAACTGAACATTTAATCAATCTAGGCCACGAGAAAATAATTGGCCTTTTCAAAACGGATGACCTTCAGGGAGTCAATCGAATGCAAGGGTTTATCCGCGCATTTAGAGAACATAACCTTCCGTTTTTCCCGGATATGGTGATTACCTATACAACAGAAGAAAAGGACAGTAATCTAGTAGAGCAATTACAGCAGTTTTTCACGACAGATGATAAGCCAACGGCAATTGTTTGTTATAATGACCAATTGGCATTGCAGGTTTTATTCATGTTAAGAGGAATTGGATTAAGTGTTCCTGAGGATGTTTCCATTGTCGGATACGACGACTCTTCCTTGGCGGAAGCTACAGATGTCAAACTAACGTCTGTTACACATCCGAAAATGGATATGGGGATTGAAGCTGCAAAATGGATTGTATCTGCCGTAGAAAAACGGGACGGTAATGAGCATTCAACGGTTTATGAACCAGAGCTTGTCATTCGGAATTCAACTGCAGCATTAGTAAAAAACCATAACTGATTTTTATGAGCACGATTTCTTATAAAAAAGGAGCCCCAAACATCCTTGGGACTCCTTTTTAGTAACAAGTTGATATATATTCCATTTTTAAGGGACTGCTTTTATAAAAGAAGCTATGCTATTTTTATGCTTCAAAAAAATATGAGGGAATTTGGTGAAAATACAATGTTTAGATATGACGGAAAATTCTTTCGCGTACTTGAAGTGGTTACAGCGTTCTTTCAGTTAAATATTCTATGGTTGTTACTTTGTATCCCTGTAATAACCATTTTTCCTGCCACAGTCGCAATGTATTGTGTGACCCGCCAATGGATTTTACACAAGGACTATAGTGTTATCAGGCCCTTCTTTCAATTCTTCAAGGAAAATTTAAAACAAAGTTTTGGCCTAGGAATTCTATGGATTGTCTTCTCCGGCCTGTTTTTTTTAGATCTTATGTTGTTGAAAAATGTCGGTTCTTTTCAATATATATTGCTTCCGGTTTTATTTTTAATGGGACTCTTAATTCTCTTTACTTCAATATTTATCTTTCCAACCATCGCTAATTTTAAGGTGAACTGGTTGAATGCCATCAAAAATTCACTATTTTTTTCCATTAGGTATTTACTGACCACTCTTACTGGGATCCTTTATATTGGATTAATGGCACTTATTCTTTTTAAATGGCCAATAACCTTTTTATTTATTTTTAGTCTTGGGGCCTATAGTATTTACTTTCTTTGTCACCGAGTATTTACCAAAATCAACTTAGTTAAATCGTCTTAGATGCTTGTATGGACAAGTATAGCCTTTATATTTTTCCTAAGTAGAGGGTGCTCCCAAAAGTATTCATTTGGAGGCACCCTCTTTTCGATAACAAATTCGTCCGGCTGATGTTATTTAGACACCAACACCCTTGTAATTATTAATATAACTTTATTAAGATGGAGCCGTGCGGCGGCAGCATTTGTTTAATTCCTTCTGTCATTTCTCCAAGCTCTTTCTGGCTCCACACATTTCTCGCTCTTTTCTTATCAGAAAGCCCCAGTTGTCCTAATGTAACCTCAACTTCAGCTGCTTCATTTGTTGCATTAAACAACGCTGCATAAGTATTATTCTCCTGATCCTTTGCCGTCCAGACGATCTTATCATCCTTACGGTAGACTAGGCGATTGCTGTGGCTATTCTGATTTAATTCAAGTACTTCTTTATTTGTTAACAATGAAAGGGTCCATTCATCATTATCCCTTAGCTCTCCGCCAAACATAAGTGGTGAACGGAAAATAGACCAAAGGGTCATCATCGTAACTTGTTCGTCTTTTGTGAATCGAGTCCAGCGGTCCGCCCCGCCTCCATCAAGAGATCGGATGCCAATATGCCCTAATGGAAGCATGTCACAATCAGGCCAATGACCTGCCCCTGTATATTCATTCCACTTTTCACACCGTTCAAACATGCCATATAGTAAATTCCAGTGATCCCAGAAATCATCCGTCATTCTCCACATATTGGCATTTGCTTTTAGGTCTTCCTCATACTCTAATGGAGCTGGGCCTGGGGACAGGCTAAGCACCATATCTCTCCCACAGTTTTCAATTGCCTTACGAATCAATTTGATTTCATCTAAATGGGTGTCATACAGTCGTGATGCAGCGATATCATCCACTTTTACAAAATCCACTCCCCATTCAGCATACATTTGAAACAAGGAATTATAATACTCCTGTGCTCCAACTTTACCGGCATCCACTCCGTACATATCAGTATTCCATGGACAAATGGAATTAGGATGAGCAATATCTCTAGCTCTAGCCTTTGTCCCTAGTATGGGTGCATTGGCATGGACAGCCTGACGCGGAATCCCTCTCATAATGTGAATTCCAAATTTTAATCCAAGGTTATGTACATATTCGGCCAACGCTTTAAAACCAGTACCGTCAGCGGCAGAAGGAAACCGATTGGCTGCAGGAATTAGCCGTGAATATTCATCCATTTCCAGCGGAACGAACGGACGATAAACAGAGGAATTTGCACCAGGTTCATACCATTGAATATCAACAACGACATATTCCCATCCATATGGTTTTAGAAACTCTGCCATATAATCGGCATTTCCCTTTACTTCCTCTTCCCTTACCGCGGCGCCATAGCAATCCCAGCTGTTCCAGCCTAATGGCGGAGTTTTTGCAAATGTGTGATGTCTCATGTTCCCATTCCCTTCCTACTAATTTATTGCTCTTTAAACTAATAATAAGGAATTGCGACAGGTGCATCTACAATAATATTTTGCCCTTTGTTGTAAAATATTGCTCCCCTTTACCGCTTCAATCAAACCTGAGCTCATTTAAGTAAGCCAGATCTTTGCCTAGGCGAAACTCCCCTGGGGAAAAACCAATCCACTCCCGGAATACCTTAATGAAGTAGCTGCCATTGGAATAGCCAATTTTTCTTGCAATCTCTTCTATCGTTAAATTCGTATTCCGAAGGAGCTTAACCGCCTTTTCCATCCGGACTTTTGTTAAATATTCCATAGGTGACAGTCCAGTTGTTTTTTTAAAAAGACGGGTAAAATGATATTTGGATAGTTCTACTCTATTTGCCAGTTCCTCGAGACTTTGCAGGGAAACGTAATCTTCCTCTAAAAAATGGACGGCTTGGACTACTTTTTCAGGCCAGATTTCTTTTTCCTTTTTATAGGCTGTACTATACCGGAACAGCTCCATAATAAATTGATAAACAATAGAAGAAGCACGAAAGCCATCGGTTATTTGATTCTTGCTTGCGGTGAAATAGGCACTTTTCAAGAAAATAATTGGGGGACTATCCTCTGGAATTTTGGGGACCTTGCCGATTAACTTGATAAGTTCTGTCCATTCTTTTTGTATATTTATAGGTCTTAACAAAATAAAATAAAATTCCCAGTTTTCACTATTAGCGGGTAAATAATATCGGTGATTACTTGGGATTTCTACCATAAACGCCGATCCTGCATCTACCTGATGAACGTCACCATCTATCTCAATATTTCCAAATCCCGAAATTGTATATTGGAACAATAGAAGAGGGCCGTCTTTTCGTTTTAAACCATCCCAATCATACGAAGAGTCAGTTATATTCTGATAACCAACAGCAAATAGCTGGTAGAAGGAGCTATTCAGAGTATCTAAGAAACGAAAGCCATATACCCCATATTTATTAGACATAAAGGAACCCCTTGAAAAAAGTAATCGTTTTGGAATCAATCATACTAATTTATCAGTAACAAAAATATAACAACGCGTCTTTTAGTAGTCAATATAGTTTCAATATTTGTAAGATCCGGTTTACTAATTAATAAAGTGTTTTAAAAACCTTAGTATTGTCTATATCCAGATGAATAATCTCTATGTTCTTTCTTGTAGCCTGATTTTATAATAATTTTGTAGATTTAATCTGGATGTTAAAAGGAGGCTATAAAAATGACAGGACGTAACGAACCACTTTTATTAACAGACGAGCAGATGAGGAAGTTTATTAAAGAGGGATTTCTCCTATTAAATACTGATTTTACTGAGGAGTTTCATCAAAGGTTAAACGAGCAGCTATTAAATGTTTACAATGAGGAAGGTAATCCGGGAAACAACATATTACCTAGAGTAACAGAGCTGCAAAGAGTATTTGAACATCCTGTCATTACTGGAGCACTCACCAGCGTACTTGGACCCGATTATATGCTGCATGCCCATAGACATGGACATTATAATGCATCAGAAACGGCTGGTGATTGGCATAAAGATAGTTACTGGGGATATAATCGGATGCGGAACCACCATCCATGGTGGGCAATGATTATGTATTTTCCTCAGGATACACCTGCTGAATTAGGGCCAACAGGAATTTTGCCCGGAACGCAAAATTATGATACTCGAGTTTTTGAAGCGGACGAATTGGACCAGGAGATATTAGCGAGTGGTCCAGCAGGAACATTTGCATTAATTCATTATGATATTTGGCATAGAGCAACTCCCAATAGACTTGGCAAGCCCCGTTTTATGTTAAAATTTGAATTTATGCGCACAGTGGCTCCTACATCACCAAGCTGGAACAATGTAGACAGTTCATGGAAATTATCCGAATCCACAAACACACTACTTGCCCAGCATGATGTGATGTGGGAAGAAACATGGAATTGGCTATCTGGCAAACTTGGGAGCATGTCTGAGACAGCAGATTTCAATTCTAATATAATAAAAGAAAAATTACTGGATTTAGAGCACCCTTATGAACCAACAGCCCTTAATGCAGCCTATGACCTTGCTTCATCTGGGAATAAAGGCGTTAATGCCCTGTTATCAGCACTGCATCATGATAATAGTAACGTCTCCAAACTTGCGGCATACGGCTTATCCATATCAAGTACAGATGCAATACCAGGTTTAATCTCTGCATTAGGCAGCAGCCGTACTTCAACGGTTATTCGTGCTATTTTTGCACTAAGTGAACATAGACATTTGGCTAAAGATGCAGTTCCTGCTTTAATTCCATTATTAGATCATTCTTCTGCTCTTATCCGCAGGTCGGTTGCCGAAGCACTCGGAATGATCATTATTCCTGATAAAGAGGTCGTCTCTGGATTAATTAAGTGTCTACAAGATTCCGACACTCAAGTACGCTTTATAGCTGGTCTTTCCCTCACAAGGTTAGGTGCTCTTGCAGACGCAGCAGTTCCTCACTTAGAAATAGCCTTACAAGATGAAAACAGATACGTACGGGCTCATGCGGCTGAGGCGCTTCGGTATATTGGTACAGAAAGTGCCAACAAGACCTTACTCAATTTCTTATTTAACTCGCGATGGTGCCCGACCACCACACCGGTTAATACATTCTATCCATAAAATTTTAAATTTTAAATTTTGATTGGTTTTAACTGGATTCAGTTGCTAAACCTCGATAAGCTCTTGGAGATAATCCAGTTAATTCTTTGAACATACGCGAAAAATAAGAAAGTTCCAATCCTAACGAATCTGAAATAGTAGAAATAGTAAGTTCACTAATAACCAGCATCTCTTTCGCTTTCTCGATACGCCTTCGATTAATATACTGGATCGGCGAATGACCAGTGAAGTCTTTAAAAATCGATATAAAATAATTTGGATGGAAATTTGTTATTTTTGCTAAGTCCTCTACTGTTATATTTC
>NZ_JBALPZ010000022.1:93162-143123 GCF_036965645.1 Neobacillus drentensis
GGATTTGTCCATTTTGAATTGAATATGTTGACTTTCTTCAATAAAAATTGCAATGATTTCTAGAATAATAGAATGAACCCTAAAATTACTGGATAATTCATTACTATTCCAATTTGAAATGAGTTGCTGCCATTTATCTTCGATTTTAGACTTAGGTAACTTTATAAAAACTGACGTCTTCATGAGTTGAAATAAATGAATATCCCCAATTTTAGCTGTGAAATGACACCAATACTTCTCAAATGTATTATCACTTATTGTTCCATAAGATTGAATCGACCCGGATGGAAGTAAATAAAGTTCACCCGGTTTAGGATAATACACTTGATCATTAACTTTGACGTATCCCTCTCCTTCTATAACGTAATATAACTTATTAAAATCGGTAGTGTAATTATCTTCATTCCATGATTTAGGAACCTTCGAATAAGCAGCTGCCGAAACATCCAGTCGAACGTTTGCAAGACTTTTTCCTAAAAACCCGCAGTTTTCTGCTGTCATATTATCTACCACTCCATTTAACCCTTTGTCAAACTGAAATAAAAGATGATCTCCCTTAAATAAAATGAAGATCATCTTTATATAAAACTCTTTAATATTTTCCTCTTTTCAGGGTATTCGATTTCAATTACATCCAAATTTCTAATCAGCTAATTACAACTTGTTCCTATCATCCCTTCACTATCTCTTTCTTCTGGTTTTTTTGATTTGCGGCTATCACTTCTTCAACAAATCTATTAGTAAGTGCCCCTAACTTCTCAATCTCAACCATTACAATATCTTCTGGTTTCAGATAGTTTTGTTTGTCCTCTGGGTATCCTAAAACAACACCTTCAGGGGTTCCTGTTAAAATCAAATCTCCAGGTTCAAGTGTCATATGTTGAGAAATATAACTAATAATCTCAGCCACAGTAAAAATCATATCGGAGGTATTAGAATTTTGGCGAATCTCTCCATTAACAATGGTTGTTAAGTTTAAATTTTGCGGGTCGTCTATTTCATCAGCTGAAACCAAGTAAGGGCCTACTGGACTAAAGTCGTCACAGCTCTTGCCAAGCAGCCATTGAGGTGTACGAAGCTGCAAGTCTCGAGCAGACAAGTCATTGACTGTACAGTAACCGAAAACGTAGTCTAAGGCATCCTCTTGTGATATGTATTTTGCCCTTTTACCAATTACTACACCCAACTCTACTTCGTAATCTAGTTTATTTGTGACTTTTGGAATGGCGATATTACAGTTATGGCCTGTTAATGTATTATTAAATTTGTTAAAAAGAATAGGAACCTCTGGATAAGGCGCGTTTGTTTCATCCGCATGCTTACGATAGTTTAAACCAACACATATAATTTTATTAGGCTCTGTTACACATGGTCCCCAGGTAATCTCATCATCATCATTTAATAGATAAGCGGATTGATGCTTAACTTCTTCTATAAAAAGCTGCAAAGCTTTCAGAGATTCAGTACCTCCCTGTATCACCTCCATTATGCTTGTTGGGACTGTATTATCCGGGTTGGCACCTTGTGCGGCTTCAATATCGATAATACCTTCCGTTATTTTTATACCTAATTTGTATTCACTGCCTTGTTTAAAAGTTACTAGTTTCATTTATTCTCAACCTTTCAATTTAAATATAATATGGCCGTAAAAAACATTATCCAAGCTTTCCGTTAACGACTCCCCCGTCAATCATAAATGGGGTTCCCATCATAAACTTCGACTCTTCAGAAGCTAAGTATAATGCTGCAAATGCAACATCAATCGGTTTTCCTAAATCTCCTCCCAATTGCCTGCGCTTTATAGATTGGACTGCTTCCTCAGGATTTGGATCTTTGGATAGATAATCTTCGACAAAGGGTGTAAAAATGGTTCCCGGCATCAGAGCATTTACGCGGATATTATATTTTGCATAATCCACTTGGATTGATTTTGTTAGGGCTAATATCGCCCCTTTTGTTGTTGCGTAGGATGCCCTGTTAGCAAGTCCCATTTCTGCGATACATGAAGACATATTAATAATGGATCCAGCTTTTTGGTTCATCATGTGGGGCACTACATATTTTGTCACCAAAAATACACCATTGATATTTACGTTCATTACTCTATTCCATGCTTCTAAATCAATATCATGCAGCTGACCAACACCGCTGATTCCGGCATTATTGAACAAAACGTCAATTCGCCCATAATAATCAATCACCTGGTCAACCATTACCATAACATTCTCGGGATTGGTAACATCTGCTTGAATAAAAATAGCTTCCCCATTATTCTCACAAATTTGTCTAACCGTTTCTTGCCCTGATTTCTCGTTGAAATCATTGACAACAACATGCGCACCTTCTTTTGCAAATAAAAGAGCGGTTTCTTTTCCAATCCCTGATCCGGACCCAGTAATTAAACAAACTTTATTTTTTAGTCTCATCTATACACCTCTTTATCTGAAAGGATTTACACAATGTATTAATGCTCCATATGGTCTTCGGGTTGTGCTGCCTTTACGGTCAATCCTCCATCTACCATTAGAAGATGTCCATTGATTTGAAGAGCTTCATCAGACGCTAAAAAGACAACCGCATCACCTATTTGTCTGGCAGTACCTAAACGCTTCATCGGATTTGCATCGACTTCTTTTTGATAGATTGCTGGATTAGCCAAGTATTCTGTGCACATGTCTGTATCAACAGTACTTGGTCCTACAGAATTAACATTGATGTTATATTTCCCTAATTCTATCGCTAACGCTTTGGTTAATTGGTGTGCTGCTGCCTTTGATGAAATATAATGCGGAATAACAGGACTAGTTACAACCAGACTTGCCGTTGAAGTGATATTGATGATTTTCCCATATCTTCTTTCAATCATTTTCGAAGCAACTTTCTGTGAAGTGAGGAATATTGATTTAACATTTGTATTATAAGTTCGATCCCAAGTCTCTTCTGTTAACTTCATAAATGGTTCAAATGGAGCAATACCGGCGTTATTGACAAGAATATCAATCTCGCCTAATGCAACTGAAACTAAATCTATCATTTCATCTACTTGTTGCTTATGGCCGACATCCGCTTGGACAATCATCGCCCGCTGGCCCAGTTCCTCTACCTGTCTTTTAATGTCTAAAGCCTTTTCTTTCGAGTTTTCGGATGCATAATTAATCGCCACATCTGCTCCTTCTTCTGCCAAACGAATGACTATTGCTGCACCAATCCCCCTGCTTCCGCCTGTCACAAGTGCTACTTTTCCAGTTAAGCGAGCCATATCCAATCCCCCTTATTCTTAAAGACTTATGCCAATTCGGTTAATACTAAATTCACGATGGCCTAGTATTTCAGCTTTCGTTAACTTACCGGAGGCCACCTCAATGATTTCCGTAAAAATTTCATTTCCTGCGTCTTCTAAGGTTTTAGAGCCTTTAAGCACTGGACTTACATCAATGTCGATGTTATCCGCCATTCTCTTAGCCATCGTTCCATTTCCACAAATTTTAATTACCGGTACGATAGGGTTTCCCGTGGGTGTCCCCCGCCCGGTAGTAAAACATACAAGCTGGACTCCGGATGCAGCCATACCTGATACAAGTTCAATATCATTACCTGGGGAATCCATAAAATAAAAACCCTTTTTATTTGGTACTGGCGCAGCATAATCGAAAACATCTAGTAATGGTGAGCTTCCCGCCTTACTGATACAGCCCAGTGACTTTTCCTCAATACTCGATAGACCGCCAGCAATATTCCCTGGGCTGGGATTTCCTCCTCTCATATCTTCACCAATACGATTAATTTCTTTTTCAAAGCGTTCTATAACATGATATAGTTTTCTTTCGACTTCTTTTGAGACGGCTCGTTCTGCAAGAAGGTGTTCAGCCCCAATAATTTCAGTTGTTTCACCCATCACAATGGTGCCGCCATGTTCAATAATTTGGTCGGCCCCTTTACCGAGTGCTGGATTACTGCAGAGACCAGAAGTGGAGTCCGATCCGCCACATTTCACTCCTACAATCAGTTCTGACAACGGAACAGGCTCATCTTCCATTTGTTGAAGTGCGATCGATAATTTCCGGGCTATTTCAGTACCCTTTTCAATCGCTTTTATCGATCCACCCACCTCTTGGATATCGATCCACTCAACAGGCTTACCCGTTTCTTCTATTTCCTTTTTTATCCTAACAGGGTCCATTACTTCACAGCCCAAACTTACAATTAATACCGCTCCAACATTTGGATTTTTCCCCATTCCAACTAATACATTATGTGTTTGCTCTTTATCCATTCCAACCTGACTGCAACCATGTTGGTGTGGTATTGCCACACTATCTGGGACTTTCTGTTCAATTCGGTTTACTACTTGATTCGCACAAATGACTGTTGGTAGTAAAAGTAAATGATTTCTAATCCCTACTTTTCCGTCAGGACGGCGATAACCCCTAATCATTACCATTGAACATTCTCCTTGCCATTTTGTTTATCGCCTCTTCCACGAATTCCCTCAATATTATGTACATGAACATGTTCACCAGTCAAAATATCTTCAGTGGCTCTTCCAATCGACTCCCCATACTTGTAAACGGTTTCACCAATTTGAATGGTTTTAAAAGCCATTTTATGGCCAAAATTTAAATCTTGTATACACTTAATTTTGTATATTTCTGTCTGTACCAGAAAGCTAATCTGTTCACCCTTTTTTATATCTCTAAGAACGGTCACAACATTATCTATAGGATGCATGACGATCCCTTCCATATTTGAGACAAAAGTTTTATCTGCCATAATTATCCCCTTTTATTTAACTGTTTTTGGAATGAAACTAAAGAAATAATATTCATATTTTTATTATTAGGTTATCGGTAACAAAAATATAACACCACCAATCAAACTAGTCAACTAGTTTCAAATATTTTAAATAATCATTATCCTCCAAAAAAAAGCAATACAATCATTTTTTCAAATGATCATATTTGCCTTTCCTATTAATTTTAAACGCTCAGAATTGTTCAAGCGATTCCTATGCATTTAATAGATTAAAATCTTTTAATCGTATAATTTTTACCCGCTTGTGTATCGAATGAAATCCTGGTAGTAGTCGTTTTTTCAACAGGAATGATTTGTCCATCTACAGTTACTTCTATTGATGGTCCGAGTACCAAATGGCAAGGTCCGCCTAAATGGGAGTATATTTCGGCACTCTCCAATTCATTGTTTTTCCACTTAAGATTTATTTTAAATCCTCCACGGGCCCGTAACCCCTTAACATAACCATTTGACCAGACAGAAGGTAGAGCGGGTAGCAATTGGATTTTGTCGGTATGTGACTGTACCAGCATTTCGGCAAGTCCCGCTGTAAATCCAAAATTCCCATCAATTTGAAATGGAGGATGTGCATCAAAAAGATTTGCATAAACGCCGCCCTTATGATAATTGGTATCCTCCTCTTTCACGAGCTGAAGGAGATTGGAAATTAACTTATGAGCTTTATCACCATCTTTAAATCGGGCCCACAAACAAATTTTCCAAGCCAAGCTCCATCCTGTACCGTCATCTCCTCTTCTTTCAAGAGATCTCCTGGCAGCATGAAACCATTCATTTCCTTCCGAATCGGTAAGCTGTCGTCCAGGATAAATTCCAAAAAGATGCGAAACATGACGGTGGTTCTTATCTTCATCTTCCCAATCATATGCCCATTCTTGAAGCTGTCCATATCGGCCGATTTGCATTGGGTATAATTTTTCACGTGCTGCTATTATTTCATTGCGAAACTCTTCATCCATTTCCAATACTTCAGAGGCCTCGATACAATTGGTGAATAAATCCCAAATCAAAGACATGTCCATTGTGGTTGCCAAACTGACCGCGGCCAGCTTTCCTTCTGGTGTCACAAATTTGTGTTCCGGCGAAGTGGAGGGAGCTGTAACCAAATTTCCATTCCCGTCTTCAATCAGCCAATCCAGGCAGAAAAGGGCCGCCTCTTTCATAATTGGATAGGCCTTTTCCCGAAGGTAGGAAATATTCTTCCCAAAAGCAAAATGCTCCCACAAATGCTGAGTTAACCATACTCCTCCCAAAGGCCAGAAAGCCCATACTGGATCTCCATGTCCATAATCCCCAACCGGAGCGCTTTGACGCCATAAATCTGCATTATGATGGGATGTCCAACCTCTGCATCTGTAATTCACAGAAGCCGTCTCCTTGCCGTTTTCGGCCAATTCTTCAATATAGTCCAAGAGAGGTTCATGGCATTCGGAAAGATTACATGTTTCTGCAGGCCAATAATTCATCTCCGTATTAATATTTATCGTGAAGTTGCTGCTCCAAGGCGGCCGAACCTCACGATTCCATATCCCTTGAAGATTGGCCGGCTGTGAACCTGGCCTTGAGCTTGCAATCATTAAGTAGCGGCCATAATGAAACAATAATTCCACGAGCTTTGGATCATTTGCGCCATATTTCAATATCCATTGATCTGTTGGCAAGTTTTCCGGTGCAACTGCGGGTCCCAAATCCAGTTCAACACGCTCAAATAATGACTTATAGTCTTCAATATGGGAATGTTCTAATTCTTCAAATGATTTTGAAATGGATGCCTCCAAAAGTGACTTTGCTGCTAAAGAAGGATTTTTCCCCTCTTTGCCTGGAGATTTATCATAGCCGTTAAAACTTGTCGCTGCACTGAAATATAGTGTTACGGTGGTGGCTGCAGTTACGTGAAGGCCATTATGATCAATATGAACTGAACCATCTGCCGCATTTGCACTTACGCGCCCTTCAAATTTCATGGCATCCGTCGACTCCGGGTCTCCATATACGATAGGATGATCAGTATAATAATAAGAAGGATCAACATGTTCCGGGCAGTTGCCGTTAAGGACAAACTGATTTTGATCGGGAGCAGTCTTAAATTTCAATGAACTCCCCAGACTTACTGAAAAATTCAAACAGCCGGGTTTACTGGTCTTAAGTCGAATGGCGATAATTTGATCCGGAAAGGAGGCGAACATTTCACGTGTATAGTGCACATCACCAATCCTATATTCCACAAGGGCGGTGCCTGTTTTCAAATCTAGACTCCGCTCAAATGAATGAACAGTTTCTCCATGATTAAATTGCAGGTACAAATCGCCAAACGGCATATAGGATTGCGTGTAGGGACCCATCATCTCCCTACATAATTGATCTGCTTCTGTATACTTCCCATCAAATATCAGTCTGCGGACCTCGGGAAGCAGTTCTTTTGCCTTTGGATTATTAAAATCTTTGGGAGCTCCTGACCATAAGGTATCCTCATTTAATTGCAAATGTTCCTTCTCTATTCCGCCAAAAATCATGGCACCAAGACGTCCATTCCCAATTGGAAGTGCTTCGTTCCACGATTTAGCCGGCCTATTATATCGTAGCTTCATATTTGATTTCTCTCCTATTAACTGTTGATTAATGAAATCTAGGTATTTGAAGATGACATGATTGATAAAAAACAATTATGAATTGAACTTTTGCCTATTAAACTATAAAACAATCCCTTTTTTCAAAATAATATTTGCATATTGGGCTTTTTCACTTGCGGCCACGACGACAAATGACTTTTTTGTCCGTTCATAAAAAGCAAACCGATCGATATATTCAAAGGGAATGGACTTTCCCGAATGTTTTTCAACTATTCCTTCGTACTCTTCCCAAATGGTTGGCTGAATCGAATCGCCAGGTACAACAGCCATTAACGCAACCGGATGGTCTACATACGTATCAAGAGGGAAAAACTCTAGGATTGCTTCCAATAGGTCCGGTATTCCATGTCCATCACAACGAATGAGCTGATTGGCGAGGCTGGCAGCTGGGAAGTGGCCATCTGCCAAAACAATCTCATCTCCATGGCCCATTGCCATTAATGCCTTCATTAAATCCGGCGAAATTATTGATGGGATTCCTTTTAGCATAATAATCACACTCGATTCCGATAATTTTTTTAATATGGCTCTGTTATTATTCATAGGCGGAGAATTTCCGGCTAATGTATATAGAGAAAGCTTAATAAGCATCTGTGAAACGGATGGAGATTGATAGTGCTTCCTGCAAATTCATGAGCCTGTATACATCATACAACCCACCCCATAAAAATCTTGTGGAAGGTGTACTGGGGAGCCCAAACCTTCCTCCCGGCTGCGATGCGATCCATGAATGTTTCTGGAAAGGCGGCTATCCATTCCCCGCCATTTGCTTCTTGACAACGGGTGAGTTCCTTCACAATCGCAATTTATGAAAATGGTACAGAAAACAAGTCTATAAACTCTTTTGAAGAAGAATGCAAACTGCTGAATATGGTTTTTCCAAACGACATGAAACGTGGTCTGCTCTTACTTTGACAGGAATGCTCTGATCCGAGAACACATGAGTAATCTCGTACTGTCCAGACGTAGGAAGAGGCAACTCTATACTCTCCCGCACGTTATCCTCAAACGTGTGTAGGATTACCAGAATCTGCGATCTGTCTTTAGTTGTGCGCATGATTCCTTGCCAACCCTTTGGATGACGATAACTGTGTACCGTATTTCCATATCGGTATGTTGTACCATCCTTAATAATTGGAGCAGCAAGTTTGTAGAAGGCCATCGCCTTATCCACAATTCCCCACTGTTCCTCGTTTAACTCGTGAATGTCACCGGACAAACACATCCTTCCCAGCATCGTACTTGCTAGGGAATAAACCATGTGCTGCAAGGAGTCATCCTTCCTAAGAACGGCCCAGATTTGACTTTGCCTTGGAAGCATGACTCGATGAAGATTCGCAGCAATAATTGGTATTTCCCTGCATTCATGAGCGTCTGAAAATGATGACATACTCGTCAGTGCAAGCATGGAAGGCTCCAATCGGTGACCGCCAGAAGCGCAATTTTCAATCACAATATCGGGTATTTCTTGTTTAATCAGCCTGAAAAACCCCTGGACTGCCTCCATTTGCTGGCGCAATCCTTCTCCAAGTGATTCCGCTCCATCACATCCAATACCTAAATTATCATTATAATCGACTTTCAAATATCCGAAGCCATAGTATTTCAAAAATGAGATAACTTTCTCCTTCAAATAGCTAATGACGGACGGATTGCGAAAATCCCAAAATCGCCGATTCCCACTTGTAATAGGCAAACCATCCCGTTTTAACAGATGGTCAACCATTTGAAACGCTGCGGATTCGGAACCACACACCTCCATTTCAAACCAAATCCCAGGAATCAGGCCGCATTCTCTTATATGATCAATTGTTTTATCCAGACCTTCTGGAAAATCGCTGGTGCTCACTTCCCAATCACCCATAATGTTACCCCAGTTGGTTCCTTCTTTTTTGTACCATCCGCAATCAATAACAAGATAACTTATTCCCTTGCCATTGATCCGTTCTGCAATAGCGTTCAGATTCGACGCCGAAGGTGACCCCCATGTTGTACAATACTCATTAAAGATAATAGGTAAATCCTCTTCCACAGCTGGACCATGTAGATGGGGGCGGTTCTGAATCTCGGTCAAACGGCCAGCCGCACAATCAATGCCACCTGTGACCGTAGTTAAATAAGCAAAGGGTGTTTGGAATGTTTCTCCGGGTTCAATGCGCTTGGTCCAATGCCCAAATTCTCTGTCTGCCAATCCGCCTGACAGCGAAAGCGCCGCATCCTTACGATAAACCTCAATCTGCCATGATGCAGGATGGGCAATCTGAATCCCCCATGAAACACCGGCTCGGTGGTCCTCCACGAATGCGGTTGGAAAATACCCCCGAACTGGCATGGATCCAACTTGCCCGAAACGCAGACATCGTACACCATAAGGAGCCCAAGCAGGCTCAAGGTGTAAGTCTTCAATTTTACTGGAAGCCAAACGTCCTTCTGCACTCCATGAACTGAGGATACGATGGAGGATCAATGATTCAGGAGCGTCCCCCTCAGAAAAAGGGGTGAGTCCAGTCATTGAGAAGGAAGATAGCATTTCCAACGTGATGGGACTTACTCCTTCGTTCCGAATGACCGTTGAACTTTCTAAAGCTTGGTAACCCGGATTCCAGGTTAGATGGTGTTCTACCCTGCAGGAACTCGGGTGACGCCATACTGAAACAACCGTTAAGCTATCATCCTGTTCTATCTTGTACTGCTCATCAAATATTAGCGCTTCCACACTTCCGCTATTGCGCATCGTATATCCATGAGAAAATCCACCCGGATATGAATCGCCAATCAACTTGAGTTGCACTAATGAATCCACATTATATTTCTTATTACAGAAACGAGATATCATAGATTCCGGCAACAACACCAATCCAAGTTGGCCAGTTTGATCATCTCTAACATAACGGGCGATCATATCACCTAATTTATAATCCTTCCAAATTTCCACTCTAATCCCCCTTTTTATTGAGCTTCACGGTCCGTCCGTTGACATAAAACCGTTTTTCGGGCACGGAAATAGTCCTGAATCCAAAAGTGGTACTTTTACTATCAAGAATTATCCCTTTGACGGTTAATTGGGAGGAAATTCTGTATAGTTTCGACCTCTTCTGTTTATAAACGAAAATTCTGTTTTATTTAAGTCCATAATGAAGACACTTGAAAATAATCAAGTGCCTTTTTTCTATTTACATTAACAACTCATATGGTTAATCCTATCTTTTCTTCCTTTTGAAATACTGGAATCCATTCTCCATGGGCGTCAATTAAATCATCAACCAGCGACACAATATCGTCGATCGACAATTCCGCAGCCGTATGTGGATCGAGCAAGGCAGCTTGGTAAATATACTCCCGCTTCCGTGTAATGGCAGCTTCTATTGTTAATAACTGAGTATTAATATTGGTACGGTTTAAAGCGGCGAGCTGCTCTGGAAGGTCTCCGACAAACGTTGGGGTGATACCGCTTCGATCGGCTATACAAGGAACTTCTACGCAAGCTTTTTCAGGTAGATTGCTAATGAGTCGTCCTGTATTTAGGATATTACCGCCAAATTTGAATGGAATATTTGTCTCGACGGCCTCGATTATTCTTGAACCATATTCTTTAGAACGAACATGTTCCAATGTCTTATTATTTACTAGCTCTTCTCTCATGGTTTCCCAGTTCTTTATTTGCGCTTCACAACGACGAGATATTCATCAAGTGGAATATTGTAGTTCTCAATCAGTTCCGGGTATTTGGATTTGATAAAGTATGGATGATATTCCGCGTTATGTTCAGAAGATTCCGTTACATAATAGCCAAACTTATCCATTAACTCAAATCGTACCATATCGCTATGCTTTGTTTTTTGCTTTTCCTTCGCCCTTCTTTTAATTTCAGGATAAAGATCCACACCATTTCTTTTCACTTCTAATAGCCAGGCCATATGGTTAATTCCGGCAATCTTTTCTTGAACCCCTTCCGGATCCATGCCCAATGAATTTAATAGTTCTTTAGTGCAAACTTGAACACTGTGGCACAAGCCGATTGTTTTAATATTGGTGTAACGATTCATAACACCGGTTAAAACAGCCATAGGGTTTGTATAATTTAAGAAGAGGGCATCAGGGCATACCTCTTCCATGTCATTTGCAAAATCAAGCATGACTGGAATGGTTCGAAGACTCCGAAAGATTCCGCCAATGCCAACTGTATCGGCAATTGTCTGCCGTAAACCGTATTTTTTCGGAATTTCAAAATCTATCACCGTGCTCGGCCTATAGCCGCCTACCTGAATGGCATTAATGACGTATTTTGCGTCCTTAAGAGCTTCCTTACGATTGGTATAAGCTTTAATCTGAATATTTTTATTCAAGCTTTCTTTCAAATTTCTTAACATATTCTCGGAATCTCTTAAACGTTGTTCATCGATATCGAATAGGGCGAACTCAAAACCCTCCAACGCAGGAACAAGCATACAATCACCAAGAACGTTTTTGGCAAAAACGGTGCTTCCTGCACCGAGAAAAGTTATTTTAGACATTTTTTATCCTCCCTGAATTTTTTCAGTTAATAAATCAACTATAAAGACGGCTCTTTTAATTTCGAAATCATTTGTCAAACTGACCTAATTGGATCACATACTAATGTATATATTCCATCTTGTACTGTATCAAATCGAATGATTCCTCCATTCAAAGTTGTATATTGGATAAGATCATTGGCTGCACCTTTAAGTGTAATAGGCTGATTAAACTTTAACTGGCAAGGTTTTCCCTTCAAGGATTTAATTGTTGCTTTTACAATAAGATTATCCTTCCACTCTATATCTACCTCGAATCCGCCTCTAGCCCGTAATCCGCGAACATGCCCATCCTTCCATGCTTTTGGCAACGCTGGGAGCAAATAAATGGCATCATCGTGACTTTGTACTAGCATTTCTGCAATCGCAGCAGTACCGCCAAAATTACCATCTATTTGAAAGGGAGGGTGATCATCGAATAAATTGGGCAGTGTCGATTGTCTAAGTATAGCTAAAAGATTTGAATAGGCCTGTTCTCCATCCTCTAATCTAGCCCATAAATTAATCAACCAGGCACGGCTCCAGCCTGTATGGCCTCCCCCATGTTCCAAGCGCCTTTCAATTGTTCGTCTGGCTGCAGAAGCCAGTTCCGGCGTACGCTGAACGGTGATTTGGTTTCCTGGGTGTAATGCGAATAGATGGGATATATGCCGATGCCCAGGCTCCTTCTCCTCGTAGTCTTCTAGCCACTCTTGTATTTGTCCGTATTTTCCGATCTTTGGTTGAGGGATGCGCTGCAATACTTCAAATAATTGCCCCCTAAATTCCTCGTCTATCGAAAGAACCTCACTCGCTTTCATACAACAATTAAAGAGTGCATCTAAAATCTGATTGTCCATGGAAGGCCCCGTGCACAATGTCCCTGATTCTCCATTCGGTAAAATATAAGTATTTTCCGGAGAAGAAGATGGACAGGTGACAAGATACCCTTCTTTTGTTTCAATTAAAAAGTCCAGGAAAAATTGAACCGATTCTTTAATCGTTTTATAGCTCTTCTTTAAGAAAATCTCATCACCAGTAAACTGATAGTGTTCCCACAAATGCAGGCAAAGCCAAGCTGCCCCCATTGGCCAATAAGTGGCCGGTGGATAGATATCCTGTGGAGCTGTATCTGCCCAGATATCCGTGTTGTGGTGTGCAACAAAGCCCCTGCAACCGTACATAATTTTTGCTGTTTGGCGCCCAGGCTCTCTCATTCTTTCAATCAAATCGAATAATGGCTCGTGGCATTCAGACAAATTACAAGTCTCTGCTGGCCAATAATTCATCTGAGTATTAATATTTATCGTAAATTTGCTGTCCCAAGGAGGCCGCATACTATTATTCCATATCCCTTGCAAATTGGCAGGTAAAGATCCGGGCCGGCTGCTTGAAATAAGCAAATATCTGCCAAACTGAAAATAGAGTGCCAGAAGACCATTATCCTCATATCCTTCTTTGAGAAGTTTTAATCTTTGATCAGTTGGCAACCGATGATTTTGATCACCGGATGTATCAAATAGGTTTAAAATTACTCTGCTATAAAGTTCCGTATAGTCCTTTATATGAGTACTTTTTAAAAGTTCGTAATCCATATGTACTACTTGCTCAATGGCACGAAAACAGGCTAATTCCGGATCACTGTGATGAAAACTGGTATCAGCAGCCAAAAGTATTGTGACTTCATCAGCAGCATTGACCAGTAAATGTTCACCAATGGTATTCACATTGCCACCCTTGGCGTTCACAGAAAGAACAACTCGAAAATCAGATCCATTTTTACCGCCGCAATTGCCTCTCATAACAAGGCTATTGCCTCTTATCGCCCTAACCTCTTCCATAAGGCGGCTTCCATCTCTCGTTAATCTGGCTGTAAAAGAGATGGAAGCAGTCTGACTGGCTGTAAGACGAATGGTAATAAGGCCGGAAGGATAGCTTGAAAATATTTCTCTATGAAATTTTACTCCGCGGCAGTTGTATTCAACCGAAACCATTCCTTTTTCTAAATTAAGTTCACGTTTGTAGCCGCTTACCTCATTGTGATCAAAGTCTAAAAAAAGATCACCCAACCCCATGTAGTGCCTTTGGGTCTCGGGAATACCCGAAAGTGCCATACTTGCCAATTTTTCTGCTTCAACTGGTCTTCCGTTTTGAAGCAATTCCCTTATCTTGGCCAGATTTTCCAGTGCATCCGGGTTATTGCGGTCCCTTTGGCCGCCATACCAAACAGATTCTTCGTTTAACTGGATTTGTTCAATAGCTGTTTTTCCATAAATCATTGCACCAAGACGACCGTTACCGATGGGCAACGCCTCATTCCATTCTTTTGCAGCTTGATCAAACCATATCATGTTATCGGACATCATAAATCCTCCTTTTGCCATTTTCCATTTCCTTTTATTTGGTTAACAACGCAATCCTTCTATTTTCATATTCTCCTAATCTAGTTTTTTCCGCATAATGTACGAATAGCATCGACTGTTTTCATTAATTTGTCCCTATTTTTATTCTTTTCATGACTACATTTAATTGTCGTAAAAGTCATAACATTCTAAAATGATATCGGTAACAAAAACTTAACACACTGACAATCTTACGTCAATTTCTTTTTAAAAATAAATACAATAAGGATTTTAGTAATATAATTAAGGTAAAATCTACTAAAATTTTTCCGTAACGAACGGATGGAACCTTCCTGCAATAAACTTTGTTACCGATAACACTTCCTTCTTGATATATTTATTGTAATCATCTAGAATTTACGTTAGAATATTCTTTTTGTGGATAGGAGGTAAATATGGTTACCATTTATGATATTGCCAAGAAAGCCAATGTTTCAGCCATGACTGTCTCAAGGGTTATTAATAAATCAGAAAAAATCAGTAAAGAAACACGAAAAAAAGTTGAAACGGTTATTAAAGAATTAAATTATATTCCCAATAATTCTGCCAGGAATCTAATAACTAAAAAAACAAAAATTTTATCTCTTATGATCACCGATATTGGCAACCCCTTTTTCACAAGCGTCGCACGCGGGGCGGAAGATAAAGCCATGCAAATGGGCTATCAGCTTCTTCTATGTAATAGCGATGAGAATTTTGAAAAAGAATCCAAGTATATGGATATGCTTATTTCAACCGGGTCGGATGGTGTACTGATTGCTCCAGCAAATGATAACTCTAAAAAAAATATGAAGAAACTAACCAAACATGATATACCTTTTGTATTAATCGATCGCAATATTCCTGATATAGACTGCGATCAAGTTCTGAGCGACAATGAAGCAACCACCCGTAGGTTAATTGAGCATTTAATTAAACAAGGGCATCAAAAAATTGCCATTATAAATGGTCCTTTAGTTGTGTCGACTGCTCGTGAAAGACAACAATCCTATATTGATACGTTAAAGATACATGGAATATCAGTTAACAACCATTTAATTAAAGAAAGCCAATTCCGGGACAGTGATGTAACAAATTCCATTCAAGAGCTTCTAAATTTACCAGAGCAAGAACGCCCAACAGCTATTTTTGCAACCAATAACTTTATTGGAATGAATACGATGAAAATTCTTTACAAACACAATATTAAAGTCCCAGAAGAAATGGCCGTTGTGTCATATGATGTACCAAATTATACGGAAAATGAATCAATATTAACCGTTGCAGAACAACAGGCATACAATTTCGGGTATATTGGCATACAGTTATTAATCGAACGAATTGAAGGAGCAGCACCTGAAAAAGCAAGAAAAATTGTCCTGCCCTCTGAAATACATTTGCGAACCTCTTCTCTCCATCAACGTGATAAAGGAAGTAAATCTTAGCTCCCTAAACAAAGGTACTTTTTTTTGTTAAGAAAAGGAAATGGAAGATGTTTAATATGATACCTATAGATAGGACACCTGAAAATGAGTGTTTCATCGATAGGTATTTTTTTATACTTAATTTTTAAAGTATGGTGGACTAGGGGAATTCAATGAGCAAAGTTTAAGATCAAATGCGCCATAGTAATATATGGTTTACTATAATAATTATTGTTATCAATGGAATTAAAAAAAGATGACCCCTATTTCACAATAGGAATCACCTTTTTAGTATCTTATCGCTTTTTTTCATGTGTCCTTGACAGGGGTACCAGATTACTTGACTAAGGTTCAAACTCCCCTTTTGCTATCTGTGCAGTAACATTCTTATTCCTCTAACATTAAAACCTATTAGTCTTATATTAAAAATTAATGATCATCTGTTTTCCGTTGTAAATAATTCTCTTTTGAGTACAAGTAGTAAAAGCCGCTCTACCGGTAATAACGGTGATCAATAATTCCATGGAACTCTTCATTTCGGGATAAGATCCTTGGCGTTCATCTATTACAAGTCGATTTTTTTTGTCTTCCCAGCGAATAATTATTGTTGCAAATTCCCCCTTTACATAGTTGTAATTGTCACCTGCATCTTCATACATCATAAAACTTCCGTCTTGCCCCTTATAAACTCTCAATTCTAAAGGTTCTGTTGATTCTTCTGAACTGTATTGGATATCTGGTCCAATAGGAATAATAGAACCGGCACATACATATAAAGGCATTGTTTCAAGTTCTGCTGGAGCCTCAATTGTTTGACCGCCGCTTATCCATTGGTCTGTCCAGAAATCATACCAATCTGAACCAAAAGGCAAATATACAAGACGTTTTTTCGCAGCACCTTCAATCTTAACCGAACCGCTTTTATAATACATTGGTTCTGTTATGGGATTAACTAAGAATGCTGGACCAAACATATATTGGTCTTTAATATTATACGTTTTTGGATCATTTCTGAAATCAAATGCCAAGGCTCGCATCATCGTGTAATCCTGATGAGTCACCCAACCAGCGACTGAATATATATAAGGTAACAATCTATATCGAAGCTTGATAAATTTTACCAGCGTATCATAATACAACGTACCAGGCTCTCCAAATCTCCAAACCTCTCTTGGTGTGTCTGTACCATGAGAGCGGAACATCGGTAAAAATGTACCATATTGCAGCCATCGAACGTAAAGCTCGCGGTATCCTAAATCGTCACAACCATCTTGATAATCTCCATTCCAAAACCACTGTTCCTTTTTGGAAACAAAGAATCCTCCGATATCCACTGTCCAATAGGGCATGCCAGTCACACAGAAATTTAATCCTTCAGCGATTTGGTTTCGCAATGTTTCCCAATTGGCAGCAACATCTCCAGACCAAGTTATCGTCCCATACTTTTGCTGGCCTGCATAAGCAGATCGTGTTAGGTTTACAACCCGTTTCGTTTCGGTTGTCTTCCGCTGACCTTCATAGATGCCTTTTGAATGAAGAAGCGAATAGGCATTAATATAACCTGGGTCCAAGTATTTCTTTGACTCCTCTGTGTTGATTCGAAGTCGTTCTTCAGGTTCAGGTTTCACTTCCCCATTCCAATCAGCCTCAAAAGGTTCTGTACAGTCACACCACCATGCATCGATGCCATGGGAAAACAACCCCTCATTTGCCTGTTTCCAATACAGATTGCGTGCTTCTTGGCGAAATGCATCATATGTCGCTTGATTCCCTAAAAGATAACCCTTTTGCTTCATTTCAACATGATTTGGACCATCGTTATTCATAATCGGCCAAATGGAAACCATCAGTTTTGCATTAAGCTCGTGAATATCACGCATCATTTGTGCGGGATTTGGAAAACGTTCGGTATCAAAGGATTTCTGCCCCCATAGTTCACCTGTCCAAGACATCCAATCCAGTACAATACAATCGAGAGGAATTTGTCGTCTCCTGTATTCCTCTACAATAGAGATTAACTCTTCTTGAGATTTATACCTTTCCTTAGATTGCACATATCCGAATGACCATTTTGGTAGAAGAGGGACTTTTCCTGTAAGATGACGGAAACATCTCACAATTTGATCAAAATCAGGTCCATATATAAAGTAATAGTCCATCTCGCTATCTGTATCCGTCCATATATATGAACCATGCAAGTCATCATGAAATGTCATCAACGAATAGCTATCCACAACCAGTCCGTATCCTTTCGTTGAGACCAAAACAGGAACCACTGCTTTCATGTTTTGCTGGTAAAGATATTGATAAGTGCCCCTTAAATTTAAAACACCTTCCTCGTGTGAACCAAGACCATAGAGTGCTTCATCATCTGCCCATTCGAATTCAAGTTTGGTATGATAAGCCGTTCGATCCACAACATGTTTTGCTGGAATGGCTTTAGCACGAGCACCATCTACATTTTGTGAATTCTGAATCTCTGTATTTACATCAAAAACAGATTTTACCACTTCAAATGGTACAAGTGTTTTCCCACCACGTTCCGGTTCCTTTGCTAAAATCTTACCCGACGAGTCGGTATATGTAAATCCAGTTGTATGTTTATTAATGTGAATCTGTACATTGCACGTTGAGAACACGATCACATTTTCTGTTTCTTTTACGGAAAAAACAACATGTTCTTTCGCATTTGGTCCAACCATGAAGCTTTTCTTCAAGCCGAATTCCTTCCCCAATGTATAACGGATACGAATAATTGAGTTGGTATAGGGAATGACTTCCATCAAACCATTTGTGCATTTGATTACCAAATGATCCACTTGTTTTTTATAGTGCACAACCTCCATGTTGTAACCTCCTTTTCACGATATAATTCAATACCTTCCTACAACTAATAATGGTATCGTCTACTTACTTGTTGGCGATAAAACATTCTAAAGATTCAATTTAAAAAAATACCTCAGTCCTAAACCTTTTTTGGACCGAGGTATTTTACTTTTTTTAAAATTACGAACAATTCTTCATGTTCTACTTTTCAGATTTATCATATGCTTGTTGCATTATTTTTAGATAACGTTTAAGGTTTAATTTATCAAACCCTTTGACATAGGATTCCCAGTCAGTATCCAAGTTCATTTCCCCTGTTACAAACTTCAAAAGGCTCTGATTAACATAATTTTGAATATTTGTTTCTAACATGGCTACTTCATCTGCATCAGATGGATTCATCCAAACGGACCATGCTGGGTATACATCATCTGGCTGCGTACCCTCATACAAATGGGTTGCATCTTGAAGTCTTCGTTCATACCCTTCCGGTGTAAATACTTGAGTCGATTGGATTTGCCCATTTCTAAAAGAACTGGAAGAACCGAATTCTGCGATTGGTCCCCATCCGTTATTGTGAGTTTTTTCACCGTCTTTCAGAGGTATCGAAGCGAAAAGCGGTTTAGCACTTTTTTCAATCGCGACATCACCATCTTTTGGCTTTCTCCAGTCCACACCCTCTTTACCAAATTGTCCCCTTATATTTCCATCCGCTGTAAACAAGTAGTCGATGATCTTAATGGCTGCGATTTGATCTTCCTTCGACGCTTTGTTAGTAAGTACAAAGTCAGCTCCAGGAGTAACAGGGTAATTATAAGTGGCATAAGCAGAATTTGGACCTTTCAGTGGCGCGAGTGCTATATAATTATCTGAATACAAACGTTTTTGATCAGAAACAAACTCACCCGGGTGTGTAGCTGTTCCAGCACCAAGAATTTCTGCTGAGGCATTATCCCCCAGTTTTTGGTATGCATCATTATTTTGGGTGAATGCACCTGGATCAAGTAATCCATCCTTGTATAAAGAACGAATGTATTCTAATCCCTGCTTCCATTCCTTCTTGTCAGCCGCAAAGTCAACCTTTCCATTATTTAGAAGCAGCCTTTTTTTACCATCATCATAAATAAAGCCGTTCATTAGAAATGGAATAACATTAGTATCAGGGATACCTACTGCCCCACTTAACGGGACTTCATCTTTTTTACCGTTACCGTTCGGATCCTGGTTTTTAAAAGCTTCAAGTACATTTTTAAAATCTTCTGTTGTTTTTGGCATTGGCAAATTCAACTTTTTCAGCCATTCATTATTTATCCACATTTTATATGGCCATGTACAATGGTAACACTCATTCAAGTGTGAAACACCATAGATATTTCCATCAGGTGAAACCGTCATCGCCCTAAATTGTTTATTGGTATCAAGCGTTTTTTGAATATTTGGAGCATATTTTTTAATCAAGTCATTTAGTGGGATAAGAACACCCTGTTTTCCATATTTTATCAAATCATTTGTAGAGAAATGATCCACCCAAGGAACCAACATATAAGCGTCTGGATAATCACCGCTGGCTAAGGAGATTTGGCGTTTTTGACTAGCTGATGTAGCATCATAGGTCGTTGTCTGCCAATTAATCTTAACATTGAATTTTTTTTCTACTTCCTTTGTGAAAAAATTTGTACTTAATTTAGTATTACCTACCCCTTGAGGAGCAAAAATAGACAATTCCCCATCACCATCTTTTGATTTACCTGACGATGTTGTTTCTGTTTTGTCAGTACAGCCTGCTAAAAATGTTGCAAGTACTACAAATAAAAGCATTGCCAAAATACCTGCTTTTTTCATAACTACCTCTCCCCTTATGTTTAAAAATTTAGCCCTTTACTGAGCCAATTAAGACACCCTTCATAAAGTGACGCTGTACAAATGGATAGATAATAAGAACTGGAAGACTAGCTACAACAATTAATGAATATTTCATCAAATCAGCGAGTTGTTTCATATCCATCAATTTTTGTGCATCAATCGATGCAGATGAAGTTGTATTTAAAATAAGGATATTACGTAAAACAACCTGAAGTGGGAATAATGCTTCAGATTTCAAATAAAGCATGGCATCAAAATAAGAATTCCATTGAAAAATCGCATACATTAAAACTAATACGGCAATTATAGGTTTGGATAGCGGCAGAACAACTGACCATAAAAATCTTAGGTCGCTGCAACCATCCATCTCGCTTGCTTCCACGATTTCTTCAGGAATACTTGTCCTAAAAAAAGTTACAGCAATAATGACCTGCCAAACAGCAATAGCCTTTGGAATGATTAAAGCCCATCGGGTATCCAACATATGTAGGTTTTTAACTACAAGATATTCGGGAATTAATCCACCTGAAAATAACATTGTAAATAAGATAAAAATCATCAAAACATTACGACCATAGAAAGATTTTCTAGAAAGCGGATAAGCAAACAACACTGTCAAAGTAACACTAACGATCGTGCCAAAAAAGGTATAGAATAGGGAATTAGCATAACCCACTAAGACCTGTGAATTGCTAAATATAGCTTTATAGCCTTCTAACGAAAAATCAACTGGCCATAGCCAAACCTTACCAGACGAAACAGCTAGCGGACTACTCAGTGATGAACTAAGAATATATATCAATGGATACAGAACGATTACTACCACAAAGATTAAAAAAGTATAAATAATGGTAAGGAACACTTTGTCACCGAACGACTCTTTTATTGAATTTGCTTTTGCCACTAAAAACTCACCCTCCTATTCTTGTAAAATCATTACCATAAACTATTTCCTGAAATTCGTTTCGCAAATAAATTTGCCAATAAAAGAAGTATTAAGTTTACTACAGAGTTAAAGAGTCCAATCGCTCCTGCAAAACTGTAATTTGCATTTAGAAGCCCCATTTTGTAGACGTAGGTTGAAAGCACTTCTGATGTATCTAAATTGAGCGGATTTTGCATTAAATATATTTTTTCAAAACCAACTCCCATAACGTTTCCAACTGTTAAAATTAAAATAATCGTAATAGCCGGCATAATCCCTGGCAGATCAACATGGATAATTTTTTGCAGTCTTGATGCACCATCTATTTTTGCCGCTTCATATAGTGAAGTATCAATACCCGAAAGAGCGGCTAGATATATTACGGCTGAATAACCTGTAAATTGCCAAACATCCGACCAAACATATATGGAACGGAATAAACCAGGGTCTCCCATGAAATTAATGGAATGAAGCCCGATAGCTTCTAAGATGTGATTAAAAATTCCAAGCCTTGGTGATGTCAACACAATAATCATGGAAACTAATACAACTGTAGAAATGAAATATGGAGCATAAGTAACAATCTGTACAAATTTTTTGAACCGGCCTTGACGAATTTCATTAAGTGCTATAGCAAGAATGATTGGCAATGGGAAGCACGCTGCAATATCGTACAAACTTATAAACAATGTATTCTTAATAAGATCCCAAGCCGCAGGGTTATCAAAAAATAGTTTAAAGTACTTAAGCCCCGCCCAAGGACTTCCCATGATTCCTTGAACCACACTGTAATCCTTAAACGCAATAATAGTTCCAAGCATGGGAATGTACTTAAAGATAATAAAATAGAGGACGGAAGGAATAATCAGTAAATAAAACTGCCAATGTTTTCGCAGGCTTTTCAATGCCTTGCTACTTCCAACTTTTCTTTTTTTGGATACCGAAATGGTTTGTTGTTCTACTGTAACTGTTTTCAGTTTAAATCCCTCCTTACTGTTTTCATTTGTTTTTTAAGCATTACTTTTTTATAAAAAGGACACTAGTTAAAACGCTTTCAAAAAAATTCATTCTATTAAACTATTAAAGATCACATCCTTATTTATATTTGTTCGAATGCTGTTATCGATAACATTTATGATAAAGTTATGTTATCGATATCACTGTTAAATTTATAATATTCTATCTATTCATAAAATTCAAGTTAAAAAATGATAAAATATTCTGCCTTTTTTCTTCTTTAATTATTTTATTACTTTCTGTGCAAATTCAGGGTTCCCGCTAGGCCATGTTTTATTATGAATAGGTTCTAATATTTCAAGGACAATACTCAACATTTCCTCATCAATCGGTTCATCTGTCCAATGAATATTTTTCCTAATGTTTTCGACACTTGCCGTACTTACCAAAGTAGTTGGGATTGTCTCGTTTTGGATGGAAAATTGGATAGCTAATTTAGATAAATCAGTTCCATTTTCCTTACAAAACTCGGCAGCCTGATTACAAATCATGCGAATTTCCTCACTAGCAGGGTGCCAATCAGCAACTGGTCTCGAACTTAATAATCCCATTGATAAAGGGGAAGCATTTATCAATCCTGTCTTTTTCTCTTCCAGAAGAGGAACGAGTGACAGTAGCGAAGTATCATTTAAAGAATAATGACAATACGATAAAATCACATCTAGTTCTGTCTGACTAAGAACCTGTTCAAAAATGGTCAACGGAAGTCCAGATACACCAAAAAACCTGATTTTCCCTTGCTTTTTTAATTGTTGTAAAGCAGGTATACCTTCTGCCATAATTTGATCGAATAAACCAAACTCAATATCATGTAGCAGCAGAATGTCTACATAATCCGTTTGTAATCTCGCCAAACTCTCATCAATGCTGTCAATAATACGTTGTTTAGAGAAATCAAATTTGGTTTCCCCATAACGCCCGGCTTTTGTTGATAAAATAAATTTGTCCCTTGGTATTTCACGTATTGCTTTTCCAAGAACAGTTTCAGCCTTCGTTAGTCCATAATAAGGCGATACATCTATTAAGTTAATCCCATGATCAATAGCTGTATGAACCGTTTTAATTCCTTCGTTTTCATCAATATCCCGAAATACCGAGCCAAGTGAAGAGGCCCCGAAACTAAGAATCGATGCCTCCAATCCTGTTTGTCCAAGCTTTCTGTATTTCATATATTTCCCCCATTCCTTATAATTTTTAAAATTGCTGGCTGTAGATGTTTAATTTATAAAACCTTAATGCATTGCCGCCAAAGATTCCTTCTTCCTCAACTTTCGTCAGATTTTGTGGAAGTGTTTCTTTTAAAAGATCATACACATCATCGTAGCTTGCAGAAAGTAAACAAACAGGCCAATCACTCCCAAACATGACCCGGTTAACGCCAAATTCATTCACAATATGCCTCACATAGGGAATAAATTCTTCCTTTTCCCAATTGTGATGATCGGCTTCCGTAACCATTCCGGATAATTTGCAATAAATATTGGGATGTTGCGCAATCTGTTTCATTTGACTTTTCCATGGCTCTAAAGTTCCTGCTTTAATTTGCGGCTTGGCGATATGGTCGATAACTGCCCGTATGGAAACATGCTTTAATAGTTCGACTACCACTGAAAGCTGATCGGACCGAACCAGGAGATCAACGGGAATATCCATTTTCTCAAAATAAGAAAATGCCTCCAAATAATAGGGTTTTAAAATGACCCTCTCATCTGGCATATCTTGTATCATGATCCTTATGCCAACAAATTTTGGGTGTTTCCTAAAATTTTCGAGCCTTTCTTTATAGGCAATATCCTCGATATCAATCCATCCAACAACACCGGCAATGGTTTCCGATCCGTTACTAAGTGAGAGGATAAATTCTGTTTCTTCTATAGTTGGCGCTGCCTGAACAACAATGGTTTTGTCAATTTTGTTTTTTTCCAAATGTGACCTTAAGTCTTTTTCCAGAAAATCACGATATAGAGCAGGTAGCTCTGGAGTAATCCATCCATAGTCATTACGGCTTATTTTCCAATAATGCTGGTGAGAATCAATTCGCATCGGTTCGATTCCTTTCATACTACATATATGAATATATCTTTTGAGTAAATATATTTTTGATTATAGTTCTACCATTGCTTTTACAACGTTCGATTCAGGTTTCAGCCATTCTTCAAATATGCCCGTCATTTGTTCAAGATCAGAACGATGCGTAATATAAGCGTTTACATCAATCCTCCCGCTCTGAATGGATTTTATTACATGGTTGAAGTCTTCTTTATTAGCATTCCTGCTTGACATTAATGTCAATTCTTTAGAGTGAAAATCAGGGTCCGAAAAAACAATTTCCGATTTTACTAATCCGACGAAAATGAGTTTCCCTCCATTTGCAGGATAACGGAAAGACTCTTCCATTGATTTGCGATTTCCGGTTGCATCAAATACAATTGTTGGCATATCTCCGCTTGTTATAACCTTTAAGGTTTCCAGTGGATTCTCTAAAGCATTAATGGTAAATTCTGCTCTTGTCCACTGTTGACAAAACTCCAATCTTTCTTTATTAATATCCATAGCAATTACCCTGGCACCCTCTTGTTGTGCAAATGCCATAACCCCCAAACCAATCGGGCCCGCACCAATTACCAGTACAAATTCTCCCTTTTGAATTCCTGCCCGTCTGACCGCATGGGCACCGATACTTAAAGGTTCAATGACCGCGGTCTGATCCAATGACAAACCTTCTGTCTTCATTAAATGATCAATAGGCACAGAGATTTTTTCACGCATCCCGCCGTCGATATGTACTCCCAAAACTTTCATTTTTGTGCAGCAGTTTGTTTTTCCTTGCCGGCAAGCAATACACTCACCGCAATGCATATACGGGATAATGGAAACCTGCTCTCCTTTTTTTAATCCCGTTGGATTTTCTCCAATCCATTCAATCGTTCCAGCCAATTCATGGCCAAGCACCCTGGGATAATTAAAAAAGGGTTGATTTCCTTTAAATGCATGCATGTCGGTTCCGCATATCCCAACTCTTTTAATTGCGACAATCGCTTCACCTAGTTTTGGAAGTGGAATATCTTCATTGATCAATTTAAAAACATTAGGTTGTTCACATACAATTGTTCTCATTTTCATTACCTCCTCTTCAAAAAAATCATTTAGTATAGTTAACTAACTTTTAATGTTTTTTTGTTACCGATAACATTAATTTAACACCAAAAAATATTATAGTCAACAAGATTCTAAAAATTTTTAAAATGGAAATAGAAGATCCATTATTTATAAATCACCTCACTTTTAATGCTAGTACATTACTCAATATATTCAAAATTTGATAGAGTCCTAATACAAATTAATAAAAAATAAAACGCCACCGGTTATGGCGACGCATGATTATCATTGATAAAGATCTATATAATCCAATCCTAAACGTTTTAAGATGGCATCACATTGCTCTATTTTTTGCTTTCTGGAAAGTTGAGCTTTTACCTATAAAAAGGCTATTAGCTGCCCTTGAACCTGCACCCATGCCAGGCACAAATGAGGGCTGTCCCATTCACGGCAGCACTAATGAATTTATATTTTAAGGGACCATAAATGAAGTTAAATAGGTTTCGTAACGCAATTAATCACTATTTTTCTACGCTAGATCCCAACGAGTAGTTCAACGGCCTCTTTGATAATGGAAATAAGCAATATCTACATATCCGCCAATTTGTGCAGTAGCATAATTAAATAAGCCAATCCGGTAACCCATGAAATGATCTAATGTATACTTCATGTTTAATGGGCGGCCAATTTTACTCCAGTTTTCCCCATCTTCAGAATAGAAAAATTCCGCTAGATCAACACTATCCTCATAATTAAACTCAATTTTTAAATAAATCTGATTTCTGGAAAATGGAATCTTTTCAACTACTTCTTCATTGCCATCACCACGATTTACACACATTGAGACGTATTTATCTCCGTCCACTTCTGCCTTAATCCCCACAGCCCCAAAGCTATTCTGGAGAGCGACCAATCCTGCATAGTCACCAGGCTTCATATTTGATATATCCATCATGGTTATTCCTGTACAGTCAGGTCCTTCCGTTCTTTGTGTCAATGTATTTCGTGCATACAAAATGCTGTTAGTTAAATGGCCGGTTTCCAAACGCAGATAGCCTAGCCGTTTCGTGAATGACCATAGCTCATTATCCGGATTATGATTCCACTGCCAATTCAAGGCCAATTTATTTTCTGTATAGTCAAACTCATCACTGATCACTAACGGCTTTTTGGAAGAAGCAGGCAAGTTTATTTCCAATTCTTTTGGCGCCTTACCGTCAATACCCACCATGGGCCATCCGTCCTTCCAGGTGACAGGCAGTATATAGGGAATTCTGCCAACGGCATCATGATCTTGGAACAGCATGGCATACCACTCATGTTCCGACGTATCAAAAATCGCTCCTTGTGCAATTCCATGATTATGGTAATCCATATCATCATCAAAAATCACTTTACGCTCATACTTACCCAAAAGCTGGCTTGCGCGATAACATATTTGCCTTCTGCGCTTGTATCCGACAATTGGCCATTCGATAAATAATAAATAATATTGCCCGTCAATCTTATACGCGTGGCATCCTTCACATCGCAAACCAATATCTTCTTTATCGGTTACCAACAATAATTGATGGATGCCTCCCGGTTTTATTGCTGTTGCATCTTCTGTCAATTCTGTTATTTGAATGTCACCATTGCCATAAATCACAAATACCCTTTTTTCATCAAAAAGCAATGCCGGATCGTGATATACTCCTTCAAAAGTTGAACGTGCCCATTGTCCATTTTCTATTTCCTTTGTTTGATAGATATAAAATCTGTTCATATCGTTACTTGAAAAAGAAACATAGAAAGTTTCATTATGATAACGCAAACTTGCAGCCCACAAACCTTTCCCGTAAATTCCCTTTCCATCCTTCAAATTATGGGCATCATTGTCTTCCAAAATATCAAATACATATCCAATAATCTCCCAATCTACTAAATTCTTCGACTTCATAATTGGGCATCCTGGCATAGTATGCATGCTCGTACTTATCATATAATAAACGGTCCCGACTCTTATCACATCAGGATCCGGGACATCTGCCCATATAATGGGATTAGTTAAATTAGTTTTACTCATATAATTCTATAATCCTTCCATTTAATATCTACTTCTAACCGCCTTGGCAATTTAGCTTTTTCTCTCGGTATCGTTACCGTCTAATTCTCCTGATGTGTTGATTCCTTTTGTTGAAAAAGTTGACGCACTCGTTCAGCTTGATGTGATAATTCAAGTCTTTCCGATAGCTGTACAGAAATATTTTTATATGTAATATTCTTACGGTTTCTTTTGTGAACTACATTAGACACAGAACAATCGTAAATTTCGGCAATCATTCGATCCGACCACCCCTGAATCCAGTACAGCTCCATGAGCTGCTTATCGGAAATCTTACGGAAATCGAATACTTCACCTTCTTGTTTTCGTTTTTTCAATTCATCATAAAACCATAAAGACATCATGATCATCACCATTTTTATATAGGGAATGCAATTAAAATTCGCTCTTCCCCATTGAATTCAGATTTAAAGTCTTCGACTTATACCATTTGATAGACGTAGAGTAATAAGGTGCGAACAATTATATTTCAATTGATTCTGTTTTATTTAAAAGCTCCTGTAAAATTATTTCTTTTAAATGCGTTTGTATAGGAGTGATGATGATTAGTATCTACACCCAATTCCGAAAGGGCTTTCATATAATTTGTAAAAGTCCTGCCCGTCATTTTGACAGGCAGGACTCAATTTATATTCCGTTGTAAATGAAGTGTACATTTCTTTGTTAATAAAGACCCTTTAGATCGTTAACAATGATTATGCCTGATAAAAATTCCGAATCCACCTATGAGCTTTCAGCTTCTTAACCGACTCTTGAGAAAGCCCTTTTCCGTCCCCAACCTTACAGTTTCTTTCGACATTTTTGATGGTACGCATCCCAGGGATAACCGTAGAAACTGCAGGGTGGCTTAAAACATACCTTAATGAAGTTTCTGCCATATCCTCGATAGAAATGTTAAGATCAGTCACGATTTCATTTACCCGGTTGTAAACTTCACGTTTCCTTTCATCCTTAAAATAATGATTTCTGAAATCCCCCTCTTCAAATCGACTTTCCGGGGTGATCCTGCCGGTAAGTCCCCCTTCATCCAGAGGTACACGGGCAATCACACCGACATTATGTTTTTCACATGCATGGAAAAGCTTATCTTCCGGGCTTTGTTCAAAAATATTGTAGATAACTTGAACTGTATCAACCAGGCCTGTCTCAATTAGCTTGATGGCATTTTCCGGCTGATGATCATTAATGGAAACACCAAAATATTTAATTTTCCCCTGCTTTTTCAGCTTTTCAATTGCTTCAAGCCATTGCCCCTGATTTACCCATTCGTCAGACCATACGTGAAACTGTTGAACATCGATCATATCGACCCCAAGATTCCGCAAGCTCTCTTCCGTGCAGGAAATAATATGATCTGCCGGGAAAGCTTCTTCAGCTGAAATACCAGCCGGAGCAGGCCATTTTAAATTTTTCGGAGGAATCTTGGTGGATACATAGATGGATTCTGGCCGTTTTCTTAATACTTGTCCAACCAAGCGCTCACTATGTCCGTTTCCATATCCTAAGGCGGTATCAATAAAATTCAGACCGAGATCAATTGCTTTGTTTAGTGCTTTTATGGATTCTTCGTCATTTGCTCCCTGCCATCCGGTATTCCCTATTCCCCAGGCACCATATCCAATCTCGGAAATTTTTAAACCTGTTTTTCCAAGTAATCTGTAATTCATTTGTATACCTCCAGTTTTTGTACCATTATATTTACTCCTCCATAACTCCATTTCCCGATGAGCTATAACGAAGATGATAGTTTAAAAGACACTTCGCCTTTTCGATACTGTAGTTTGAGCTATGGGCAATAGCATAACCCTTTATTAAAAAGAGATGGAAATTGATTCAAAACTATTGACGTTTTGCTAACCGAATTACATTCCATGATAATTTTGGTAGAACGGCTGTTACCAAACCATTTTCAATTGCGGCATTACCATTTGAATGGGGAGCTACCGGTGTACCTTTAGCTGAGTTGGTTAGTTTTAAGTCATCGTTTTCAAGCACGATATGCTCCACAACCTCATATCTATCAAAATTACGAATATCGCACTCTAGTTCCAAGCCTTCCTTTAAATGGCGGTTTACCGCAAAAATCGTTAACTGTTCATTTTCTTCATTATATACAGCTGCTGATTCTAAATAAGGAACATCCGTAAAATCCTTGCTATCGTATTTTGGACTTGAAATAATGGGATTCAGGGAAACGCCGCGTCCAAATACGGATGCGTGCATATAAGGATAGAAAATTGTCTGCTTCCAGGCTGGTCCATTTTCTTCCGTCATAATAGGTGCAATCACATTTATCAATTGGGCAAGACAAGCAATTTTTATGCGGTCAGCATGCTTTAATAATGTGATCAGCATACATCCAACCAATAGGGCATCCTCAAAATTATAATGATCTTCCAGTTGCGGAGGTGCAATGCTCCAAGGTTCGATTTTCCTATCCGCTTCATTACTGTGATACCAAACATTCCATTCATCAAATGAGAGATTAATATTCTTCTTCCCTCGTTTTTTCGCTTTAATGTAGTCGGCTATGGATATGACTGAACGGATAAAGTCATCCATTTCAAGGGACATTGCCAAATAGTTGGAGATGTCATTATCACGATTGCCGTAATATTGATGAAGCGAAATAAATTCAACATGATCATAGGTGTGATCCAAAACAGTTGCTTCCCAATCTGCAAAGGTCGGCATCCCTCGGCCGGAGCTTCCGCATGCAACAAGTTCAATTGTTGGGTCAACCCACTTCATAACCTTGGCTGCTTCCAAAGAAATTCTCCCATATTCTTCAGCCGTTTTATGGCCGATTTGCCAAGGACCATCCATTTCATTTCCCAAGCACCATGTTTTAATTTTATGTGGCTCTTTAAACCCGTGGGAAATCCGCAAATCACTATAATAAGAACCGCCCGGATGGTTGCAATATTCTACCAGGTTTCTTGCAGCATCAATCCCGCGTGTTCCTAAGTTAACTGCCATGTTTACTTCAGCATTTACCAACTTTGCCCATTTCATGAATTCATTTGTACCAAATTCATTGGTTTCCGTAGTGCGCCATGCTAAATCAAGCCTGCGCGGGCGATTTTCAACTGGTCCCACACCATCCTCCCAGTTGTAACCGGAAACAAAGTTTCCACCCGGATAACGAATGATAGGAACCTGAAGCTCTTTTACCATTTCCATCACATCTTGACGGAAACCATTCTCATCTGCTTGGGGATGACCAGGGTCATAGATCCCGCCGTAAACGGCTCGTCCCAGATGTTCAATAAAGGAACCGTATATACGGTTATCAATCTCAGAAATTTTAAAATCTTTTTCAAGGAGCATTTTTGCCTTATGAGCCATATTCTTTCATCCTCTCAATAGTTGTTTCTAGTAATTTCTTTTATAATGATAATATTTAATGTATCTAAAGTATTTCTAAATTATTTATTAGAATAATAAAATATTTGCCTCCCTCCATGCATTGACATTTTCATATAAGTTTTTGATATATTCTAAGGTTTCCGATTCCATAGAGTCATTTTCTTACTATATATCTTATTGAAGAGACTATTAACTTCTAACAGATATATTTATTCTCTACTTCTGCCCCTTCCGAATTCCCGCTTGGCCAGGTTTTATTGTGGATAGGTTCCAGGATTTCCATTACCATTGCTAAAAGTTCCTGATCAATTGGTTCAGCCGCCCATTTAATATTCTTGGCAATATTTTCGACACTCGCTGTACTTACTAGAGTTGTAGGTATCATTTCATTTTGCACGAAAAATTGGATGGTCAGCTTAGATAAATCCGTTCCTTTTTGTCTACAAAACTCCTCTGCCTGTTTACAGATTTTCCGAATATCTTTACCAGCCGGGATGCCAATCAGCAACAGCTCTTGTGCTTAAAAGTCCCATTGATAATGGCGAAGCATTAATAATTCCTGTATTTTTCCTGTCAAGCAAAGGAATAAGTGATAACAGTGAGGTATCATTTAAAGAATAATGACAATACGACAAGATGGCATCTAACTCTGTTTCGTTCAGAATTTTTTCAAAAATGGACAATGGAAGGCCCGATACGCCAAAGAAGCGTATTTTCCCCTGCTTTTTTAATTCCTGTAATGCAGGAATACCTTCTTCCATGATTTGGTCGAATGAACCAAATTCGATGTCATGAAGGAGCAGAATGTCATCATAATCCGTTTGTAATCTTGTCAGACTCTCTTCAATACTGGAAAAAATCCTTTTTTTTGAGAAATCGAAAAGATTTTCACCGTAATGCCCTGCTTTTGTAGATAAAATGTACTTGTCCCTTGGAATTTCTTTTATTGCTTTACCCAGAACCGTTTCGGCTTTTGTTAATCCATAATAAGGTGATACATCAATAAAGTTAATACCATTGTCGATGGCTGTATGGACGGTTTTAACTCCTTCATTCTCATCAATATCTCTGAACACAGAGCCAAGGGAGGAAGCCCCAAAACTAAGAATGGATACATCTAGACCTGTTTTCCCCAACTTTCTATATTCCATTTAAAAGCGCCTCATTCCATTCTTTTGCCGGTTGGTTAAACCATATAATGTTTTTGGACACCATAAATCCTCCTCTTTCTAGTTATGACTTATATAGATTGTTATAGTTTAGTTATTGATCACATTAATAATTGAATGGTCATAGTTAATAAGATCCTAAGAAAAACAAAAATTCCATTCCGAATTGGGCAGAATGTTAATTTGTAGATGATACTTATAGTTCATCAGACTTCATCGCTCTTATTTGCTTTTCGTATAAAGAGCGATCCCTTGCTTCTGAGTTTTTCCTATGTAAGACATTAAGAGATAAGTTTTTCCGACTTTTCCTGTTGGTTTTGATCTAGCTTTTTAAACCCAAGGTTTGCACACCCCATATTGATATAAGCCCATAGGCTGACTGCGAAAAAAGGAATTAAACCTGGAATGAGCCTCATGAGACCATAAACAGCAATGGCTCCTGCGATCATCATCAATGTATTCAAAGGTCGCAACACACTTATAATAAAAGCATTTTTTAAAACATCAATGATTTTTAATTCGTAATGGACATACACAGGAAAAATATATAAGAGAGTTAGAAGAACCACCAAGCTGATCAGAACAAGTGAAAAAGTGGTGATCTGAATAGCTGAATTGGATGTATTGAATATTAGGTGAAAGTCTAAGTATAAAAAATAACCAATAATATAGTAGATGAAACCGATTATATTTCCCTTTTTAAACTCCTTTTTATAGGTCTGCCAAAAAGTTTTTGTTAACGGAATATCTGTATCACCTTGAATCCACTTTCTTGTAATAACAAAGGTACTTATCGTTGCTGGAAATAGTCCAAAGAGAATAAGTCCAAGTAATGAAAAAAACATCCACAAAATACTTATATAAGCCAACTTAGTTATCCATTCCGTAACATGGTAAATTCCAGCCATGGCTCCGGTAAACATCATTTACCTACTCCTTTGTCATAAATATTGTATAGTCATTATTTTCTTCAGGACTTTTAGCCGGTGTACAGACGTTCAGATAAAGACAGTCCTAATCATATGAATATCTGTATCAACGACCCTCTCCCTTACTTTTGAGCCTGAAGGGAGACGGGTGCAAATTCATAGGCTTTTAAGAGATCCTCCCAACCGGATGCCAAAACGAAAAGTAGAACCAGCCGGAGGAATCTCATAAAAGCGATGCTGCATGTTTATGCCTCCGTTCTGATTCTATCTTTCTCCTAACAATTATTCCGTTGTGAAAGGTGAGGCAATTTAATCTTCGTCTGATTCTGAATCATAAAACTTTCCACTTTCATAATGTGAATGAAGCGAAAGTGTCATATATGCGATTTCTCTTGGCCCTTTCCTCCGGGCTGAGTTTTTGAGCGTCTGCAATCTCATAACCGCCAAAGGTATCATACAGCCTCGATGAGGGGTCGACTTCCACATACGTACACCATGGCAGCCAATGATAGTGACTTTGCAAGGTTTGACTGGTAAAATTGCCGCTTTCGTGCCCCAGACCGGGCATGATGTAGCCTATACTTCCGTCCACGTCACTGGACTGTCGGGTATTTTGATGGATGAACTCGGCAAAGTCGAGGTAATGCTCATCGCCCGTAATCACATACAACCGGTAATAGGTGTACGAACAGGCGGCCATATATACATCAGCGCCCCCGCCAATGGTAATGATGCTTTGTCCGCTGATGGAGTACTTATTGAACGGATGTTTCGGCCAAAGAGTACGTACCGGGAATGTCCAAGCATAGGTCCAAGTTTCCGTATAGTCTGCGGCGCCAATCGCGCCTTCCAACCATTTGTCCTGACCGGTTAAATCATACAGGGCAAGGAAACCGAATAAGGCATAGATGCCGGCCTCTTTATCCTGGATGTCCATGTTGTCACATGTTCCGCCACGGTACTCCAGGTTCCGATAATTGTTTTCGTAAGACCATTCACCGGCCATAATCGCTGCAGTTCTATATCTTTCGTCGCCGGACACCAGATAGAACTGTACCAGAAAACGAATCACACTTGGAGTGTTGGACTTAGAGTCCATGCGGATGGAGTTATCGAGATTGTAGGCACGATAAAAACTTCCGTCTTCGTTTTGAATGTTCACAAGCCAATCAGCAGTCTTTCTACAGAATTCCAACCAAGCAGGCCGCTCGTCGCCTTTCCTGCGCATATAGAGGTATGCGTCTAAAATGGCCTCGATTCCGTCAGCAAGCATTCGTACATAATGCGGATAGGGCTCGAATCCCTTGATGTTGGGATTGTAGCACATCTGCGGCAGACCAGATTCAGTCATTGCCGTCCTTACCCAAAAATCAATAATGTTTACGCCTTTTTCAAAGGATTCCGGCACGTTTTCTTTATCGCCGTATCGCAGCAGCTGATATCCAATACCAGGCTGTTGCCCTACGAAGCCAAACTGAAAGGAAACGCAAGATATATCCATGTCGGGTAACTGGCAGGCAAAGGGTAAACCATATGAATCACCATATTGCCGCGTATATTTGGTAAACACCTTCATGCAGTCGTGGTAAAATTGCTCATTATCTACTTCAAATAACTTATCGCGCATCCGGTCATAGGTTACACGCCAGATGTCTCTCATCATCTGCTGGAAGCTGCCGTAATGCCCAAAATTGATCGCCACCGCGTAATTTTGCTCAAAGCCGACCTCCACAGGGTGGTTAACGCGCTGGAATGTTTTTGATTTGTCTTTGTAGTCAAGACCTGCATACTGATTTCCTCTAGGCATCTGCCCATCGCAGCCGGGATACACATAATCAATAGACAGGCCGTCAATTTTCGATTCGAATTCCTTGCGGTAGGCAAAACCATAATACATATAGTTTAGAGTTTTGTTTTCTGGCTTGCTCATGCCGATGGCGCCAATGGTCAATTTGGGATCCACGTTATTTTCGGATCTCACAATGTCCACAGACTGCATGGTTACATCTGAAGCCCAGCGCGACAGAGCCGCCATTTCTCCCGATGCGATGTTTTGCATCGCAAACACAGGCAAGGCATAACAGGTTTCCATACGATAGAAATATTCGCAATCCAGGTCTTTGCCAATAGCGTAATCTGGTGCGAATTCGTTTTGCTTATACCAAACACCGGGCGCAAAACAGTTATAGTCATGAGTATCGTCCGATTCCGTCATCACAAAAGATAGCTTTGTGGAAAATCCAAGGTCATCCCCCGCCTTCACCACCTTGACGTTACGGCTTACTTTGAAACCTGCGCCTGTTGCTTCATACACGTCCGTAAAGGAAAATTCGGAGCCAGAGGGCACAGTTACTGTGCCCTTGGCGATGATTGTATCACCTGAAACGTCAATCTCACTGTAAGCATTATCGTAAAACTCGCTAACGGCAAATACCGTCTTTACCGTGGCAAACATCGGGCGTTTGTTGAAATAGAGCAGTTTGCCGTTTTTTTGAACTTCAAGGCCACCATCCTTAAAGCTGAGTCTATAGTCTCCAGATACTAGTTTCATAGAGATCCTCCTTTTACTGTTTTTTTCTCGAAATATTGTTTAACAAGGAACTTCATTAAATCGCTCGGCTGCTCTCTAACAAACTCGGGTTTTTCTCTGAAAACCATTCCATACGGTGCCTCGGCAGTATAGGGATCCCACTGTGTCATATCCTCTCCTGTGGAATCCTTCCCGTTCGGATCTCCGGTTCTAATGAAGTTAGCCCAGTAGTTGCACATCTGGCGGGCAAGGTCATAATGTTTGCCGACAAAGGGCCTCCAACATTTGGCAAGTGTTTCAAAAAAGAACCAAAGATCTACGGAGTGGAATGTTCCGGGGTTATCCCATCCCGGTATTTCCGCATCAAAATTGTAATAGTACAGCGGTATATTGGCGCACGTTTCCGAATTGGCCTGTGAAGCAACGCGGATTGCATATTCGAAGACGCTCATTGAAGCATTTTTCAATACTTCATGTATGTCTTCCGACTGAGCCTGGCAAAGCGCAAGAAACTCAGCGGCATCATCGCCGAACATTTCAACAGCCATGTTTCGAAATTCGTCAAGCGTCTCGGCATCTGGAACACTGAAAAACTCGGAGGACGTGTGGCCCCACAGCACAGGTACCTTCCAGTGCTTGTTTTCCACGATAAGATCAAATGCGTTGCCTACGGAGAATACATCATCAACCACGGTACCCCAGAACTCCTTGTAGTCCACCATTTTGTTGCGAACATATTCTGCATCAAGCTTACGGGCTTCCGCAAGTGAGGAAACTCCAAGAAACTCAAAGAATTTAACCCCGTCTTGTTCGGCATCCGCCAGATTCTGCCTACCCCTTGGCATTCGGCTTCCTGGGTAAAGCGGTGAAAATATACCGCTCTGAATAATTGCCCTCTGGAAGAGGCCTTCATTCTTCGGCGAGGTGAGCTGGCTCATTACGCTCCCGCCTCCGGCAGATTGCCCACCAATCGTGATGTTGTCTGGATCGCCGCCAAAAGCCTCGATGTTTCGTTTGACCCATTGTGTTGCCGCTTGCTGGTCGAGGTGACCGAAGTTTGCAGGAGCTTCCGGAGATTCTGCCGTTATTTCAGGATGGCATAGAAATCCGAAAACGTTCAGACGGTAACCAACCGTTACCACAATGATCCCCCTACGGGCAAGGCGTTCGCCGTCGAACTCCATCTCAGCCGTATGACCAACTTGCAGCCCTCCGCCGAAATACCATACATATACCGGCAGCTTTTCATCAGTACTTTCCGCCGGAGCCCATACGTTCAGGTAGAGACAGTCCTCGTCCATGAGGATGTCTGGATCCACACTCCATTCCCTGGTGTAGATGTTGTTGACATCGATCTTTTGCCTTACCTGCATCGGGACCGGTGCGAAATCGTATGCTTTTAACACACCATCCCAGTCTATAGCGGGCTGCGGAGCACTCCAGCGGTTTTGGCCTACAGGCGGCGCGGCAAATGGAATACCTTTGAAACTCGTAATACGGGGGTCGGCTGCCGGCAATCCCTCAACGTAACCGCTTTCAACTTTTACTAATCTGTTCATATTTAATGGCTCCCTTCGAAATTACTAGAATTCTAGAATTCTTTGCGGGTAATGAAGAAATTGATATTACCCTTCCTTTGATCGCTATTTTAAAAGGATGTCGTGTTGTCTATTTCGTAAGGCGAATCACATTCCATGACAGCTTCTTTGCAACGGCTGTCACTTTGCCGTTATCCATTTTGGTATCGGTATTTTTCGTTGGCTTAATCACATCCGGATATTCGAAACTATTTCCCTTTTCTAGATCATCGGTATACATTTCAATATGCTCAGCGAGCTTATAGCCCTCGAAACCGCGAACGTCCAAACTGATTTCGATGTCATCCTCAATCGCCCGGTTGATCATGAAAATATTGACCTCGCCCTTTTCTTCATTTTGTACAACAGCAACTTCTATTGCCTGAACGTTTTCATAGGCGTGGCTCTGATTAGAACCTGTAAGGGCAAATTGCTCGGTGTTAAAGGTAGGCCCGTCAACCACTGGCAGGATTGAAACTCCGTCACGGGTTAGTTTGTTCATCTGGTAGAATGGAAAATATGCCGCGTTCTTCCACACATGTTGGCCGTTAAATGCCAGCGCGTTTAGAATACCTCCAGTCATGCAGCCAATCTTAATCCGATCCGCGTGACGCAGGAAAGTCATAATAACCGAGGCCATGGCAAGGGCATTCAGCATTTGATGAGAAGGGGAACCAAAACTGTTGTCAACATAATTCTCCGGGTCATTTGTTGTAAAGACATTATCCCTGGGGACAAACTGGAAGTAACTCTTGGTAACATCCTGCCAGCCTCTGCGCCCAAAGAGAACCTCTCCCTGTTTAGCAAAGTCGCAGCCGTATTCGTCGAAGGAGATGTACATTTTCTTAGGCGTACGAAGTTTAGTCTGAAGATAGTCGCAGATGGCAATGGTTGTCTTAATGTAATCTTCGAATACGGAAGATATGTTGAGATAGTTCGCAATGTCACCCTCCGGTGCAGAGTGGTAATGGTGGAGGGATATGTAGTCAACCGATTCATAGCACTGTTCAAGTGCTGCCATTTCCCACTCAGGGAAATGCTTGTGATGGTCAGAGGTACCTGCAAAAACGGTCTCTGCCTTGTTGTCAATCCATTTGATGATCTTGGAAAGCTCATGGGTGCGAATGCCGAACCCAACAGGGTCTTTTTCCCAGGAGCCTATCTGCCAATGGCCGTCCATTTCATTCCCAAGATACCAGGTCTTGATGGGATAAGGCTCTGGATGCCCATACTTCTTGCGCAGTTCGGACCAATATGTGCCACCGGGAATTCGGGAATACTCTACCAATTGTGCTGCGCTTTTGATATCTTCCGTACCGAGATTAATCGTGTACATCGGGTCGGTATTGACACGCTTGGTCCACTCCAGATACTCGTCATGGCCGATTATATTCTGCTCATTCTGGAACCAAGCCAAATCTAGCTGTACCTTGCGGTTTTCAATCGGTCCGATGGATTCTTTCCAATCCCAGCCTGAAACCCAGTTGCCTCCAGGAAAGCGAAGGGCCGGAAGATCAAATTCTTTTACAGCGTCTATGATATCCTGCCGAAAACCCATGTCATCCGCAGTCGGGTGTTTGGGAATATAAATGCCCCCATAGACCCAGCTGCCAATCGGTTCCAGGAACGCACCGAACAAACGTTTATCTACCTCACTAATCTTATAATCCGGATGGACAGTAACGTTTGCCGTCTTTTTCATGAAAAACCCTCTTTTCTTGTTCAAACTATTGTTCATGTATAATGCCTTTCTTCATATTCCTTCCCCAGTCTTACACTGGAGCGCTCTTTAGCTTTCTTTCTATAATTATTTTTTGACGTAAGGAATCTCTCTTTGGTGACATTTTTGCACGACTGGCGTTTCTACGGTTTTAATTCCCTTTAGAAAATAATCCAGGAATTCTCCCATGATATCCGAAACGAGCCTTCCCCCAAATGCATGCACTGCTCCTGGGATCAGATACATCATGACCGGTACTCCCGCCTTTTCGAGAGCATTTCGTAAAAGTCTTGAGTGTCCAGGGGATACTACAGGATCCTCCGATCCATGAAGAATTAAAAACGGCGGTTCGCCGCCGTTAATATAAGTTAAGGGACTCGCTAATGTTGCACGACCCAATGCCGCTTTCGAAGTCACAGGGACCCCGAGCAGCTCTGTGATGCCATTATTCGGCTGCTCTTCTTTTCCTTGAAATGACAATAGCAGTTCTGTTGGCCCGCACATGTCAACAACGGCCTGTACGCTGTAATCTCCTTCAACGGTTTCCCAGTCCCGGTTTCCTGCTGAAACCCCCAACAATGTACACAAATGCCCTCCCGCGGAATCTCCGGATACCGCTATCTTGCCTCCGTCATATCCGTATTGGCCTGCATGCTTCTTTATAAAAAGAAGAGCATCTTTTAGATCCAGCATTTGCGTTGGAAATGGTCCTTCATCACTATACCTGTAGTCCACCGTTGCAACCGCATACCCCTTTTCGAGCATTGGCATCGCGAGATTCCATGTCCTGTTCAGTTCCTTCCAGCCGCCTCCATGAATCCACATGATCAGTGGAGGATTTTTCTCCTCAGGAAGAAAAATATCCAAATACAACTCACGGGTTTCTACCTTTTTGAATGGTATGTTCCTGTATTCCTTCATCTTCTCACCTACAAAATGCTTTGCTATTCATGTACTGTTTACGTCTTTTGCATATCCGACATATTCAATTACACATAATTCTATTAAAATGCATAATTTTTATGAAAATTAACAATTTAAAGAAACTACACATTTATCAGAAAACTTAACCTTCAATTCAACCTTATTCCTTTATTGCACCCACTAACATACCCTTGGCAAAGTATTTCTGTAAAAAAGGAAATACACACATGATAGGGAGCATCGCTACAATAACTGCCGCCATTTTCATACCCTCCGAAAATCTTTCCACCTGTACATTCGATACATTCATCTGCTCACTCATCTGAGAATCGATAACAATCGATCTTAAAGCAAGCTGCAATGGAATTAGGTCTCCTCTCCTTATGAAAATCATTGCATTAAACCATTCATTCCAGCGGTCTACCGCATAGAACAATGTCATTGTCGCAATGATAGGCATCGATAAGGGTAGTATGATTTTAAACAGAATAGCCCATTCACCAGCTCCGTCAAGCTTGGCCGACTCCATAAGCGAATTTGGTATGTTCTGAAAATAGTTCATCATAATAATTAAATAAAATGAATTAACTCCATAGACCAACACAACAGACCAAATGGTGTTAATTAAGTGCAGCTGCTTCATTAACAGGTACATGGGGATAATACCGCCATTAAACAGCATCGTAAGGACAACAAAATAGATGAGAGACCGCTTAAATGGAAACTCAGGGCGACTTAGCCCATACGCCATACTGGTAGTCAGAATCATGTTAATCGGCAATCCTAATCCGAGGATCAGCAATGTTGTGCGATAACCGATCCATATGCGTCCGTCTTGAAATAATGCTTTGTAGTTCTCAAGTGTAAATGCCTTTGGTATCAATAATACCGTAGATTTAAGATATTCCTGCTGCGTTGCAAAAGATATGGCAACAACGTTTATAAACGGAAAAACGATGGCGATAGCAAAGGCTATTAGGATTAACAGCAGGACAATATCCAATACTTGTATTTTGTTTCGTTTCTTACTAGTATGAGATGTATCCTTTTTCATATTTACATTCCTCTCTCTCATGTAATCGCATCTGATTTATCTACGAGCCTTTCTCCTCATTGACGGAAAAAGTCCTTCCGAACCAAGCCATTTACAAACACGGTCAGCAAGCAGTAATAGAACTAAGTTGATTACAGCTCTAAACAAACTTACTGCACTTGAGAAAGAAAAGTCGGCAGCAGACTGGAATGTAATGTTATAAATATACATATCCAGGATTTCACCTGCTTTGGAAGTTGCGGCATTACTGATGTTAAAAATCTGATCAAAGCCTGTTGTCATAAGATTTCCAACTGCTAAGATAAACATCACAACAATGGTATTTCGTATACCTGGAAGGGTTATATACAACATCGTCTGCAACCGGGTGGCACCATCAAGTTGAGCAGATTCATACTGTTCCGTATCAATTCCTGTAATAGCTGCTAGATAGATGATCATAGCCCACCCTGACGCCTTCCAGTCACTTGTAAGATACAATAAGTATTGGAAAAATTTCGAGTTGCCAAGAAAATTGACTCCATCCCCACCCAGCAATTTGATTATACTGTTTACCAAACCGTGAGAATCTAGAATATTAAGCATAATACTTGAAACGATAATCCACGACAAAAAATGTGGGAATGTATAAATGGTTTGTAAAGCCTTTTTAAATCTGTTAATTCGCAATTCATTCAACATTAAAGCGAGAAAAATCGGAACGGGGAATTCAAATATGAGTCGTCCTGCATTAATCAACAATGTCCTCCAAAGCGAGTACATAAATTCCGGATCCCTAAAAACATAGGTAAAATTGGTAAATCCTATCCACGGACTGCCAAAAATTCCGAGATTGGCTTTATATGTTTTAAATGCTAATAATAAACCATACATCGGAATGTAAGCAAAAATAATGTACCATATGACTCCTGGCAATATGAGTTGGTAACTTTCCCTTGCTTTCCACATACGGCTAATCAAGGAGGAATTATTCTTCTTTTTAATCAAGGATGGATTATTCTTTTCTACTATTGTTGTATTCTCCATATTAAACTCCTTCTGACCCGTCTTATTGATATCAATTTCTGAAAAAATAAAGGAACAGGAAGGACAGCAACATCACCTAAAAATCAAGCAGCCGGGCAAATAACCTTCGATTCGCCGCAGCTACTTGAAGTTGATTCAACGAAATGTACTTGCTAACTATTTAGCTAATTTTGAGTTCAATTCGTCAAGAACCGGTTGTACAACTGCCTTCTTCGACTTAACCCATTTCTTCCAGTTTGTTGTAATATCACCTGGCTGCGTAATAAGATTGACATACTCTTGATCGTATTGGAATTGAGCCCTTCTATATGAAGGTGAATCGTAGGTATATAAATCCCAGTTCACTTTTGAGAATGTTTCGGGAGTGCCCTCTTTAACTTTTGAAGCATAAAGCTGCTTGGACATATCCCTTAATCGTTGATCCGTATTTGGATCGTCGAAGGAGGTATCATCAAACAGAACCGAACTACCTAACAGATATCCCCATGATTGATACTTTGCACCGGGGCCACCAAGCGGCTTTCCTTCTTTGACTGGGTCATAGAGTGATTTGACTTTGCCATTGCTGTCGTATGTCCAATCTACATCTTTTAAACCCATCATGTTGATGATTTCGCCCTCTTGCGTACTGTTATAATCAAGAATATCCATATAGCGGACAAATTTTTCCTCTGATATATTCGGATTAAAGATGACTGTACCCCAGAAATTAATGAGGTCCGTCTGATGATACTTCCCGTCATCACCTAAAACAGTAGCCATATTAATACTCTGATAAGGATCCTTTTTTAAGTTTTTATTAAAATCACTATAAACAGTCTGAAGATTGGACGTCGGTGCCTGGTTGAAGGAAGCACCTGCAGTCCCTGTTACATTGAATTCATTAAAAAACGTTTGATTTTTATTCGTATAGAAATCCTTACTAAGCAAACCCGAACGATAAGCTTCCTGGAGCTGTTTAAGCCCTTTCAGAGTATCTGGAGAGGCCCCGCCCCATTTATACTTACCGTCTGTGTCTTTGTAAAATTCTTGGTAATGAGTACTATTTCTTCCAACAAACAAATCAGCTGCAAAGTTGGTATCCTCAGAAAGGGGAACTAATTTGTCGCCTAAGTGTCCAGGATCCTTTTCCTTTATAAGTTTCGCATACTGAAGGATCTCTGAAGTCGTATATGCGTCCTTAACCGGGAAACCCACAGCTTTAGCCCAATCTGAACGGATATATACAGTTGGATGATTCGGCAAAGGATCTCCAGGCAGGTTATTCATGAAACGGGCCCTTGGGAGAAAATATGTTCCACCGAATTTCTTTTCCATCTCAGGACCGAGTGATGTTTTTTCATACACTGCTGCCAAGTGAGGCCAACGAGTTTTCCAGTCGTCAGGAAGTTTTTTAAGAAGTCCCTGTTGTACAAAAGATGCCGCATCAGCATAAATGAAATTATATACAGCAACATCCGGCATGTCGCCTGAGTTGATCCATATACGGAGATTTGAACTCCAGTTGTCCCAGTTCAGTGATGATACTTTTAAGGTGTAGTTAAACTTATTAGAGTAAAACTTAGCCAGAGGATCACCCTTGGTGTAATCATATCCATCAATACCCTGCACGGATGCATAGGAGATTGTCACATGTTTGGATAGATCGTCTTTAGTACTTGAGCTTTTACTGCTAGTCTGCGTCGATTGATTACCTGAGCATGCCGCAAGACTTAGAAACATGAGTGCTGAAGTTACAAGCGACACTGGTTTTGACCATTTTTTCGTCAGTTTTTTCATACTTTTTCCCCCTCTTTTAGTGGTGTAAACGCTATCAATTAGGACAATTTCATTGTATAAAAAATGTGTGGTTTCCAAAACCACACAAAATTTAGATTTCTTTGAGAAAAGTTTAAAATTTCCGGGTACCGAGTTGGCTCAAAATAGTTTTTTTAAACCAAGCTTAAAAGCTAAGCTAACGCCCGAGCCTGATCCTCGCAAACAGGGATGGAAATACAAACCATCGTCCCCACACCGGCGTCACTCTTGATGTTGAACTGGAAGTTATTTTGGTAGTAAAGCTTGAGACGAATAAACACATTTTTGATTCCAACGTGTTTATCCATTCCTTCTTGTTCCAAATCGGATAGAATGGCGCTAAGCTTATCCGGGACAATCCCTATGCCGTTATCCGATAGCTGGAACGTGAGCATGTCCCCTGTACGCGTAATCTGCATCTTGATCCATCCTTTACCGCGAATCGATTCTAGACCGTGAATGCAGGCGTTCTCAACGAAGGGCAAGAAGCACATTTTCGGAATTTTATACGAAAGCACTTCCTGATCGATCTGAAAGTCAAAGGAGAGCTTATCTTCGAATCGGTATTTTTGGATTTCCAGGAAGCACTCGACCAGCTCCAATTCTTCTTCGACCGTTACCAAATCCTTTTTCCACACCAACGACTTGCGAAAGATCACCGCCATGTTTCTGATAATTTGTGCCGTCTCGTCTTCATCCTTGATCACGCTTCGCATTCGGATCGTCTCTAGCGCATTGAATAAAAAATGCGGGTTGATCTGGCTTTGCAGAGCATTCAGCTGGGCTTGCTTCTGCTGTAATTCGGCACGATATACATTCTCAATAAGCTGCTTGATATTTGTGGTCATTCGATTGAACTCTTCTGTCAGCTGGCCGATCTCATCCTGGTGCCTATTGTGTTCTATCGTCTCGAATTTTTGGTTTTTCACCATTTTCATATGCTTCAGCAATGTAATGATCCGGGTGTGCAGCGATCTGAAAATCCACAGAATCAGGATTGTCGGAACCAGAAAATTGGCCAAAATCAAGTAAAGAAAAAATCCCCCTGAATTTTTTGTTAGATCAAACCATGACGTTTTCGGAAAGACACCTACGATTTTCCAACCATTTAAATAATTGACTGTATCGTATTCTTTTTCGAGAATGAAGGATTGCCGAGGGATGTCAATCTTGTTAAAGTACACTTTCTTGTTAGCCAGGTTAGGCGCACGATCCGTTGTGAATACGATTTCACCCGAATCGTTCAGCAAATACAGGTTACCGCCCATCGTATAATCCTCGAAGGTTGACATGATTTCACCCAAGTTAAAATCAATTTTTAATATTTTTAACTGCCTGTCCATATCGGGGTATGCATTCATCCTGCGAATGAGACTGAACGTATTGAGCTGGCTATTGGACGTCCCCGTTCGAATAAGAAAAGGGGCTGAATTCTTGGAATGCATGGCTTTGGTGAACCAATCCGACATCTTGTCCTCGTCGGAAATCAGGCTGATTCCGCCGGAAGAGCTCATCGTGCGATTGTCCGTATAAATCGTAATATTTTGAATTTCTTTATAGACAGGTGTAAATTTATTCATCGCACCCTGGGTATAACCATTGGAATCCGATAGATACTCGAAAGGGGCTGAATATCGTTTGTCCAGTAAGCTATAAAGCATATAATCGATGGAATATATAGAAGAGACACCAACGGCAGTATAGATTTTGTTTCGAAATTCATTTTTGACCCGTTCAAGATCATCCGAATAGTCAATCTTCTTTTGTTCGGAAAGGTGACTCATCGTCACATTGTAAAATAACAGATTCGTTAAGATGACTGGAAAAAAAACGCAAACAAAATAAAGAATAAGTAATTTATTGCGTAAACGCATATTATCAAAGCTTGAGAGTCTCATATTTTTCTATCCTTTACAAGATTTTCGCCTGCTGTCGATACTCCGTCGGGGTCATCTTTTCCATCCTTTTAAATTGGTTGACGAAGTAATCCTGGTGTTTAATTCCGACCCTGTCCGATATTTCGTAAACTCTCAGATCCGTCTGCCGCAGCAGTTTCTTGGCTTCTTGAATCCTGATGCCCATCAAAAATTCATTAAAGTAAACTCCGTATGTCTTTTTGAAAAGCTGACCCAGATATACTGGATTGAGCATCATTTTTTCAGCGATTAGTTTCAGGGTCAAATTTTCGCTGTAGTGCATTTCGATATACGTTTTCGTTTTGTGCAAAACAGAGTTGACGCGATTTTTTCGTATCTGGCGATTGAGTTCCACGTGTTCCATTACGAATTCCATAAACATACGTTGTAATTCAGCCGGTTGGATCGGGTAATGTTCCCATTCTGTTATGAGATTCATGATCAAGCTTGCATGAGTGTTATCCTCCATCGGTTTGATCCTTTCTACGAGCTTGCAAAAACAACGGCTAAGCGAGGCATGGACCGCCTGCGGTGCCATCCGCCTTTGTCGAAATTCCAAGAACATGCTTTCTACTGCATGCGCGGCGCTATCCGCATCACAATCCTCCACACACTCCAATAGAGTTGAATAGAATTTGTCTTCCAGATCGGTAAACTGCATCGGGATTTCTCGCACATTTTGATAATCAAGGATGTGCATGTCCGGCAGCAAAAACTTGTACTGGCTTGTTTCGACGGCCGTCTGATACGAGTGTTGAAGCGAACGGATTCCATTCACCGGATCTCCAATGTAGACCGCGACTGGCGTGTCAAGTATGCGGAGAAGCTCAGATTGGAGCGATCTGGCGATTCGTTGCACAGACATGTGAGGTTCATCCGGATTCGATGTAAGGACCATCCCATACTTGCCGGGCTGCAGTTCAATCACGGTAGCGCGGAAATGGGAATCCACACTGGAGAGAGCATCGCCTATTTGCCGTTTCAGCTGATGTTCACTATATTGGCAAGCTGAAGAAGCTGGATGGAAAAATACCTCTATGATGCAAAAATTATATTCTCCTGTTGGACCGCTATACCAATCAGGAGCGTATTCTTCAAGCATCCATTCGCTATAGCTTCCCTTAATCAGCCGTTCTAGGGCGGCTTCCGATATGATTTTGCGTGTAATTCCACTTTTTTGCAGTCTCATTTTCTCTTCATTGAAATGTATGGTCAGTTTTTCCAAAATGGCATTCAGTTCTTTCTCATTAATCGGTTTGAGAAGGAAATCTTCTACTCCGTAACGGATAGCCTGCTGCGCAAATTTAAATTCGTTGAAACCGCTTAATATAATAAATTTCGGTGAATACTTGTTATTGGAATTCACAACACGTTTTATCAAATCCAATCCATCAAGTACAGGCATTTTGATATCCGTAATGACCAGATCCGGTTTTTGGGATTGGATTAATTCATAGGCTTGTACACCGTCTTCTGCTTCATCGCAAATCTCAAACCCGTATTTTTGCCAATCTATTATTTTATATAAGCCTTTCCGAATAAACTTTTCGTCATCTACCAGCAAGACCTTATACATTCCAGATCACTGCCCTTCTTTTTCTATGTTTTATCGGTTCTTGATTACTAGTCTCATATGGTGTTTCTATCAAGGATTATTTGTTTGAAATCTTTATCATAACTTTTTGAAACATTAATAAACTCAAAAGTTGGTTTGAGGGATGAACGATTTCTGCTTTTTGGAATTACAATGGACGCATACACACATGTAATACTAAACTTACAAAAAGAAGCCGCCCATTAATTTAAGCAGCTTGTTAAATAACCTATATAGTGACCAAAAAGTAATGTAAGTAAATTTTATTCCAAAGTAAAAGAAGCGAGACTCGCGTTACCGTTACCTGTATAAGTAAAATACAATGCCTGTTTCCCATCCGGAATGGTAATATCAGCGGAATATTCAGTCCATATGTTCGTAAATCCAACCGGTATTTTTCCGAGGGCTGGCCCGTTCCATGAAGTTTTGACTTCAAAGGTTCCTTTGGCATACCCACGCACCTTGATTTTGACTTTTCGAATACCGTCGCATTGGAAATATTTAAAACCGGCTGTAGCAGAATCCCTCATATTAGCAATGTATCCGATTTCTTCATCCCCATCTTTTCCATCCTGTGTAATCTTCGGAAATCGTCCGTCCATCCATGCCCCGAAAGAACCCGAATACAATTCCTCATCCTTACAGAATAGATTACATGCCACATAAGCTGGATATTCTCCGCGTCCCGCTAGTGGTCCTCCATTGGGTCCGCAGGATGTCATCTCTACTTGAGGTATTGTGCCATCCTCCCTAAAGTCAATCGGTTCAACACAGCCCTGTCGACTGTAAACTGTACCGTTGGTATGCCTGTGATAAAAGATGTACCATTTCCCCTTCATTTCAATAATGCTGCCGTGGTTATTGTGACCATAATACATAGGCTTGTCCGCTGGCTTGTAAGTATCGATATGAAGATCGGCATTGCTTACGATGACTCCCTGGTAGACAAAGCCTCCTGTCGGATGTTGGCTAGTTGCATAGCAAAGCTCATGCATGACGATAGAGGAGTAGATCAAATAATAAGTATCTCCTCTTTTCCTTATGGACGGCGCTTCAAAAAACTCATGTCCTTCGTACCCGCTGCCCTTGCTGTAGGGCTCACTTGGTGCAATAAAAACTGGTTCTTCCATTATGGTAAGCATATCCGGACCAAGTACCGTCGCCATGGCACCTTTTCTTGATTTGTCGCCTGCTGCACAAAAGCCAGTGTACAAATAGGTTTTGTCGCCTTCGGTCATGACCCCTGGGTCGAATTGAGGCTGATCGCCCTCTCTTTCCCCCAAGCGTGTTCCATCTGAATAATGCACATAACCGTAAAATTCGTAACGGCCTGCCGGCGTATCACAGACGGCTACCGACACAACGGGGACTTTGTCAAGTACATAATAGAGATAATACCGACCATCTGGACCTACTGTGACGTCCGGTGCATAAAGACACATTCTGCCATCAGGATTGAGTGGATCAGCTGTTTTTTTGTAAATGACACCTTCATACTGCCAATCACTTAAATTATCCACTGGTGCCGACCAGCACACATAATCGTTTATGCAAAAGGCATGCCCGTTAAAACGATCATGAGAGCCATAAATATACACTCTATCGTTAAAAACATATGGTTCTCCATCAGGAATATATTCCCATGATGGAAGATATGGATTGAATCCTTGCTTCATCGTCACTTCACTCCTTGTATCTTAATAAAAAGGGTGCTTTAACCACTTTAAGTTTTTTACTTGCAGGTCTGTCCTCAAACTTCCAATCTTGTGTAATAAATTACGTAATTTTACTCTTTTTTTGATTCTGATATTAGCATTTTCGTTCATCACCCCTTAAATGAAATTTAAAATACTTGAAAATGCATTAATTTACTTCTCAAGAGTATAAATGTTCTTGAAATTTTCAAATAATAAAATATAATTGATATATTCTAAGATTGATATGTAAAACTTGTTATTAAATGGGGACACAGAGGAGTTATTTATTGTCCCTATGTTTATAAAGCAACATGAAGATTGGAGAATAACTATGACAAATATTTACTATGTAGAAACTGATGCTACTCACAATGGTAGTTTTGTTTTTGATATTCCTAAAGGTCATGACTGCTGGCTTCTTGTCATAACAAAAACTCCAGCTTTTTTCTGGGTAAATGGCGAAATCAAGGAATACCCTGCGCACAGTGCCATATTGTATCAGCCACATCAGAAAATATACTATCGGGCATGTGCTGAAACATACACAAATAACTGGCTACGTTTTGAGTCTAATGAACCTTATGTTACCGAAACAATGCTTCCACGCGGTATACCTTTTTCATTGGAAGATCCGGACTATTGCCACAAATTATTTCAGTTGCTTGTTACCGAGCACTCTTTTAATAAAGATTTCAAAGAATCATCAATAGATTATTTGTTAAGAATTCTGTTTAATAAACTTTTGGAATCTTACTTCCAAACTGAAATTTCCCCGCAATATTATAACCTTATAAATCTTCGTACAAAAATTTACACTGACCCTGGTAATAATTGGACTGTTCCTAAGATGTCAGAATTTCTACACCTTAGTCCTGGCTATCTGCAGACAATCTATAAAAACACCTTTGGTATCTCGTGCATTGATGACGTAATCATCAGCCGAATCCGGATAGCAAAAGAATATCTGATGCATGGTTCCTATACAATAGCTGAAATAGCATTTCACTGTGGATATAATAATGTAGAACACTTTTGCCGACAATTCAAAC
>NZ_JBALPZ010000022.1:143246-143657 GCF_036965645.1 Neobacillus drentensis
TATATCCTCAATCAATTTATAGAATTTTTCTTTTACTTATCACCCCTTGATTGATCCCAGTATGACTTAAATAATCAAGGGTTGAATTTAAAATCAAGAGGGAAAGAGTCTTTGTTTAAATCTCCAGAAAACAATTTTAATCATTGTCTCCAATATATTAAACCAGTCAAAAAAGTCATTTCCATTTACATAGTACATACCTAGGAAAAGTACCTGTAAAAGTCATGGTATGTATTCCCTCAGTGCATAGGCCAACTGTCATTCCCTTGCCCAGGTGTTCCCAATCTTCCTCAGGAAGTTTCTGCTAATCCCCCGTTAATAATAGTGCAAAATATTTTTTCATGATTAACTCTCCCCTTTTATTTGTTTTCCTCGATCAATTTAAAACACACTAATTTCATATCCCCCCTC
>NZ_JBALPZ010000022.1:143684-144098 GCF_036965645.1 Neobacillus drentensis
TAAAACGTTTTCAATTTATTAATTAGAATCATAAGATAATTACAGCTACCATGCATTGACATTTTCCGATATGTTATTGATATATTCTAAGGTTCTGTTGCAAAAGGAAAATTTATTGGAATTTTCTTCTCTATCCTAACTTCCTTTATTACATAGAATAGAGTCTATTATGATGCATCCTCGGTATGTTCCTACGAAAAAAAATGGAATAAATCCTAGAAAAGCATATAACGGAAATCTTAATAACAAGAGCACTGCTACCATCAAAATGGTAATGTGCATATTAAGAGTCCAAATATAAGACAAATTTTCATTAAAAGTAGAAGAATTTTTAGTTCGAATGAAGAATTAATTTAATAGATTATTGTGTTTTCAAAAACAGGAGGTGTTGATACATAATGAAAAAGACCGTTT
>NZ_JBALPZ010000022.1:144166-144323 GCF_036965645.1 Neobacillus drentensis
GCCGGACGATTTATGTCTGATTGGTCAGAGCTTGATGAATTTAAAAAGGAGTATGGTGAGGATTTCTTTCATTAGATGTTACCAATCAGCAATCAGTCGATGCCGCTGCTGATTACATAAAAAAACACGCTGGACAGCTAGATATTCTTATTAATAA
>NZ_JBALPZ010000023.1:0-135 GCF_036965645.1 Neobacillus drentensis
TTCTCCATTATTTCCGTCAACTTCCTTTTTTGTTACCTTTTTATATTCTAACTTGGGCTGCGTTTCCGTCAGGTTGTGCTGGATTTCTGACGATTTGCTCTTTTTTTCCGCCGACCTTCTTCTTTATTCCGTCTA
>NZ_JBALPZ010000023.1:225-10652 GCF_036965645.1 Neobacillus drentensis
TTATTCCGTCTACTTCTCTATTTTTTCCGTTAGTTTTCCTACTAATTCCGCGTATTCAATTTTCAGTTACCTAAGCCTGAACACAAAAAAGCCATCCCAGCCCCGACGGCTGAAATGGCAGCAAACCTTAGATTCTATTTTTTCATCCAACCCAATCCCATCGCACCTTCACCAAGATGAGTACCAATAACTGCTCCAAAATAACCAATTACGAACTCAACATTAGGATAAAGAGCCGCTAGCTCCTCGCGCCACTCCTCGGCCTCCACCTCACGATTCGCATGAATAATGACAGCCCGGTATTCCCCGCCTCCTGAAACCACTTCACCGAGCAAATCCACAATCCGTTTTAATGCCTTCTTCCGCGTGCGAATTTTTTCAAACGGAACAATAACCTTATTTTCAAAGTGCAGCAGCGGCTTCACCTGTAACAGGCTGCCTATAAAGGCTTGAGCGCTCGACAGCCTGCCGCCCCGTTGAAGATTAGTTAAATCATCCACCATAAAATAAGCATCAGCCGTTTTCTTCAGCTCCTCCAACCGATTCATAATCACCTCAGCCGATTCCCCGCGCCCTGCCATTGCAGCAGCCTCTAGCGCGTAAAAACCCTGAACCATGCAGCTAATCTCAGAATCAAACGGATAAACCTTAATCCCTTCTACCATCGTACTAGCTGTGACCGCCCCTTGATAGGTACCGCTGATACCGCTGGATAAATGGATACAAATGACGGCATCATAATTGGCCGCCAATTCCTCAAACAACTCGACAAATTTCCCAATCGGCGGCTGGGAAGTCGTCGGAAGCTCTTTTGTTTTTATCTCTTCATAGAACGCATTTGCGGTTAAGTCAACTTCTTCTTGATAAACCTCGTTCCCGAAAATGACGTTTAACGGGATCATATGTATATTAAATTCTTCTCGTAACTCTTTCGGTATGTACGCGGTGCTATCCGTGACAATTGCCGTTTTCATAAAAATGTACCATCCTTGTCATTTGAACTACACTTTATTTTATCTGAAACCACAAAAAAAGAACACACCCATTTAAGGCGTGCTCCCTAACAAAATTTATCTTACTTCCACCCAGCCATTTTTAATCGCCGACACAACTGCCTGGGTCCGGTCGTTTACATTCATTTTTTGTAAAATATTACTTACATGGTTTTTAACCGTTTTTTCACTGATGAATAAAGATTCGCCTATGCCGCGGTTGCTTTTTCCATCGGCAAGCATCTGCAATACTTCACACTCACGGCGGGTTAACAGATGCAATGGACGGCGTATTTCAAGCGTTGGCACATAGCCGCTTCCAGAACGTCCAGCTGTTGCAGCCAGCTTGCGGTATTCGTTCACAAGATTGTGGGTAACTTTTGGGTGTAAATATGAACCACCATCAGCCACTACACGAACAGCCTCTATTAATGCGTCAGCATCCATTTCTTTTAACAAGTAGCCGCATGCTCCAGTTTTTAAAGCATGGGTCACATAGTTTTCATCATCATGAATGGATAATATAATGACTTTTGTGTTTGGGTATTTCTCAATCAGTTCACGGGTTGCCTCGACACCATTCATCCCTGGCATATTGATATCCATAATGACCACATCAGGCTGGTACTGTTCTACTAGTCCTAATGCATCGCTGCCATCATCGCCTTCGGCTACAACTTGAAACGATTTTTCGAACTCTAGTATTCTCTTAACACCTTCTCTGAATAGTTGGTGATCATCAATAATAGCAATTTTGGTTGTCATTTGGTACTCCCCCTTATTACAATTTTATCATTTGCCGCAAAAATTTCTTTAGTTAATTAATGGAACACGGATTAACACCGATGTTCCCTTTCCAATTTTTGAATCATACGTAATTTCCCCTTCAAGCAAATCGACACGCTCTCTCATCCCAATCATCCCAAAGGACTCAGGTTTCTTAATCGAGGTATCAAATCCAACACCGTTATCCTTAATGAGGACGGTAATGCTTGAATCGGTAATTTCCAATCTGACTTTGATTTCACAAGCGTTAGCATGCTTGAGTGCATTTTGTACAGACTCTTGGATCATCCGGAACAACGCGACTTCATACTTAGTCGGCAGGCGTCGTTCCAAGCCAATATTCATAAATACAATCCTCGAGTGATTATGATATTCTTCGATGGTTTGTAAGTATTTTCTGAGAGTAGGGACAAGCCCTAAATCATCAAGTGCCATTGGACGGAGGTCATAAATAATTCTCCGCACCTCATAGAGGGCGGCCCGCACCATTTTTTTATAACTGTGCACTTCAGCAAACGCCTCATCTGGCCCTTTGTCCTTGTACACGCGTTCAATTAAGTCAGATCTCATAATAACATTGGCCAGCATTTGGGCAGGACCATCATGAATCTCCCGGGACAAGCGCTTCCGCTCTTCTTCCTGGGCTTCAATAATTTTTAGACCAAAATCTTGTTTGGCCTTCGCGGTTTCGATTACTTCCCCGACTTGTTTTAAATCACTTGTCAAATAATTCATCACCACAGAAATTTGGGATATGAGCTGGTCTGCGCGGTCAATCGTGTCGTCTAACCCAATCAATCTGCGTTCCAAATCGTCCCGTTTTTCCAAGAGTTGTTTCTTATACTGCCAATTAATGGAGAGATCCATCTGAAGCTGGTGGGCTTTCTCGTAAGCTTCACGAACTTCTTCTTCCGTATAATGCTTAAAATTCATACTAACTTCTGACAGCATAAGCCGGGCTTGATGAACCTGATCTTCAAGCTGGTTCCCCTCTTCAATGAGGTTAACCATCATTTCCTTAATATTTCGGAGTTCAGTTGTCATACTTTCGTAATCTTGACGGCATTGCTCGCCAATTCGAAAAATATCACTTTTACTGCTTGTTACCCGATCAATCATTTCTTCACGAATTTCATCAATAGACTTTGTATTAACTTGTTTAAGTTTCATTTCATTCCCTCCAGGGCTTTCCCTTTAGGCCTATAACACTTATTTTACATGGAATGAACGTAATTGGCGAACCATAACACTCATATTGACCTTCTAATGGGGTGAAAGTAATATAGTAATAGTGTTACATTCTCATTCAAGATAATTAGAACTATTACTATTATATCATTCGAACGTTACCATCATATTAAAGGTATATTACAACATTATTTTTTAAAAACAGAAAGGAATTTACTATGCTACCACGTTACCATACTGTTAAACAGACTGGCGAACACGAGATTACGATCCAAAAATCCCGTTTTATAGCCCATTTGAAGCGAGCTGAAACCGAAAGTGAAGCTCTAGAATTCATCCAAAAGATTAAAAAACAGCATTGGGATGCTAACCATAATTGCTCGGCCTACCTGATTGGAGAGCATGATCAAATCCAAAAAGCAAATGATGACGGAGAACCGAGCGGAACAGCCGGGGTCCCGATCCTGGAAGTTTTAAAAAAACGAAAACTAAAGGACACTGTAGTAGTGGTTACCCGATACTTCGGCGGCATTAAATTAGGTGCCGGTGGTCTCATTCGCGCTTATGGTAAAGCAACTTCCGAAGGACTAGATGCAATTGGTGTCGTCGAGAGAAAACTTTCCCAAATCATTCATACTAAAATTGATTATACGTGGCTTGGGAAAATTGAAAAGGAATTGCGTGCAGCGGACTATAAAATAAAAGAAATTCACTACCTAGATACAGTCGAGGTTGAAACCTATGTAGCTGAAAGTCAGGTCTCCTCCTTCATGGAGTGGATGATCGAACTGACCAACGGCCAATGCACATTGGAGCAGGGTGAAACGGTTTACCTTGAAGAAGATTACACTCGAGAATAAATAACAATCTATAGGTACATTATAGTAGTACGTTTGTGCAGAAACAATTGGGAAAAAAGAAAAGCACAAGCGTCTTGGTCAGCCCCGACAAGCATAAGACGAGCCGGCCGAAAGGTTGCTTTTTAACCTTTTGGACGGATTGGCTGTAGACCATCGAGGGGCTAGGCGCTGAAGCTAGACAATTCTCAAAGTCAAAACTTTTATGCTTTCTTATCTCAAAATAAAGGGGCTCAAGAATCTTGAGTCCCTTTTTCCTACTAAGAGCGATTTTTTTCCGTCGTGAAGGTCCGCATCATATTCAAAAGCGGACGATGGTCTTTTCCCATTAATCCAATCTTTTCTGCAATAATCTCAATTAATATAACCACTATCCCAATTAAAATAAGAGCGCCTCCAATCCGTGCCTGCGAGAAAATCACAGCGACAAGACCAAAAAAAGCGGCCATCGCATAGATAAGTAACACAGTTTGCCGATGAGAAAAACCCATTCGCAGCATACAATGATGAAGATGGGATTTATCAGGTGCTGACAAGGGCTGTTTGTTAATAATTCTTCGAATGATGGCAAACAAAGTATCGGAAATTGGTACTCCAAGAATAATGACAGGAATAACAAACGAAATAAAGGTTACGTTTTTAAAACCCAGAAGTGATAAAACGGAAATGATGTAGCCCAAAAATAGTGCTCCTGTATCTCCCATAAAAATACTGGCAGGATGAAAATTGTAAAATAAAAATCCTAAGGTACTTGCGAGTACAATTAACCCAACGGCTACGACGTAAATATTTCCCTGAATAAACGCGATCCCTGAAATTGTAATAAGAGCTATAGACGAAACTCCAGCAGCCAATCCATCAAGGCCGTCAATCAAATTAATCGCATTGGTTATTCCCACTATCCAAAGAATCGTTAAGGGAATGCTCAAAAAGCCAAATTGCAGCTGTCCTCCAAATGGCAGGTTAATGAATACAACCTGCAGGCCTCCTATAAAGACAACACAGCAAGCAGCTGCCAATTGTCCAAGCAGTTTAATTTTTGCCGACAATTCAAACAAATCGTCACAAAAGCCCGTTAAAATAATGATCAAACTGCCAAGCAATATCGCGAAGGAGTACTGGTTATCTGGTCTGATTAAGAAAATCCCTGCCATAAAACTAATAAAGATGGCTAGTCCTCCAATCCTTGGCATGATCGCCTGATGCACCTTTCGATGGTTAGGACGGTCAGTTGCACCAATAAGGAAGGCTAACTTTTTGATGAGCGGAGTCATAACAATTGAAATGAAAAAACATACTAACAAGGTAAGATACAACATCAAACATCCTCCTTGTTAGTCAGTTTGTCCATTTAAGGTAATTCAAAAACGCCTTAAACGTTTGGTAAAAAAACACAAATAATTCTAAAAACAAAAAAAGTTTTGGAATAAATTCCAAAACTTTATATGAATATAGATTATCTATCTTTAAGGTTGATTGGGTTTAAACCCTTCATGAATTTGAGCAGTGGTTTGTAATCTTCGCGGACCAAACCGATTTTTTCAACAATAATCTCGATCGCAACTAACAGCGTTAAAATCACAATCAGTGAGCCCCAAACCGTAGATTGTGAGAAGATAAAGGCAACAAGTCCAAAGATTAAACTCATCGCATAGATGATTAATACTGCCTGCTTATGCGAAAAGCCTAAACGTAATAGGCAATGGTGTAAATGCGATTTATCTGGCGCAGATAACGGCTGTTTATTGACAAGTCTTCGGATAATTGCGAAGAAGGTATCAGAAATTGGTACACCAAGAATAATAATCGGGATAACAAGTGAAATAAAGGTAACATTTTTAAATCCAAGCAGCGAGAGTACACTGATTAAGTATCCTAAAAATAATGCCCCAGTATCCCCCATAAAAATTTTGGCTGGATGAAAGTTGAAAACTAAGAACCCAAGTGATGACACAGCCGTAATCAGTGCCAAGATCATGACATATGGGTTGCCCATAAGATAAGCCATACCAGAAATGGCGAATAATGCAATGGTTGAAACACCAGCAGCTAAGCCATCAAGTCCGTCTATTAAGTTAATGGCATTGGTAATCCCGATAATCCAAAACATCGTAATCGGAATACTTAAGAAACCAAAGTTTAATTGACCGCCAAAGGGCAAATTAATAAACTCAACTTTGAGGTCACCCATGAATACGACAACAAACGAAGCAAGAATTTGTCCAGCGAGTTTTACCTTTGGAGAAATTTCCTTCGTATCATCAAAAACACCAGTTAAAATGATGATCAAACTCCCGAGTATAATAGCCAGATGAATATTTTGATTAGGATTCATAATCGGTAATAGTGATGTTGCGTCTGGTCGTATTATTGCAATTCCAATTAAGAAACTTATATATATTGCCAATCCGCCTAAACGAGGCATAATTCTCTGATGTACTTTTCGTTGATTAGGTTTATCAGTTGCACCAATTTTAAATGCAAGTTTTTTGACTAACGGGGTGAGAATAATGCTTGCAAAAAAACAAATAGCTAACGTTAGATAGAACATATAGCCCTCCATGGTTCATTCCGTAGTTTTGTAGTTTAAAATTTTCATATTATCAATGAAACCTAGAGACAATCATACCCTTATGGATTATAGCACAGACCCTACAAGAAATAAATACTTCCATTCTACAATTTTTTTACCCTATTCATAGAGTAAGTAACCTAAAATATGATGTGAAGGTGAGATTTAGCAATGATGTAAGCAGTTTCTCAAACTCAAGAATTTATGTCAATAGTGACAAAATAACTACTAATTTTACCTAAATCGCCATTTGGTCCGTCCATTAATATTGACGTAAAGAGTGAAGAAAGGTTTCAAACGTTAACGCTCTTTCTCTTACAAAGTCATTGATAAATGACACTGTTGATTGGAGCGGGAGGCGCTTGACTCCTGCGGGAGTACGGGGCAGTGGAGACCCCACAGGCGCAAAGCGCTGAGAAGGCTCCCCGGCACGCCCGCGGAAAGCAAGCACCTGGAGCGAAAATCAACACCCATATTTAACAATGCCTATACTAATGGAAAAGCCTCTGTTTATTACAACAGAGGCAGCTTAATATTTTCTTAAGTTAGTTTGATTCTTGTAAGTAAGCGGCTAGTGCCTCTTTCCAATCACGAAGAGGTGTTAACCCTTCCGCTTCGATTTTTTTCTTACTTAATACCGAATAATTTGGACGTTTAGCAGGACGAGGGAATTGCTCACTTGTCAACGGGTTTACAGTCACGTTTAGGCCTGCTTGTTTAAAGATTTCAACGGCAAACTCATACCAGGAACAAACACCGCTGTTAGTTGCATGATAGATTCCATATTTTTTAGTTTCCATTAATTCAATCATAAACTTAGCCAAATCGACGGTATAGGTTGGCGAACCCACTTGATCATGGACAACCCCCACTTCACCGCGTTCCTTACCTAAGCGAATCATCGTCTTAACGAAATTATTGCCATACACCCCAAAGACCCATGCTGTTCGAACGATAAAAAATCGGTCTAAATGCTTTTGTAAAAGTTGTTCCCCGGCTAATTTGGTTCGGCCATATGCCCCTAATGGACTAGTTGTTTGATCTACTTCATAAGGCTCAGTCGCCGTACCATCAAATACATAATCAGTGCTAATATGAAGCATTTTTGCGTTAACTTGGTTTGCTGCCTTCGCCAGATACTCTGTACCTAATGCATTGATTTGATAGGCAGTGTCTTCATTTTCTTCTGCTGCATCAACGTTCGTATAGGCAGCACAGTGAAGAATCACATCAGGCTTTACTTCATTTATATAACTTAAAACGTCTTCTTCTATTGTAATGTCTAATTGCTCACGGTCAGCTCCAAAAACCTCATGATTAGTCTGAGCTAATTCTCGTAGAACATCTTTGCCTAATTGTCCGGCTGCGCCCGTTACAACAACTCTCATTACTCTACCCCTAATCTATCGCCATATTGCTTTTTCACATAATCTTGATAGTCGCCAGAGATGATGTTTTCCCACCACTCTTGGTTATTTAAGTACCAATTAATTGTCTGCTCAATACCTGTATCGAAATTATATTTAGGCGACCAGCCTAGCTCTGTACGTAATTTGGCAGCATCAATGGCATAACGGCGGTCATGGCCTGGACGATCTGTCACAAACTTCATTAAGGATTCAGGCTTATTTAAATGTTTTAGAATCGTTTTTACAATTTCAATATTCGTACGTTCGTTATTACCGCCAACGTTGTAAACCTCACCGTTACGGCCCTTATGAAGAACAAGGTCAATCGCTTGGCAGTGATCTTCCACATGAAGCCAATCACGAATATTTAAGCCATCACCGTAAATTGGAAGCTCCTTATCATGTAAAGCATTGATGATCATTAATGGGATTAATTTCTCAGGAAAATGGTATGGGCCATAGTTGTTTGAACAACGGGTAATGTTGACTGGCAGACCAAATGTTTCATGGTACGCACGAACAAGCAAGTCAGCGCCTGCTTTACTTGCACTATAGGGACTATTGGCAGCTAAAGGCGTTTCTTCTGTAAAATAGCCTGTTTCACCTAAAGTACCATATACTTCATCTGTTGATACTTGAAGGTATTTCGTTACACCAAATGTTTTGGCTGCATCAAGCAAGGCTAGTGTCCCTTGGATGTTGGTTTGTACAAAAATGCCTGGGTCCGTAATACTACGGTCTACGTGTGACTCTGCAGCAAAGTTGATGACATAATCAAACTTTTCTTCTTGAAATAGACCTTGAATAAAATCACGGTCCGCAATATCACCACGAACAAATTTATAGTTTGAAGCATTTTCAATGTCTTTTAAGTTCTCAAGGTTTCCTGCATATGTTAATAAATCTAAATTCACAATCATATAATCCGGATATTTATTGACCATGTAGCGGACGAAGTTACTGCCGATAAAACCAGCGCCGCCTGTTACTAATAATTTCATTTATTGTCCTCCTATTCCTCAAAAACAAAATTAAGATGGCTTGCTTCACTTAAGGTTGGATGCTTCGTATCCTTTTCAGACAGAATCGGATTGGCAGCCGGCCAATCGATGGCTAACTCAGGGTCATTCCAGAGGATGCCGCCATCATGTTCTGGAGAGTAATACTCATCAACTTTGTAAGCTACTGTGGTGTCAGGCACCAATGTACAAAAACCGTGCGCAAAGCCTTTCGGAACTAACAGCTGTCGCTTGTTATATTCGCTTAAAATGACTCCAACCCATTGTCCATATGTTGGGGAGCCCTTACGAATATCAACGGCTACATCATAAATAGCACCTGTTACACAACGCACTACCTTTGTTTGTGCTTTTGGATTAAGCTGAAAATGCAGACCCCGTAACGTGCCAACTGGGGCAGATAAGGATTGGTTGTCCTGAACAAAATCATAATGCAAACCTAATTTCTCAAATAGTTCTTGATTATAGCTCTCCATAAAATAACCACGATGATCACCAAAAACCTTTGGTTCAAGAATTTTCACACCGGGAATCTTCGTTTCAATAATATTCATTATAATAACCTCACTTACGATTTACTTTCCCTGACTGGCAATTTTCAGCAGATATTGACCATACTGATTTTTCTTTAATGGTTCAGCAAGCTCAATCAGCTTTTCTTTCGAAATATAGCCCATTTTATAAGCGATTTCTTCTAAGCAGGCAATTTTTAAGGACTGTCGTTTTTCCACCGTTTCAATGAACTGAGAGGCTTCTAAAAGAGAGGCATGCGTACCTGTATCTAACCAAGCATAACCGCGTCCTAAGAGTTCAACACTTAATTCGCCCATTTCTAAATAGGCTTTATTGATATCGGTAATTTCTAACTCACCGCGCGGGGATGGTTGAATGCTCTTGGCAATATTGACAACGCGGTTATCATAAAAATAAAGACCTGTAACGGCGTAATTAGATTTAGGAATATCGGGCTTTTCTTCGATTGAGACCGCTTTTCCCTCCTCATCAAATTCAACGACACCAAAACGTTCAGGGTCATTCACGTAGTAACCAAATACAGTTGCTCCTGTTTCACGGGCAGCTGCCTTTCTTAACAGGTCGGTTAACCCATGTCCATAAAAAATATTATCTCCAAGAACTAAAGCTACGTTATCATCGCCGATAAATTCATCGCCTAAAATAAATGCTTGTGCTAAGCCGCCTGGATGAGGCTGGATTTTATATGTAAAGTTCATTCCTAAATCGGAGCCATCTCCCAAGATCTGTTCAAAACGGGTGATATCCTCTGGTGTTGAAATAATTAAAATATCCTTAATGCCAGCTAACATTAATACAGATAAAGGATAATAGATCATTGGTTTGTCATAGACAGGTAATAATTGTTTGGAAACGACTTTTGTTAACGGATAGAGTCTTGTTCCACTGCCACCTGCAAGTATAATGCCTTTCATTTTTACAACTCCTCACTTACATTTAATCTACAAATTCCGCCAAAATGCTCCTTCCTCATTATAAAGAAAGGCCAATTAAAAAGAATAATTCATCCTAAAATGTAACAAAAACGTAATAGAAAAGCGGAAGCGCCATGTTCAGGGAAAAAAGTAGTT
>NZ_JBALPZ010000023.1:10674-17798 GCF_036965645.1 Neobacillus drentensis
GAGCCCCTAGGCGCTGAAGCTGGACAATTCTCGAAGTCATTTTAACGTCGGTAACCAGCAATGGCTGATAGGGTACGTAAACGGCCTTTTAACTGTGTCATAAGCGGCCTTTTCTTCATCCCGGTTACATTGCCGCCGTGACGGACATATTTGACGAGCGGAGTATCGAGAAAAACGATTTTCTTCTTTTTTAACATACAGACAAGTGCAATCCATTGATCATGCATTTCAATTTCTTTAGGAAATGGGAGAATGAAGGAAACTAGTTCTTTTTTAAAAGCCATAAATGCCCCGGTATAGGCGTTTTTTAAAATATTCCCAAAAATTCCTTGGTTTATGTTGTTACGATTAAAATCATTCCATGATGGATTGATGATCTGTAAACTCCCATCCACAACATAGGCATCGTGCAGAACCAGGTCAGCATCTTGTTCCTCAAACGCCGCTAAAACACTTGTTACTTTATTGTCTTCCCACACATCATCTTGGTCACATAGAAAAAGGATATCTCCCTTTGCCAAAGATATCGCCTTTTCAAAGCTTTTAATAGGACCTAAATTGCTTTCATTCACATAAACCTGAACTCGGTCACCAAAGTGATCTTTGATTACCTGAACCGTTTTGTCCTTAGAACCATCATCAACAACAATCACTTCATCGTGTAGATTTAACTGCTTTAGGACGCTGTCTAGCTGCCTGATGACAAACTTTTCACCATTATAGGTCGCCATACAAACCGATAACATATAAATTAACTCCTTTTCCTAGTCAAGAGCCTGCTTAACGTATACATGGCAATTTTTTTATTTTTTACCAGTAATACTTGTTTCATAAATCTCATCACCAGCTGTTTTCGATAGGAGGGATAAAGGTCCTTTTTATAATTTCTATAAAAATTGATTTCTGAGTCCAAAATACTTTGATATCGGCCTAACGAAACCTGGCTATAGTCCATCACAGATAATTCATGTTCAAGGACCACATTTAATACCCAGACCTTATGATGCTTCGCAAAAATTTCATGGAATAGCCAATGATCGAGATAGTCCAATCGGAAATCTCCATTAAATCCGCCAAGCTGCTTTAAAAATTCCACCCTAATGAGAGAACCTGAGTTAATCGCCATGACCGGTTCACTTTGAAGCCCTGCTGGCGGCTGTTCCCCTTTTAATGGTCGGAGATAACGACTATAAACAGGGGAGATCATCATTCCATTACTTGTGATCTTTGGTACTACTGCAGCAACATGACCATCTAACACCGGCAAGTTACTAATTTCTTGAACATACTCACTCGTTAATTGGGTGTCGTGGTCTAATAGAAGCAGCCAGTCACTGCCGTTTTTAGTGGCCATTGATAGGGCAAAATTGTAAGCAGCCGCAATTCCTAAATTACGAGGGTCATGAAAATACTGAATGGATACCTCTTCGCTATCAAAAGAAGTTTCTATCTGCTTTTCTGGACTATTGTCGTAAATAATTAAATCTAGTTCGTGTGAAAAATCCTTTTTTGAAAATAAAGTCTCTCTTAACGTTTGGTAGGTTTTGCTATCTTCAACAGCTTGTTTATAGAGAACCATGACAGCCGTTAATTTCATTCGATTACCTCATTTATACTTGAGCTCTTTTTTTGCTGTGAAACGATTAAAAGAATAAGGAGAAAACTAATTCCAATTGGATTGTTGATAAACGGATTAATATTTGTTAATAAAAGAACACCCATAAAGGCCGACAATAATGAAATTTCAAGGCTGGATAATTTATGCCCTTTCTTATAAGCACTATAGTAATTAAAATAAACAATGAAAAATAAGAACACCCAGATACCAAGCCCAATTAATCCTTGTTCTACTAAGATATCAAGGAAACTCATTTCTAACCCAGTAATCCTTCCTGCTACTTCTGTTCCATAGCCTGACCCGAAAACAAGGTTGACAGGATGAACTAATATGTCTTTAGAAGCAATAATAAATTCAAGCCGATTATTAACACTTATATCATTAACTTGAGGCTCCTGTTCCTCTGCCGCTTGATTTGGCTCCACATTTGGCTGCACATTTGCTGCAGGAGGCTTAACCACTTCAAAACGTTCAAGCGTCATATATTTATACAAAAAGGGAACAGCCACTACCACAAGAATTAGAATGGTGAATTTTTTAATAAATTGCTTATGATGAACAAGTTTTTGAAGCTTGCTTACTAACCCCTTAATTGGATCAACAAGGACTTTTACATCCAACACAATAATCATAAATACACTTAACATAAAGGCTAATAAAAAACCTCTTGTTTCAGACCATAGAACCGAAACAGAGCCAAAAATCACAAGTGCGATGCTAAGCTTGCTTTTACTTTTATTGAATAGGTCATTTAAGGCAATCACCAATCCAATTAACACAAAAAAGTGACTTTTATAAAAAACACTATTACTTGGTCTGAAAAATAAATCCCCAGTAAATACTCTATTTAAAAAGTCATAATAGGGTTTAAAATGAGTGCCGACAAAAACGGTCTTTCCTAGCAGCGAAATAATAATAGTAAAAAGGGCTACAGCTAATGCTGAATATTTTAGTAGCGTGATGATCCGCTGAACGGAGAATCGTTCCTTTGAAATATAATAAGCCAATGGAAAATAGACCACAAAATAAGATACTCTGAAAAAGTCGGTAACAATCATTCCTAATGGATGTCCATTTAAAACACCAATGATAGAACTAACCACAAACCATGCAAGCAATAAATAGACTCCGATCGTCACCGGATTGAATCGTAGAAATGTATTGATTTCTTTATTTAAATACGCTTTGTCTTTGATAATGCGAACGATGAACACTACGATCAGAAGTAAGAACAAGACTTGACGAATCGATAAAACTCCAAAATCGATTAGTCTTCCTCCTCCACCTACAAATACTTCAATAAAAAAAATCGTCAACAAAATTTTTTCAAACTTGTTCATGAAAATTACCCTCTCCTACTACCTCGAGCCAAAATATTCGGCCGAGAGTGCTGGCATTTTTTTTATTTTTATCTAAATCTCTTTGATATATCTCTATACTTAAACTTAAAAATTTTTCCAATCTATACGTATTCAGGTAGTATTAAAACAATCGCCATCCCCATTTGTTGAAATACTTATACATAGACTGCATAAAAATTTTAAACAATTTTTTATTCTTATGGGCTCCTCTTTCATAATAATGGACCACTTGTGAAAAAGGAGTATACACAATCCTTCTATTCCGTTTTCTTAGTTCAAGGCAGAGGTCGTAATCTTCAAAGTACATAAAGTAACGCTCATCAAAGCCGCCTACCTCTTTAAAATCCTTACCTCTTAATAACATAAAGCAGCCGGAACCAATTCGGATGTCTACATCCCGGTCATTCGGGATGTCTCTAAGTTCATAGGACGCTAGTCGTTTAGAAAACATTTTCTTCACAGATTGAAATGGGACAAAGCGGAGCGCATAATCAAAAACAGACACACGATCCCGCATTAGATGCTGTATACTTCCATCTGGGTTCAGTACTTTTGGTACTAATAAAGCAATAGATGAGTCCTTTTCCATCATATCTATCATTTTTAGTAAATCGTCTCTGACCAAAACGATATCTGGATTAAAGACTAAAAAATAGGTTTCCTCCGCATGCAGCAGATTGTAGTTATGACCAAAGCCAAAGCCGTTGTTTTCATGGTAGAAGGTAATCTCAGCAAAGTCCATATACTCACGCAGATGCTCTTTGTAGTCCTCATTTGAGTTATTATCAAAAATCACAAAGCGGAAATTTTCATCATGCCTAAATTCTTTCTTTAAATTATCTAAAACGTCGAAGATATGTTTGCTATTATAGGTCACAATACTGATTGCAACTTTTGCATTAGACACTGGTTTCACACACTTTCATTTCATAATTTTTATGTCTAGGCTAAACACTTGTACAACAATCTATTCTAATTGGTTTCAAAGGTAAAACAATGCAAGAAATGACAAATTCCCTTTACCTTAAACTTAACCAAGTGTAAATTATAGCATCATTATCGCGAAACTTGTACTTTTATGGTGGATTTTTTTGTTTCTGGTTGAACTTATACCCGTTCAATATTATAATATCCCTTAGTATTTCTTTTTACATCTATACCTTTAAGAAGGGAATTATATAAATGAATAGAACTAGATCTACCCTAAAGGGAAAGAGAAGGAAAGTAAAATGGTTCCGTGTAACAATGTTTTTCCTTGTCATTCTTATCGCTGGTGGCGCTATTTATGGCTACAGTGTTTACCATAATGTAGCCAAAGCAGTGAGTAAAATGACATCTCCACTTTCAAGGGAAGTTTCTGCAAAACGAGAAACAAAGGTTGAATTTAATAATTCTGATCCTATTTCCATCTTAATGGTTGGAGTTGACGAACGAAAAGGTGACAGTGGACGTACAGATTCAATGATTGTGGTGACGATTAATCCTAAGAAAAAATCTACTAAACTGTTAAGTATTCCACGGGACACCAGAACATTGTTAGTCAATAATAATGGGAAGTCAACTAAAAAGCGCGTCACAAAGATTAATGCTGCTTATGCCTATGGCGGAATTGAAGAAACAATTGATACGGTTGAGAATTTCTTAAATATTCCGATTGACTATTATATTAAAGTAAATATGGAAAGCTTTAAAGATATTGTCGATGCAGTCGGCGGTATTGATGTTAACAATAAATATGCCTTCGAATTAGATGGTGTTTCGCTTGAAACAGGAAAACAGCATTTAAATGGGATCGAGGCTCTTGAATATGCCCGGATGAGACATCAGGACCCATTAGGTGACTTCGGACGCCAACAGCGGCAGCGAGAAGTGATTTCGAAAATTGTGGCAAAAGGAAAATCGTTTTCAACCCTTACGAAATACGATGACATCTTAAATGCACTTGAAAAGAATATTAAAACGAATCTCACGCTCGAAGACATGATTGGCATTCAATCAACTTATAAGCCTGCAGCTGAGAAAATGGATAGTATTCAAATGGACGGCGAAGGAACGACCATTGACGGTATTTGGTACTACTTAGTTGATGATGAAACAAGACAAGAAATTTCAGATCAATTGCGCGAACACCTTGGTTTAGCAAAAGAAACAGTAGAGAGTCTCGACTCATACTCCTATTAATTGTAATAAAAAAATCCTTTAGGTTCATAACCTAAAGGATTTTTTCATAGATTTTAGTGAGTGATTTGAGATATATAATCTCCTGAAACCCAGCCGGTCGTTGTCGAATTTGGTAGATATACATTATACCAGCCATCTTGTGAAACTACGTCTCCGTTCGTGTTGGTCACTGCTCTTAGAAACGTATCATGATCTACATAGGTTAATGTTGCCGCACTTGTAGAAGCACTGCTCCGAACTCGTAAGTTATCAACATCACTGTCGGCTTGAAGCAAATTACCGATCGTTACATTTTGGCCATTCAACCAGCCATTCTGACCATTGACAGTCACTCGATACCAGCGGTAACCATTATAATCGGTGCTAGTTGGATCATAATAAACATCGGTATTATATCCTTCCATACTAACAACCGTGTTGAAGTTAAGTGTGCCGGTAATCGTTGAGGTCGAAAGATATGGCAATGACCTTAAATTTACTGATGACATATTCACTTTAGCCACGATTCCGCTAGGGAAGTTAATGATTGTATCTGTTGGGTATGATTGCCCATCAGGAATATCCCTTCCATATGACGGCGGAGCACTTGCTGATACATTGAGCTCAGGCAAATTCCAATAATAAGAAGAGTCATATGATTTCATACTTTCCATCAGGTTGGCAATCCCATTTTTCCAATTTTGATCTGTAGCGTATCTGACATTCATCCCCGTCAACGTCGGACCATAACCTGCATCGTAGTAGGCTCCAGATTCCTCTAGATAATCATGTCTTACCTGATAAGCTACTTTATTAATGCTATCTTGTACCGTAGGGAAATAATAACCACACGTAAACGGACAGACATCATAGGCGCCATAACCATATAGGTTATGTTTATAGGTTATTAAATCTGATCCGCCCCAGCCTGTTTCCCAAATCGTATGTGCCAATAAATATAGTGCATTGACACCATACTTATTCTGAGCATTAATGAAACTTTGGGCATAATTTTTGAGTGGACTAGTTGGATTTTTCCTTTCAAAGAAAGCCACAATCTCACTCGCCGTAATGTTAGAAGGTTTTTTTAAGTTTAAGATGGTATAAAGATTTCCATTCCCCACGGTAATCTGGACAGTAAGTGTACTGGTTTCCCCATTAACCCCAGTTTCTTTTACCGCGAGCGTATGTTCTCCATCCTTTAACTGCAGCGTATTGAGTGTATATTGATAACCTGAGTTAGCATTTTTATATTCCGGATAGGCAGTTTGAACATCAGTCCGTACTAACCCGTAATCGGCTTCACCCATTAAGTTTCCGTCCACAAATACCTCAATCGTTTTTACTCCGCTTCCATCTAAGAACCAACCACGGACTAAACTATTTCCTTTCTGTACAGTCCCACTCACTGGCGAGTCTAGAGACCCTTTAGCAGGCAGTCCTTGGATGTAAAATTGACTCTTTAACTCTGTCTGCAGCCCATTTTTCCCCGTTTCTCTTACTGTGAGCGTATGTTGGCCGGCGGTAAAGTTCACTGGATTAAGGGTATATTGAAATCCAGCATTGGCGTTTTGATAGGCGGGATAGGAATTAGCGATATCCGTACGGGCAACTCCATACTGTGCTTGACCGATTATTTTCCCGTCTACTAATACTTCCACTTTACTTACGCCGCTTCCATCTAAAAACCAACCGCTGATTAGTGTATTCCCCTTGATGGTCACACCGTTCTTTGGTGATTCAATAGCTCCTTTTACGGGTAAGTTAAGGACATTGATTAGAGATTTAAGCTCCTTTGTTGCGCCACTCTTTCCAGTCTCTTTAACGGTTAGAGTGTGTTGGCCGTTTGTTAAATTAACAGTGTTTAGAGTATACTGATATCCAGCATTAGCGTTTTTATAGGCAGGATAGGCTTTTGATACATCTGTACGTGATAATCCATACTGTGCCTGACCAACGATTTTTCCATCCACCAATACTTCAAC
>NZ_JBALPZ010000023.1:17858-18363 GCF_036965645.1 Neobacillus drentensis
CATCTAAAAACCAGCCACGTACAAGCGTGTTGCCCTTCACCGTTGCACCACTTTTCGGTTCATCGATGACACCCCTTGTAACTAAGGTTGGAACGGCGGTGTTCTGAACCGTGATTAGACGTTTTTGCTCGGACTTGGCTCCACTTTTCCCCGTTTCTCTAACTGTAAGAGTGTGTTGACCATTTGATAGATTCGTTGTATTTAAAGAATATTGAAATCCAGCATTGGCATTTTTATAGGCNNTTTGACACACCGCTTCCATCTAAAAACCAGCCACGGACAAGCGTGCTGCCCTTCACCGTTGCACCATTCTTTGGTTCATCGATAATACCTCGTGTAACTAAGGTTGGAACGGTGTTCTGTACGGCGTTTTGAACAGTGACTAGACGTTTAAGTTCCGTCTTCGCCCCATTTTTCCCAGTCTCCCTAACTGTCAGGGTATGTTGGCCATTCGATAAAATTTTGGTATTTAAGGTATATTGGTAGCCAGCATTGGCATTTTTAT
>NZ_JBALPZ010000023.1:18468-18736 GCF_036965645.1 Neobacillus drentensis
CCATCTAAAAACCAACCGCGGATTAGCGTGCTGTCCTTCACGGTTGCACCATACTTTGGTTCATCAATGGTACCTTTTGCAGGTAAATTTTGCACGGTATTCTGAGCGGTGTTCTGAACGGCATTTTGAACGTTGACAAGACGTTTAAGTTCGGTCACAGCTCCATTTTTTCCGGTTTCCCTGATTGTCAGCGTGTGTTGCCCATTCAGTAGATTGGCCGTATTTAAAGAATACTGATATCCAGCGTTTGCATTTTTATAGGCCGGAT
>NZ_JBALPZ010000023.1:18874-19321 GCF_036965645.1 Neobacillus drentensis
TTCCATCTAAAAACCAACCTTTTACAACACTAACCCCCTTTAGGGTTGCTCCCGTTGCTGGTGAATCAATGTATCCCTTTGGTGTTAACAGGGTACCAGCTGCGAAAACATTGCTGCTATGAAAGATTAATAGGATGGTAAAAAAGGATGCTGCCAGTAAATATTCAGTTAACTTGCTTTTAATTATCGTCATCTCCCCCACTATCAATTAATCTACTAAAAGCATTCAGGATAAATTTTAGCAGAATAAAGAATAGTAAACAATTAAATTCGGCATAATTTACATAATTTCAACAAATATTGACATTTCTTTAAGTGGAAGAAAAAAGGCATGCATCAACGGTTTTGTATCTCGATTTTTGCTTTTGTGAATATTTCAAGCCTCATTGACTTGATTTTATGACAAAATAACTTATTATTTACCTTGAATAATAATCCATAAAAACT
>NZ_JBALPZ010000023.1:19357-25093 GCF_036965645.1 Neobacillus drentensis
GGTGTTTATATGATTTTAAAAAAATATAAATGGTTTATTTTACTTATAGTCTATTTTTTGATATACCTTTTCCATTTTGTTGTTAAAAAATTTCCTGGCGATGACTTACTTTTTTCAAAAGCTACCCAAAACTCAACGCTCATGCACTGGCTTTTCAACAGGTATTTTCATTGGTCAGCCCGAATATTTTCTGATACCATGGTCTATTTCTTTCTTGCCCATAGAGTATGGCTATGGAGGTTAATTAATCCTATTTTTTTATTAGTCCTTTGTTATTCGGTGGTAAGAATTTGGAGAAAAAAAGTAACTCTACTAGAGATCTTGATCGTTCTGGCGATTTTAGGATATTTTGCGCAAAACATATTAAGTTCAGGTGTGTTTTGGATTACTGGTTCCATGTATTATCTATGGCCTATCACACTGGGTCTTATCGCCATGATTCCTTATGCAGATAAAGTGTTTCGAGATTTTGAACTTCAAAACAAGTATATGTTTTTACTATATTTTGTTTCTGGATTTTTTGCCTCAATCGGAAATGAACAAGTTTCACTTTGTTTATCTTGTTTTGCTATTCTCACTCACATAGCATTAGTATTTCAAAAAAAAGAGCAAGATAAAAAATTGCTTTTGATGACTGGATTCATGATAATAGGAACGCTTATTATGATTCTTTCACCTGGAAACAAGGTAAGAACAGTGGCAGAAACCGCTTATTGGTTTCCTACCTTTGGTGAACTTTCTCTTAAAGATCATTTCTATATCGGAACCATATGGGGATATAAAAAAATTTTTTCGGACATGAAATATATCTTATATTTGCTTTCCGTCATAACACTTATCACCTATTTTAAAAATGATAAATTAAAACAGAATATCATTTTCCGATTATTCACCTGTATATTTGTTATTGTTCTTATTCTTCAACTTGAAGGAATCGCACAGGGACTCCTGCATAATTTTGAGGAAATACGTAAATTTCATTTTAGCGAAACTTTGTTGTCATTCCATTTAACAAAGGCTTTTCTTAAGGCTATTTTTCCTTATCTTTTTTGGACACTCTATAGCTTCATGTTCATTTACCTCCTATTGCAAAACACGAAGTTTAAAACATTCACGCTGTTTGGAGTCCTAGCAGTCATTGGTACACTTGTAGTCATGTTTTTTTCACCAACAATATATGGCTCCGGTAATAGGGTATTAACAGTAGGCTCAGTTATCTTAACAGTCATTATAATGGGGAAAATTACGGAAAATCGGTTAATCAATAATTTGTTTTATCTTGGGATGATATGGTGTTTTCCACTTTTCAACTTGTTATATATGATGTATAGGTGGCTCATACATGGGTTTACACCTTTTTTAAAATAGAAACTAATATACGTACATACTTCAGGCTGTATATCCAATTTAAAAAATTGTGATATACAGCTATTTTTATAGTTGATTACGGAAAAAATAGATACAACTAATTAAAAAGAACCCCTTGACCATTAAACAATAAAAAAAAGCCTTCCTACCTAATGAAGACTTTTTGATCAATATTATTCATTTATTTTCCACTAAGCTTTCGAACAAGTGGAAATCTCTTTAATCTTTTTTTCCATAATGTAAATCGGTAGGTATTTCTTAAATCATGATAGATGGACGGGCAATTTTCCTTTGTCCAATTAAACATGTACCTAAAATCCTCAGCATTTCTTGCTGAATTCACAAGATAATACGAAACGGTGTTATGAACTGTATAATTGAACCAATTATCCATATCATTTTTATTAAAGCCGAATTGTTCGATCGCCATGTTTTTAACAATCGTCTTTTCATCTAAATTTTCAACAATAAATTCTTTACTAAGGTTAAAGGTAATATTATTACCATGGATCCGATAAACACCAACGATAGAATCAATAAAGCCTGCATGCCCTACTAATAGTGCCCGCATATAAATGGACGCATCATTCACCATATTCATATTTAGAATACCCATTTCAATGAGTGAGTCCCGTTTAAACACTGTCGTTAATGTGGATAAGGGCTTGGGATATCCAGGCCTTTCAAAATTGATTAAATAGTCGTATTTATTAACAACCTCACTAAGTCCTAAATCAGAAATCTTTAATAGGTCTTTTAAAGAATATTCAAAAAACACATTGGCTGCTACAAACGATACTTCAGGATGGTTCATATGAAAATGGACAGTTTTACTTATGTAATGATAATCAATTAAGTAATCATCATCGTCTAAGAATAGCGTATACTCCCCATCTGCAAAAGATTGAAATGCCTCTCGGCGATTTGTTCCAGGTCCACAATTCTTTTCTTTTCGGATGTAAATGATTTGGGGGTGATTGTTAAAATGTTCCGCCATTAATAGGTCTGTTCCATCACTGGAGTTATCATCAATGGTGATAATTTCGATATTCGGATAATCCTGCGCCAATATACTATTGATCGCTTGAAACAGGTAATCTTTCCTGTTGTAGGTAGTAATAATGACACTAACTTTAGGATAAGAAAAGTTATCTGCGAAAGTTATAGAGGGATTACCTAGCCCCTTCTTACTCATAATAAGGTTTAGCTTATTGATGATTTCATCAAGCTTAAACTCTTCGATAACAAATTGCCTTTTAAGATAAAATCTTAATACACTTTCTGAAGCTTTGCCATCAATAAACTTGAAAATTAATTGTGTTAGGGTTTCATAACGCTCACGCTCATCCTGGCTATGTCCCTTTTGTAAATGTTCATTTGTAAATTTTTTTAAATCCTCATACGTAATCAGTTGCACCTTTAAATCTTGAATATATTCGATCATACTATTTAAAAAGGAGTAACAATCAGCATGTTTAGAACTTTCATACTGGCTCATAAACAATCCTCCTGAAGTAATAATTGGATAGCAAAATTATTGATTTTGTAATTTATATTTCCTTTTATGGAGAAACGTAAATAGATAATTTTTTGTATATAGGTATGTCTCTCTTTCCAATAAGGAATTGGTAAAGAAATAAATAAAGAAGAGAATAATCGTTAAAATAAATGCATATACGAACACGGTAAGATAGGATGTTGGATTTATAGAAATCGAATGTGTAATAAACATAATTATCAAAAAGAGAATTGCATTAAATAGCCATCTCTTCGCTGTTCTCCACGGACTTCGACCTAAAATCGTCTTATTTGCATAGATCACAATATCTGTTGAACGATATAAAACTGCCAATAATGTCCCCATTAAGACCCCATATATTCCAAATAAGTTTACAAATAGCAGCGAGCCAATTAAGTTAATAGCCGATTCAAAAATGGACCGGTACTGTGTTTTTTTAAAATGCCCCGCTATATTTATGACATTATTGCACGAGGAACGAGCATAAACTAATAATTTAATCGCTACAAACAAGATTGGCAGCCATTTGTCAATATAGTTAATATCATGGACTCCCGCTGTGTATAGACGCATAAAAGGCAGTACTAAAATATAGGTAACCGTAAACAGTGTAAAAACTAATGCCATAAAGTAAACCTCATAGGCATCAAACAATTTTAGAAATTTCTCCTTACTATCGTGAAAGGTTTGTCCAAGTACAAAGGTTATGCTGCCACTAACGGTAGTAACTAAATTATCAATGATACTAAACAGCATATTAAACATCACATATACACTTACAACTTTTAGATTGGTGAAAATAGTCAAAATGAGTACATCCGTATTATTAAAAATTAACGATGAAAATTGGTGTACCAATACGGAGTTCTTTTGTGCAATAGAGCCGAAATTGGGATTAACACTTAAGTCAATCCACTTATAATTCCTGCTAATATAAAGATGATAAACAATAACCTGAGCCAGTGTGATAATAAAAAACGATGCTTGCACCATGATAATATCATAGCCGAGATACAACAAAACAATTTTGGCCAAGTTACTTACAATCGTGATAATAGTAGTGAACAAAGTCACGATATAACTTTTACCTTCAGCTGTCAGTAAGATTCTATATTTCCCCTGATAATAGTAGTTAACTGCTCCACCAAGGCCTGTTAATAAGATTACCACCATAATGGTCATTTTATTGATGCTGGAATTAATAACAAGTGGGTAAATAATAGCCAGTGCGATTACGGCAAAAAAATAAACAATCCCTGTTTTTTTATAATAGCTTGAAGTAGCAGCCAATATTTCATTGATACTCTTCTTTTCACCATTGGCTACTGGTTTGTATAACGCTTGTAAGGAAGCTGCACCAACACCAGCTTCTAACAATGTAAAATAAACGATTATTTGAGTTATGGATGTTAATAGCCCATTCACTTCTGAACCAAAGTGAACCAATATAAGCCTTGGAATAAAAATTCCAAGCACGATCGTAATAATCTGACTCCCTATACCCACCAATAAGTTAAGAAAACTTCTTTTTGCTTTCATGAAATACTCCTTAAAACCCGGGTTGTCTTTCCATTCATCTGTTAATGGACATCCTGGGTAATTAAACACCTATAACTGAATCAATAAATTCAAAATGAGCCAATGATTCTCTTTTAATAGTTGATAAATCATAACTTGTTTGTTTCTGATCGAAAAGTATATCAAGATTAATATCTTCTAATGATTCTAAATTAACCATCTCAATTGGGAGATCTAAAAACTTTAAAGTATTTTCGATTTTTGGGTTATAATTAATCGCTACAATTTTTTGATTATACATAAGTGATAAGATGAGTGAGTGAAATCTTGTCGTTAAAAAGGCACGGCACTCTTCGTAGTGGCTTAGAAAACTGCTCATATTGCCTTCATAATTAACAACCTCAATGTGATCACTATTGTTTGGAAGTTTTGATAAAACCTTGTTAATTACTTTTAAATCATTGATTTCATTAGAATTTTGAAAGCTAAAAATCTTTATTTTAGCGTGCTCCTGAATGCTGTTTAACATTTCAGCCATTTTATCTTCATAATCAGGATTCTCTTTTCCAAAATCCATAATGGAAACACCGATAATATTCTCCGTATTCCTTTGGTCACCACCTTTAGACTCAACATCAAAGGAAAAGGCAATATCAGGATAACAATGAAGATTTATATTTTTATCATTAAGAACCTTAAATGATTTTTCATCTCGGACAGATAGATAATCTAATTTTTTAAAAATGTTTTTGTACGCTTTTAGATAGGATGGATCAGAATACGGTCCGAAATTACATCCAATAATGGCACATGGTTTGTTAAATAATTTAAAAGTACGCACCATCAAAAATAAATTCAACCTCTGCATCTTCCAATTTGGCGGCTGTTGAAACATCGATCCGCCAATCATGATATACATATCGTAACTCATAACTTTCTTCAACGCTTGCTTTCGACTAACAATTTTAATCCTAGGATTACCGTGGAAGTTTTTTATTCTATCCTCACTTGGAGTGATGAAATCAAAGTGAGCATTTGGATATCTGTTAATTAAAATTTCTAAGAATAAATCATCGCCAAAATTATTAAAAAAGTAGGCATCAACAGCAATTCTTTTTTTACTGGTATACGTTTTTTTCATTAAATTCTCCTATTTTCCTCTTCAAATAACTTTTTATTACACTGACCCTGCAAAGCATCCTTGCAAACCTAAGATAGTATTTCTCTTTCGCCTCATTTTCGATATACAGGTTCTTTTCAGATGCAAATAGTAAATATTCAACGTATCTCTTTAAAATTTTTATGATTCTAAGTAGATTTTTCTTCATGGA
>NZ_JBALPZ010000023.1:25106-38268 GCF_036965645.1 Neobacillus drentensis
TCATAAAATTTCATTTTTTGGATATTCTTCATGGTGTTACCTTCATGAATCATTACCTTCGCTCCACAGTAATGATCATCGAAGAATATGTCACAGTCAGCTAAACTTTCAATCCAAAATACCCAATCTTCACAATGCTCCATGCCCAAAGGAAATGTTTTGCACTTACGTTTACTCAATACCATAGAATTGATTGGGATCGTATTCCCTAACAATAAATTGTCATACACATCTTTGTTAGAATACGGTTTGAAGATATTAATAACTTGATTATCCTTTATATATTCAGTTGCACATTGTACAGCTTCCCATGGTCCATCAGATTTTAAAATTTCCATTGCTTTAGTTAATTTATTTTCATCCAGCAAATCATCCGCATCTAAAAATTGAATCCATTTGCCAGCAGCTTTTTCTATTCCTAAATTTCTAGCATTTGATCTTCCTTTTACATCGGTATAATAATATTTGATTTTTCCCGATTTAAAAGAATGAACGATATCCTTAGTATTATCTGTTGATCCATTATCAATTATGATAATTTCGAAATTCGAATACGTTTGGGAAAGACAAGAACCTATTGCTTGTTCGATTGTACCTGCACCATTATAAACAGGGATAATAACCGAAACATCTGGATTAATAATAGTGTTCAACTCCTTTACATTATATTTTGACATTTTAGAAGTTAAATCATTATTCATTATCTATATGAAATAGTGGTAGATTCAATATATGATCGGTTCAATTAAGTGTAGCTTATCAAATATTTTTTGTAAAATATCACTCCGGCACGCCTAATAATATACACCAAATAGGCTAAAAAAGAAAATACTCTCATCATATCTGTCTAATACTTTTTATAAACTTGATGTAAAAATAAAAAGTCCAATTTTGATAAAAATTGAACTTTTAATAGACTATTTTTAAATACACGATCAGAACATTGCTTCCCAGGTTTTAGGTCCGACGATTCCATCTGCCGTTAACCCATGGCGTTGTTGAAAAGATTTAACAGCGTCTTCTGTTTTTGGACCGAATGATCCAACAGGTGTGACTCCCAAAGCACGTTGAATCATCTTTACTTCGTCCCCTTTTGAACCACGACGAATGATATGGCCCGGATACGGGATGCTTCTAGATGCATCTTGTGTATCGGATGCATGATTATCAATCCAATAAAGGTTCCTGCCTCCATTTCCATCAATCCAGTTATCTCTCCCTACATTATGCCAATCACCTTCACGTGCGAAAACATTAAATTCTTCCCCTGGCATGGCATCACGAACAAACTCGGCGGCATGACTAGGTGCTCTACGAATATCCGTCCTCACTAAAGCACGTACCCTTTGGATGACGGTATGATTTTTAATAAACACTGGTTCAACTGGACCTGCCGGAACCGTTTGGACAGCTTGAGTGGTTTGAACACCGCCGCTTTTCAACATGTTGATAAAGTCATTCCAGGTAACACCTTTATCGCCGCTCCTTAGGTTTCTTGGGCAGTTCTTCCCGCTCCAACGGTTGTGCTGGACAACATTGGCGAGGGGAATTTTATAAGTGCTCATCAATTGTTTCGTGACTTCCGCTGTATTTCGAACTGCCTTGTTAAAATCCCCATCACTATTTACACATATTTCAATATGAATAGATGAAGTATTCCCTATACCGCTTCTTCCATCTCCCGCTGCCCATGCGACCTCATTAAACGGGATGGATTGGATTGCTTGATGGTCATCAATTTGCAGATGCCAGGAAGCCGAACGATCATTCCCCCGTTCCTGTAATCTAGCATGTGCTTCTGCATCTGCACCTGGGCTTGGATTATCTGTTTCATGGATGGTAATGTATTTAGGGACCATTTTGATACCCGGACGCGTGTCTGTATTCGATGCAGGGATAAATCGTTGAATAATGTTCATACATATCCACTCCTTTCCTGTATATGTATGCAAAATTTAAGGATATGGATATGGCTATTCCTAGTTTTTTGCATTTCTTTTCACATATCATTAAGATGGAGGTAATCATCTTAAAAGGATTGAAGGGTCAAAATGGAAAAGTTACTAAAGTTCGGCCTCGTTGGGGTCGTCAATACGCTTATTTCGATCGGCTTCTATATGTTGTTTGTAAAATTAGGCATGCATTACATCCTAGCTAATATCCTTTCTTATCTAATTGGGTTAGTCAATAGCTATTATTGGAATAAGAAGTGGGTGTTTAAAAATAAAGAGAACCATTTATCTGTTTTTGCTAAATTTGTCATTGTCAATTTAGTGGCGCTTGGTTTCAATACATTATGCCTTTTCTTATTTGTTCATCACTGGGGATTCAATCCGTATTTATCCCAATTGGCGGCTACTGCACTAGGAATGGGAATCAACTTCGTCTTAAATAAAAAGTGGACCTTTGAATCAAAACGGCCTGCTAACAAACAGGCACACTAATTCACGGACCAAAAGCACTCAAGGGATGACAGCATTGGAGTGAATCGTGAATAATTATCTATAAATTTGGATAATAAATGGATTTTTTATAGCTTTTTATAGTAGGATAGTAATAGTCTTTATCTATTCTATTCTACTGGGGGCTTGAAAGGATGCTCACTCCTGCCCAACAAAAAGTGAAACAAGAGCTGGAAGAATTGCAAGCGGCGGGAAGACTCTACCATAGGTCCCAGCCTGAAGTCCATGCTTCACAACCTTACTCCTATAAAAAAAAGGTCCTTCCTCTCATCGGAATCCTGCTAATCTTTTTATTGGTTGTTTTGTATCTTCTTCACCCTCAAAGATCGGAAACAGTTACTTATTTGGTGAAAGAGCAGCATTTATATCGGCAAAGTGAAAAACTTCTCAATGAGGCTCTTAATGGTCAGACGATGAATTACCAGGATGCCCAAATGAAACAAATTGAATTATGGAAAAAACTTTCTGTGTTAGATTCACCCGCTCGCTTCCAGGACCATAAACTTGATTTGCTTCATGTCATGGAGCAGCAGCAAGAGGTTCTGATTGAAATCGCTGCCGGAAAGAATAGGAATTCAGTCCCATTCAACCAAAATATGATTGAACTTCACGTTCGCGAAGAACTGGCATTTGATAGTTTGCGAAGTGCGCTTAAGCGAGAAAAGTTTAAATACGAGACATTCAAGGATGGGACCATTCATTATTGGGTGCACTCTAAAATCTATACCTATTAAAAGAGGTTCCGCTTTAAAGTAAGCAGAACCTCTTTTCCTATTCGGACGCCTGCATCCCTTCCCCTGATTCCAGCTGGTGCAGCGCGTGTTTTTGATTTAATTTTTCTAGGATGATGAGAATCACATGGACCATTAATACGGCCCAAGCCATTAAATCAACCGCATAATCAAGATAGTACCACGAGAATGTTGCCGTAATATCGTATAGGGAGTGAACAAGGACGGTCACCCAAAGGCTCCGCGTCCATAATAAGATCAATCCAAATAATAAGCCCATATTCGAGAAAGTTACGATCGCTCCGATTTTTACTCCCCATGGCTCTACGGAATCTAATGTGTGGTCAATCCCAAATAGGATCGAGGTGAGAAATAAGGCCGACATCAGAAATAAATCTCTTTTCCCGCTTGCCCATCTCTTTGGGAATAGCTTTTTACATACAACCAGCAGAAGGATGATATAGGCCAGGCGCCAGACCTCCTCTAATCCAGCAAGGGCGTCCGTATATAAATCTGCGCCAATGGCATCTACTTTTTCAAAAAAGCTGGAAACGGGTTCTGCCTTTGTCTCTGAATCAGGTGTTGTTGGTTTCTGTTCAACAGCATCCATCTGCATGTCGGTATATGTTTGAACGTATTGATCATAATCATCGTTAAAATCATTGAAAGCGTTGGATGAATAGATATTTATGATAGTGCTTCCAAGGAAGAAGACTAAAAAGGCCCCCGTAAATTTTAGGACATGCTGCCGTTTAGTTATTGGTGTCTTTGCTGAGCTGCTAATCCGCCGGTGCAGTTTTAAACCGACAAAAAAGGAAGCTACCATCATCGCATCATAAAGGGTGCCCGCCAAATAGCTGAACCGGGTTAAATATAGGAGGACTTCAGCTCCTATCGTTACAATCAGCATGGCAAAGAGTAACTTAATTGAAATCGGTTTGGTTAAGTTTGTTGTCATCCGCGTCATTCCCTGCCTTATTGCTTATTTTAAGATGGTTACGGCCACTATTCCGAATCCATTTAATAATAGAAGGAATAGCAAACAGCCAATGAGCCACTTCCAGGTTCTATTCACTTATTTTGTCTCCCTAAAAAATGATTTTTTATACCGTTTTATGTATTCCGATGTTGCACGTTTACCTAATCTATTAATAGATAATAATAGTAATAATTTATCATATCGGCAGACAAATATCATTATTATGTTGTTTCCATTATTATCGGTACTTGGTGATTTTTTAGGTTTGCCGTACATAAGATTGTACAAGCTGCAGGTCCATTACTGGAGATGGGAGGTTATGAAATGAGACGCTTTGTTTCTTTGATTCTATTGGTTGTCATTATCTATGTATTGTCTGCGACAAATCCAGGACGGTCGGAATATATTGACTGGGTGAACAATAAAGCAATGGATCAGTCGGCAAATCTGCTAAAAAGAGGGATTCTCTCGATTGCTGGAAAATCTATCTTTGATGCCGGAACAACGAAATCCGATTATGTCGTTTTTTCCGTCTACAAGACGGACTTTTCAGATGTCGGGATGGGAAAGATGACGACGCTTGGGATATTTAATGAATTTATTCCGCTTTCCAGTCTAGAAAAAGAAAAGGAAAAATAAATCAAAGGGCCGAATGGGGAAACCCATACGGCCTTTTTTATTCGTGACTGCTGACCTTCTCGTTAACTAAGAAGCTCTTAAAATTCGGGTCATAGTGATACCCCTTCCAATCGTAAGCCTGGGCACTTCTCTATGAGACATCTTTCTAAACGGCCAACTTTATCATTCTAGGGAGTACAGCTTGGGAATATAATGACAACAATTGGGATGGGCTTGGAGGTTGTTCAATTTTTAGAGATAGATACTGCTAATGGAGGTGGCACCACATGTTTAGAAAGACAATTAGTAGTTTCATCATACTGGCGGTTATTTTCTGCAGCATTCGTTATCTTAATGTACGCGCGGCAAGTCCGTTACATTCCACCTCAGGAATGGAAGGAATGCTTGTTGTGGACGTCAGTAATTCCATGAAAGACAGCGATCCGAATAATGTCAGTAAGGAAGCTATGAAGATGTTTATCGATATGTCATCGCTCGAAGGTGATAAAATCGGGGTCGTTGCCTACTCGGACGCGGTGATGCGTGAAAAGGCGCTCGTCAAAATCAGCTCGGAACAAGATAAAAAAGAGTTGAAGTCGTTCATCGATTCACTTGAGAAATACAGCTACACAGACTTATCCACCGGCGTTTCTGAGGCTGTAAGAATGCTGGAAACCAGCCGCGAAAAGAATTTCACCCCGTTGATTGTCCTGCTTGCGGACGGAAATAACGAACTGAATCCGCGGAAGTCCAAAACGATTTCTCAGGCGGATCAAGCGCTCCAAACAGCGGTCAGTCAAGCAAAGGCAAAGGGCTATCCCATTTATACGATTGGCTTAAACGCGGATGGTAAGCTCAATAAGGAAGTACTAACGAATGTGGCGAACCGCACGAATGGGAAATTTTTTGAGGCCACTTCAGCAGAACAGCTTCCTAAGATCCTGAGTGAAATCTTCGCTCGGCATTTTAAGTTAAAGATTGTCCCAGTTTCACAACTAATCGGTAATGGCGCTTATCAGGATATCAAGATTACCGTGCCAAATGAAAACGTTCGGGAAGCAAATATCTCCCTTATGTCTGATCAGCCTGTTGAGATTCAACTGATTAACCCTTCGGGAAAAGTGGTGAAGATTCCATCTGATCAGGTCGTGCTAACGAAATCAAGAACCTATTCGATGGTCAAACTGCTGAAGCCCGTTCAAGGGGATTGGACATTGAAGGTCAAGGGCGTCCCACAGGATAAAATTGATATCAATCTTATCTTCAACTATGATTTACAGTTGAAATTGGCGGCTCTTGCCAAGGAGAGCTATAAAGCTGGTGATACGGTTCAAGTTCGTGCCTTCTTTAAGGACGACAGCACGGTCCTTAAGGATCAATCTTTTTATCACTCGATGAAAGGTACCCTGTTTGTCAGGGATCTCGATAAGGGAAAAACAGAGGAGTTTTCGTTAGAACCTGGAAAAAGTGGATTTTCCGGTACGTTTAAGCTTGGCAGTGCTTCTGCTTATGAAGTGATGGTTAAAGCAGAAGACAGCAGCTTTTTCCGTCAGACGATTCCACAGAAAATCACGTTGAAAACAGCACCCGCTGTCCCTGTAAACGAGAAACCGAGCAACGTGTTGGATGATGAAGGCAAATCACTCCCCTGGCTTCCAATCGGCGGGGCTGCCGCGGGTATCCTATTACTCGCCGGGCTCGTTTCCCTGCTCTGGTCCAAATTAAAGAGCAGAAACCGCAGGTTCAGCGGACAGATTGTCATTGAAGTCAAGGATGAAGAATCCGGTGAACGGATCAGCCCGCAATATAAAAAGTTGAAAGCCTTTAAGGGGAAATTCCGTCTCCATCAACTTTTATCCCTGGCACCGGAGTTTGCGGAAACCGAGAAACTCATATTCAAACCACTCGCCTATGACTCTTTATTACTTATCAATCACTCTAATTGCACCATAGAAAAAAACGGCCGGGCAATTAATGCCCAAAAAGGCCTCACGATCAAACGCAACGACCGCCTGCGTATCATACCCAAAAAAGTAAATAAATCTATCTACATTGAGTATATTTCATAAGGTGACAGGCACCGTTTCTAACACCGAGGGAGGAATAATGATGAAAGCTAGTGTAAGAGAGCATATTCAGCAGTTGGATGTTTCTTTAGGCGGTGGGATTATTTCGGAGAAGATCCGTGTCGATACGATCGAGAATCCCATGCTTGTCATCGGTCTTGGCGGAACAGGGATTGATGCCTTGCTCAGACTTAAATACCAGGTGAACCGCCGCTTTAAGCTGCCTCAGGATCCTTTATCGAAGAAAAAGAAGGAAAAACCAAACAACATTGAGTTCCTGGCCTTTGAAACCAATGAATACGACCGCTACAAAACATACAAAGGAATTGGTCTTGATCCAAACAAGGAGTTCGTCCTCCTCTCTAACCCTGAGATCGGCGGCCTGCTCCAAAACCGCAGCACACTCGAGCCGTGCATCAAGGAATGGCTGTCACCGGAATTATCAATCACAGATGGAATCAGCGGTGCCTCCGGTGTCCGCCAGGCCGGGCGGCTTCTGCTGTTTACAAAAATCAACCAAGTGGTCCAAACGATGGAACGAAAAATCGAGTCGGTCCTCGAAGGAACAAATAAACGGCTATATGTTTTCATTTTGACCGGTTTATCCGGAGGCACAGGAAGCGGATGTTTCCTTGATATTGCCTACATCACGCGCGGGATCATGGAACGCAAATTTGGCCCGACCGGGATCGACAAAGTCAGCATGCTTGGGTATCTGTTCATGCCGGATGTGAATCTGTCCAAACGCGGCTTAAGCTCCCATACGGTCGAGTATATCGAGAAAAATGGCTATGCTGCCCTAAAAGAACTCGATTACTGGATGAATTGCGATGAACGAAATGAACGTTTCAAAATGCAATATGGCAGCATCTTAGACGTCAACTCCCCGATGCCGCCGTTTAATCTTTGCCATTTCATCTCAGGAACGAATCTGGAAGGGAAATGGCTTGAAAATGCCTATGATTACTGCATGAATGTCACCGCTGAAAATATTACCAACTTCATGGCCAATGAGGATAAGAAATCCAGCGAGGAATTTGCCATCCATGACTATATCAGCAATATCCGCACCAATATCGCCCAAATGCCAAAGCCCTATGCCGCCAACTACCAATACAATATTATCGGTGCCTCAATGGCAGAAATTCCAGTTGAAGAAATGACTACTTATATTGGCTTTAAACTATTTGAAAAAATGAAGAAGATGTTTGAGGCGGAACCGGACCAAACAGATGTGGAGAGGTTTGCGGAGAAACTCCGTATTGACCCAGACTCCATTTCGCAGCGGTTCAACGAGCGTGTACCAGAGCCCCTCTCAGGGTTCGAGCACAGTGAACGTTTTTCCTATAACAACGTCATAAAATCAGCCGTGATTAATCTTGACGAAGAGCTGGAGAGAGAATATTTAGTAAAGGCGAAAGAACAATACCGGAAAGGCAAAAAGCAGCTGCCAGGTGAGAGCCTCGAGGAGTTCCGGCGCCAAATGGAGCGGATCTTTCTTAGTCCAGAAAAGGGTCCCATCTATGCATCCAGGTTAATCTACTCCAATGACAGTTTCTGTCTGTTAAAAACTTTAAAGGTATATATGGAGCGATTGCGCGACCGATTGGAACACCTGCCGCGAGCCATTCAATCGGAACAAGATTACGCTTATAACAAGCTCGAGGAGGCAAGGAGTGCATTCCTCTCCAAAGACCGCAAGAAGAATGCCTATATCGAAGCAAAATTAAACGAATTCTCTGCTCGGGCAGAAAAGGCAAGACTCGAAGAAATGATTGAATTTTATGAGGAGCTGTACCAGCTTCTTTACAACCAGAACAACAAAATATATGAAGTCTATCAAGAAATCTTACTAACCTTGAAAAATATCTTTGAAAAAAATGCCGGTATTTTAATAGAAAAAGAGGAGATCAATCAGGATGCCCCCCTCACCTATTATTGGCATTTAGTCAGTATCCCTGATACCTCCCCAGAGATTCAGCGGATGTTTGATTCGAAGGATGGCGAATTGCTGCTACAGAAATGGTCGGAAATGCTCCTTGAAAAATCAGCCTATTGGATCAAAGAACAAGATGTCGATGTGGTTGGCACCGTGTCCGAGTTTCTCACCGAACAGTTCGGTGATTTAATCACGAAATCGATGGAAGACTTCCTGCGTCTGAAGTACGGCGAGGATAAGCCAATCGATAAAATTATTGAAGAAAAGATCGCTGCCCGATTGGACCGCGACGCCTTGCCAGTGTTCCACCTTGCCAATAGCAACGGCCAGCTCCACTTCCCGCAATGGGGTTTTGTGAGCGTGCCAGTAAAAGCTCCCAATATTTATAACGGGATTAAAAATTTTGAAAAGCACTCGTTAAGCCATTCCCGCTTCACCATTAAAGAAAGCGAGCTAAGAAATCGGATTTTCTGGTTAAATACGAAAAACGGAATTCCCCTATTTGCTTACTCGCCTTTAAAAATTTACGAGGCATCCTATGAAAAGACGATCTTAGAAAAAGAGGGAGTGGGCCGCCACCTGGTGCAGACAGAGAAGGAAAACTGGCTCTACCTCCCCTCACCCATCCCTGAAAATTCCTGGGGAGATACGTACCAAAACCTTCGGGTGAAAGAATACAATGCCGGAGTACGGGATTTATTTGATCAAGCGTTGGAATTCGGCTGTATCACGGTGAAAGAGGACGAACGGAATACCAGTGCCAAATACCGGTGCCATTTTACAAAAGAGTTAAACAGACGAGCATTTTTCGCCAAGTATGAGATTGACCTAAATAAGCTTGATAAGGCCAGTCTTGGCAACTTAAATCAAGTGCTCAGGCAGTTGAAAGAATGGTCCGCTGGAGGCATGGATCCTGATGGCAGCTGTGATATTTTCGGTAGCACCAACTTAGAAATGGCAAAAGAAAATGTTATTCGTTCGCCTAAGTTGATTGAAAAATTGAAACTAGAGGTTCGAAAATACCAATTTATTCAGGAAATGATGACGGAAATAGAACAGTTCATCACCTTACAAAAAGAGAATGAGAGACTTACAAACTTGTATATTCAGGCCATTTACACCCATACGATAAAAAAACGAGGGGCCCTTTACGTTTATGATCATGGATTGGAAGAAGATGCGTGGGAGCCATTGGTTAATCTAATGAAGAGCACGAAATTCGTCGACTATGAAATTTTTCAAGCAGTTAAGGCACTAACGCCAAAGCAAAAAGCCCAGCTTGAAAAAAAATCGGAGCAGAAGAGCCATGAGTTAATTCAACAAGAAAGTGCGGCACAGTTAATCTTCGCCTTAGAACAAATGGCAGACACCTATCAAAAGGAAAAGGCAGCCCTTGATTATGAATACAAGGATTTGGTTAATGGCGAGGTTGTATACAGCTTTTATAAAGAGATGATGATCAAGGTGCAAGAGATGCTTAGACAGCTAAAATCATAAGAAAAGCGGAAGCGCCTTGACCAGGGAAAAAAGTAGTTCATTTTTTCCTAGGGGCGACAGGCATAAGACGAGCCGGCGAGAAGGCTGCTCTTTAGCCTTCTTGACGGATTGGCTTATGACCCCGAGCCCCTAGGCGCTGGAGCTAGACAATTCTCAAATTATATTTGAAAGGCCACACGCATTCGCTGTATGTGGCCTGCCTCATTTCATGTTTTTCAAGGAGGGATATACTTGTGCGAGATCTATTACAAAAATATGCCGATTCCTTCTCCATCAAACTCGAGAAAATCAGTCAATCCGAGAATCTACAGCGCAGTGTCAACTATCCGATTGTCTTTTTATTTTTGGGCGACCTCGTTAAAGATGCCTTATTAGCTATCAAAAAGATGAATAAGGAAAAATGGCATAACAGTAACGGAGTCATATACTTTCATGCCTATCAAACAGAAACCATCCTAGCAGATAATTTGTTTTCCATACAGCTGGCGAATAATGGGTTCGATCGCCAATCACAACGAACAGAGCTGGCAGCGGCTTTTAACCACGATGACACAATGCTGATTGAACTGAATAAAACTTTTCGGAAGCTTACATCTAAGCTAGCCGAATATGGAAGGGCCTTTTCTTCGCTCCAGAAAGTAAACCTTTGCGTGGTAACGGCCATTCATGATCCGGCAAATATCCTGATTCAAGAATTCACCCTTCTTCTAAAAAGCATTCTGCAAGAATCGTTCCGAATTGTGGAGGTGGATTTATATGGGCTGTTAATGGAAAAACAGGACGGTGAAAACTTTGCCTTCACCACTTCACTTGGAATCAGCTTCCTAAAAGAGCTAGATGATTATCAAAAGAATGACTATTACTTTGAAAAGGACCTACAGCTTACCGAGGACCATTTAAGATTGCCTGTTTGCCATCCCCCATCCCCGCTCTTTGACATGGCCTATTTATTAAGCGATAAAAATGAAAATGGCCTGTTTGGGGACGAAGCCGTTCAACAAAACTATGAACTAATCAGTCATCTAAACCTGTTGAAGAATCGCAAAATTTGGACCGAGCATCCTGAAAAAATGAATAGTTATTCCCACCAATCCTTTAAGCGGGCGATGAAGGGGAATGTAAAGGATCCTGTTTATGCCTCAGCCGGATTTGCTAAGGTGACAAGGCCCAATAAAGCCATTGTTCTTTACGTTGCAAGTCAATTTTTCCAAGAGTTTTTAGAAATCCTAAAAAGACAAAGCAAACAACCTAAAGAGAAAATCCTTGAGCTCTTCGATTTATCTGAGTCTTCTTTTCAAAAATATTATGAGCACTTCCTTCCTCCAGCGGACCGGTTATATGACATGCTTGATTTAATAAGGGTCAGCAATTCCTATCGGACCGTGAGAAAACTGTCACTGAACGAAACAGAAGAGTTCCTTTACCAAGGTGTTACGGAAACGTTCTTTTACCAGAACTTCGAAGAACCCGTAGAGGAGTTTTTAAAGGTTTTAGACCTAAGGGAGCAAATTGAATGGTGTTTTTATGAAAATGTAATCAATCATGAACAGTACGGCATCTTTTGCGCTTTTAGCTGGACAGCGGACAACGCTCACTCTGATTCAAACGTTATGAATGCCATTAATCATATTTTACAAGAGACAAAGCAAGAACAGGTAAAGCTTAAAGAACATCTGGAGCTAACATATCAGCAAATCGTGGAACATTGTGATTTTAAAAAAAGCTATCTGCCTTTTTCGAGCAAGAAAAACCTGACTAGTTTCGTAGAATACTTTTTCGATGAAGTATATGGGACCAAATACGAGCTGTTAAGGCTTAAAGTGAAACTGGCGATTTTAAATCAATACCGGTCGGTCCTAAAGGGACTGCACCTCTCATTGCAGCCTAAGATCAGGCTGATGAACAAGGTAGATACCTTCCTGAAAAAGACCGCCGCGGATAGTTTGTTTGATTCCGATGATGATTTAGACAAGAATATTGCGCAATATTACTCAAGAGTGAATCAGCTGATTACAGAAAAGTTAAAGGAAAAACGAGGGCCCCATTTCTTTTTGAATGAACGTTTTTTTAAAAACCTCTATGATTATTTGGAAGACGATCAACCTGAAGTCCTTTTGGAGCGGTTGTTGGTTGTATGCGACCGGGAGATATTAACCCACGAGGAATTCCACCGAACTTTTGAAGATGAATTGCTGGCAAGAGCCAATGTAATGACCGATTATGAAAACAGGGAGATTCTCTCGAAAGAGGAATTGTTTAAAAAATTATATCTTCGATTGGACGAAAGTTCGTCCATCCACATGGAGGTGTTTAACTACACCCAAGCGAACCGTTATGAAGAGAAGTACTACTTTGGAGATTTTAACAGTCAATTCATGCGATTTGCAATGGACAAAGATTTAGGGATGCAATGGAAGGTCGGCTGTGCCCATGAAAAGAAATCAAAAGGGATTGAGAAGCTCACCCTCATGGGCGGCTTCACCCTAAAAGACCTTATGTTCTACCGCAATGGAGAAAAGTATTATAAAAAATATATTGAAAATGGGTATGAATTTCACGCAAAAGCGGAAGCGTCCGTTTAGCGGCGTATGGACTGGAGCGCTTCGACTGAGATAAAGGAAACACGGAGAGCGCCAGCGATCCGATGTTGACTTATCGTAGGGAGAAGAGCGAAGTCCACTAGCCGCTGGACGCTGGAGCTAGACGGTTAACAAAGTTATAGTCCTTTACTATTTTATTTTCCAAAGCGGAAGCGTCCGTTTAGCGGCGTATGGACTGGAGCGGAAATCAACATCATAATTTAACACAGCCAAAAACAAAAAAGGGCAGCTACATTTAGCTGTCCTTTTCCGTGCCTGGCAACGTCCTAC
>NZ_JBALPZ010000024.1:0-22196 GCF_036965645.1 Neobacillus drentensis
ATTGGGGGATTAAGAGTGGATATCTTTAAACAAGAGGATATCGAATATATTTGTAAGTTAGCTTTTAACATGTATAAAATACCAGTTTACTTCTTTAATAATCATGGAGATTTAATCTATGATACCGCTCCTAATTCCCTGCATAATCCCTTGTATTCTTCAAAAATTGCAATTATAGCTGAACTATTTTCGGGAACTGGACTTCCAAATTTTCCAATATTCAAGGAAACAGAACACCTAGAGAAATTTTTTTCAATTAGTATTCATTCTAACCAGCAATTTAGCGGAAATATAATTATTGGCCCAGTTATCAATTTTAGGATGACGGAAGAAACGATCAATGGTACCTTACGAGACCTGCAAATCAAGATAAATAAAGAAGAAATGATTCGATATTATACTGATCTTCCCATTATAAGTAATTTTAATTTTATTAATATGAGTATGGTTATTTATTACATGGTTTATCAACAAAAATTGGAATTAGTAGATATCTTACAAAATAATGAGGAAGTAAATAAGAGAAGAATTGAAATAGAGCCTCCGGATTTCCAAATAACCGAAGGACGTCAAACTAAAATTGTTCATACGGACATATCCATAGAAAAGAAATTCTTGAATTATATAAAGATGGGGAAAAAAGATAAATTAATAGAAACTTTCCATGCTATTCAAAAACAAGGAAAAAAAGGAGTCCTTTCAAAGACAAGTTATTTGCGGAGCCAAAAAAATCTAGCTGTTTCAGTTATTACCCTTGCAACAAGAGCAGCTGTGGAAGGTGGGCTTTTTCAAGAAATAGCCTATAACCTAAGTGATTTGTATATCCAGAAACTTGAGGAATTAACAGAAAGTAAAGCAGTCGATCAATTAATAGAAACTGCCTTACTAGACTTCGCTGAACGAGTGGAAAATAGCAGAAAACATAAATATTCCAAACCCATAAATATGTGCCAAAATTTTATTTTCAACCATCTTTACGAGAAAATAACCCTTTGCCAACTGGCTGAATTAACGTCCTTGAATCCAAATTATCTATCCAATCTTTTTAAGAAGGAAGTAGGGATTACAATTCCTCAATATATCCAGCAAACTAAGATAGAGGAAGCAAAAAACTTATTAAGTTATTCTAGCTATTCTTTGGCGGAGATTTCTACCCTTCTGAACTTTCATGATCAAAGTTATTTTGCCAAGGTATTTAAAAAAATGGTTGGACTCACACCAAAACAATTTATAAATGGAAATTTGAATGGTTCTTAAAAATTTAAGAGATTGTAGATAATTACACTAAACTTATTGGCCCACGCCTTGTGAAATAGGTAATAGTGTCTATGTGTTTTACCAAAGAAACATTATTTTTGTCAAGATAGATTTTTGAAAAGAAGCTCGCCGTCCTTACGCAAAAAATCAAAAAAAACAGCTCCAATATCGGAGCTGTAAGTCATTTAAATTCTAGGATACAATATTAAATAGATAGCACTCCGATCAAAACACCTACAATTGTCATAACCACTGCAGTCCCAAATGCAAATTTGGCTGAAAAGCGAATATGGTCACCTATATCAATACCTAGAAGCCCTACTAGTACGTAAATAGAACCTTGAAGCGGGCTCAACAAGTGAAACGGCTGTCCTAATAATGAAGCTTGCCCAATTTCTATTGGTTGAATCCCAAAATGGGCTGCAGTTTTTGCCATGATAGGAATAATCCCGAAATAAAAGGGAGCATTCGCCATAAAAAAAGTAAATGGCATACTTATTAGTGCGACAATAGCCGTTAATCGAGGTCCAAGTGCATCTGGAATTACTGCAATTAGAACATCTGCGATCGCTTTAACTATTCCAGTGCCCTCTATAATACCCGAAAAAACCCCCGCTGCAAATATCATAGAGACAACTGTTAATATGTTCCCTGCATGTGCATGCAACCGGTCTTTTTGGTCCTGCAAGTTGGGATAATTAACAATCATAACAATTGCAAATCCGAGCATAAACAAAGTAGGTATCGGTAAGAAACCTGCAATTAAAGTTGCCATTACTAAGATTGTTAAAACTAGATTAAACCAAAATAATTTTGGACGCTTTATTGATGAATCCATTCCTATGTCAAGAGTAGCAGCGACCTCATTGTTAAAATCTCCATCGATATTGGTAACTCCTAACCGCTTACGTTCCCTGCGTCCGAGAAAATAGGCAACGGCCAGAACCCATACTCCACCTGCAATCATAGAAGGAAGGATTGGAATAAGCATTTCTATTATATCTACATTTACGGCCGTAGCAGCTTGAACAGCCGGTCCTCCCCAAGGTGTTAGATTCATAACCCCCATCGCCAATGCGGGAATACAGGCTAATATCAGTTTATTCATACCTAGACGTTCATACAATGGAAGAAATGCTGTTACGACAATAAGATAGGTAATGGTCCCGTCACCATCAAGAGCAACTATCAACGATAAAACTGCCGTTCCAAGGACAATTTTTAATGGATCTCCCCCTACCATTTTTAAAATTTTCAATACTAGTGGATCAAAAAAACCGGTATCTATTAACACACCAAAATAAAGAATGGCAAAAATAATCATAATAGCAGTTGGAGCTATTTTCTCAAGCCCCGCTAACATCATTGGTCCCAAGTCAGTAAAACCGCCAATTAATGCAAAAACAACTGGAACGATAGTTAATGCGTTAAACGCTGACAAACGCTTAGTCATGATTAAGTACATAAAGACCACGATCATTGCAAATCCCAGAAATGCTAGCATTATATAATTCCTCCATATTTGGTTGATTTTCCTCTATTACATATCATTATTTAGCAAGTATATAATAACAATGCTCTCCATCTGTAAAGGCTTACAAATTTTAATAATCATAATTTTTTACGATGAAGTTAATTAAATGCCGGACATTTATTACGATAAAGAAACTATTTTTCCATTATAAAATTAATCAGACCAGAAACCAACAAAGATTATTTCTCGAAACTTTAAAGTTTTTGGCCTGATCGAAATAATAAGATCTATTAGTTGTTGATTGCTATGTTTTGTTCTTTACAAGCTTCAATGACATCCAACCAACTCTCCGGTTTTTGTCCCTTGAATTTTTCCCTTAAGTTAAGCTTGGCTAGCTGTTCAAGCTTTTCTTTTGCTGCTTTAGACATGGATGAATTAATATTAGAAGCATCCAGCATTTGGATAGACCCGTCTAGTTCAATGGATCTTCTTAATGCATGAATAGAGGTCCCAGTTACTAACCGATTCATGGTTTGTTCAAAACCGTTGCTGTCCATGGTCTCACTCAACGAATCCAAGACCAATTTTTCCACGTTAAATTCGTGTGCAGCTTCCAACAACTCTAAGTAAAGCCCAACTACACCTTTCATATAAATACTTCGGATTAGTTTCACTGCAGAAGCATCACCAGGATTGCCACTGACTTTTTTGATGACCATTTCATATGGGGTCATCAAAGAGATAAATCGGTCTACACCACTACCACTCGCTAAGATGGGCACTTTATGTTTATAGACCGGCAAGGGGCCCATCATCGCTGCATCTACAAAAAGTACGCCATCTTCCTCGATATTTTTCGAAATGTTTTGTTTCACCACTGGAGTAGAAGCCGATACATCAACATAGATACAGTCTTTCTTTAGGTGTGGCTTCAACTCTTCGCTTACTCCGTAAGCTTTATCTGCGGGTACCGCCACAATAACTACATCAACTTGTTTCAGCACATCCTCCGGCGTAGCAAGAATTTGAACTTGCGCTTGACTGGCTCGCTCCTTTATTTGAGCGCCAAAGGTAGGGTGATCTAACATCACATCATGTGCGTAAATGGTTTCTACCCCTTCTTTCCTTAACCCAGTTGATAATTCATAAGCTGCTTCACCAAATCCAATAAAACCTAATCTCATCTTTACACACCTCCTATTTTATAATCCATAAGATTCCATTTTCTCTTTTAACCAAGGAGGCTGAATACTTCCTCCCTCAATGCCTTGCCTTCGTTTTCTTTCATATTCTTGGATTGTTTCTAAACGTTGTTCTTCATAACCTAATTTTTTCTCTGCCTTAGTAAGCGTATCGTTAATTTTTTCTCTTGGGACGACTACGACACCATCTTCGTCACCTACTATCAAATCACCTGGATGTACAGATACGCCACCACAAGAAATCGGAATATTTATTTCACCTGGACCATCCTTAAGAGGGCCGTTGGGAATAAATCCTTTAGCGAAAATCGGGAAATTTAGTTCGCAAAGGGCTTCTTTATCCCGAACCAAACCATCAATGACGATGCCCTCAAGTCCCATTGCCTTAGCTGCTCCAGCCATTAATTCTCCAAGATAAGCATTTGAGGTATGACCTTTCCCATCTACAACTAATACATATCCTTCTTGCCCAGAATAAATCGCTTGATGAAGAAATAGATTGTCTCCGGGCCTCAAACTTACTGTAAGGGCAGTTCCTATAACCCTCATCCCTGTTGCTACTGGCTTTATTTTGTAATCCATAGAACCAGTACATCCTAATGCATCCGATAAAAGTGTAGTGTTAAGACCTTTTACTCTTTCAATAATTTCCGTAGATAGGTGCTGCTCTATTTTTAACACTGACATACACTCCTTATTTATCTTTTGATATGTATGAATCACCACTTCATTGAAGAGTGTTAATTCCATTTTGATAGATTAAGTGAAATTTTAATGGGTACAGCTTCTCTTTACTTTTAAGTAGAGTTTGTTTTTTGTGTGTAATAATTTTAACTAAGATATAAATAGTTGTAATTTTTATTACTATTTAAATGTATCTTATCATTGTTATTTATTGAAGTAAACGCTTTTTTGTTTAAAAAGTAAGAAAACTCAGATAGAAGAAATGTTATAAATATTACTTAACCAAGGTTGATGCTGAATGAAAAAAAATAATACTGAACTTTTACGGTATGATAACCCTAAAAAATTCAGCATTAATCACTTTAGGTTTTTAAGTTTAAGTAACTTTTCCTACTCAGTTAAATAATTAATAGAAAAAGTAAAAAGGTCACAGAAACATAAATTCGAATTAAACTGTAAATTCGAATTTCTAATTTCCATCACCTTCGTCATTTCAATTATTCATAGTGATAATTTATGTTTGTGAGTATCGAATTAACTTCATCAAGACGAGTCTTTACTTTTTCCGGATAATTTATAGCCAAAGCACTGATAAGATAGTCTGCTACAAATATGGAAGATATCGCAGAATTGTGAAAAGCGATACTGCTTGAACTACATGGTAATATTAAATCTGAATACTTTACTAAAGGAGAAGAGTAACTGTCTGTAATAGAAATTACTTTCGCATTCTTTTCTTTAGCTGCATTAACAAATTCAACTGTTCTTCGTGCATATCTTGGAAAACTAGCTGCAATAACTAAATCTGAGGAAGTAAGACTAGCTGCTTTATCAATCCAGTCACTGAGATCCGAAACAATTAATTCACAGTTTCCGAGCAAGCGGTTAAGGTTAAAAGTTAAATACTGTGCTACTGGCATCCCACTCCTAACACTTGTACAAATTATTCGTTCTGCAGATACTATCATTTCCAACGTTTGGTCTAAAGTCTCAGCAGTGATCATTTCAAAAGTTGATTGGATATTTTGAAGTTGATTCTCCGCACAGCGCTGCCATAAATTACTTTGATTTAAATCTAATAGATTTATCTCTAGTCTTGTTTGAGGAGCTGCTTGACTACGCAAAATCTCCTGAAGTCCTTTTTGAAATTCTGTGTATCCTGAATAACCTAGACTAAAAGTTAATCTCATTATGGTGGTGGTACTCGTACCAACAATCCCAGCTAACTGATCAACTGTCAAAAATGCTACATCTAAAGGGTTTTTAATAATATAGTCCGCAACCCTGCGTTGTGTTTCCGTTAACTTTGAGGCTTTATCTTTCAACTTTAATATTGGATTCTCCATACTCTCTCTCCAATTGAACATATGTAGTAGATTTTCCATCTTTATATTTGTATAAAAGATTTATTACAACCATTAATGAGATTTTATCATCTTTGTTCTTGTATGTAAAAGCTGTACATAAATGAATTAAGAGTTTTTTTAATAGAGCTAGTAAAATTCCCAAACAGTTAAATCACATAGTTGCTTATTGAACAAATTAATCAAAACTGTTTTTTATCTTAAGGAAATTTGTTGACCTGCATTATTTAATAGAAAAAAACCTGTTATTCTTTTTTAAGCTTCCCAAAGAGTAACAGGCTTTTGTTTGTTTACGATTATTCTCCGTTTAATTCGGCTCAGGTATAAAATTCAGCCCAGTAGTTAGAGTAAATTTTAAACCTTAAGTTACAAGTTAAGGTGCGTCAATCTGTTTTGTGGAACTCAAAGAGTGAACCACATTGATTTTCACTCGTCTTGCAAAAAAAGTAAACATCAACAATGAAAACACTACTGACACAGCGCAAACGATGAATAATACTTGAAAGCTCGTATACTCGGAAACCCAGCCAAGCACAATCGCCCCCAATCCAATGCCTAAGGCGGTAGCAGTAGAAAAAGAAGCGTTCGCAACCCCAGCACGCTCTTGTGGGAAAATGCGTATGATTGCCGCTTGTAGCGGCGGCTGCGCTGAACCGAAACCAACACCATATAAGATAGCCGATAAGATTACACCTATCAAACCCGTTGAAAGACTTAAAGTAATCAGAGCCAAAATCGTCACGATAAGGGAAGGTACAATGACCATCTTCTCACCGTAGAGGGCCGATAGTTTTCCCGCAATCGGACGCATCAGAACAAGTGTTAAAGCATAGACCATAAAAAATGTACCGGAATTAACCTTTATCAAGTCAGTGAACTGTGGAACAAAGGTGGTAATTCCGCCGTATGCGATAAACTGGAAAAAGACTGATACTGTAAAAGGCAAGACCGATTTTTCAAAGAACCCGGTTTTGCCTACACCTATATTGGACAGGTACGGTTTTTTTGCAGCAAATGTTAAGAGTAACGCAACCATTGTAAGGCCGACGGCAATTAAAAACAGTGCCTTGAGTGACAGTCTTTGTGTAACCCATAGACCAAACATCGGTCCGACTGCCATTGCAAGAGTCATCGCCATGCCAGACCACCCCATCCCTTCGCCACGGCGTTTGGGCGGAATCAAATCTGTAATGGCTGTAAGAATTGAGGTGGTCGTAATAGCCCAGCTTATTCCGTGCAATATTCTTAGCACCATTAAAACGACAATTCCGCCAATCCAATTGTACATATACATCGCAGCCGCGAAAAAAAGCAGCCCCCAAAAAATAAACGGGTGCCTGCCAAACCGGTCCAAGAGCCCGCCGATGAATGGCCGAAAAATGACGGCTGACAGCATAAATGCTCCCATAGCCAGACCGACCTGCGATTCGTTTCCACCAATTTGTTTAATAAAGAGCAGCAACGTTGGATATAGCATATAAAATGCAGTAAATAGGAAAAACATCCCTACGGTCATGGCGATAAACGACCTCGTCCATAGTCGTTCCATGTTACATTCCTCCTCGGTGAAAGATTTAGTATTGTTGCTCTTTCATCTCACCATACCCTTAGACAGTAACGGTTCATGAGATAAGGCTGCCAAAAAAGTTACGGCAGCCTTTTACTTTATTTACTTTCTGATAAAGAAAACTCGGTTGGTTGATTTAGACTATCCGTTTGAACGAATCACATCTTTAAACCAATAGAAGCTAAGGATTCAAGAAAAGGGGGATTTGTTTAAGCCAGTACCAACAGAAAAACACAATCAGTCCCTAAAAATGATATTCTTAGATTTATTGAAAAAAACAAACTTTAGCTGGTCGAAAACAGTGTTAAGTCATAAAAAAGACCCCCAACCAAATCGGTTGAGAGCCTTTAAAACGCCACAATTAACGTTTTGAGAACTAAGGCGCACGGCGGGCACATTTAAGACCATTTTTTTCGCTCAGATTATATGCCTATTGAAATGTATTTTACTTCCAAAAATTCCTCAATACCGTAATGGCCGCCTTCACGTCCTAAGCCGCTTTCTTTTAATCCACCAAATGGTGCCTGTGAAACAGATGGAATACTGTCATTCACACCAACGATTCCAAATTCCAAGCCATCACTTACACGAATCGAACATCCAAGATTTTCAGTATATACATATGCAGCTAATCCATAAGGAGAGTTATTTGCACGCTCAATCACTTCTTCTTCCGATTTAAAAGTCGTAATCGGTGCAAGTGGTCCAAATGTTTCTTCTTTCATACAATCCATTTCATCTGTTACCCCACTTAACACCGTTGGTTCAAAGTAATAGCCGTTCTTTGCAATAAGCTGATTCCCCCCTACTAATACTTTAGCCCCTTTATCGACTGCATCAGAGATATGGCTTTTTACTTTTTCTATTGCGTTGTAGTTAATGAGCGGACCGATGTCAGTTCCTTCTTCAAAGCCGCTACCGACTTTTAATAACGCAGCTGCTGCAGCGAACTCTTGTATAAATGATGCAGCGATGCCTTCTTGCACATAAATACGATTTGTACATATACATGTTTGACCTGCATTTCGGAATTTTGATTGAATAACGCCCTCGACCGCTTTTTTGATATTGGCATCAGACATAACAATGAACGGAGCATGACCGCCCAATTCAAGCGAAACCTTTTTCACCGTTTCTGCTGCACGCCTCATCAAATATTTACCCACTTCCGTGGAACCCGTAAAGGTAATCTTCTTTACACGTGGATCATCTAGCCAAACGTTTCCGATTTCTTTCGGATCTCCTGTAACCACATTGATAACCCCTTTGGGGATGCCTGCTTCGTGTGCGAAGTTCGCTAATAGCAAAGCGGTTAACGGAGTAGATTCTGCTGGTTTAACAACAACCGTACAACCAGCCGCTAATGCCGGGGCTACTTTTCTTGTAATCATAGCCGCAGGGAAGTTCCAAGGCGTAATCGCTGCGACAACGCCAACTGGCTGTTTTTGAATAAGCAGGCGTTTATGTGAATGAGAAGCTGGAATCGTTTCCCCATATACACGCTTAGCTTCCTCAGCATACCATGATAAAAAACTATTGGCATACTGCACTTCACTTAGTGCTTCTTTTAATGGTTTTCCTTGTTCCATCGTCATCGTTTTAGCAATTTCTTCTTGATTTTGCTCGATGAGAGTAAACCAATTTTTTAAGTATTCACTGCGTTCATATGCCGTTGTTTTTGACCACGTAGAAAATGCTGCATGTGCCGCATCTACTGCAATTTTTGCTTCGTCACTCCCACCATTTGGAACTGACGCAATGATTTCTTTTGTGGCGGGATTTTCCACTTCTAATACGTTACGGGTGTTAAACCACTCGCCGTTTATGTACATGTTGTAATGTTTCATCCTTCTTTCGTCTCCTTTTTACTTAAATACTTGTCATCTGTTATAAAAGGATAAAAAATAACAGACGAGACGACTTAGCGCCTCCCCTGTATGATATCAAACAAAACTTGACGGTCTATTTTATTACTAATGCTTTTTCTTTCATTAAGATATCTTGAAGAACTTCTTCTAAGTATTTAACAAATACCTCATAATTTTCACTCATTGGAAAATGCCCGATTCCCTTCATTTCCACAAATTTTGCTCCAGAGATCTGATCGGCAGTATGTTTTGAATCCGCAGGAGTAGATAGGTAATCATATTCACCTGTCATTAAATATACAGGGCATTTTTCAGCATCGATTAGGTGTAGTTTTCCACGAAGGTCATGATCAACACTATAGAAATAAAGATCCCCCTTAAAAACACCTGGTGCTCCTTGGCTATAATACCACCATGTTAGACGACGATCTTTTTCAGGGCTTTGTGGCGCCATAAGACCCCAAGTCCCAGATGCACAAACCTCTCCGCCATGCGTATGAGGATGGTTCCACCAATCCACGAAATAGCCTGGAGTATAATCGGCTCCTTCGACTGGAATGGTTGCTCTAAAGTAATCCGGATATTCAAGAGCGAGTTGCAGGGCTACATTTCCACCAAATGAACTTCCCATGAATACAGGATTTTCAAGTTCGAGCTCCTCACAAAAACTTCTAACAAATTGAAGAAACCACTGGGTAGTAAGTTTATATTCTTCCTTCCACCACTCAACAGCATGTGGAGGATCTGATTTTCCATGACGTGGTAAATCATAAGCAATAACCCTGAAATTTTTGGTTATGTTTCCATCCTCTAAAAGTCCGCGCCACTGGCGGTTATCAGAACCTGCCGTATGTTGACAAACAAGAGGGATACCTTGGCCATTTTCCTCAAAGTAAACCTTGTATTCAACATCTTGTACATTTACGTAAACATAACGACCTTTAACCGTAGATAATTTACTCATTTTTATCCTCCTTTTTATGCTACCGTAAGTTGAACTTCTCTTGTTACATCCAGAAGGCGAGTCATTGCCCGTAGATTTGCCATTAACTCCTTGATATCGCCATCTATCTGTAAGTTACCTTGGAACATGGCAGCAAATAATTCGTGATACATTGGAGGTGGAGTCGGCTGAGTAAACTTCCTCCAAGCGTCTACTGTTCCACGGATTGCAAATTTCCAAGGTTCGAGTGGAGTTGGATTTGAAATAATATTCTTAATTTTTCCTTCTAAAACTTCAATCACGTAACTCTCTGGGCCAATCTGCCAAAGGAATTTTGTAGTGAAGTACTTTCCAATAACATTGAGTTCCTGGTCATTGTTTACCGTTTTCTGGAACTGACCCATCCATTCTTTTGTTCCAACATGCATATTACTTGTCCCCCTTATGAAATTGTTAGCCTTATAAGCGGCTACACTATTTATTAATGCAATTACCATGCCAATTAATTATAGTATTCAAAATAGAGGGAAAACGCAGATTAGAACAGTCCTGTTCATTTTTTAATACAAGATTCCGCCTTCATATCATGTATATTTGACCGGTCTATGTTCGGACGAGTGAACAGTATATATACAAATTATTCGATACTATATTTTTGGATTTTTCGATACAAAGCACTGCGAGATATACCCATTTCCTTTGCAGCCTCAGTACGATTGCCATTCGTTTTGTGGAGAATATATGTGATATATTCACGCTCACTAGTTTTTTCAGCTGATTGGTCTGCTCTTAAAAACTCATGTGCATGAAATGAATCGAACGTATCTTCATCGTGTAGATAAACAATTCGTTCAATTACATTTCTGAGTTCCCTTAAATTCCCCGGCCATGTATGTTGTTGAAATAAACTAATTGCTTTTGCAGTGAGGGAGATTTTTTTTCGTTGCGCTTTTTCGCAAGCTTTGGACAACATGGTATTAAAAATACTTTCTAAATCTTCGATTCGTTCTCTTAAAGAAGGGATCTTTATATTAAACACGTTTAAGCGATAGTAAAGATCTTCTCGAAATTCCCCTTTTTCAACTAGTTCTTTCATATTTTTATTTGTAGCAGCTAAAAAACGTACATTAACTGGAATTGGTGTAGTACCGCCAACCCTTATGACTTGTTTCTCTTCCAAAGTTCTAAGAAGAGTAGCTTGTAAATCTAATGGCAAATCTGCTATTTCATCTAAGAATATTGTGCCTTTGTTAGACGCTTCAATTTTTCCTTGATTCCCTTTGAGTTTAGCACCTGTAAAGGCCCCGGCTTCATAACCAAACAACTCTGTACTAATTAGTTCTCGCGGCAATGCTGCACAATTAATTGCGGTATAAGGATAGTCCCTTCTTTTGCTTTGATTGTGAATAAAACGAGCCATATAATCTTTCCCTACTCCACTTTCCCCTTGTATTAGAATGCTTGCATCACTTTTTGAAACCTTTACAGCCATTTGTATGGTCTTCTCAAAAGCTGCATTTTTAGTATTAAAGGCAAAATAATCGGGGGTTACTATAGTATTGGGTAAAATTAACTTTGTCTTGGGATTTATAAATATGACGGTAGCTAACTGTTTGCCTTTACTCAATATTACTTCTGAATCGATAGCAAATTTCTTCCCATCCACTTCAATTTCATTCAATACCGAACCATTATCAAAACTACTAAATATTTTTTTTTCTTTTGATTTCAAATCAAATTTGTTTTTTTCAAACAACATTAAAAAGTCTTGAGCCGGCTTATTTTTGAATAACTCAATACCATTTTTATCAAACGAAATAATACCTGTTTTTTCGTTCAACTTATGAACGTAGTCGGTTAATACACTTGATAAAACCTGTTCTTTGATTTTTGTTTTATTAAACTGGTATCTTTCCGTAACGGCACGAGCACCGGCACCTGCCAGTGTATATAACTCTTTCAAATCATTTTTGGGACCTATGCGGCAAACGTCAAATGTTCCTATATAAACTCCATCAACAAAAATAGGACATGCAGAACAATCCCAGCCCCGAAGAGCTAAACAGTAATGCTCATTCCCTGAAGTAGCCATAGCAGTTCGTGTTCTAAGCGCAATTGATAATCCTGTAGAACCAACATTTTCTTCTGTCCATCGTGCCCCAGGACATATTCCGCACTGGTCAGCTAATTTTTGTGATTTATGATCGCCCATCACTTCTAATAAATATCCATCTGCATCCGCAAGCAAAAGAAGGTATCCTCCCCCTTTTAAACGTTTACAAAATTCCTCCATAACTGGTACTGCGGCGTTAATCAGGTCGAAACTTTTTTGTTGTCTGCTTACAAAATCACTTTGTTTAATATGTGAAAAAATTTCTTCCTTTTCATAGGAAACGCCCAATTGCTTACACCTATTCCACGAATCTAAAATTTCTTTTCTTACGTTGATATTAGTACTTCCCTTATGAACAAACTGTGTCCAATTCTCATCTGCCATTGTCATATATATTCCTCTCCAAATAATTTGCTATTCAATAACTGTGTGTGTTGCACTACTTCATATAATATCTATCACGTTAAGAAACAATGATACAGCCTAAAAAGGACAAAGGCGAAAAACAGTAGTTTTTCGCCTTTAATCTTTTTTAAATTAGAAAAAACCTATTGTACATTATTGAAGTACTAACTTATTAATTAGCTTCTCTTTCGCCAGCCAAGCTCCTCCAATGACCCCTGCGTTATTGCCTAGTGTGGCAATAACAATCTTGACACCATGCGCAACTCTCGGAAAAGCGAATTGAATAAATTCCTTTTTCAAAGGTCTCAGCAATGTATCACCAGCTTTTGAGACTCCGCCTCCAATAACGATTTTTTCAGGATTTAAGCCATTGGCTAAATTAGCTAGGGCCAATCCTAAACGGTAGGCAACCTCACCTATGACTCTGTTGGCAAGTTCATCCCCTTCGTTTGCAGCGTCAAAAACACGCTTGGCAGACAGGAGCTGTCCATCATAATAATCTCGCAATATACTAGTCTCGTTGGTAGAAGCTAATTCCTCCATTGCCAAACGGACAACTCCTGTTGCGGATGCTACCGTTTCCAGACATCCTGATTTCCCACAATTACAAGGTGAACCATCTCTAGGAACGGATGTTATATGACCGATTTCACCACCGGCTCCATTTACCCCATGTACAACCTCGCCATTAACGATAATTCCGCCACCAACACCTGTTCCTAAAGTAACACAAATTAAGTTTTTAGCCCCTTTACCCGCACCTTTCCACATTTCACCGATTGCTGCTATATTTGCATCGTTGTCGACCACAACCGGCAGTGATGTTTCCCTCTCGAGGATAGTCTGTAATTGGAATCGTTCCCAGCCCAGGTTCACCGCCACTTCAACGGAGCCGTCCTCCTCATTCACTGGGCCTGGCGCACCAACTCCGATTGCAACTAACTGATTTTTTGTTTGATTTAATTCTTCTAACTTTTGATCAATCGATCTTGCAATCGATTCAGGTATGTGTTTGCCCTTATTACTTATATCAGTATCGATCTCCCAGCTATAGATGATGTCACCCTGCAAACTGATAAAAGCTAATTTAATCGTGGTCCCGCCTATATCAACACCAACTAACCATCTTTCTTCCATAACCATTCACTCATTTCCTTCATGTTTTCCCACTCCGAAAAGCGCCATTTTTACAAAAGAGGCTCCTCGATTGAGAAGCCTCTTGTTAAGGTTGAGAATTGTCTAGCTCCAACGCCCAGTGACTAACGGGCGCTTCTGCCTTCTCATTATTTTACCGCTGCAGCTGTTTTTTCAAGATTAACCCATTGTCCTTTTTCAGCGGATTCAAGAATCGCATCAGCGATTAATTCAATCTGGTAGCCATCATTGAAGTTAGGTGAGAATTCAGTACCCTCACTGATTGCTTTAAAGAAATCATATGTTTCAATGATCTTTGTTTCGCCGTAACCAATACCTAGAGCAGGAATTGGCCATAATCCTTCACCGTAAGGAGTAGCAGGTCCTGTATAAACGGTTCTGAAGCCTTTTGCATCACTTGGATCATCTGCGAAGCAAACTTGAAGCTCGTCACGGCGCTCATAGTTAAAGTATAATGAACCTTTTTCACCATGAATTTCAAAAGTTAGGAAGTTGTTGCGGCCATGTGCATTACGTGTTGCTTCAATCGTTCCGATTGCACCATTATCAAACTTAACCATCGTAATAAATTCATCATCCACATCTACAGCTGCTTTAGGTACATCGTCGCCACCAGCTTTTACTGTACCTAACTTGTCAATGCCGCCAGTTTGAATCGGCCTTTCAGGAATCCATGTTTTTGTGATCGCATTTAAATCTGTGATTTCGCCAACAAGGTAACGAGCATAATCAACTACGTGTGTACCAATATCACCTAGTGCACCTGACCCAGCGATTTTCTTTTGGAAGCGCCATGATAATGGAGAGTTCGGATCAGCTGACCAGTCTTGTAAGTACGTTCCGCGGAAGCTTAGAACTTTACCAATTCTTCCTTCTTCAATATATTTTTTCGCAAGTGCAACGGCTGGTGTTCTTCTGTAGTTGAAAGCAACCGCGTGTTTTACACCTGCTGCTTTTACTGCTTCTAACATTTCTTTCGCTTGTTCAGCGCCTAATGCTAATGGCTTTTCACAGATAATATGCTTGCCAGCTTTTGCTGCTGCAATCGCGATTTCAGCATGAGTATTGTTTGGAGTAACAATGTCGATGACATCGATTTCTGGGTTGTTAACAACTTCTCTCCAATCGGTAGCATAGTTGTCAAAGCCTAATCTTGCTGCTGCATCTTTAGCTAATCCTTCGTTAACGTCTACTACTGTGTGACGATGAGGAATTGCTGGTGCTGGCCAGAAAAACATTGGCATACCTGCATATGCAAGTGAATGCGCCTTACCCATAAATCCTCCGCCGATCATACCTACGTTTAATTTTTTCATTTTAGTATCCTCCCACTATTATCTTCTTATTTTTAAAAGTTTGATATTCCTAAAGGATGAAACGTTTATGCTTGATTTACTTTATCAAATTGATTTAAATAGCTGCGGCTGATTTTAGCCCCTTGTTTTGGATCTGGGTAGCTGTCTAACTCAACCGTAATCCAGCCATCATAATTTGCTTCTTCTAATGATTTAACCATTTCACCGAATTTCTGATGACCTTCCCCTAATGGTAAAAACTCTCCATTGGCATAATCTTTGAAGTGAACATATTTGATACGGTCCACATATTTTCTGATGACAGCCACAGGATCTCCACCGCCAGCTTCAATGTGAGCTGTATCTGGGCATAGGTTAATCTTTGTTAATGGCATTAGTTTATCTAATTGTTCAGGAGCCTGAACGTTCGTTCCTAAATGCGGATGATAACTTGCAATCAGATTATACTTTTCAGCAATTTCAGCTACTTTATTAAGCGCATTACCAAGAGCGGTATAATCACTCTCAAGAATCCCGTTTGCACGTACTGCTCCGCCGCCGATCACAAGATGCTCTGCACCTACTTCTGATGCGAATGCCGCTACACTTTCGATTTTTATTAATTCTTCTTCTAAAATATCAGGGAAAATAAAGTTCCCGCCTGTATAAACACCAACCAAAGTTAAAGAATGCTCGTTCATCAATTTTAAAAACTCATCTTTTTTATCTTTGTATTCCATCAAGTTGCCATCGAAGATTTCAAAGCCATCAAAGCCAGCTTCGGAAATATCCTTTAATGCTTCTTCTGTTGATCCGTAAGCAAGGTAGTAAGAATCCTTAACAGAAGTAACACCCGCCGGATGACCGACTACGCCGCCCCAAGTATTTGTTTGATAACCTAATTTCATGTGATTACCTCCATATCTTTTGGAATTTAGTGTGCCATATTTCATCCTATAAAAACCGAAGCAAACTCACCTTCAAAATTAGTAATCGATTACATTTTTGCTAAAATTATTACTCTCCACCTTAATAATATTAATACTTAAACTAAGTAATAAAAAATTATTAATGTAATCCATTACATTTTTGTTTAAAGATGAAAATGCTGTTTCCTATAAGAAAGTAATGATTTATCCTATCTATTACTAGTCCTCACTATCATCTGACTAAGAAATAGATGTTCTATCGCTTACAAGAATTATTGTAATCGATTACACCTAAATTTGCAACAACTAAATTTCGATTGTCACAATTTGTTCACGATAAGAGTAGGAGGAAAGGAAATTGTAAATATAGTCCCCTTTCCTTGCGAACTATCAACATGTATGGATCCGCCTAATCGCTCAATAATTTCATTACATACACTTAAACCTAATCCAGTCCCTTTTTCTTTTGTTGAGAAATAAGGGATATATAACATCGACCTCACTTCTTCTGACATGCCACATCCATTATCTTTGATGACGATTGTGGCAAATTCATTTTGAACAGAGGCTGATAGATAGATTTCTTTTTCATGCTGATCATCAATTGCTTCCATGGCATTCTTCATCAAATTCATGATTACTTGTTTTAATTGGTTAGTTGGGATGTTCAGTACAACGTCATCCCCGGCAGTGGAAGTAGAGAGTCGGATATCCCTTAATATCGCTTCACTGTCATAGAGCACGGCCATATCTTTGATCAGTTTATTCAGGGATGTTTTTGGTGCCAAAGGATGTTGTGGCTTTCCTGCATTCAAAAATTCATTAATGATTTGATTTACGCGATCAAGTTCTTCTATCATCACATCCGCATAATATCCCTTGCCTATTTCCTTCAAATCGGGCTTTAGCAACTGAATAAAACCTTTAATGGTCGTCAATGGGTTACGGATTTCATGAGCGATACTAACTGCCAGCTTTTCAAGATGTTGACGATGGTCCATATCTAACGCTGCTGCCAACTTACAGACTTGCAACGGAGCCACCATCAACCCGAAGGTTTACACCATTAATAAAAGAAGCCTTATTAGAGGCAAGATACACGACAGCAGAAGCGACTTCCTCGACCGTCCCTGGCCGTTTCACTTCGACATGCGGACGATTTTCCTTTAAAAATTCCTGAATTGCTTCCTCATAACTTATATTCAGCTTCGCTGCGTTATCTTTTAACAAGTTCTCCAGCATAGGTGTCATGATAAACGCGGGCGATACCGTATTGACGAGTATCCCTTCTGCAGCATATGCCTTGGATAAGCTTTTTGTAAAATTAATCAGTGCTGCTTTAGAGGCATTGTAATGAGGCATGAATGCGTCTGGTTGAATGCCGGATTCAGATGAAATGTTAATAATGCGGCCAAATCCTGTTCTTTTCATAAAAGGAATAATTGCTTTAGTTACACGTACAGTCCCAAAAAGATTGACGTCAAAAATATGCTGCCACTCGTCTATATCTAATGATTCAAAGTCATCAAATCCACTAGCAATCCCCGCATTATTAACGAGGATGTCGACAGTGTTAAAACGATTAATAGCAGTAGCAATAAGATTGTCGACATCTGCTTGTTTCGTTAAATCGGCTTGAATAGCAAGAACACTTCCTCCGATTTTTTCGATTTCAGCCGAGGCCTCATTTAACGCTTCCGCGCCGCGTGCACAAATTACAACGTTGGCACCTTCTTCCGCAAACGCCATGGCAATTGCTTTCCCAATACCTTTACTGCCGCCAGTTACAAGTGCGGTTTTATTTTTTAATTCCAGATTCATTTTTTATCCATTCCTTTCTATACTAACCTGATAAGATTGTAGTTACCAAATAAGGATTAACTCTAGCTGATACACAGCTAGGAGTTAACCCTTATGTTTGTCCAATATTAATTTTTCACTGAAGCCTCAAATAATTCTGCATGGATAGGTTCAGCAACAATGGGTTCAACAGCTTTTATGAATCTTTTAAAGTGAGGGGTTTCCTCATGCAGTTGAATAGCTTCTTCATCCTTCCATTTCTCAACAAAGATAAAGCTGTTCGCCTCTTCCAGATTTTCATAATATTGATAACTAATATTTCCGGACTCCGCTTGAGACGGTTTTGTTACAAACCTTGCCTCTTCCAAGAATATTTCACGATAAGGCGCATTTACCTTTATGCTTGCATGAATGATAATCACGGAACATCCCCCTTAATTAATTGTTAATGGTATTTCTAAAAAACTAACCTGCGTGTTTTTCTAATACGATTTCGTTTTTATTATTTTCTTCGGAAGGAAGCTTCATAAACTTCATTAGATAAGCACCAAGGAAATACGTACCTGCGAAAATCCAAATAACCCCTTTTGCACCGATAAGTCCAATAAATAACCCAACGATTGCTGGGGCGATAAAGTAGGACATTCCTGCACCAAAGCTTACAATCGCCATCGCAGATCCTTTTTTCTCCGGAGCAAGCGATGCTACCAGAGCTGAAAGTGGGACGAAACCACAAAGCACAATTCCCATTAAAACACCTGCAATATTCAAGGCCAAGAAACTGCTGCCAAATACTTCAGGCGTGTAAAGCAAGACAAGTAACATGACGCCCATACCGAAGCTGCCAAGCCATTGAATCGTTTTTTGCCAGCCTAACCATTTATCACTGATGTAAGGAATGATTAGGTTAAAGATAATATTCGCAAACCACATCGTTCCCCACATTTGCAGAAACTGTTCAGTGGTAAATCCATAATTTGACTTCAAGTACATCGGGAAAAAGATTGGCAGTGAACCGATCCCCGTTGAATTGATAATCCGAACCACGCCGCCGATCGCCACTTTCGGCTGTTCGATACAAATGGTAAATCCACTCATTAAGCTCTTGAGCTTTTCCTTCGGATTTCCCTTTTGTTCCTTTTTTACATCACCTTTTACTACAATAAGACCAACAATTCCTCCGACTAATACCCATGCTACTGCACTCCACAACAAACCGATATATCCAATCTTCGGAAGCATGTAAGCAGGGAAATAACTTCCTACAACATAGAGCCCGCCGCTCCACGCTGCCCAAAACAATCCTACAGCTGTTGCCAAAATCCGCTCTGGACTGCGATAAGTAACCCACACTAAGAAAGAGTAGCAGAATAAAGGATAACCTAAACCACGAATCCCATAAGTAGGGAGCATAATAGCAAAATTGTTTAACTTTAAACCATATTCAATAAATAGAACCTGACCGATTAACCAAGTAACAAGACCGATAACCATTACCTTCCTAGGTCCCCACATCTCGGTGAGTACACCAGAAAAATAAGATGCGATAGCCAAGATGGCTCCATAAACCGCAAAAAGAGTGGCTGATTGTTGAACGGTCAAACCCTTTTCAATCAGATAGGGAGACAACCATGCGTGCTCGAGACCGTCACCGGCCATAAAAATTAATGTGGCAACAAATCCCCAAACGACTCCCATTGGAAGGCCGCCTAAAGTACGTTCTTGACCTACAAGCGTTTTCATTTTTAACACCTCTATTTTTATTAATAATTGGGTGCGGGGGGGACGGTTCTCATGCTTCGGAAGCATGAGAACCGTCCCTGTGCTTCCTTAAGCCCACCACATTTCAGATACTTGCTCTTTAAACAACGTTCCTTTTAACAGTGTGATGGCTTTCATTAAGCCTTCATCGATAGACGCCAACATATCTTCATGTTCAATGGAAACCACGTAATCATATCCTACAGCCCGAAGTGTACTGATGATGTCCTTCCACATTTTTTCATTATGGCCATATCCGACAGAGCGGAAGGTCCATGAGCGATCCAATACTTGACTGTAATGCTTCGTATCGAGAACACCATTCACCTTGATATTAGCTTGGTCTAAATAGGTATCTTTTGCATGGAAATGGAAGATCGCATTTTCACGGCCTAATTTTTTAATGGCCTCAACTGGATCAATTCCTTGCCACACCAAATGACTTGGGTCAAAGTTTGCTCCGATGTTCGGTCCTGCATGTTCTCTTAGTTTTAGTAATGTTTCCGGATTATAGACAACAAAGCCTGGATGCATTTCGAAAGCAATTTGGTGAATCCCATGCTGTTCAGCGAATTTTGCCTCTTCTTTCCAGTACGGAATAACCACATCGTTCCATTGCCACTCTAAAACTTCTGTATATTCAGGAGGCCAAGAGCATGTCACCCAGTTTGGAAACTTGGCACCCGGATGATCTCCCGGACATCCGGCAAATCCATTGATAACCGGCACCTCTAACTGCTCAGCCAGTAAGACCGTTTTTCTCCAAACGTCATGGGCGTCTTTGGCAGCCTTTACATTTGGATGAAGCGGGTTCCCATGACAGCTTAGTCCGCTGATGGTTAATCCCCTGCTTTCAATCGCCAGTTTGAACGATCTGATTTTATCCGGATTCCCTAACAATTCTTCCGGATTACAATGATTGTTTCCAGGATAGTTACCGGTCCCTATCTCCACCGCCTCTACTCCCATTTCGGCTAATTTATCGAGCATAGCTTCGAAAGGAAGATTTTGATATAGAACTGTAAACACACCTAGTTTCATACTAAAACCTCCTTTTTCGCCTGAACTTTGACCCATTTTTGCTGTTCATGGCTTTCTAAAATGGCATCAGTAATGGCCATTGAAATGTGACCATCTTCAAATGTGGCAAAATTAGCCTTATCCTTCAGTGGGTCTTTGCCATCTCGTATGAAGGCATAATAATTTAACATCATATTTTTCAGTGCATCTGGCCAGCCTTCGTTATGTCCTCCTGGATGATGGATGGCTGATCTTGCCTCAGATGCGAACAGTGCCGGATCGGCTAGAAGGATTTCATTCGGCTTATCCCTGTGCCCCATCCATAGTTTTTCAGGCTCTTCCTGATTCCAGAAAGCAGAGCTCTCACTGCCATCAATTTCAAAGCTTAATCGATTTTTTCGGCCTGCACTTACTTGTGAAACAGTGAAGACTCCTCTTGATCCATCTTCAAAACGAACTAGTACGGATGCATAGTCTTCTGTATTGATTGTAACATCTTCATATTCTACATCTTCAGTACTTTGTGTGCTGAAAGTGGCCACACTTCCAATTGCTTTCTTTCTAACTGGAATGACCGTTGCTAAATCAGCAAATACTTCTACAATCTTTTTACCGGTAACAAATTGAACGGTGTCACACCAATGAGACCCGATATCTGCTACTGCGCGAGATTTTCCGCCGACTTCCGGAGCTAAACGCCAGTTAAAATCCGTTTCATATAGTAACCAATCCTGCAAATAGCTTCCGTGAACCAAATTCACTTTCCCAAGGTCACCGTTAGCAATTTTAGCTCGCAGGTTTTGCACACTCGCATGCTGTCTGTAATTAAAGTTCACACCATGTACAACACCCTGTTTTTGAGCCAATGCCAACAATTCGGCTGATTCTTCACTATTCATCGCAAGCGGTTTCTCTGAGATCACATGTTTGCCTGCTAAAATAATTTCTTTATTGATCGCAAAGTGCACATGGTTTGGGGTACAATTATGAACTACCTGAATTTCGCTGTCACGCAGCATTTCACGGTAATCTCCGTATGCTTTCGGAATTCCAAGTTCAGCTGCCTTTCTTTCCGCTTGTTCTTGACTCGTCTCGGCTAATGCTACGACTTCCACGAATCCAAGTCTTCTGATTGCTTCAATATGTGTCGGGCCAATAAAACCTGTCCCGATGATTCCTACTTTTATTTTTTCCATTTGTTTTCCGTCCTCCAATCGAACTTTTCGATTCACCCAAGAATGAGCAGAAGTCATACGGTGTAATCGATTACACTACCTTGCAAAAAAAATATGTGTTTAGTCCTAGTAAATAAATAATTTACCTATCCTTCAAACTTCTATAAATGTAATGGATTACATT
>NZ_JBALPZ010000025.1:0-13447 GCF_036965645.1 Neobacillus drentensis
CTAGTTATGTCCCAGCCTCATTGTATTATTCGTGGAAATTAGTACCGTCAGTTGTTGCTTTTACGATACCCGCACGGATGACAAAGTCACCGAAGTGCTCGTCTTCTTGTCTTTCTTTCGCGTACCGTGGAAGAATGACACGTAATTCCTTAAGAATTTCTTCTTCGCCGATATTTTCACGATACATTTTGCTTAGACGTGAACCGTCATGTGCTGCACCTAGATACATATTGTATTTACCAACCGCTTTACCGATAAAACCAATCTCTCCAAGAGCGTGTCTTGCACATCCGTTTGGACAGCCTGTCATCCGGATGGTAATTTCTTTATCACGTAAGCCGCTCTCATCAACGATCTCTTCAATTTTTGTAATTAGAGAAGGTAAATAACGCTCTGCTTCTGCCATCGCTAATCCGCATGTAGGAAGTGCGACACAAGCCATAGAGCTGCGGCGGAGAGCAGAATAGTGCTTGCCATCTGTTAAACCATATTTTTCAATCAATTCATTGATCTTCTTCTTTTTCTGGCTAGAAACATTGGCAATTATAACGTTTTGGTTACCAGTCAAGTGGAAATCACCTGTATGGACCTTGGCAATTTCGCGTAAGCCGGTCTTTAAAGGATAATCTGGGTAATCAGCCACACGGCCGTTTTCAATAAACAGGGTAAAGTTCCATTTTCCTTGAACGCCTTTCACCCAGCCATAACGGTCGCCGTTAGAATCAAATTTAAATGGTTTCGCTTCTTCCAGGCTCCAGCCAAGACGGTTTTCAAGTTCAGCCTTGACGTTTTCCAGACCAAGTCTGTCAACTGTGTATTTAAAACGCGCATTTTTACGTACAGAACGGTTACCGTAATCACGTTGAATCGTAATCGTCTTTTCAGCTACTTCATAAAGTTGGTGCGGTTTAACGAAACCGATCACTTTTGCCAGCTGCGGATAGGTTGCGGTATCACCGTGTGACATCCCCATACCGCCGCCAATACCCACGTTAAAGCCGATTAGTTTGCCATCTTCGACAATCGCAATGAAAGCAAGGTCTTGTGAAAAGACATCGATATCATTGGACGGAGGAACAGCGATACCAATTTTGAACTTACGAGGCAGGTAAGTTGGCCCATACATTGGTTCCACTTCTTCGAATTCAGGAGTGCCGGCCACTTTTTCTTCATCCAGCCAGACTTCATAATAAGCTCTTGTTTTGGGAAGAAGATCATCACTTAATTTCTTAGACCATTCATACACTTCCGCATGAATCTCCGATTGATAGGGATTCGAAGCACACATTACGTTACGGTTTACATCACCGCAGGCTGCGATGGTATCCATAAGTGCAGAATTAATTTCCTGAATGGTATTTTTCATATTCCATTTTAGAATGCCGTGCATTTGCCATGTCTCACGTGTTGTTAGCTTTAAAGTGCCGTTACCATATTTGTCGGCAAGTTCATCCATAACAAGCCACTGGTTCGGTGCTGCTACTCCCCCAGGAAGGCGGACACGAAGCATGAATTGATAAGCTGGCTCAAGTTTTTGCTTTGCACGCTCGTTGCGAAGATCGCGGTCGTCCTGTAAATAACTGCCATGGTGTTTCATTAGACGGTTATCATCATCCGGAATTCCAGCGCTGATTCGATCCTGCATGACTTCTTTCAACGTACCGCGCAGATAATTGCTTCGTACTTTTATATCCTCAACATCACTTGGAGGTCCATCTGGTGCTTTTAAAATTTGATTAACCATGTTGAACTAAAACTCCTTCCCCTAAAAAATCAATATACATCCCGCTGATAACGTTTTTGCTGCTGCATATTGGCTAAGTAAGCCTCTGCTTCTTCGCGGCTCATGCTGCCTTCTTTTTCAATAATGTCGATAAGTGTTTTATGAACATCATGTGCCATGTGCTTCTCATCACCGCAAATGTATACGACTGCACCTTCTTGAAGCCACTGGAATAATTCCTTGCTTTGCTCTTGCATGCGGTGCTGTACATAAACCTTTTGGTCCGTGTCTCTTGAAAAGGCTACATCCAGCTTCGTTAATGTGCCATTTTGCAGCCACTTTTGCCATTCAACTTGGTAAAGGAAGTCTGTCACGAAATGTTGATCACCGAAGAACAGCCATGATCTTCCTTCTGCCCCAGATTCTTCACGTTCTTGCATGAAGGAACGGAACGGTGCAACACCCGTGCCAGGTCCAACCATAATGATTGGTGTATCTGGGTTTTGTGGCAGTTTATAGTTTTCGTTTTGCTGAACGTATACATTAAGGATATCCCCAGGATTAGTACGGTCAGCTACTAATGTCGAACATACGCCATTTCGGCTGCGTCCATTTGCTTCGTAGCGAACAGCGCCAATCGTTAAATGAACTTCATCAGGATTAGCTGCTAAGCTTGAAGCAATCGAATAAAGACGGCTTGGAATTTTTCTTAGAATGGAGACGAACTCCTGTCCCGTTACATTCCATGGAGAATAGTCACGAACTAAATCGATTAAATCGCGTCCATGAATATAGCCTTTTACTTCTTCTTCTTTGCCAGGTGCAAGAAGCTCTTGTAAATCTTGGTTTCCTGTCAGCTCTGCTGCCTTTTGAAGAAGTGGTTTTGTTAGGACACTAATTTCATAATAGGAAACAAGCGCATCTCGTAAGGTACGAACGTCTCCTTGTTTCACTGTTACTTTTTCTTCAGGATTGAAATTCAGTTCCTTAATTAGCAGATCAACCAATTCTGAATCGTTATCTGGATAAATGCCAAGAGCATCTCCCGGCTCGAATACCAGGCCAGATCCTTCAAGTGAAAGCTCAAGGTGATGTGTTTCTTTATTAGAGCCTCTGCCGTTTAGGTTAATATTTTCAAGAACCTCTGCTTTAAATGGGTTCGTTCTTGAGTAAACCGATTCGACTGCTGGGTTTACTGCCGTTTGCGTTGCGCTTTGAGTTACGCCTGCGGCCTCACCTAAACTTGCAATAACTCCCTCAAGCCATTCTGCAGCTGGTTCATCAAAGTCAACATCACAGTCAAAGCGCGGATATAGACGTGTACCGCCAAGTTCTTCGAGACGAGCATCGAAGTCTTTACCTGTCTGGCAGAAAAACTCGTATGAGCTGTCGCCTAGTGCTAAGACAGAGAAATGTAAATCTTCTAGTTTTGGCGCTCTTTTACTGTATAAGAACTCATGGAAGCTAATCGCGTTATCAGGCGGATCCCCTTCTCCATGAGTACTTGCAATGATAAGAAGGTTTTGAAGCTTCTTAAGATTGTTAGGTTTGAAATCGCTCATGGCGCTGACGGTTACTAGGTATCCGTTTGCTTCAAGAGTTTGTGCTGATTTCTTGGCTAAACCTCGTGCATTCCCCGTTTGAGAACCGTAAAGGATGGTTACCTCTTTAGAGATTTTTGAAGTTTCAGCTGGAAGTTGTGCTAGTTGGGCTGATGCGGTTCCCAGTTGGGAGCCGGCAAGATAGCCGCTTAGCCACACTTTTTGTGTTTCTGATAAGGTTGGCAGGAGTCTGTTTAGAAGCTCCACCTGCTCCTCTGTAAACGGGCTGTTCAATACCTGAAGTTGCAACTATACCACCTCACATGGAATAAAAAATTATTATTTTAGAAAATTATTGAGAAAAGTCTCTCTAATAATCTAGCATGCCATTTTTTTATGATTCAGACAACTATTAATCTTTAAAAGTTAGCATTTTTTCAAAAATTCTTAAGGTTCGTGGACTCCACTTACCAGTTAATGTCCGGCAGATTCTTCTATATCGAAATGGGTCAGTGTGATTATCCATTTTTGTGACCGCCTTAAACCTTAGACGCCTTCTCAACCACAATATCCTCAATCACCCGATGACTACTCAAGATTCCTGTATGAACAATTTCACGTCCCAGCTTCGACCATTTACGAATCTCCGCCGTTACCTCAGCAATCAGGAGCCCTGNNACCTTGCTCTTTGCATCATCCAGAACGGCTGTTAAGCCCTCTTGCAAACGAGGTTCCGCTGCCGCCAGAAAACAAACCGAAACGCCTGGAATGCCAAGCCGTTCCTTAACGCCCTCTGCAATCCTTCCGAAATCTGCTAACGTATCGGGGTCACTGCTCCCTCTTCCGACAATCAACACACGATCCTGAACCCTGACTGTACCAATCGTCTCTCGAACTAATTCAGCCACTGCATCGAGAATCTTACTTTGAACACCGAAAGGATCTTTTACGTTTACCGAAACATCAGGATACCGCTCTCTTATCGCTTCAAGAACATTCGGGATATCCTGTTTAATATGACCGGCAGCCAATAAAAACAGGGGCACAACGGTTACTTCCGCTGCGCCTTTCTTCACACACCGGCTAAACCCTTCTTCTATCGACGGTTCCGTAAGCTCTAGAAAACTAATTTCCTGTATCGGCACATCCACCCGCTCACTGACTCTTGCAATAAAGGCTCTTGCCTCGTTTGCTCCTTTTTTCGAGCGTGTACCATGCCCAATGTATAAAATGGCTTTCATCTTTGTACCCTCCAAGAATTACCCATGGACAACTGGCAGTTTAGGAACGATTTCTTCTTGAAACCAGTTTAACCGATTATGAAGCTTTACAACCTCACCAATCACGATCATGCTTGGATTCGTGATTGCACTTTTCTTCACAAGTTCCTCAATGGTTTCAAGCGTTCCTATAACTGTCTGCTGTTCAGCAAGTGTACCCCAATGCACAAGGGCAATTGGCGTCTCTGGTGGTTTACCAGCCTCGATTAACTTCATGGTAATGGTCGGAAGATGGGAGACACCCATATAAATACAAAGCGTATCCACCCCATTGGCTAAGTGATACCATTGATGTTCCGCTTCCACATTGCCTTCTGCTTGGTGACCTGTAATAAAAGCAAAACTTTTGCTCAAACTGCGGTGGGTTACTGGAATCCCGGCATAAGCGGATGCAGCGATCCCGGAAGTAATCCCGGGAACCACTTCAAACGGAACATCATGCTTTACACATTCTTCCGCTTCCTCGCCGCCGCGTCCAAATACGAATGGATCGCCGCCCTTTAACCGCACAACCTGATAGCCTTTTTTAGCATATTTTACTAAAAAGTGGTTAATCGTTTCCTGCTTCATGGTGTGATAGTTTGGGAGCTTACCGCAGTAAACCAGCTGCGCCCCTTCTTTTGCAAAATCCAGTAGTTCAGGATTAACGAGCCGATCATACAGGATGACATCAGCTTTCTGCAGGCATCGTAATCCTTTGACCGTTATTAAATCTGGATCACCCGGACCCGCACCCACTAAATAAACCTTGCCAGCCATGGCCGCTCATCCTTTCTTAAAAACTAGATAATGTTCTTTTCTTGCAGGTATTGAAAAATTTGCTGAACGGCTTCACCCACTGAAAATTTATCCGAACGTACGGTAATTTCTGGACGCTCCGGTGCTTCATAAGGGGAATCAATTCCAGTAAAATCTTTAATTTCACCGCGGCGTGCTTTTTCATAAAGCTTCTTAGGATCACGCGCTTCACACTGTTCGAGTGGGCAGTCAATGTATACTTCAATAAACTCGCCTTCCTCAAACAACGCACGAACTTGATCGCGGTCAGATCGGAATGGAGAAATAAACGCGGTTGTTACAATCGCACCGCTGTCGACAAATAATTTCGCGACTTCTCCAATTCGGCGGATATTTTCTGTTCGATCATAATCAGAAAATCCTAAATCTTTGTTTAATCCATGACGGATATTGTCGCCATCTAGCACATATTCACTTATTCCTTGGCGGTATAATTCACTTGATACTGCATTAGCAATCGTTGATTTACCAGAACCAGAGAGTCCAGTAAACCAAAGTACGCAGCTGCCATGACCATTTTGAGTACGGCGGTCAGCTTTCGTTACCGTTGCAGAGTGCCATGTGATATTCGTAGCTTTAGACATTGTTGTATTTCCTCCTTAGACCGTAGCGGTTTCTTCTTTCATTCCTTCGATTAATACTTCAACAACTTCTTTACGGCTGAAAGTTGCAGGAGGAAGAACACCAGCTCGAAGCATTTCTCTAACCTTTGTACCAGAAAGGATTACGCGATCTTCTTTGCTGTGCGGGCAAGTCTTATCAGATGCCATACCTTCGCACTTGGTGCAATAGAAGCTGTGTTCAAAGAATAATGGTTTAATGCCAAGCTCGCCTTCTTCAAAATTACTAAAGATATGCTGCGCATCATATGTTCCGTAGTAGTTGCCTACACCAGCGTGGTCACGGCCGACGATAAAGTGTGTGCAGCCAAAGTTTTTACGGGCAATCGCATGGAAAATCGCTTCTCTCGGACCAGCATAACGCATCGCCGCAGGATAGACACCAAGCTGGACACGTTCAGCAGGATAATAATTATCAAGTAAGACACGATAGCTTTTTAAACGAACTTCAGCAGAAATATCGTCAGATTTTGTTTCCCCAACAAGCGGGTTAACAAAAAGTCCATCAACAATTTCTAATGCCGCTTTTTGAATGTACTCATGGGCACGGTGGATTGGGTTTCTTGTCTGGAATCCAACGATGGTTTTCCAGCCTTTTTCTTCAAAGATTGCACGTGTTTCTTTTGGTTCATACCAAACATCAGCAAATACGCCTTTTTCAGCTTTTTTAACAAGAACGATTTCCCCTGCTACATAAACCGGGCCTCTTTCATATAAGCGTTTAACGCCTGGGTGGGCCACTTCATCTGTTTTGTAAACTTCAATCGCTTCTTTATCTAAATCAGGCTCATACCATTCAGATACCTTGATGACACCATAAACCTCGTTTTGAAAAACTAACTTGATTTCTTCTCCTACTTTGAGAGTTCCTGCCGTTTCATACGATACAGGCAATGTTACTGGGATCGACCAGATGGTATTGTCAGCTAAACGCATGTTCGTTACAACATTTTCGTAATCAGCTTTTCCTAGGAACCCTGTAAGCGGACTAAATAGTCCAATACCAATCAACTCTAGGTCACTCAATGCAATAGCATCAATTTCGATTTCATTTTCGATGTTTGTTAAATCATAAGTTGGGTCGAATGCTTGAATTAGTTTTCCTCCGTGAGGTGCTGGTAAAAATGACACTTTCAATCAAGTCCTTTCTTTTTTAAGAAATTATATATATCAATAAAAATATGAAGCTAGCAAATTTACTCTTTCGCAGCCTCTTGGTGTACCGAAACACTTGGTGTTTGTCTTTTCATTAAGGACATAACACCAAAGACGGATATTAACACCCCGGCCATTGCAATAATTGGGTAAAAATTATGTTCAATGATCATTTGGATTAATGTATATGATAATACCATGGATAAAACCGGTGATACAATCCAAACTGTAAGAAGTTGTACGACTATATCTTTTTTCAAGACAGATTTGCCGTTTTTCGCAAAGCCAATCCCGATAATCGAGGAAGTGGTAATTTGTGTCAGCGGTACTGGAATTCCGAAAACAGAGGCAATCGTGACAATGGTTGCACCTGTTCCTGAAATCACACAGCCCTCTTCTAACCGCAGTGAAGTAATTTTCTTTCCATTCGTCTCAAGGACGCGATGGCCGAGAAGCAATGCCCCTCCTGCTACAAATAACCCGCCCCAGAAAATCCCGTTATCGGTGGAAATTATTTTGGCTCCAACAAGCGGTCCAACCGCATTTGCAACATTATTCATTCCTGCTGAGAAGGCCTCAAATAAGCCCATAAAAACAACAAGAACGGATAGATAAGGGATGGCCTTCGGTGCTTCCAGCCACTTTTTTAAATGGTTGTTTTTTAATAGATACGTAGCACCGATTGCAATGATAAAGGCAACAAATGGTGTCAGCAGCCAGAAGAGCAAAATCCAAACGATTTTACTGACTAACACAGATTGATAGACGATCCCTGCCCCAATCACTGCACCTACCGCTACTTCACTCGTTGAAAGCGGAATTCCGAAGATATTCGCTAGAAACAATGAAAGTGCCGCAGATGTTAAAACAATTAAGGCAACTGGGACCGTAAACGTACTGCTTGGAACAATCCCGCTTCCCAGCGTTTTTACGACTTCTCCGCCGCCTAACCATGCCCCAAAGAAAACGGTGATACTGCATAGCAGCAAGGCCAGCCTTTTTTTTACAACCCCTGCTCCGTAGGCAATTCCCATCGAAGCGGCTGCCCCGCTGGCACCTATATTTATGGCGAAAAACAAACCAATCATCATGGCAATAATTGTGAGCAAATAATCTCCCCTCCTTTCATCCTGCATACCGGACTTTTAACCTTCGCCTTTACTATATTGATGGATTAAGAGCCCGAAGACGCGGGCACTGCCCATCAATACCGGAATGGTTTAAAATCCACAGTAGGGATTTCCACGGTGGTGGATGCTCTGGCTTAACGGGTATGTAAGCCGCATTCTGTCTTGCCGCTGCCTGACCAGCGTCCTGCGCGTGAATCCCCGCCATCTCCTACTGGCTTGGTACAAGGGAAACAGCCAATACTAGGATAATTTTGGTCATGTAAGGTGTTGTATGGAAGATCCTTTTTCTTGATGTAATCCCAAACCTCATCCCAAGTCCAATGGATCAATGGGCAAATTTTGATATTTTCAAATTTTTCATCCTTATTCAAGAACTCGGTGTTTGCTCTGGTTGGTGATTGTTCCCGGCGCAGTCCTGAGATCCAAGCTTGTTTAGCAGTCAAAGTCTCCCTTAATGGAATGACTTTACGAATGTTACAGCACTGGTTGGCATCACGGAGCCATAAAGCCGAGCCGTATTCTGCCGCTTGTTCATCAAGACTTACTTTCGGCTGTTTCCGCTCAATTCTTAATGTTGGGAAACGAGCTTCTATTTTGTCAATAACTTCATATGTTTCTGGAAAATGGAGCCCGGTGTCTAGGAATACAATATGTGCATCGGGTTTTACTTGCTGGATCAGGTCAATCAACACAATCGCTTCTGCTCCAAAGCTGGATGCATACACGATTTCTTGCTCTGGATAAGTACTGTATGCCCACTTTAATACGGATAGTGCCCCTTTTGTTTCATCGTCGTATGAAAATGTGTCTGAAATTTGTTGCCAATTTTGATAGGTAATTGCAGCTGTCATACTACATGCCTCCTTTTTTTCATAAAAAAAGCGTCTTCCTGGATGGTTGACGTTTGGTCAGCCTCCAGTGTTCTGGTCAGCGGATTTTATTTTGTTTAAGACGAACCTTTTCATTTTTTTCTATTTGTACAATCTTGCCATCCTGAACTACTAGTGTTATTGAGCCAAATTTTAAAGAAACCAACATGTTCTCTAAATGAGTGATTAGCTCTTCCCTTTCAGCACCGTTCAGCTTGATTCGCCTCCTTTTTACAAAAAACGCCTTCCCATTTTAGGAAAGGCGTTACCACAGGTCCTGTGAACACCTTATCTACCAAAATGAAATACATTTTGCTGGAATTGGCACCTTGCTAAGCAGGTTGCCGGGCTTCATCGGGCCAGTCCCTAAGCCTCTCTAGATAAGAAATTTATTTGATGGAATTAATCCTACCATACCCATAGGATTTATGTAAATAAAAAAATACAAAATTAAAAAAATTCTTAGCTTCCCCTCTCCTACGTTGTGGATTTTTAGGAAAAAATTTTTTGAAACCAATGCCCTTTTTTGAATGTTTGCATTTACTGTAATGTGAAGGAGGATGATGGATGTGACAGAATTGAATTTTCATCAAATTGCCCTTGAATTGTTAAAAAAGGAAGTAGAAGTGGTGACCCTTCAAGGGAATTTTGTTGGCAGACTTCTCGATGTTGGCCGTGATGTCATTGTGTTGGAATCGAGGGGCAGGGTACGCCATCGTGTTTTAGCCATTAGAATTGAAACAATCGTGGCGATTTTCCGTGTAGAAACGATTGGACCTAGAGGACCATTTGGATTTGGCCCAGGGGAACCTGGGGAATCACATGACCACGAGGAAAGCAGCAGTAGCAGCAATCATTAAGATCGAGTAAAGAGAAAGCAAATTTTTATTGCTTTCTCTTTCTCATTTAAACGGAGGTTGGCATTTACATGTGAAAATCTGGTCATGCCTGCAAATCAATGATAATGTCTGTCATTACCCTTTTAAGTTTTATCGTGTTAAAATAGTAAATTGAAAAATGTGATCGAATATATTATAAGATCGTAATTACATATATATCGTGGTGTCATTAATGCAAGGTTGAATTTAAAAATTTTTATAGACAGAAGGTTATCTTTTGAATACATCAGCTTTGAATTCAGACAATAAATTACTTCGTTTTTCGGTTACCTTGATTGCTGCTATTGTGGGCGGAGTCTTATTCACCTTCTTGCACACACCGATTCCTTGGCTGCTCGGTCCGATGGCAGCGGTATTGATCGGAGCCAGATTCGGGAAAATCTCCTTTTACTGGCCAGTCGGAATTCGTGATACCGGCTTAATTATCGTCGGCTATTCAATTGGCTTATCGTTCACAAAAGAGGCGCTCTTAGAAATTATCGCAAAACTTCCTTCGATGCTGCTCATGACCACTTTACTCGTCTGCTTCTGTGCTGGTATTGCTTGGGTCGTTTCCAAATTAACTGGGGTTGATTATCCAACAGTCCTGACTGGGAGTATTCCCGGCGGTCTTTCGCAGATGATTGTTTTTGCGGAAGAAATGAAAGGAATCGACATTACCACCGTTACTTTTCTGCAGGTGGCGCGGTTAATGATGATTATTTTTGTTGTCCCTTTTCTGATATTGGGTCCGTTGTTTCGTCATTCGGGCAGTGGTGCCGCACCAGATATCGTGAATCAGTCTATGCAAATTACGGGGCCTGTTTTTCCTAATTTGATTGTGTTAGCAATGATTTGTGTATTATGTGCATTCCTGGCGCGAAAACTTAAGTTTCCTACTCCCAATTTATTAGGACCCATTCTCGGAACAGCGATCGCAGGTATTTTGGGGCTGCACGGACCTGTCTTGCCGTCATCTATATTAGATGTTTCACAGTTTATGATTGGCTCCTATATTGGCTTATTGTTGAAACCGGAAAAACTGGAGCATAAAGCGAAAGTGATTAGCCTCGCGTTTTTGAGCGGCCTGTTCATGATAGTCGGGGCTGTAGGCTTAGGAATGCTGCTCATTTATTTTTACCATATCACACCGTCTACTAGCTTATTAAGCCTGGCTCCAGGAGGAATGGATCAGATGGCCATTCTCGCTCATGAAGTGAACGCCGATTTATCCATGGTTACAGGTTATCAATTATTCCGGCTCTTTTTCATTTATTTTGTTGTTCCACCCATGCTAAGGCTGTTTTTTAAGGTTGGGTCTGGAAAAATAAAGAAGAAGCCTGCATAGTTTCTGAAAAAGAAAGCATTAGAATTTTCCATAAAAAAAAGCAATGTGGAACCAAATATCCGCATTGCTTCTTTTTCTATCAATTTGACGAGAGGATTTCGTCGATAATCCCATACGCTTTTGCTTCATCTGCACTCATAAAATAATCTCGATCGGTATCTTTGGCCACTTTTTCAACCGGCTGGCCTGTTCGCTCTGCAATCATTTGATTAATATGTTCTCTAAGTTTGAGGATACGCCGGGCCGAGATTTCAATCTCCGTTGCCTGCCCTCTCGCACCCCCCAATGGCTGATGGATCATGATTTCACTATTCGGTAGTGCATACCTCTTCCCTTTTGTTCCGGCCAGGAGTAACATGGCGCCGAAAGAAGCGGCCATACCGGTGCAAATTGTACGAACGTCGGGTTTAATAATTTGCATGGTATCGTAGATCGCAAATCCCGCTGTGGTCGAGCCGCCAGGGCTGTTGATATAAAGAGAAATCTCTTTTTCCGGGTCATCAGCTGCTAAAAATAATAACTGTGCCACCACGCTGTTGGCGGTATGATCGGTGATTTCCTCTCCAATGATGATAATTCTGTCCTTTAACAGACGGGAATAAATATCATAAGAACGCTCACCGCGATTAGATTGTTCAATTACATAGGGAATCGTACTCATTTTAATATCCTCCTTAAAGCGCATTTATTAGGCTAAGCTGCCATACAGAGAGTGCTTGAAGGAGATGGATTTTTATAGGATGATTTTGCTTTTGCAAAGAAACTTGTTACATTGCTTATCGCTTTGATGGAAGGAATGGCTTCAATCAGCACAGAGGGGTCCTGTTCCTTCAAGGCGTCATAAAAGATTTCACTGAGCTCCTCTTTTTCATCTTCATCCCAAAATGACTCGACGGAAAAAGGTTCCTCTTCCCCTGATTTTTCCAACCGTTTTTTCCCTCGATGAAGACTGGCCTTAACTGCGGTTTCAGTTGTGCCTAATATCTCAGCAATTTCCCTTACCTGGTATTGGAATGCTTCTTTTAGCAAAAAGATTACGGCCTGCTTGGGTGTGAATTTATGGATCAGCATGTCAACCGCATTTGTAATTTCATCCAGTTGTTTTGTTAATTCATGGCTAGAGAGATCTAATTCCGTATCTAGTGTTTCATGTTTTCTTTTTCGAAGCTGATCAATCCAATGATGATACGCAATTTTGTTTAATAAAGACGGGCTCATCTGGTGTTGATGATACTTTAAAGCCTTCAGATAGGTCTCCTGGGCGATGTCGTCTCCATCCCATTTGTTCTGGGTAAGAAATCGGCAATAGCGCTGTAGTTTAGGATAGTATTCAGCCCAGTGGTTCTCTTCCTCCTTCGAACCCATGGTCCTGAATGGGTTAAGCTTAACTGACATGTTTTTTCACTCCTTTGGCACTCTCTGCTTTATAAACGTTTCGAGAAGGGTGGTTAGATACGGGTTAGATACAATTTTTTATTTATTATTTGTTAAGTTTACGATGGATTACATAAACCGATGGATCGTGATCTGCTTTTCTTTGTTTTGCTGATAGATTTTTTCTATATATTCTTCTCTGGCTGCTTCCTCTAGTGGAATCTTATGTTTATTGATGGATATGGTAAAGAATAAGAGATTTATGGTCATTTTATTCCCCTCTTTCTCATTTAGCTCATTTTCTTTATAACGTTTGATTGAACTATTCAAGATACTGGGGAACGGCCTAAATTTTTTATTGTAGATGATGTTTTTTTAGTTTACATAATATAACTATGTGTTAATTAAAGAATACGTAAATAATAAACTATTAAGTAAATAAGGCTTGTAATAGACACCAAGACCTCCTACAATGGTTGTAGCATTATTTGATAAAAAATGTGTTGATTTTGATGAAAAATAACCATGGATTATTTTACTCAGCCTGATATAATCCAATTAAACAAAACATGTTAAAGGTGGGCATTATGGAGAACACAAGTCGATATGTTGTCAACGCACTTGGTAAAGGTGGGGAAACATATTATACTCTTTGCAAAGATAAACAAGAACTACAGAATTGGATCCACAACAATCGTGAAAAATTAGTTATGGATGAACTCATCATAAAG
>NZ_JBALPZ010000026.1:0-41095 GCF_036965645.1 Neobacillus drentensis
ATTTAACATATTGGATGTTTTTTTATATTTTAAAATCTATCTAAAATGTTTTTCCAACCAATTATGAGCTAAATCAAACCAAACCTTGCATTCTGGGCTGATATGACTAGGGTCCCCTGCTGTCGTCTCATCGCATAAAGATAATCCATGTACACCGCTTTCAAAAACATGCAGCTCATAAGGAATTTTATGTTTTGCCAACATAGTAGCAAATCTTAAAGAGTTCTCTGCATAAACAAGATCGTCATCGGCAGTGTGCCAGAGGAATGTCGGCGGGGTTTGTGATGATACGTAGTTAACCGGACTTGCCTCTGTAAGTTGTTCTGAACTTGGACTAGAAGTCCCAAATACAGCTTTACCTGAAATCTCCCAAAAACCTTTCATAAACTCGTTAGCCTCTGCATCAATTTTTTCCTTCATTAAATGATAATCCACTAACGGATATCCAAGAATAACTGCATTAGGTTTAAACACTTCATGATCAACATTAAACTTTTCATTTAATAAACTGCTATTCCAGTGAACACCAAGGCTGGCTGACAAATGAGCTCCTGCTGAAAAACCACATACAGCAATTTTATCTGTATCCACTAACCACTTCGATGCATTTTCGCGGATGATTAGCATAGCTTTTGCTAGATCAAACAATGGCTGTGGGTAGGCAGATTTCTCATTGGGAGCAGGGAGATTATTGAAATCTTGAACCTTCTCCTTAAAATAGGTTGTATAGCGAAGAACAAATGTATGATATCCGAGAGAAGCAAAACGCATAGCCACCGGTTCAGCCTCACGGTCCGAGGTACCTAGATATCCACCGCCTGGGCAAATCACGACAGCAGGGCGCAGCTGGTCCTTTTGAAATTCCATCGAGTTATTAAGAATATAAGTATGTAAGGTAACTGTTTCACTATCATCCCAAACTTGGATTTCTTCAATTAGCATTTAATCTTCTCTCCCCTTGATAAATTTCCTATATTTTCTATTATACTTTAACTTATACAACAATAGAGGTGAATTTATGTATAGTTCACCCCTATTGTTCAATATTTGATTAAACTACTTTTTCATTGAGATCATTATTGACTTTCAACTTTGATCCCATTTCTGGAATTGGAAGAACAAACACTGCTGAAAGAATAGAGAAAGCTGCTAGCACTAAGAAGAAGAACGTATATCCATCTCCGCCAAACAGGCTTACGCCTAAAGCAATTAAAGCAGGTGCTGCAAAATTTACTAGTGTTGATGCTAGATTTGTTGTTGTATTCATAATCGAGATGTCTTTTGCTGCATTCTCTTTGTTTGGGAGAATTCGGTTTACAAGAGCATTGTCTACCGCACCGTATAATCCAAACCCAAAGTTAAAGATAAAGTTCCCTACAATAACCCAAGTAATATTCGATGAGAAGGCAAATGTGATTAGACAAACTCCTGTTAAAAGGGCTGCACCGATAACAAAAGGCTTTTGTTTTTTCACTTTATCGGATAAAAAGCCACCAAGTATTCCAGCTGCAACCATTACCCCTATGGCTGGAGCAGTAAGTCCCATTAATTGAAAAATCTTTGTTTCACTCAAATGGAATCTTGCGATGTAGAAAAGTGTTAACATATTCATTCCGGCATTTGTAAAATAAATAAATAGCTTTGTTAATAAAGCCCAAGTATAGGAAGGGTGCTTTTTAAAACTCGGATAGAAGCCACGAATTCCAAACGACTTCTTTTCAGCTTTTGTTGCTGTTCCAGCAAAATAATTATCTTTAATTAGAAGAGCAGCTATAAACCCACCAATTAATTGAACAATAATCATAGTAATCATTTTTTCACTTTGGGTAGACTTAGCAAAGACGCCCATTAACATTTGTCCAGTCATTACGAAAGCAGGTGCTGCTGCACCGATAATCCCTGAAATTCGACCAAACTTTTCTTGTTCTACTTGTTCTGGAACAATTGCATAACATGAGAGTGATACCATACCATAAAAGAATTGTGCCAAACACCAGGAAATGACAAGCATCGGGATCGAGGTAGAATACGCTAGAGCTAACATACAAATGGCTCCGCCGATACTTCCTCCAATAATCCAAAATCGCCTTCTACCCATCCTTACACGAGTTTTATCTGCAATGATTCCACTAAACAGTCCAAAGATTACAACCGCAATTCCGGTGATCCCCGATGCTGTTCCATACACAGCTGTTGAATGTTCCGGCCCAACAATTTTTATAATAATAAATTGAATAAGTCCAAACGCTAATAATACTAGCGGAGCTATTGCCGTTCCAACTCCAAGAATTGATGCACCAATCAATCTTCCAAAAGGCGTCTTATTCATTACCGTATTCTCCATTTTATAGCCTCCTTATTTTTAAACGCTTTAATTTACTATAAATTTATAATTACCTATGACTCCGTTTTGCTGGAAACGCTTCCTTATGTACTTCATTATAGAGATGTGAAAACCTTTACACTATCCGTTATTTGCTCAAAGCAGGTACGTAAATTGTCATTTCTCTTTATTATGGTTCCTTTGTACTAATTTCCTGCAACAAAAAAAGGCAGGTCTTTCCTACCTTCACTTAAATTCCGTCGACAACTAGTGATCATTCTACCTACAGCGTTTTTTGAGGAATAATTTCATATAGTTGGACTTCATGGGGGTCAAGATTAGCGTTTAAGATATAGTCCTCTTCAACTCTGACGTCACTTAATTGAAGTTTCGGTACACTAGAATTTTGCAAATAGCTAATCTCTTCCTTACTCAAAATTTGAGGAGCTCCCATCTCGACCCACTTATCAAAAGAACTTCCATTTTGCCTATTTAATTGGTACTGTTTCACCTTATATGTTCCTTTTTTAAGACCCCTTAAGATCATTTTCATTTCAATTGGATCATGATTAAGGAACACATTGTATCTATTTTCTAAATCAATATTGGCATGCTGGTTCATACAATACAGCCGGTCATAATGGCAATAATGATATAAAAGAAGTTGATAACCCTTGGAATTTTTCGTTAGGAAATAGCCATCCCCCTGACAAACGAGTTGATTACCCAATTTCCCCATAAGTTCATAGGCAAAAAAAGCAGGTTTGGGAATGTTACGATTGGTGATTAACCCAAGGCCGCCATGAAAATCAATCGTCGCCGCTCTTCTTTCCTCAATTAAGTCGGTTATCGTCCAATAGCCAAAGCTTTGAATCGAATCCATATTTTCCAAGAGATTTTTTATGATATAGGCTGCTTTAAAAGTAGTATCATTCGTTAAATCACGATGGTAAGCCGTTGAATTCCATTCAGATAGGTGAATTTCTAGATTCTCCAGATTATTTTCTAACAATATCTGCTTGAGATCAGCTATACGGTTTTTCAGAAAGCTTTCATCCCTTGAAATATACCCAAAATCCATAGCATTTTCATTTGTTAGATTTTTTTTCTTATTTACATCCATCTCATCATGTGAGTAGTTGTGGAACGAGATAAAATCAGGAATACACCCCTCTCTCCTGCAAAAATCTAAAAATTGCTGCAGCCAGTCACTGTTTTTTATTGAAACAATACTTGGCCCGCCAACTTTATAAAGAGGATTGATTCCCTTAATCGTTTCGTACGTATTTTTATATAACGTGCAATAATCTTCGAAGGTCCCGCGCCAAAATACATAAAAATCCGGTTCATTCCATACTTCAAAATACCACTGCAAAACTTCCTCTTCCCCATAAAGGTTCTCATAGTGGCCAATAAACGCCTTTAAGAGGTCATTCCATTTTTCTATATCCTTTGGCTTGCTCACGTTGCTTTCTTTATAAAATACGGTTTCATTACGATCGGCTAAATCCCTTGGCATAAAGCCTAACTCGACAAACGGCTTAACTTGGATACTTCGTAAAAAATCAATCATCTTATCTGTATACAGAAAATTAAATTCAGGTACTCCTTGTTCATCTTCGCCATAAACCATCATTTCATCATCAAAAATGCCATGAAAACGAAGATACTGAAAATTTGTCACGTTTTTTACCATTTTAAGCTGATTTTGAACGTCAGTGATAAGACATTCTTTGGCCTTCCCAACCGTCATAAGATTCTTCCAAGTATGTGTAAGCCTTCGTACCTTTTCATCCACATTAATTTTAATTGTCCTTTTTTGAACGGTTTTATGTTCGACCACTAATGCTTGTTCATTACTAGGCAAAAAAGCAAACAATTGGTGGAATGCCTGTGTTTTGTCAATCTCCACATAGTTCGCAAGTGTTACCTTATTACTCTCCGTTTTCTTTGGTTCCATCTCAACCGCACGACGATATTCACTAGGTGTCTGATGATAAAATTCTTTAAAAGCCCGGTTAAAAGCCTTTACACTTGCAAATCCATTATCCAGCGCAATCTGCGTCAGTGGAATATCGGTAAAGACAATATCTTTCACCGCATGATCAAGCCGAATGCTATCGACGTATTTCGAAAAAGGCATCCCCAAATGTTTTTGGATAAACTTTGATAAATAATGAACAGACAAAAATTCAATTTGTGATAGTTCATTTAAGGTAATCTGCTGCTTAAAATTGTCTTTCACATAGGATGTAATTCTTAGTAATCGTTCAATATGTTTTTGACTTGAGAGCTTGTTCTCCCTCTCAGTTTCTTCTTTAAAATTTTTGATTAATAAATAGCTTAGCTGAAAATAAAAAGACTTTATTTGTAATTCATAACCTTCGCCCTCTTTGTTAATAACCCACATCATCTGCGCTAACAAAGAACGGAGTTCATTAAACTCTGCTTGGTGTTGTTCATCATATAGGAACGATTTACAAGAGAAGACAAAGGAGTCAACATCTTTTATATTCTCTTTTAATTCAGGGATCGGCAGTTGAATTGTTAATAATAAGTTTTCTTCTTGGTGTCCAATGGCATGAATGTCGTTTGCATTAATTAGGAATACGTCTTTTTCAGTTAACTCAAAGCGCTTATCATTCACTGAAACGCTCACTTTCCCTTTTAGGACAAAGATAATTTCGATACTGTCATGCCAATGATTTGTAACATAATCTACGCTATTTAGAAAAATATGCAAGGGCAGTTCTTTATTCATTTCGATGATTTCATAGGTAAAATTCATAACGGTCACCCATCTTGATTAAATCAATTATTTTTTCTAGTATACATCTATGTGTCTAAAAGTTTAAAAAAACAGACCAGTAATGGCCTGTTAGTCTACAATTAATAACTTTATCTTTTTTTCTTCCAGTTCGTTTTTAGTTTCTTCATCTATTTGTGAATCTGTAATGATGCAGTCGATGTTTGTAACTGGAACGATTTGTGAAAAAGCACGTGTTCCAAATTTACTAGAGTCCACCATTAAAATGGTTTCATCCGCGATTTCCCTCATCTGCTTTTTTAATAACGCTTGTGACTCATTAAAATCACTTAGCCCTCTTTCCAGATGAACTCCTTTACAGGAAAGGAACGCTTTATTCACATGGTACATACTTAGAGATCGTTCCGCGAGAGGTCCTACATAGGATAAAGATTGCGAGAGTAACGTTCCGCCAGTGGAGATAAGTTTGATTTGTTCTTTTTTACTAAGCTCGATGGCAACTTTAATCGAATTTGTCAATACAGTTAAAGGCATATCAGGCAGTTCCTTTGCTACATACCATGCAGTGGTACTAGCATCTAACACAATTTGATCACCTTGCTCAATTAAACGAACGGCCGCCGCCGCAATCGCTTTCTTTTGTTCCGCGTTTGTAATTTCTCTTTCTAAATAGGAAATTTCCCCTTGATCCTTCACGATACTAACCGCACCGCCATGGGAGCGCATTAATAAATTCTCTTTTTCCAGCTTTTCCAGATCTCGTCGAATGGTTTCCTCTGTTACTGAGAAAATTTTGCTGAGTTCCGTAACCCGTATGCTTAATCGTTCATTAACCAATTCAACGATCTTTTTTTGTCTTTCTGCTACAAGCACCTGGTCTGCCCCTTTCTGTTCAATACTTTTTATTTATGTTGTTTTGTGTTTGTTTTTTATTTATTCTCACTATTACTATAACATATTTTTTTGGAAAACAAACACATTTAATACAAAAAGAAAGATCCAACAAATGTTTTTTAAGCAAAAAAGGACAGGCGCTCCACACACGCCTATCCCCAATCAAAACCAACCTATTTAAAACCGGCTCTTTAAATTGAGCTAAATTCTTTAAAGAAGACTTTACTTTACTGCTTTAACGCTTTATTAACAAATTTCGGGACGATATGAACAAAAATATGGGGATATTAACAAAATTCCAGGAGATATTAACAAATCCCTCAACAACCACCAAAAAAAGCCAATCATTCAAAAATGATTAACTCAAACTAGTTCGGTTTGATCTATTGTGTAAATTCGATTAATTTACCAAAACTGCTCCCCACTCTAGCCTATTTAACTCGTCAATAATGTCTTTAACCTTATCAGCTGTTAGATTCACTTCTTGTAATTCCGCCAGTTCTTTCAAGCTTCTAGCTTTTGTAGAAAAAATAGCAGGTGGTTTTGTAACACCAGGTGCAAATTTCTCTAGAATAGCTACTGCTTCTGTATAATCAAGGAAATCAATAATTCGTGTATCTTCAGTAAAGCTTGGTCTCAATCCAATCTCGTTTTGATACCTAAAGTGATAAGATCCAGATCCCACCGTGAGTCGCACACCCTCGATTGTTTCCAGGTAGGAATGAATATCCCCTGAAACTAATGGTTTATTTCCTTCCAGGACATCAGCAAGACGTGCTTTAGGTAATAGGATCTCTGCAGTTGTATTCACAGGAATTTCAACCTCTATTTTTACCTCTTCATTTGTAAGATGCCATGAGGATAAAATCCTTCCATACATGGATTCATAAGCAGCTTTTGCTTGGGTAAACGAAATGCCTGCAAATTTTGGTTCGATTTTGATCTTCTTATAAGCTGGTAAAGCTGTATCCATATCAATCCCTGCTACGACTTTATACATCCAATTTCCAATTGAACCGTATGCATAGTGATTGAAGGAATTCATTTGGTCACTCCAGAACGAACCATCTTGCTTAATGCTATCCCAATGCTCCCAAACGGTTGTCGCACCTTTTTTTACTTGATAGAGCCATGACGGGAAATCATCTTTCATTAATAATTTGACAGCTGTTTCATGATAACCGCCTTTTGAAAGAGCTAAACTGATATACGGTGTTCCGACAAAGCCTGTGTTTAAATGATAATCGTTTTGAATGAGTAGTTGATTTAGCTCATAGGCTGTCCGTTCTTTGGCTTTTCCGTCCACCATATCAAACATGAGAGCAATGACATGAGCCGTTTGGGTTGGAGACACCAATCTGCCTGATGGCGAAACAAATTCATGATTAAATTGTTCAATAATTTTATCCAATACGAAACTATATTCCTGAACTTCCTCTTTTTTCCCAAGGACCTCTGCTGCATCTCTTAGAATCCTAGTTGAATGGGCATAAAAAACGGTGGCAATAAAATCTCTTGCCGTGGCGCCAACAAAGCTATTTTCTTTCGCATCCAGGGCTAACCAATCACCGAAGTGGAAGCCAGTGTTCCATAAATATTCGTTCTTGCCCTGCCTGCGGATATATTCTACCCATGCCTTCATACTATCAAATTGCTCAGCAAGTACGCGTTTATCACCGTAAGTCTGATAAACCGTCCATGGGATAATCGTTGCTGCATCCCCCCAAGCCGCAGAACCCATGCCACCTTCTACATTCGGAATGACAAAAGGTACATTACCGTCTGGAAACTGATCAGCCTTTAAATCTCTGAGCCACTTTGTAAAAAATGGTCCACCATGATAGTTAAATAGCGCAGTTGGAATGAAGACTTGTGCATCGGCTGTCCATCCCAACCGTTCACTCCGCTGCGGGCAATCGGTCGGCACATCTACGAAATTGCCTCTTTGGCCCCAGACAATATTCTGCTGCAGGCGATTAACCAATGGATCAGAGCACTCAAATTCGCCTGACTTCGCCATATCAGAATGGATGACTTCACCTACAAAGTTTTCAAGCGGCAGCCCCTGTTCCAGTCCCGGATATCCATCGATTTTTACATATCGGAAACCCTGGAATGTGAAATGTGGGGCAAAGATTTCTATTCCATCGCCTTTTGTAATATATTCTACCTTTTGCTTTGCAAATTTTAGATTACCAAAGTAAATATTCCCATCCTTATCCAGTACCTCGGCATGCCGTAAGACAATTCGAGTTCCTTTCGGAGCATTCACTTTAAATCGAATTCTACCAACCATGTTTTGCCCCATGTCTAAAACAGTATCCCCAGCAGGTGTTACAAAAGAGTCTATTGGATGTAGTACTTCTGTTACACGAGTTGGGTAGTTTTCTTGTGCCACTAACTGAGTAATGGGCATTTCTTGAATGATTGTACCCGTCCAATCCTGATCATTAAAATTGGATTGGCTCCAGCCTCCTTTTTCAAGCCTTGCATCGTATGTTTCTCCATGGTAAATTTCTGAAAATAAAATCGGTCCTGTTGAAGCACTCCAAGTGTTGTCCGTAACTATGACTTCTTCTGTCCCGTCCTTATAAGTTACATGGATCTGAAAGAATGCTGCCCGTCTGTCTCCATAGATATTGCGGTTATTTTCCCTGACAAGGTTTCCTTTATACCAGCCATCTGCCAATATAATGCCCATTGCATTTGAACCTGCTTGAAGCTGTTTGGTCACATCATATGTTTGATATTGTAGACGGTTATGATAGCTCGTCCAACCCGGCGCGAGAAGTTCGTCACCGACGCGTTCTCCGTTTAAAAATAATTCATACAATCCAACGCCGGTACCATAGATTCGAGCCGAAATAATACTAGGCTTTACGGTGAATTCTTTTCTTAATAGAAAAGCAGGGTCACTTAGTTGATCCATTCCTTCTGGATTTGGTGTAATCCATTCTGCCTTCCATTCTTCAGGAGACAACAAACCCGTTTCCCACCAAGCAACATCACTCCAATTGGATTCTCGTTCAAAGTTATCCCATACTTTTACGCGGTAAAAATACCTTGTTCGAGAATGTAATTCAGGACCATCATATTCGATGTGGATTGATTCATCTGATTGAACTAACGCTGTATCCCATAAAATTGTAGTAAAATCTTCTCGATCTGCTACTTGAATCTGATAGGAACGCTGCATCGTTCCTCGTCGGTTTGATTGAATTTTCCAGCTAATACGTGGTCTTTTTATATCAATTCCTAGCGGATTATTTCGATATTCGCAAGTTAATGCATTTACTTTTAACTGTGTCATTTTCTTTTACCTCTCAATCCATACTGTGTTTCTAAACAACGTGGCAAATACTTAAAGACAATAGGGATGAATGTATCCCAGTCCATTCATCCCCCTTCTCATTTTTCAAAAATTGATTATATAACTATTTCATTTGTAGCATCATGGCTGCTTTCCTTTTTAGATTCCATTTCAGGAATAGGAAGGACTACAACAGCAGAAAAGATAGAGAAAGCAGCTAATACCAAGAAGAAGAGAGTATAACCATCTCCGCCAAATAACTTTACTCCTAAACCGATTAAGGCAGGTGCTGCAAAATTCACTAATGTTGCTGACAAATTTGTGGTTGTGTTCATAATCGAAATATCTTTTGCTGCATTCTCTTTGGAAGGGAGAATTCGGTTTACAAGAGCATTATCTACAGCACCATACATTCCAAAACCAAAGTTAAAGATAAAGTTTCCAACAATAACCCATGTAATGTTAGAGGAGAAGGCAAAGGCAATTAAACAGATGCCTGTTACAAGGGCTGCCCCCATAACAAACGGTTTTTGTTTTTTCACTTTATCTGAGAGGAAACCTCCCAGGATACCAGCCGCAACCATTAACATGATAGCTGGTGCGGTAAGTGCCATTAATTGAAAAATCTTTGTTTGATCCAAATGAAATCTTGCAATATAGAAAAGAGTTAACATACCCATTCCAGCATTTGAAAAGTTAATAAATAACTTTGTTAATAATGCCCAAGTATAAGCGGGATACTTTTTAATACTTGGATAAAATCCTTGAATCCCAATGGACTTTTTCTCACTATTTGATGCCCCTGCAAAATAATTATCTTTAATCAATAGGGCTGCTAAAATTCCACCAATCAGTTGGACAATAATCATCGTAATCATTTTCTCTTCAAGAGTTGACTTAGCAAAGGCTCCCATAATCATCTGTCCAGTCATAACGAAAGCAGGTGCGGCTGCCCCGATTAGTCCAGAAACGCGGCCAAACTTTTCTGGCTCTACTTGTTCAGGAACAATGGCGTAACATGAGAGTGAAACCATACCATAAAAGAAATTTGTAAGGCACAAACTAATGACAAACACAGGGATGGATGAAGCATACGTAAGGGCTAACATGGAAAGGGCTCCGCCAATACTGCCCGCAATCATCCAAAACCTTCTTCTCCCCATCCTCACTCGGGTTTTATCTGCAATAACTCCGCTAAAAAGTCCAAAAATAACGACAGCTATACCGGAGATCCCAGATGCTGTTGCAAAGGCAGCAGTTGCATGCTCTTGTCCAACTATTTTAATAACAATAAATGTAGAAAGTCCAAATCCAAGCAGTACTAATGGCGCGATCGAGGTGCCCACACCAAGCATAGCTGCTACTAATAATCTTCCAAAAGGCGTCTTCTTCATCATACTATTTTCCATAGATTTTACCCCCTCTAATTTTAAACGGTTAATTAAGGTAAACGTTTGGGAATTGAACATTTAGTCTTTAATCCTTGTTTAAATCCCCTCCCTATTTGATATTTCCATTTTAGCAAGCGTTTTCAAGTATTTTAATATTAAAAGTAAAGCAGTGTATTACGCGATTCAAAGATATTGCCAGCCCCCGGGATGGACCCGGGAGCCCAAGTCATTTATTTTGATACGAATGTGTCCATTTGTGCAATACGGCCTAGCAAACGTGCGCTTTCTTTTACTTTTCGTTCCTGTGTGGTTCGGTCCACTTCAATTAAGCCAAATTTCATCGAATAGCCGGATTGCCATTCAAAGTTATCAAAAGTTGTCCAGTGAAGATAGCCTCTAACGTCAAACCCTTCATCCAGACAAGCCTGCACACCTTCTAAACTTCTTTGGATAAATTCTACCCGTCTATCATCATCATCCGTTGCTATACCGTGCTCTGTGATCATAATTGGTATGGACAAGTCTTTAGAGACTTTTCGAATCACGTTAGCAAGAGCTTCCGGATAAAATTCATATCCCATTTGTGTAAGTTCAGCTCCTTCGGCAGGCTTCACTTGTCCTTCCGGTCCGTATACTTCTCTGGTGTAATTTTGAAGCCCGAAAAAGTCATCCCCTTCTAACATCGGTAAATATTGTCTAAAATAACTGTGCCATTTTTTAGTGGCCAATTCCTCGCCTCCAGGGATAGACTGGATATCTGATAGAGCCATCGATAAGCCTACTTTGGCAGCTGGCTGAATCCGTTTGATTGCCTCACGTGCCTTTCGATGTGTTTCTTTTAAAATATTAATAGAGGACTCATCCGAAATCATGTGGAACGTGAAGTAATTTTCTATCGATGTTCCACACAATTTAGCTGCTGACTCTCTCCATTTAGGAGCCACCCAGGCATCCCTCGCAATCCCAACTGGAGGAATAAAGCCAATTTTCGAGAAAATCTCACGCAGCATAACCGGTAGATTTATTTCATTCATCGTTAATGCGTACGGGATTAAATGCCCGATTTCACGAAATACCACTTCACAATAGTTAGCAAAACGTTCAGGAACCTCTGGGCTTGCCCATCCTCCCAGTCTCATTAGCCATTTCGGTGAAGAAAAGTGGTGCATAGCCACTATTGGTGTTATACCGTATTGGTAACATGTTTCAAGGACATCCCGATAATGTTCTATCGCCGAACGAGAATATTGGCCCGGTTCTGGTTCAATTCTCGACCATTCAATCGAGAATCTGTAGGTGTTCAATCCCAGGCTAGCCATCAGGGCAATATCGTCTCGATAAAGCCGATAATGATCAATGGTATCCCCTGATTTATCTTTATAGGGTGAGCCCTCTGCATGCTCTTCCGCCCAGAAATCGCTGTTATAATTATTCCCCTCTACTTGGTATGCGGCTGTCGTCGAGCCCCAAAGAAAATTAGATGGAAAATTACATTCCATTTTAAACACTCCTTGTTTTCTTATATCCTGCTGATTACCCATATTGTAGCAAGCGTTTTCAAAGTTTTTAATATTAAAAACAAAGAGGTTTATTGCTCGAATCAAAGATTTTGATGATACCTCACTTTTTCTCAAAAAAATAAAACCGCTGTTTAGGCGGTTTCATTACTGTTATCTCGATATTCTTTTGGTGTCTGGAGGTACACTTCATTAAATTTTTTATAGAAAAAAGATAAGCTTGAATAGCCAACCTCTTCTGCAATATCAGGAATGGGAAGGTCTGAGTTACTTAGATATAACGCAGCCTTATTTAATCTTTGAATCTGAAGAAGATCCTTAAAGGATTTACCTGTTGCTTTTTTGAGGACAGCGGAAATATAGTTTGGGTGATATTTGTAGTGATCCGCCATTTCCGTTAAGCTGCAGTCCTTAAAATGATCATCAATGTACTTTAGAAACTCTAGAACAATCGTATCTTTTTGCTTAAGTTCGTCCTTCTGTTTTGTATTGGAACTGTTACTGTGACGGATTAATTCAGTAAACAATATGAAAAGGTACGCATCAATCATTTCCGCCGTAAAAACGTCCTTTTCAAAGTACTCGCACATAATCTGCTCCATAATCCCAACCACTTTTGAATGGACTTCAAAAGGGAAGAATAGATAGTTATTTGCTCTTCGACTATCGATCAGGGAGTCAATTAGGAATTGTGAGATAATACTCTTATTGGTAAATCTGCTAAGGAACCCGGTTGATAAATAGTCATGCTTAAGCTTCATTTCAATAACGATATCAGATTTTGATGTCTCGTTTATCGTATGAGGGGTGTTTTTATCAATCATAATGGTTCCGCCCTCAGTCATGTTTATTTCGTGGTCCTCCATGGTAACCGTGCATTTCCCTTTGTAGACGTAGATTAATTCAATATACTGATGAATATGCATTGGGACGAGCGCGGCGACGGGACACTGGGATATGAAAATGTTATCCTCAATCGGATTAATTGTGGGGTCAAAGATCATATTGAAATTGTATACTGGCGCACCATTTACGACATTTACCGGTTCAGGATTATAGGTGTTTTTTATAACATTCCAATCAGGTGCCTCCCTGGTGTTGTTGGTTTCGAGTAAAGACCGCAAATCAGTACTATTCATATGAACCCTCCCATCAAATTGAATCAAACTGGAATCAATTTACAATTAATGTAGAATTCCTTCATTAATTTGTAGATTTCTATCTTTAATTTGTAGAATAACTTAAAACTTCGCAGAATTCTTCATTTTTTCGTTGAATTCTTCAATTTTTTGTAGAATTCCTTCTTTTTCCTAAAAAAGAAGACCCAAATGGAGTCTATAATCTCCTAATTTGAGTCTTCCCCAAAAATCCACTTATCTCTTTAATAAAACCTCTTGCTCATATGCTTTAACTTCTAATAACCAAGATTCTTTTACTGGTACACCCATTTTTTCGCAGTAGTAATCCCAAACCGCACCAAATGGATAGGTTTTGAATTCTTCCATTAACGCTAATCTTTCAGTAAAGTTGCCTTCTTCTTGAAGCTGTTTTAGATACTCGTTTGGTACTAACATAGCAGATAATAATGCCTTGATCATATTGCGAGTTCCAATTGTCCATGCAGCCACACGGTTAATGCTGGCATCAAAGAAATCAAGTCCAATAATCACACGTTCTAACGCGTCATTACGCACGATTTCCAAGGCGATTTCTTTTAATTCATCATCAAGGATTACAACATGGTCGCTGTCCCAACGTACAGGTCTTGAAACGTGAAGGGCAAGCTTTTCACTAAATAGCAGCATCGATGAAATCTTGTTGGATACTGTTTCTGTTGGATGATAGTGACCTGTATCCAATAAGCATAATTTATCATTTTTCATGGCATAGTTTAGATAAAATTCATGAGAACCCACTACGTAAGATTCTGAGCCAATTCCAAATACCTTACTTTCTACTGCATCCAGATTATATTTCTCATCAACATCAACAGCGAAAATCTTATCTAATGATTCTTTAAGTCTTTTTCTTGGTGTGAGGCGATCACTTGGAATATCCTTGTAGCCATCTGGAATCCAAATATTTGTTAAGGCTGGTGTGCCAAGTTCTTTACCGAAATATTCACCAATTTTTCGGCTGCCAATGCAGTGATTAATCCAGAACTCACGAATTTCTTCGTTTGGATGAGAAAGCGTCAAACCATCGTTTGCTTTCGGATGTGAAAACAGCGTTGGGTTATAGTCTAGTCCTAAACCATTTTCCTTTGCCCATTTCACCCAGTTTTCGAAGTGCTTTGGCTCTAATTGATCTCTTTCCACCACTTCTCCATTTGTTTCTGCATAAATGGCATGCAAATTGACACGGTGTTTACCTGGGATTAAAGAAAGTGCTTTTTCTAAGTCTGCTCTTAATTCTTCAGGTGTTGATGCCTTACCTGGGTAATTTCCCGTAACGGAAATTCCACCAGATAATTCGTTAGGATTTACTTCGAATCCGCCGATATCATCACCTTGCCAGCAATGAATGGAAATTGGAACATTTTTTAGGGTTTCGATTACTTCATCAACATTAATTCCCCATTTTTCATAAGCCTTTTTAGCAAGTTCATAGTTTTCTTGAATAGACATGTAATTCTTCCTCTCTATCAGTTAGTTTGTAATAGGTGCAGTAGGCAAATATTTTTTAACTTCAAATGAATTTTTAACAATCGTACGAGCTTCTTTAATATCTTGAATTTCATAAAGGGCCATTAACTGAGCGACGATATTACCGATCGCAGTTGCTTCAACTGGTCCTGCGTATACCTCTTTTTTCGTTACATCCGCCACAAGTTGATTTAACATTTCATTTTGACAGCCGCCGCCGATGACATTGATTTTTTCAAATCTCTTTTCAAAAATTTCTTCAATTTCGTGAACGGCATCCTGATAGCTGACTGCTAAACTATCATAAACGCATTTTGCGACTTCTCCAGGTGTGCCGGGAATTGGCTGACCTGTTTCCACACAGTAGTTCATGATTTCTTGAATCATGTTCTCTGGTTTTAGGAAACGGTCATCGTTTACATTAACTACAGCCTTAAAGTCCTTAGCCTCTCTAGCTAAATCAACCAGCTCGGCAAAAGAATATTCATTATTGTAGTTGCGTCTGACCTCTTGAATCATCCAAAGACCCATAATATTTTTTAAGAAACGGTATTGATAATCGATACCGCCTTCATTGGTAAAATTGTAATCAAGCGCTTTCGTTACACAGATTGGGAAGTAGTTTTCTACCCCAATCAACGACCAGGTTCCCGAACTGATATAAATCGTTTCATTTTCTTCTGGTACGGCAATCACCGCTGATCCTGTATCATGTGTTGCCGGCAGAATCACCTGAAGGTCAAAGCCTAACTCTGAAACTAGTTCTTCTGTTAGCGTTCCAAGAACGGTCTTCGGTGTCTTAATTTCTTGGAACATTTCTTTATTGATACCCAATAGATCCAATAAGTCATGATCCCATTTTTTCGTAAAGGCATTGACTAATTGTGTGGATGTCGCATTGGTATATTCATTTGCTTTTTTTCCTGTTAGTAAATAATTGAAGTAATCCGGAATCATTAAGAATGATTTTGCTTGATCTAAGATTTCCGGTGATTGCTGTTTAATGGAATATAATTGATAGATTGTATTAAACTTTTGGAACTGGATGCCTGTTTCTAGATACAGACGCTCCTTCATGATTTTTTCAAAAACCTGTTCCATCATTCCGTCTGTTCTTGGGTCACGATAAGTGACTGCCTCTGTTAATGGTTGATCCTTTTCATCCAATAACACAAAGTCAACTGCCCAAGTATCAATTCCGATACTATCAGGTTTGATGCCAAGTTCATTACACTTTTTTAAACCATTTTTGATTTCTTGAAAAAGTTGATCGGCCTCCCAGCAATAGGTGTCACCTTTTTTGACAATTTTGTTTTCAAAACGATGTATTTCATCTAGTTTTAATAACCCATTTTCTAAATAGCCTAAAATAAGCCGGCCGCTTGATGCACCAATATCAACAGCAATACTGTATTTTGTCATTAACATCACCTCTCGGTTGGAAACGCTTACTGATATATTTATATAATACTAGAAAATGACGTTTTTCCTATATCTTGATTCGGCCAATTTATTGTCCTTATTTGCCAACCTTAATTCTTAAATACCAAAAACACCACAGAATCTTTCTGTGGTGTTTCATCTCATCATTCCGTTCCATTTCTCAGGATGTATTGATAGTTTTTGTTAAAGATCGACCTTTAAGACCAATCAGTGGGAGGACTCTTTACATTACGGCTTTCTTTGACCCAGTAGAAACCATAGTTTTAGCCGATGGCATATTTGCAATAAATACGCCAAGTAATACCAAAATACCGCCAATGATTTGATTCAGCAAGATATGATTCCCTAAAATAAAATGGGAGGCTAGGATGGCGACAAACGGCTGGATATTCATGAACATTGAAGCTGTTCCAGCTCCAACTTTAGCTACGCCTTTATTCCACCAAAACCCGGCAATACCTTGAGCCATGATTCCAGCAAAAATTAACAAAATCCACATAAAAAGAGAATGGCTAATGACAGAGCCGCTCACCAAATTTTCGACTCCAGCAGCAGGAACCATCAGTACACTTCCTAGTACGGTTGAGTATATCGTAATAATAAATGTGTTCATAGTTTTTGATAAACCTCGGATAAATAATATACTAATCGAGAGGCAAAGCATGGCAATTAGTATATTAAAATCTCCCCATGAGATTCCCAAACCACCATTTGCAACACCAATAATTGAAAAAACACCAATTAAACTAATAATGGCTCCTGCTGATTTTTTAATGGTAAACTTGACTTTAAAGATGATTCGTTCCAATAAAATGGTCGCTATTGGTGCCAAGGAAATTATTAATGATGCGTTAGCTGGTGTTGTATGATGAAGACCCGTAAAGTAGAAGGTTTGATTTAACAGTGTTCCAAAGATTCCAACACCAATGAGGTATTTCCACTCTGAAATGGTGGGACGCTTCATTCCTTTATGAATAATGGCAACGATTATCAAAAAAAGTGAGGTAAAGCAAATTCGAACGGTTGATAAAAAAACAGGTGAAAATCCTTGCAGTAAATAGGCACTGATCGGATAATTACACCCCCATAAAACTGAAACGAAAAAAAGACTAATAAAAGCTTTTATCATACTACTCGACATTTACCTTAAACAACCCTTCTTAATATGTTTTTGTTGGTGACCTTTTTTAGTATAGCACGGTATTTCGATTATCGAAAGAAAAATCGAAGGGAATCTTCCTTCATCTTTCCTAATGATTTATGAATTTGATTTTCATTATTTTCCAGCAGCCTGTCCCTTTTTCTACTATATAAAGGTATAAGAAATTGATAAACTATAATTATAATAATTTCATGCATGCAAAGGAGGGTGAATAACATAGATACAATTAATATTGAAAAACAATTAATGGAAATGAGTGACTATGAAAAAAAGTATTCAGGCACAGATGAACACCCAAAACATTACTCCCACTTAGAAGACTCAGAACTTACTTTTTCTCAGGGGATTCAATCACCCAACATTGTACCGGTAGATTATTTTTTTAAACCTGACCAAAATGTTGTATTCCTGAAACACCCTCGTTTTATCAAATTCACCGAACATCGACATTCCTTTATTGAAATGAACTATGTTTTTTCAGGTACTTGTAAACAGTACATTAATGGAAAAGAAATTATCTTAAATGAAGGGGATCTCTGTTTACTGGATACAAATGTTACGCATGGAATTGAAAGCGCCTCCGAAAATGACATTATTATCAACATCATGATTCGTACAGGTTATTTTGATTCAGCCCTGCTTCAAAGGCTGTCAGGAAATGATTTATTAACCGATTTTTTCGTAAATGCGATTTACCAACAAAAGAAAGATAGCCGGTATATTATTTTTCCCAAGGGTCCAAACAATCGTCTGAAAGAAATCATTCTCCAAGCATTGGGAGAATATTTTCAACCGCAGCTTTGCTCAAATGAGGCCATCAATTCATATATGATCTTAATTTTTACGGAACTACTAAGAAATTATAATAGCCTTTCCAAAAACAAAGAAGAACCAACCTTTAAGAAAGCGATTATCTCGGAGATTCTTAGTTATATGGAACAAAATTATCAATCGATGACACTAGAACTAACGGCTGAGAAGTTTCACTTTCATCCGAATCATCTAACAAGATTACTAAAAACCAATTTAGGCAAGACATTTATTGAATTATCACATCAGTTAAAAATAAAAAACGCCTGTACGCTGCTCGAGAACACCGATTTAACCATTGACCAAATAGCTAATAAAGTCGGATATACTAATATTACGTTTTTCTATAAATCATTTAAAAAAGTTCATGGTGTTACTCCTGCTGAATATCGCAAAAAGAACCACGAAGGCCCTACTCCTGAGTAGACTTTCGTGGTTTTTTGTTACGAATTTATTTGTGAACAAATTGTGACCAAAATCACCAAAAAGAACGATATAACCAAAACATTGTCAGACTATTCACTAAAATCTATACTTTCAATTAGAGTTTACATCTTGCTTGATCCACTTTTGTAAGTGTTTACAATTTTATAAGTATAGGAGGATTAGGAAATGAAAATTAATTTTAAAAGTCTCACAACACAGGTTTTAATCGCAATTGTTCTTGGTATTATCTTTGGTGCCCTATTTCCTAAAGCAGGTGCGGATTTAAAAGTTTTATCGGATATCTTTGTCAAAATGATTAAAATGGTGATTGCACCGATTATCTTCTTAACAATCGTCGTCGGGATTGCTGGCATGGGAGATATGAAAAAAGTCGGCCGGATTGGCGGTAAAGCATTATTATACTTTGAAATCGTTTCCACTATCTCTTTGGCAATCGGGATTTTATTTGCCACTATTTTCAAACCAGGGGCAGGTGTAAATGCCCATAGTGCAAAAGGGGACATTACCCAATTTACCCAACAAGCAGCCGAGGGAAGCCATAGTTTCATGGATTTTATCATGGGAATCATTCCTGATAACTTTTTAGGTGCGATGGTAAACGGTCAGCTTCTTCCAATTCTTTTCTTAGCCGTATTATTTGGAATTGCCTTATCTGGCCTTGGCGAAAAAGGAAAATCAGTTATTGATTTGTTTGAAAAACTGTCTGAAACATTCTTTCGAATTGTAAATCTCATAATGTACTACTCACCTATTGCAGCGTTTGGTGCTATTTCCTATACGATTGGTGAATTCGGTATCGGTTCCCTTGTCTCTCTTGGAAAATTATTCGGGTTAACTGTCTTAGCTATGGTCGTGTTTATTGTTGTCATTCTGGGCGGCATTGCGAAGTTCTATCGATTTAATATCTTTCAATTTATCAGTTATATCAAAGATGAAATCTTCTTAGTCCTCGGGACATCATCATCTGAATCAGCTCTTCCTAAAATGGTTGAAAAACTGGAGAAATACGGTTGTTCTAAGTCAGTTGTAGGTCTTGTCGTTCCTACTGGCTACTCTTTTAATCTAGATGGAACATCTATCTATCTTTCTATGGCTGCCCTCTTTATTGCGCAGGCTTTCGGGGTTCATTTAAGCTTTGGTCAAGAGGTCACATTACTTGGTGTATTAATGCTTACCTCTAAAGGAGCCGCTGGTGTAACAGGCTCCGGGTTTGTTACTTTGGCAGCTACACTAGCTGCTTTCCCAAGTGTTCCCGTTGAAGGAATTGCTCTTCTTCTAGGGGTTGACCGGTTTATGTCTACCGCTCGTGCCCTTACAAATCTAATTGGTAATGGTGTCGCCACAGTTGTTGTTTCGAAAATGGAAAATGAATTCGATGAGAATATTTCGGACAAGCAATCTATTAGTAAAACGGCCTAACCTCCTGCAAAGCTAGTAAAACCTTCAGCCACGGAAACCGTGGCTGTTTTTTTGAGGATAGGAAAAAAAGTAGGGTATAATGGTAGAAAAGATATCAAAGGAGAAAAATCATGGAGCCAATCAAAGTCTTGATTGTTGAGGATGATCCGATGGTCATGGAGATAAATGCTCAATTCGTTTCCAAGCTACCTGGCTTTAAGTTAGCTGGAAAAGCTTTCAATGGTAAAGAGGCGATCTCATTAATCAACGAAGAAAAGCCAAATCTCGTTTTGCTAGATTTCTTTTTACCAGACACAAATGGCCTTACTTTGTTACAAACCATTAGAAATAACCATTATCCTGTAGATGTTATTCTCTTAACAGCGAATCGTGACCCACACCATGTTCAGGAGATATTTCGCGCAGGGGTGGTAGATTATATTGTCAAACCATTCCGGTTTGACCGTTTTCAAGCAGCACTTGAGCAATATCGTCAAACCTTAAAAAAATTCAAGGAGAATAGACCCTTTGAGCAAGCAGATTTGGATGCGTTAATGGGAGTCCAACTCAAAGGAGGTACTGAGGAATATTTGCCAAAAGGGTTGAATGACAGAACCCTTCAGCAAATTGTGCAATTTTTAAAAGGACAAGCTGAACCTCTTTCATCTGAAGATGTTGCCGCGGGTATTGGCCTAGCACGTGTCACTGTTCGCCGGTATTTAGACTATCTAGAGAAAAAAGGCGATATTGTGATGGAGATTCAATATGGTTCTGTCGGCCGCCCAATGAATAAGTACAGGTTATAGCCTTTTTTTAAAATATGGAAAGGGGTGATCCTGTGCGAAACAAAAAACCACGGTTTCGTCTTCAAACCACGATAACCTTTTTAGTATGCGGGGTTGTAGCACTTGCTTTATTTGTCACCGATTTGCTTATAAGTAACGAAATAGGAGAAACAACGCTTAATAATCAAACAGATAAAGCGATGAATATTGCCAAAATGGTTGCGCATTCTCCCCTTACTATTAACAATTTGGAACATAAGCAAAATGGATCGGAGATACAGAAATATACCAGAGAAATGACAAAAATAACGAACGTCGAATTTATTGTTGTGATGGATATGAATGGGATACGGAGAACACATCCTAGACCAGATAAAATTGGGCAACATTTTGTCGGAGGGGATGAAGGCCCCGTTCTCCATGGGCAAGAAACGACCTCAATCGCAAAGGGAACTTTAGGGTACTCTTTACGAGCTTTTACTCCAGTATTTTCAGAGTCTGGAAACCAAATTGGCGCTGTTGCGGTAGGAATTTCTCTTAATAAGGTCAAACAGAACGTTAAAAACAGCAAAAATGTCATTTATTTAGCTGTTATTTTCGGTGTATTAATTGGAATAATTGGGGCCATTTTTTTAGCTAGAAAAATAAAGAAAAGTATGTTTGGACTGGAACCATTTGAAATTGGGAAATTGCTTGAAGAAAGAAGTGCCATGCTTCAATCCACTAAGGAAGGAATTCTAGCTGTTGACCAGGATGCCCGGATTACACTTATTAATAATGAAGCACAGCGTTTATTTAAAGAAGCGGGAATCAAAGACAATCCAATTGGCGAATTGGTAGACCAGTACCTGCCTCAAATCCCATTGAAAACTGTCTTGGAAACAGGTAATCCAAGACTGAATGAAGAAATTGATTTATTGGGTATAACCTTACTTGCGAATCAACTGCCAATCGTAGTTGGTAATCAAATGGTTGGGGCCATTACTACGTTTCGGGACAAAACAGAAATCAATAAATTAGCAGAAGAACTTACTGGAGTCACACTTTACGCACAGGCTTTAAGAGCCCAATCTCATGAATTCATGAACAAGCTTCATGTTGTCTTGGGACTAGTTCACCTTGAGCACTATCAAAAGCTCGCTGATTATATTGACCAGATTTCTGACCATCTTCAAAATGAAGTTGGTTATATAGGAAGTAAAATTAAAGACCCCGCTTTAGCAGGTTTCATCCTTGCAAAAATGAGCAACGCAAGAGAAATGGGTGCTGAGTTGTCTTTTTCCTGTGATGTTTTAGTGCCTGAACCAGTCAGGCCTGAAATCACTCATGAACTCATTACCATAATTGGAAATCTAATTGATAATGCACTACAGGCTCTTGCGGAACAGGATAACAAAAAAGTATCGGTTTATGTAGATTATTACGACCATGAACTTTTAATTGAAGTGCTGGACAATGGGCCTGGAATACATGAAGATAAAGTTGATGAGATTTTTTCAAAAGGCTTTTCTACAAAAGGGAATGACCGCGGGCTCGGCTTATTTCTTGTTAAACGCAGCTTGGATAAGCTTAACGGGCATCTAGAACTGTCAACAGAAATTGGAAAAGGGACCAGATTTTCTGTTACAATCCCATATTAAATTATTTGTAAAAAATTTTTAAGGTCATCCTCTTATTTTGAATTAATAAAGGATGACCCTAATTTTTTTGCAGAATTAAACGTTTAGTTCCTTAATGTTATCTTTTTGATTTAATTTATATTTAATTTCTATTTGTCCCGAAGGCACAGTGAATACAAATTTATTAATTTTCTTATTGTATTGACAATTAGAATAACCTAATTCAGTTATATAATCATTAAGTTCTGGAATACAGTTGGGACTGACATTGGGTAATGAAATAACAGCTAATGTATTGGCTGGTACGCTAACTTGCAGGTTCATATTTTTCTCGTCATCAATCTCCCACTTTACCTTAATTTCTCCATACACTGACTTATATTTGGTTTCAGCGTATTTTAATCGGTCACCATAATGTGGTTCGACCTTAAACTTGCTGTATCCAGGTTCCATTGGGGTTAAACCGCCAATATGGCGAACGAGCCAATCCCCTACACAGCCGAATGCATAATGATTAAAAGAAAATGCCCCCACTGTTCCATCCGGTTTAATCGCTTCCCATGATTCCCAAATCGTTGTAGCACCATTTTTGACTTCATAAAGCCATGAAGGACAGGCTGTTTGGAAGAGCAGCTTATAGGCGATATCCTCATAACCATTTTCACATAGGACGTCCATAATAAAAGGAACAGACAGAAATCCTGTATCGATTTTAAAATCATTTTTCTTAATTAGCTCTACTAATCTTTCTACTGCTTTTTTCTTATGATCATCTGATAACAGGTTAAATGCAAGAGCAATTGTATACACACCCTGGTAATCAGCTGTCATCAGCCCTGAATCTTTTACATAAGCCATTCCAAAAGCTTTTTTCACCTTTTCATGAAGGGTATTGTAATAATCAGCCTTGCCTGGTTTTCCAAGAGTCTTGGCAATTTCAGTTAATAAACCAGCAGAATACGCATAGTAGGCAGTAGCTATCGAATCCTTCGTTGCAAATGCAGAAGCAATCGGTCCTTGAGGCTTTTCACCAAGCATAAAACTTGGAATCATCCAATCTCCAAAATGAAACTTTGTATCCCATAAATACCGCTCATAGTCATGTTCAACTTTCTCTTTATTCTCTGCAGCACTCTTTTGAACATAATCAAGCCATCTTTCCATGTCTGGGAAGCATTGTTCCAGGATTCTTATATCTCCGTATCTCTGATAAAGCACCCATGGAACAATGAGAATGGCATCCCCCCATCCCGCTGATGAAATCGTTCCAGTAAATTTCATATCATTCCATATATCCTTTGGTGCAGGACAGTAATTAAGAATTTCGCCTTCTTCAGTTTGTTCCTGTTGCAGGTTCCAAAGCCATCTTGTTAAAAATGATTGAACATCCATATTGAAGGCCGCGGTCGGAGCAAAAACCTGGATATCACCTGCCCAGCCAGCTCTTTCTCGTTGCGGGCAATCTGTCGGAATTGACAGCATATTTCCTTTTTGGCTCCATTGGATATTGTTCCATAGTTGATTGATTTCTGGATCAGAGGTTGTGAACTGACCTGTCATATTCATATCTGTATATAAAACAATTGCTGCTATGTCCTCAAATTGAAGATCAGAATCATAGCCTGATAAACGTACATAACGGAAACCGTGGAAAGTGAAGGTTGGTTCGAAAACCTCTCCATTCTTACCACTGGTCACGTAAAAATCGGTTTGCTCTTTATTTCTTCCTACTATATTATTAAAAAACTCACCATTTTCATTTAATACTTCACAATGTTCAAATTTAAGTTCCTGTCCGCTTGGACCATGTACATGAAGTCGGATACGTCCGGCGATGACTTGACCAAAATCGATAATATAAGCTTGGGTCTGATCCTTCCAAATAGCAACAGGAGACAGTTTTTCAATTGGTTTTACAAACTCCCCATATTGGGCTCTTAAGTTAGCTAATTTATAATCAACAACTGAAACCGATGTCCATTCGTGGGTTAAACCATTATATCCAGGCTGATCCCATCCAGACTTTTCAAGATTTTTATCCTGTTTTTCTCCAATAAAAATATCACTGTAAACATAATGGCTGTTAGATGACAAAAACGAATCGTCTGTTGCAATGATTTGTTTTGTTTGATCTGTATAAGTTATTTCCAGTTGAGCAAGAAGTCCTAGTCTGCTGCCAAATTGGGCGCTTCCTCCTGGGACGCTGATTCTGCCTGCATACCAGCCATCTGCAAGAATGATTCCTAATACATTTTCACCTTCGAGTAAAAAGGGCAAAATATCGTAGGTTTGATACTGCAGGTAGGTGGAATAGGATGTGTAATCGGGTGTAAATTCTGCATCTGTAATTTTTTGGCCATTTATTTTGGCATGATAAAGTCCATGAGCCGTAATGTAAAGGCGAGCCTTCTCTATTTTCCTTTGATCAATGTGGAAGGATTTACGCACCAATTTTGGCGGATGCAATCTACTTTCTGGGGATGGTAAATTCCCTTTCTTTTTATTAATAAACATATCCTCTAATGTCAGTTCTGGTTCTTCTACTACAGCTTCTTGCTGTGGTTCAATCCATTTTGCTACCCATTCATCCTCGTGTAAAAGGCCCATTTCCAAGTATCCTTCACTGCTCCATGCTGATTCCTCACCATCAGAACTCCAAACACGGGCTTGCCAGGTGTAGATGGTTTTACTCTGCAATAAAGGACCTTTATACGCTATGTTCACTGAAACTTGTGAAAGTACTTTATTAGAATCCCAGATCAACTTTTTAAGACCAGAAGATTCTTTTTCAAAAACATTTATTTGATAGGCAGACTGATTTATGCCTGTCCCTTCACTTTCTATTATCCAGCTGAAACGCGGCTGCAGGATATCTGTTCCCATCAGACTATCTTGATTTTCTACTTTTAACTTGATGACCTGGATCAAGATTTCCCCTCCTCATTTGCCCTCTATTTCTCATGTTGTTTACAATAAGAGGTGCTACTAATATTTCAAAAAGAACTGCTGCTATTGCAATGAGTATTAAGCTTATATTCACGTTTAATCACCTACATATGGATAAAATCCACGCAAGGAAAGCGCGGATTTTATCATTTTTTTACTGAGCAATTTCAATATTATTAGGTTCCTTTTTTTCCAATTCTGGAATTGGTTTAACGATAATTCCTGCTAGAATTCCGAAGATAGCCAATACCCCAAAGAATAATGGATAGCCTCCTGCCGCAACAATTGGACTTGCAGCCGAGTTGGCAAGCGATCCTCCAATATCATTGGCAATGTTGACGATTCCCATATCTTTTGCTGCATCTTCCGGATGTGGAAGGACTCTTGACATCAGGGCAATATCGACTGCTAAGAACATTCCAAAACCAAGGGAAATGACTGATCCACAAACATAGGAAAAGCCAATACTAGGAGCAAAGCCATAGCCTAAAATTCCAACTGCAGTAACAACTGCGGCAAGAAAGACAAATGGTTTTTGACGGCCAAATTTGTCAGAGAGACCACCGCCGATGATACTGGCCACTGCTAAGATTGGGATGGTTATATTCATGCTTGTAGAGACAATACCGGCTAGATCTTGTTGAGAAACATGAAAACGTTCTAGATAATAGACACTGGTAAAAGAGGCAGCCGTATAGGCAATACCCATGAAAAATCTAGTTAATACTCCAAATGTGAAGAAAGGATATTTTCTTGGACTTGGATAAATCCGAGACATTTTTTCACCGAATGTTAAGGAATCATTTTTACTGCGTTCTTGTTGATACTCCACTTTTCCTTCTTTTATTAATAAGCTTGTAATAATGGCAAATACGACACAAATAAGTCCAAGTAATAAAAATTTCTTTTCAATTGCCCAGCTATTTAAGATAAACATTAAGTTAATCCCAATCATAATCGCAAGCGGGCTGACAAGACCATAGATCCCTGAAGCAGTACCACGTTTATTTTCCGGCACCTGATCTGGAATTAAAGCGGTAATGGCCGTACTCATAAAACTTAACAAGAGTTTGGCTAAAGCCCAAAACAACAAGACCATTGTAAAAGATTTAGCAGCCCCTACCCCGTAAAGTGCCGCTGCTCCGCCAATTGAACCAATCAAAATCCAAGGGCGTCTGCGTCCTAATTTCCATGTTGTTCTGTCACTAGTCACGCCAGCCATGTATTGGCTTAAAATACCAATAATGCCCGTAGTTAGACCAATGATACTAAAGTTCTTGGTAACGTTTACAGGATCAAGCATAGCTAGTTTTACTGTAAGCAAAAATGCTAATGGTGTAATGAGTGCGAGATTATAACCAAAGCTTCCAATCGAAATACCGGCAATTAAACGAGGAAAAGGTGTTTTGATTACATTAGAATTCATTATTTAACCTTCTTTCCTTTTTTATTTTTTAAAAGTTTGAAAGCGCTTCTATATTTAGTTTAAAGGAGACACTGATGGTTAACTATAGCCATATGTGACATAATTCCTATCCATTTCAAACATAAGTTATTAAAATAGTCTGAATATCGCTTTTAATAAAAACCTGCTTGATGCTTGCCCATGGGAATAGTTACAATTTGGAATAATATACAAAAAAACCACGCAATAAAAAAAGCGTGGTTTGCATTCGTATTAATGCAACATCTTCATCTAACCTTTACTTGATTCCTTTCGATAACCTCTTTATACCAGTAGGCACTGTCCTTCCATATTCTTTTTTGAGTTTCAATGTCAACATGAATTAACCCATAACGTCTATTGTATCCAGCTGCCCATTCATAATTATCCATTAGAGACCATACATAATAACCACGGACATCTGCACCCAAAGCTATAGCTTTTTGTGTCCAATGTAAAAAACCTTCTATATACTTAATACGCTCGATATCATGTACGTTTCCATCGATTAGATCTTCGTTACAATTATATATCCCATTTTCTGTAATATAAATTGGAATGTTTATTTTAATATCCTCATTTAATAACTTAATTGCGTCATAAACAGACTTAGGATAAAACTCTTGTCCATTATCTAGAAAATTACCTCCAACTATCCCGTTTTCGTTATTATTTCTTAGATGAGCAGTTGCAGGATCAGTTGATAAATTAGGATCTTCAGAAACTAGAATTCGGTTATATACATTTAGACCATAATAGTCTATTGGTTGAGAAATAAGCTCAAGGTCACCAAGCTGAATATCCGGCATGGTCCCTTCATTACTCATCTGATTCAAAATGTAATCTGAATAATGGCCTTTGAAAATAGGATTTAGGAAAAATAAGAAACTATTTTCGTCTCCACGTTTTACAAGTTCCATATCTTCATGACAGTCTCGTGCAGCATGGCGTTTCCAAATATCTATTACAATTCCAACTTCACTATCTTTCATCCCTTCAGCCCGGAATGCCTTAACAGCCTCCCCATGTGCAAGCAATGCATGGTGCTTCGCTGCTTTCCCTAACTTTTCGTCACGGATGCCGGGAGCAAAAAAACCAAGTCCATACCCGGCATAAATAGCGATAGGTTCATTAAGAGTCGACCACATTGGAACTAAACCATTAAACTCACGGAACATTAATGATGCGTATTCTCCAAACCAGTCTTTTACATCTCGGTTTGTCCAGCCGCCTTTGTTTTCTAATACTTGAGGCAAATCCCAATGATAAAGAGTTGCGTTTGGTGTAATACCGTTTTCTAATAGTTCATTTACTAACCCTTTATAAAAATCCAAGCCTTTTGGTTGATCTGCCCTGTCCCATTAGGCAATACTCTGGGCCACGAAAAAGAAAACCGGTAAGAATTTACCCCTATTTCCTTCATATGTTGAATATCTTCACGATAGCGATGATAATGGTCCACTGCGACATCACCAGGAATATCTCTCCATACTTTGCCTGGTGTTTGGCTAAAGGTATCCCATATGGACGGTCCTTTTCCGTCTTTATTCCAGGCTCCTTCAATTTGGAATGCACTTGTCGCTACTCCCCATTTAAAACTATTCGGAAATGTTAATGACATTTAAATCACTCCTATTTTGATTTTCATTTGAACAATTTCAAAACTACGCAATCTCACATAAGTATTTACAGTCCACTAATAACGCTTTCTAAATCTACTATAGCAGTGAATTAATTTTATTTTTATATCATCCCCAAACTAAAGTACTGTCCATTTCAAACTAATTTAAAGATATGAATAATAAAATTAAAAAAATCTACTCCAAAAAGTGGTCAACTATTTTAGTAGTTAGTTTAATAAACTCATGTTACGTATAATTTTTCATTATTAAAATATAGAGTAAAGCGTTTCTTCATATAAAAACCATCGAGATAAATCTCGACGGTTATAACACATGTATTAAAGAACAAAATTAATAAGCAGTCCAACCTGCATCCCCAGTAATGACTGTTCCATTCACGAAACTGGATTCATCAGAAGCAAGGAAAAGAGCAATCTTTGCAATGTCTTCTGGTTTACCTACCCGTGGATTAATCGCTAACCCTGCTTGAATGCGTCCCATTCCAAATTCGTTAAAACCAGTCATCGATGAACTAATGTTTGTTTCAACGCCACCTGGTGCAATGGCATTGCAACGTATACCTTTTGTTGCGTACATAAATCCAGTATTTTTGGTAAAACCAACAACTGCATGCTTAGAAGCTGTATAAGCAGCTCCTGCTCTTGCTCCTTGAAGTCCACCGGCTGATGCTATATTAATAATAACTCCATTTTGTTTTTCCAAAAAGATTGATAGCGCTTTCCTTGTTGTGCGCATCACGCTTGTAGTATTTATAGCAAAAACTCTTTCCCATTTCTCATCTTCAATGTCTCCCGCAGGTTCAAAGTTATCCATGATTCCCGCATTATTGACTAAGATATCTAATGTTCCAAACGTATCAACCGCAGTATTAATAAGGTTTTGGATATCATCTTCTCTCGCAACATTGGCCAAAACGGCGATAGCCTGTCCACCATTAGACTTTATATCTTCCACCGTTGTATTGGCTGCTTCTATGTTTATATCAGAAACTACTACTTTTGCTCCTTCCTTTGCAAAAGAAATCGCAATTGCTCTTCCCATTCCTGAACCTGCTCCAGTTATTACCGCTACCTTATTTTGAAGTCTCATATAAGTTCCTCCATCTGTTTATAATATTCAGTTCTATTCAACATTTGTTTACCATCATATTTATAGTATAATTATTGTTAAATAATCATTTCAATCAGCAAATAAGCTTGTAAATGTTTATTAATCAACATAAATATGTTCCTATGATTATTAAAAATCATTAATGAACATTGGAGGAATTCTATGTCTATTAATTATTTTGACAGAAGAATTATTAAATCAAAAAAGGCCATGAGAGACGCCTTGATCTCACTAATGCAAGAAAAAGATTTCAAGGATATAACAATTATGGAGATTGTGGAAACAGCTGAATTGAATCGGGGAACCTTCTATAAGCATTATCAATATAAAGAGGATCTATTAAATGAAATGATTGATGAAGTGATCACTGATTTAATCGAGTCTTACCGCGAACCATATAAAAACATTGATTTGTTTGAGGTGAATAACCTGACAACCTCGGCGATTAAAATTTTTGATCATGTCAGTAAATATGCCAATTTCTATTCACTAATTTTTCAATCAGAAACATTAAATGGCTTTGAACGTAAGCTCTGCACTGTTTTAAAAGATCTTGCCTTGAATGACTTAATCGATTGTTTCCCTAAACCGTCTATTAACCCAGAATTGCATGCAAGTTATCAAGCATATGCAATATTAGGATTAATTATAGAATGGATTTCAGGAGGATTTAAGTATAGTCCAAGTTATATGGCAGAACAATTACTAGAAATATTAAAACATAATCAAATAAATTCTTTAGTTAAAATTAAACAATAAAATAGAAGAGCGGACATACCATTAACATCCACAGCTGAATTTCAGAATGTAAACAAGGGCAACCAAATGTGTCCATTAGGTTGCCCTTGTCGTATTTTTCATGTATGAACAGGATATAGACAGAACCACTGGAATCTCTCTAAGTAACTCGAATTTTACCAATTCTTTTATTTCGATTATGATCATTACTATTTAGTGCTCTTTGGGGTTTTTGAATATCAGGAAATGATATGAGACCAGCCTTAAACAGGGCATACCCAATAAAGGTAGCAAAGATCGTACTTCCGATCAGAAACCAGATGAATCTTCTGCCAGCATAGCGTAACATATTTTCACCTCTTTAACCTCTCATTGATGATAAATATGATGAAATCATCTTTTTTATGTCGCCTCAACTTCAAATTAGTTTTATTAAGAACGTCACTAGTTTTCTCTAATTTAATACACTAGTTTTACGATTTTTTCATGGGAAAGGTCGTTTATCATTGTCACAGAAGCAAAAATCCACGCAGTTATGCACGTGGATTTAGCCAAACGTTTTTACTGATCAAAAAATCTTTATCTAAAGTACAATGCATGAATCTGTAATTCTTTTATCTTATTAAATTGCAATTTAATTTGATGTTTTCCAGGGGTACCTTGGAAGGAAGAAGCAACAATTTGCCCTTCTTCTAAGATGATACTCCCAGATGCCTGCTTCTCGTAATCTAGATAAATATGAATTTCACCACTGCCACTGGCCTCTATTGAAATTTCCTTGGACTGTGTATCCCATTCAACATATCGAAAAACAGCCTCATCTCCATCCTGAATACCTGTTAAAACCTCATCCCTATTTTTGGATGGTGCGATGTAAACACTGCCAGATAACTGACAAGCTCGAAAGGCCTCAACTCTTTCATTGATACCAAATGGCCGTCCTGCCCCTTGAGATGTCATTTGCACTTCCTGAATGGTCCCGTCCTCATTAAAGAAAATGGGCTCAATGCAAAGTCGGCGTTTTTGCTGTCTATTTTGAGAACTGCGATGATAGAATACATACCACTGGCCATTTACTTCTTCAATTGAACCATGGTTATTCCAACTCTGTGGATCACATCCATCGTTATCAACGATGACCCCTTGATACATGAATGGCCCTAGTGGTGATTTACTTGTTGCATAAGCTAAAGAAGTTGGTTTGCCGCGGACCATACTGGAATACACAATATAGTAAGTATCTTCGCGTTTTCGAAGGGAACTTCCCTCATGAAAATAATGTTCTTCTTCCGTGACAATATTATTTACAATCGAGCCTTCCTCAAACTCTACCATGTTGTCTTTCAATTTCGCACCATGTGCATAGAACTGTCCCCAATAAAAATAGGCCTGGCCATCCTCATCAACAAAAACAGCAGGATCGATTCCCCCACAAGGTAATTGGATCGCATCTCTAAAAGGCCCCTCCGGCTTATCGGCAACGGCAACCCCCTCACTTGAATCTGCCATACAAAAATACAAATAATATTTTCCATCCTTATGAATGGCATCTGGTGCAAACAACATATCTTTTGGGAACTTAGGAATTTCTAACTTTCCGCCTTCGGTATCTTTTTCAATCATTTTTTTCAAAAACGGGGTTGGTTTTGACCAATAAATACTGGATGGATATTTGGGAGCATTCTCATCAAATACCCAGGGAACTTGGCTGGCATCAAAGGATTTCCCATGGTCTACCCAATCAATCATATTATCTGAAGAAAAGACTCGATATTCCTTACTGCAATAAATATTCTCCTCTTGATCCCAGGAACCATATACATACACTCTTCCATCTGGCATCACATGTGCTTCCGGGTCAGGAATGTGCAGATCTAGCGGTAGAACTGCATTGCGGCAATCTTTATATTCTTTCATTTTTCCACTCCTCAAAGATCTTCATAATGCCTACTAGACTCCAATAAATTAGTAATTCATGATAGCGCTGTCTTAAGTTTATAGAATAAGATGTTAGGTGACTATATCGATATCCTACTAGATTCTATCCATTTCACACAAAAAATTGTCGACTGTTTTCTCACTTCAATAAAAAATCCTCAACCGATAAAAAGGTTAAGGATTTTTGTTTTTTACATTGGAAAATATATTGCTAGATACTTTTATTGTACTATTTTATTTTTTGATAACAATCGATAATTTATAGTTTGCATACTTGTTTAAGTTTACCAAAAATTCATCTAATCTTTCATTGGATGGGAATCTGCATTCGAGGATGTAACAACTATCTCCACTGATTTTATAGTTGTTTATGACGTATTGTGGATGTGTTTTTATGAACGACAAATAAGGTTCATGATGCGTACTTTTTGTATAGATATTAATTAAAGCATGTATAAAACAACCTAATTTAGCTTGATTAACTTTAATGCTATACCCTTCAATCACACCATTATCTTCTAATTTAGCCACTCTAGATGCGGCTGCTTGTCCAGTCAAATGGACTCTCTCTCCCAGTTCTTTCATCGTGATCCGACTGTTCTTGGATAGTTCATCTAGGATTCGCATATCCGTGCTATCTAACATATATTCAAATCCTTTCATTTATCAAGTGAAACGGCCAAAAGACTTGATTTTATCTATGTAAATGGTATTCGGTCATAGTATAAACTATACGCATATCAATGAAAAGGAGTTAGAAATATGAAGATACAACAAATTCGAAATGCAACACTAGTTGTCGAATATGCAGGCAAAAAGTTTTTAATAGATCCGATGTTAGCTGAGAAAGGTACTTACCCACCTTTTCCCAACTCATTAAGACAAGATCAATTTAATCCTTTAGTTGACTTACCGGCGCCACTTGAAAATATTATTACCGTAGATGCTGTAATTGTAACTCATCTACATTTAGATCACTTTGATGAAGTTGCAAAGGATGTATTACCAAAAGATATAAAAATGTTTGTTCAAAATGAAGAAGATGCTAAAGAAGTAAGAATCGCTGGTTTTCAAAATGTAGAAGTTTTACAGGAAGATACAGTTTTTGAGGATATCCAATTAATTAAAACTAAAGGCGAGCACGGAAGAGGAGAAATATTAAAACGTACTGGTTTAGTGTGTGGCGTTGTCTTTAAACATCAAAATGAGAAAACATTATTTGTAGCTGGAGATACAGTATGGTATGAAGCTGTTCAAGAAGTGATTGAAACACATAAACCAGAATTTATTGTGGTAAATGGTGGAGACAATCAATTCTTTGAAGGCGGTTCTCTAGTAATGGGGAAAGATGACATCTATGAGGTGTATAAGGCTGCTCCTACCGCCAAAGTCATTTCTGTCCATATGGAAGCTGTCAACCATTGGACATTATCCAGAGAAGAACTAAAAAACTTTATTGAGGAAAAGGGAATCTCTTCTCACATTCTAGTGCCAGATGATGGCGAATCATATACATTTTAAAACTAGGCAATTAGATTCTAATGAAAAAGGCAGCTTCGGGTAGGAAAAAATGAAAGCTGCCTTTTTCATATTTTTTTCGTCTTTTGAATCCTAAGAATAATTTCTACATTTAAAAATTGGCCCTACTTGTACTAGTTTTCCCTTATGAAAGTTCTCTTCGAAAAAAATCCTCAATCGTGTCAAAAATCAACAAATCCATTCCTTCATTAATCTTTTCTTCTCCATTATTTGAGACATAACACCTTGCTACCCTTGGACCACCTTCATCTAAATTTGTTCGATTTAGAAATCCATGTCCCAGCCCATAAATAAGATAAAGAGATACATTATTCTTTTTATCTGCTAGTTTCTGATATAATAACTTACTTTGATGTGCCGGAACAGCCACGTCACTTAACCCATGCATAATTAGAAATGGCGGCAGCCCTGATTTTACGTACGTCAATGGATTTGCTTCCTTCACACGTTCCGGACATGTTAAGATTGGTCCCCCTAAAAACAACGATTCAAACGAATCAGGGTCAGATGTTTTTTTATCCTTTGGAATTTGAACGGACTCAGGATCTTCTTCGGTAATTCCATCTAATTTTCGTTGTTCATCGATTTGGAGGAAATCCATTGGTCCATAACCGATTGCAACAGCTTGAACCTCACTTGTCATCTCAGGATAGAGAGGGTTTTCTCCGATGAATTGGTTAGATTCAGTTGTTGCAGCAAGTGCGGCAAGATGCCCGCCTGCCGATGAGCCCCAAAGGCCTATTTTATTACGGTCTAAACCATACTCTCCTGCGATTGTTTTAACCCACCTAACGGCTGTTTTTACATCATGAATTTGCGCAGGAAAGATATCTTCATCACTTAACCGGTAATCAATGCTTACCATCGCATAGCCTTTGCTGGCAAAATATCGGGTGAAATCTGGACCTAATTTTCGATTCCCAAAGCGCCATCCTCCACCATGCAGCCAAATAACCACTGGCAGTGGCTCTTTTCTTACCTTGGGTAAATATAAATCAGCTAATAACTGTCTGCCCTTTATCTCTGCGTAAACAAGATCTGTTATGATTTCTACAGAATGATCTACTAACTTTTCCAATAAAATTCCTCCTTATATAGATGCAATTTTTAGCCTAGGATAGTCTTCTTGTTACTATTAATCTTTTACTGGACGACCGCCAAGTACTTTCAGGTCAAGACTATCTAAATGTTGCAGTACTCTATCAAAACGGAGTGGAGCCGGCTCGCTCGGGAAAATATAATCATCATACACATCTCCAAGCGTACGGAAAAATGGCTCGAATAAACCAGTCGCGAGGATACCAATCATTTTTGTGTAATGTGAATCCATTCGATAGGAATGAACCGTGATAGCAGGCACGTGCAGAATATCACCAGGGTGTAGAACGACTTCTTCTCCATTTGCCCACAATGTAACCTGACCTTCAATACAGAAGAAAATTTCCGTATGCTCTTCATGATAATGTTCAGGGATCGCTTCACCTTTCGGACCTTCTGAAACAACAAAAATAAATTCTCCATTAGAATTGGCTTGAGTGGTCATCAAGGTATGAAGTTGATCTCCCGTAACTAAGCGAATGCCCTCTCCCGTTTCAAGGACATATGGCGCAATCTCTTCCGGTACTTCCCCATTTTCTACTAGTTGTGAGGTACCAAGCGCTTGATGATCAAAGAAAAACTCTACATCTGCAGCGAGTGAGGCTTTCTCAAATTTCTCTATGGATGGTTCATTCACGGCTTTTGGAGGGTGAACAAACTTGTCGTAAGGCTCACCAATAACAGAATAAAGGTATGACACCGCTCCTTTTGAAGTAAAAGATAAAACCTGAGTTCGATGGCTGAGCATTTGATAGCTGTGTTCCGTACCCGCAGGAATATAAGCATAGTTTCCTTCCGTCAGTAAATATTTTTTATTAGCAATCACAAGCTCAAGCCGCCCATGAAGGATGTAGATTCCTTCATGACTATGTAAATGTTTATGCGTTGGGAAAGAGTCGCCCCTTCCTCCTGAAAGAATGACCATTTCTACTAAATTTTCCGTACTATTTCCATTTGCAATAATAGTAGCTAACTGTCTGCCAAATAGATATCGTTCCCCTTCTCCATTTCTTAATAAATAAGGAATCTTGTGATTTGGCAGGTTATTTGTAAACAAATTACTCATTGTGATCCTCCTCTATTTTTAACCCTTATAAACTTGTTAATTGCTAAGTTACCTTTTGGTACCGTTAACTCCAAGACATAGTATATGGTAGAATGACAGAGGAGTGAAATACATCTAATCGTTCACAGTTATACCTTTTTTTCATATAGGTAATTAGTCCACTGTAGATATTCAACAAGAAAGGAGCTATTGCCTAGCGTATGGATCTTAAACAATTACGTTATTTTGTCACCGTCGCGGAACGATTGAATTTTACCGAGGCAGCAATGGAACATTTTGTCGCTCAATCAGCGATTAGCAAGCAAATTTCTAATCTCGAGGAACAAATAGGAGTTCAATTGTTTATTAGAAATAGAAGAACTGTCCAATTAACGAATGCTGGATCCCAATTATTAAAAGATGCCAAAATTGTTATAGCCCACTATGAAGAAGCCATAAGTAATGCCAGACTTGCAGGTAATGGACTGTCCGGAGATCTTAAAATTGGGTATTTAGGACTTGAAAAAATCTTTTTACCAAAACTTATTAATCAATTTACGAAGAAATATCCAGACGTAAATATTGAATTAATTCAATATACTAGAGATACATTAAATTCCTCTTTAAAATTAGGAGAAATCGATATTGGTTTTACACTATCATTATCCATTGAAAAATTTCCCGAAATTATATCTAAAAAAATAGCAAATATACCTTTTAATGTAGTAATGCATAGTGACCATCCTCTTGCCGATTACAAAAAAATCAGTATTTCTTCGATTGCATCTGAACCCATTATTGTGATGAATCATGAAGTATCTCCTGATGGTTTTCAACATATTTCAGAACTCTTTAAAAAACACGGTCTATCTCCAAACATTGTCAGCGAAGGTTCTCATTTTGAAACGGTATTACTTATGATTGAAGCTGGCATTGGGATTTCTATACTTCCAAAAGCCATTGCCAACCCTCCTTCCACTCTTCGTTTTATCGAATTGGAAGAAAAAATCGATGAAATCGACTTTATTATTGCTTGGAATCGAAATAACCATAATCCTTTCATTTCTATATTTACTAAGGAATTTGAATCGTTTATGAACAATCAAGAGGATGGACTAATCTTTACCTAAAAAAATCCACGCTATTAAAAGGCGTGGATTTAATTATTATTTATCCTTTAAGGAAGTACATGAATCTGCAAACCCTTACTTAATTATTGATGCCACTTTTTCTAAGTTGATTAATTTTTTTTGTTTACAGAGTTTTCCTTTAGCTAAGAAGCTCGTAAACTTCTGTATCTAACTTCTTGGCAAGTTCAGGATTGTAGGTTTTTTCATATTCCGGTTCAACCGTCACCTTGCCGCCGTAAAACATAACATTCTCTACTTCTTCAATTTCAATTGTGACCACACATAGCTTCATCGTCTTTTCGAAAACTTCAGATACGGCAGCTCTTCCACGTACGGAATAGCAGCTTCCATCTCCTATCATTCCAACAATGACATTAGGATTGCTTTGAATATTGTTAATACTTGATGCTTTATGACCAAGAGCGACCTTTATTTGTGTGCCATCCGGGTTAGCATTTACCCATGAAACAACACTTAATTGTGGTAGTTTTGTTTCTGCATCCACAGTGATCAACGAAACCATTTTTTCTCCCTGCAAGGAAGCAGCGAGCTCAGGGCTCAGACGATCTAAAGTTTTAGACATTATGATTCTCTCCTACTCTCTTAGTATTCCACTTTGACCGGAAGACCTAGCTCAAGCTTTCCGAACAGTTCTCCTACCCAATCAAAATTGAAGGCCGTATGCTGTGCTCCGGCGTGAATATCCCGCCAAAACTGTTGTAGAGGGTGACTTTCCGCAGAAGCGGCAGCACCGCTGCTAGTGTAGATGGTTTCCATTGCTTCTGTACACATTTCTGCGCAATATGCATAATTACAGCGTAAGCGTACTCGTTCCGGATAATCTAGTATCCGGCCGGACTCTACTAGTTCTAAGGATTTATGGAGAAGAGCGTCAATAGCTTCAATTTTCGAGGCTACTTTTGCGAGTCGAATTTGTTGATGGGTTAAGTTTGCGACTGCCCCTCCACCCCTAGCTTTATTTTTCCCAATAACCTGGTCACGCCAAAACTCATAAGCTCCTTTAGTTGCTCCGAGAATAACAGATAGTAGTGTAACTGGCATAACAGCTGACAATTGAATACGATAAAGTGGTGCTGTATTCAGGTCCATCCCTGGGGAGATCCCATGAAGATTCCAAGGTTCTAACTCCATTGTTCGGTACTTGGGAACAAAAACGTCGGTTAACTGCAATAAATTACTGCCTGTTCCTCTCATCCCAATGACTCGCCAAACATCAATTACTTTTAGGTCGCTTTTAGGCACGAGGAAATACAAGACTTTGGTTTCGTCTCCCTCCTCCGAAACGGGTGCAGGCGCACTAATCATGACCCAATCACAGTGATTGATTCCTGAGGAGAATCCCCATTTACCACTTAATTTATATCCGCCATTAACACGGCTAATTTTTGAATCCGGACTTGGATTAATCGACGTAGCCAGGCATGCATCAGGGTTATTTTTCCAAACATCCGATTGTGCCCGGTTTGGAAAAAATGCCAGCATCCAGCTGTGTAAAAGCAGGAGTGAATAGCACCATCCTGTAGAAGCATCTCCTTTAGATACCTCTATTGCAGTATCAGCTAATGTCTTCCAATTGAGTTCGTGACCGCCCCAGCGGCTCGGAACCAACGACCGAACCAAGCCTGATGAAATGCATTCTTGGATTGTTTCCGGGGGTTGGTGTCTTAGTTCTTCGCCAAGATTTGGCCGCATTCTTAGTGAAGCAGACAATTCTTTCGCACGCTCGATCGCTTCCTCATATGAGAACTTATTCAATACTTCATTCATTTTCTCATCCTCCTCAGGTTTATTTGTCAATGTTCGGTGTCCCATACGTGTGGAAAGTGGATGGAAGCGGTGTTCCCCATGCTAACCCTTTTTTCCGTTCTTCCGGGGTCCAAGTTACCGTTTCCCAATCTGGTGTAAAGATGAGAAAACCGCCCGAGCAAACCTCAATTCGATTACCTCCTGGCTCATACACGTATACAAACATCGTTTGACCTGCAACATGTTTATTAGGAGGTGCTTCAATGAAAATTCCGTTATCTAAAAATACATCGGCTGCCCGGAGTACCATTTCGGTACTTTCCACTTTGAATGCAGCATGATGGAAACGTCCTTGAGCACCTGATTTATCGAGAGAAATGGCCAAATCATAGGATTTATTCGTAACATGGAGCCAAGCGGTTGTTTGTTTGCCTTCATCGGTTATCGCTTGTTCGCTTAGTCTGAAACCGAGTTGATTTTGATAAAAAGTGCTATCGGCATCGACATTGGAGCTGAACAAATTAATATGATCCAGCTGCGTCACGCTTGCCCCTCTTGCCGAAAACTTTTGAGGCTGATTTTTCAGACCCGGCTTTAAATGTACCGGTGTTACAAATTTATCCGCCTCATAAAATACTTCTAATATATGCCCATCCGCATCGTGAAATTGGTAGGATCGTCCATGACCATAATCTCCATCGGTCCATCCAATTCCGTACCCGCTTTTCTCCAAATCAATAACTCGCCGCTCAAGTGCTTGTTCCGAATAAGTCCTTAACGCGACATGCCCTATACCAGCCTGACTTGCTTCCGTCAGCTTCAAGCTGTAAAGCTGCTGATCCCCCCAGCCGCGGAGAAAAACCGATTGTCCATCTCGATGAACGATTTCCATTCCGAGTAAATCGCGAAAAAATTCAAGACTCTCGGTTGGCTTTGGAGTTAATAATTCGATATGTGCTAAGTGAGCAATATCTCGTATTGGTTCAAGATTCATTGTCATTCTTTATTCACCTCCACGATGGTTGTCTCAATTGCACCAATCCCGGCAATTTCAACTTTTACTCTGTCACCATCCTGTAAGAACTTGTTCTGTGCTTCCCCTACACCACCAGGTGTACCTGTAAGTACGATGTCCCCTGGCTCTAAAGTAACGATGCCTGATAAAAACTCAACAAGGTGATTGACATTGAACACCAGCTGTTCCGTATTGGACTTTTGCCTTAACTCATCGTTAACGGTTAAAGAAATGTCTAAGCTGTGAGGATTTGGAATTTCATCCTTTGTTACTAAAACGGGCCCGAGTGGAAGACTTTTATCTAACGTCTTGCCTTGCAGCCATTGAATGGTTCGTTTTTGCATGTCACGGGCAGTAATATCGTTTGCAACGGTGTAGCCGAACACATAGTCCAAGGCATCCTCATATGGAACATCCTTTCCTTCTTTCCCTATGACAAATGCGAATTCTGCCTCATAATCTAGCTTTTTAGTCAAATTAGAATTTAGCGGAAAGATATCGTTCGGACCGGAAATCGCTGTTGCAAACTTGGCAAAAATAACAGGGTGAACTGGGAAATCACGCTTCATTTCAAGAATATGATTCTTGTAATTTAGTCCAACGCAAATGATTTTATTTGGTTTAAGTACCGGTGCTCCAATTCGAACATTTTCCTTTTTATAAATGGCGGAAGACTGTGCAGCATTTTCAAGTGCATAGGAGACTGCCTCTTTCGCTGTCTTTAGAGCCATGTCGCCATTTGCAATTAATTCTGTTGGATTAGCTGGTAATAAAGCGGTTGCAATTTCTTTCGCCCTTTGCTGTCCAGTTTGATTTAATAGCTCGATATATGCTTCCTGTGGGTCTACAATCGTATTTTCGTCAACTAAAATGCCAAGTCGTAAAGGTTTATTGTTTGTGGAATAGGTTAGTAATTTCAAGGGATCTCCTCCTCAGATTTTTACAACATAACGATGTGTTTTTCTCTTTAAATTAATGATAAGTCACAATGAATTTTTTTTGAAATACACATATTGTATTTGAGAAATCATGATTTTAGATAATTGTTACAGATATATGTTTAAAGTCTTATTGTGAAAGACACAACTCTTTTACATTCTGGTAAAAGTGTCCTTCATCTACCGGATGAAGGACAAAACTCTTTGGCTTTCTGATTAAAGTGTCCTTCATC
>NZ_JBALPZ010000027.1:0-11868 GCF_036965645.1 Neobacillus drentensis
ACACTCGGCAGCTTTTTATTTTATTCAATCACTTCAATAATTCACTGTGTTAATTTAGTATAATATTATTGGTAAATGGGTTTAAACAGAGTGTGAAAAAATTATTATCTACACTTTTAAGGTAAGTCTAATTTAAGATATATGGGAAAAAATGACCATTTTTATCTTCAAGCATTTCCCTTTACTATTTCTTTTTAGTATAATAACATAAAATCAAAGCTAAATATTTCCTTCGGGGTCAGGTGAAATTCCTAACCGGCGGTGATGAAGCCATTGCTTCTTAGTCCGTGACCCGTTTAACCACATGGTTAAACGGTGGATCTGGTGAAACTCCAGGGCCGACAGTTAAAGTCTGGATGGGAGAAGGAAAAATATATTGGGTTATGAATAGGGCAAAATATGCCTATTAGTACCCTTTATTTCCTATTGTCATTTTTAAGACCCTAAAGAAATATTTTCTTTAGGGTCTTTTTTATACTCTGAAGGGATAATAAGTTTATTGAGGTAAATCAAGTTAAAGGGGATTAGAATCTTGCCCGAGCCAAAGTAAGGAGAAGAAGGATTATGTTTACCGGAATCATTGAGGAAATAGGTAAAGTAGCAAAGATTCAGCGGACAGCCAATTCGTATGTATTAACAATAGAGGCTGAAAAAATACTACAAGATATACATCTTGGTGACAGCATTGCTGTAAACGGGGTCTGCCTGACAGTTACTTCTTTTATAGGTAAGCAGTTTACAGTAGATGTTATGCCGGAAACAGTCAAGGCGACTAGCTTAAATAACATTAAGAGTGGGACCAAGATTAATTTGGAACGCGCAATGGCTGCAGGCGGCAGATTTGGCGGGCATTTTGTCTCCGGACATGCAGATGGAATCGGGGTTATTAAAAGAAAACAAGCCTTAGAAAATGCTGTTTATTATGAAATAGAGGCAGATCCTGAAGTTTTAAAATTTATTATTGTAAGAGGCTCTGTTGCGGTCGACGGGACAAGTTTAACTGTTTTTGATGTTTCGGACACTAGTTTTACACTCTCACTTATCCCCCATACTTTGTCAGAAACTGTAATTGGTTTAAAAGGTCCAGGCGATATCGTCAATTTGGAATGCGACATGATTGGCAAATATGTCAGCCATTTTATTAAAAATAGTGGCAATGATACACCTCAAAAGAAAAAATCGGGAATCAGCCAAAGTTTTTTAGAAGAAAACGGCTTTTATTAGGCATTAATGATGAAAGAATAAAGGAGTGATCACATGTTTGATACAATTGAGGAAGCCCTAACGGATTTAAAAGCTGGCAAGGTTATTATTGCTTGTGATGATGATGACAGGGAAAATGAAGGGGATTTTATCGCCTTAGCGGAAAAAACGACACCTGAGGTCATTAACTTGATGGTTACGCATGGCAGAGGGCTAGTTTGTGTGCCAATCGTGGAAGAACTAGCTGAGAAACTAGATTTAAAGCCAATGGTTGCTGTTAACACAGATTATCATGGAACGGCTTTTACGGTCAGTATTGACCATAAGTTTTCGACGACAGGAATTTCTGCTTACGAACGGTCTGCAACTGTGTTAAGTTTACTGGACGCGGAAGCAAAACCGGAAGATTTTAAACGGCCTGGGCATATGTTCCCGCTTATAGCGAAAAAGGGCGGCGTTTTGCAGAGAAACGGTCACACAGAAGCGGCAGTAGACCTTGCCAAATTATGCGGTGCTAAACCAGCCGGAGTTATTTGTGAAATTATGAATGAAGATGGCACCATGGCCCGCGTACCACAGCTTAGAGAAATAGCTGATCAATTGAACGTAAAAATGATTACCATCAAGGCATTGATTGAGTATATAAGCAAAAAAGAAAGTCCATTAAAAACAAAGGCAGATTAATAAATTATTCTTGGAGGAATGAACATGTCAACTATTTTTGAAGGTAATTTAGTAGGAACAGGGTTAAAAATAGGGATTGTTGTAGGAAGATTTAATGAGTTTATTACAGGTAAATTATTAGATGGTGCACAAGACGCGTTAAAACGTCATGGTGTCAGCGAATCTGATGTAGATATTGCCTGGGTTCCAGGTGCATTTGAACTCCCGCTAATCGCCCAAAAAATGGCATTCAGCAAAAAGTATGATGCCGTGATTACACTCGGAACAGTCATTCGCGGTGCAACACCACACTTTGATTATGTATGTAACGAAGCGGCTAAAGGGATTAATGCCACTGCCTTAGCGAGTGGAATTCCAGTTATTTTTGGTGTTCTTACAACAGATTCAATCGAGCAGGCGATTGAGCGTGCTGGAACAAAGGCAGGGAATAAGGGCTGGGATTCAGCATCGTCAGCGATTGAAATGGCGAACTTAATCCGAAATATCGAGCAGTAATATTTTCAGCTATAGCAGGAGGATAAAAACAGGCAAATCTAACGCCTGTTTTTATTTTGAAATATCATTGTTTTTTTTATAAGGTATATACAAACCAAACCAATTATCTATATAATGGTCATATCATAAAAAAATAGTACGGTAAACAGGTGCTTAAGTCTTTACTAGACTCTAAGCTTAATAGGGAAGTTGGTTGAAAGCCAACGCGGTCCCGCCACTGTAAATGCGAGCAACCTATACATGTCACTGTCGAAAGATGGGAAGGCATAGGGAGCGATGACCATGAGCCAGGAACCTGCCTGTTTTAGACACCAAAAGCCTACGCGGATAGGAGAGTGTTAAGAATAGGGGCCATTCTTGCCCCTGCTTAACTACATAACACTCCTCCTCCTTAGATAGGGGGATTTTTTTATGTCTAATTTTAGAATGAAAGGAATGCAAGTAGAATGCTAAAAAGAAAGAATCTATGGATGTCTTTGCTGTTAGTCCTGATGGTATTGACAAGCGGCTTGCAAACACCAGTATTTGCGGCCGAGGCAGAACAAGGTACGGTTACAGTCTTTGGACTAGACTCCACAGCGGTAGTTCCAGACAAGACACTCCCATTGACTGAGAAAGAAACGGCTGCCGAGGCATTGAAAGATGCGGTTGGTCAAGAAAATCTCGAATATACGGATACCAGTTACGGGCCCATGCTCACCGGTATTAATGGAGTAAAAGCGGGGGAAAACCAATTCTGGGCGTTTTTTATTAATGGAATCTCAGCACAAGTCGGGCCAGATTCGTATGTCGTTCAAAATGGTGACAAAATAACATACCGACTAACCGATTTTACGAAACCTGCAAAATCGACTGTTTCACTGAAAGTTGTTGATGACAAACAGAATACGGTTGCTGAACTTTCATCCATTGAGGTGATCGGCAGTCCAAATGCCTTTCAGCTTTTACAAACAGCCTTAGGTACAGATCAGGTTGGGTTTGAAGAAACACAATATGGAAAGATGATTACATCTATTAAAGGAATTAAAGCGGAAGGATCTAACTACTGGGGATTCTATGTGGATGGGAAAATGGCTAATGTTGGTGCAGAGGGTTATCAGCTGCAAAATGGTAACCAAATAAGTTTTCAACTTGAATCCTTTGAATCAGCACCTGGAGACGGGGGGAACGGTGAGACAACACCTTCAACTCCAACAACTCCAACAACACCAACTACTGGAACAATTACAGCTCAAGATTTGCAAACTGCTGTGAACGATTCAAGTGCTTACGTACTAAAAAACGAAGTGGGAGAATGGCAGGTAATTGCCTTAAAACAAGCAGGAAAAGAAATTCCTACAAACTACCTTGCCAACGTAAAAGCAATAGTAAAAGAGAAACAAGGAAAGTTTTCAAGAATTACAGATACAGAACGATATGCTTTAGGAATCTTAGCCGCGGGCGGCAATCCGACAAATGTAGAAGGCTATAATTTAATAGAAGCAATATATAATGGAAATGTAACCAAGCAGGGTTTAAATGGTGTTGCCTATGCACTAATTGCTTTAGACAGTGCAAATTTCTCTATTCCTAGCTCTGCACAATGGACAAAAGAAAAACTTATTAGTTACCTGACTGATAGACAAAATAGTGACGGAGGTTGGGCTTGGGACGAAAGTACAACAAGCGATATTGATACGACAGCCATGATTTTAACAGCTCTCGCACCATTTAAAGATCAGGCTGGAGTAAAGGATAAGGTTGAGGCAGCCATCAAGTATCTATCTAGCCAATATCAAGCTTCAAAAATTGATAACAGCTCGACTGCCGCTCAAGTCATGATCGCTTTATCGGCTCTTGGAATCGATGCAAACATCGGTGATTTTTCAAAAGACAATAGCGGGCTTGTACAATATTTGCAATCATTCCAAAATAAAGATGGCGGTTTTGACTGGCAGGGTGGAGATGAGAGTGATCCATTCACGACCTCTCAAGCGATTCAGGGATTAGTTGCCTATCAGTTATTTAAAGCAGGTAAAGGCTCTTTGTATCACTTTACTTTAACTGCGGAAACGCCTGCAGCCGATAAACCTGCTGTTGAAACACCTCAGACAGAACAGGCTGCACCGATAGAACAAGCTGCTCCTACAGCTACTGTTGTGAAGACAACCAATCAGACTGGGCATGCACTGCCAAATACAGCGACAAATATATACAATCTTGTAGCTCTTGGACTATTGCTTATGATTGCAGGCAGTTTCATTTATTGGAGACAAAGAAAACAGAACGCATAAAAACCATAATCCCCTCTTGGCTTCCAAGAGGGGATTGATTGGAGGCAGGACATGAATAAATTTTTAAAGATTACTTCCTTTATATCCATTCTATTTATAATCATTAACCTAGTTGGCTGTAGTTCAACTGACGGTGCAGAGAAGGAATCCAAAAAAGAAACAAAAACCGTTGAAGTAACAGCGAAAGCAGAGAATAATACAGAGAAAGTTACAAACCAACAAACTTCTGTAGAACAAACGAAAACGACAGCTGCTTCACCTGAAACAAAGGAGGAGCAGCCAGCTGAAGTGAAAACGGAGAGCGAACAAAGCTCACAGCCAGCTCAGCAAAATCCCGCGGAAAGTAAGACTACAGCCAACACGTCTTCCACAGCGAGTAAAAATACGTCAACGACAACAACAAAACCTGCAGGTGCAACAACAACAACAAAAAGTACTGGAACGACAACCACAAATTCCTCAGGGACGACAACCCAAAAAACTTCCGGTACGACAACAAGTAAAACGCCAAGCACGGCACCAAGCACGGCACCAAGCACTGCTACTAATTCAACTCCAGCACCTAAACCGGCGGCCACTGCACCAAAGCCAGTCGCTACGGTAACAATATCTATTACTGGTCCTAAAGACCGCGGGACAATCCTTTCAGCTTCAAAGGTAAAAATAGAAGATGGGTATACTATTTTTGATGTGGTGAAACAAGCAGCGAAAGCAAAAGGGATTGTAGTGGATTCCACAGGCAGCGGTGCAACAGCCTATATCGAAGGAATTGACAACATCTATGAATTTGATTATGGTGCAAAAAGCGGCTGGGTATTTAAACACAATGGTGCTAGTATTACTAAGAGCATCGGAGTTATAAAGGTTAAAGCTGGTGATCAGATTGCATGCTACTATACTGAATAATAGTTGGAGGTACAGGCGATGAGGCTACGGTTTGACCGCTTTCATCCGCTTGTAACTTTTGTATTTTATGCCGGGGCTGTTTCATTGCTTATTTTAATGCTGCATCCCCTTTTTTTAATCAGCTCCATCGCCGTTGTTATTTTGATTAATATTCGCCATGATCGTTTAAAAGGATTACGGCGATGGTGGTTTTTCATTATTACTACATTCCTCCTAATGGTGATCATGAACCCGCTATTCAATGAGAGGGGCAGGCATTTGTTAGTTGAAATAAACGAACATCGTGTCACCCTGGAGGCAGTTGTTTATGGCGGAATGAATGCCTTTTCGATTATTGGGATTATTGCTTTATTTGTTTCTTACAACATTATCATGACACCGAACAAGCTTTTATTTATTTTTGCAAAAGTGTTACCTCAATTTGCGGTGCTTCTCATGTTGACGCTCCGGTTTATTCCATTAATGCGAAGAAGGCTTGAAGAAATTTCGGTCGTACAAAAGAGTAAAGGACTCACGGTTAGTCATGGCAACTGGAGAGAAAGAGCTAAGACAGGAATGCTTTATGTTCAAACATTATTAACCTTTTCTTTAGAGGAGGCCATTCAAACCGCTGATTCTATGAAAGCTAGGGGATACGGACAAGGTCCGCGTTCATCCTATGAATATTTTAAAATAAACAAAACAGATATCATCGCAATCCTTTATTTATTAGGTCTTTTTGGTTTTATCGTTATAGAACGTTTTTCAGGATTTGGTGTATTAACGGTTTACCCCATTATGGAATCATGGCATCTATCGTTGATAGATAGAGCGGTTTTCATTTGTAATATCATGTTTTTAAGTTTCCCATTATTAGTTGAAGCAGGTGGAATATTCCGATGGCGCTTATCGAATTAAATAATGTTAGCTTTACCTATCCGGATTGTACAGAGCCGGCCATTCGGAAGCTTTCCCTAAACATTCACAAAGGACAATTTGTTGTTTTATTTGGCGCATCAGGTTCCGGAAAAAGTACTCTTTTACGTTTATTAAAAAAGGAGATCCAGCCTCATGGAACGCTGTCTGGAAGAATAATGATAAATGGCCAGCATGTACAAGACAAGGAAGGGCTGACCAAGGATGTAGGCTTTGTTTTTCAAGATCCGGAGAATCAAATAGTGGCGGATGATGTATTACATGAATTGGTCTTTGGTTTAGAGAATATTGGTCTCAATACGAATGAGATGAGAAACCGGGTTGCGGAAATGGTTCACTTTTTTGGGGCAGAATCGATACTTTCCCGGAAGTCGGAAGAACTTTCTGGTGGAAAAAAGCAGCAAATAAATTTAGCTTCAGTCCTATTAATGCAGCCGAATATTTTATTATTAGATGAACCCACTGCGCAGCTTGACCCAGTGAGTACGAGAGAATTTATTGATATGCTGAAGAGATTAAATGAAGAATTCGGTATGACGGTCATCATAGCCGAACATCGGCTGGAAGAGGTATTTACATTGGCTGACCAAATCATCATGATGGAAAACGGACATGTAAAGATTTCCGGTGAGCCAAAAGAGGTGCTGCGTGAGCTTTGGGACACCTCTTTTAAGGCGTATGTGCCGAAGATTCCTGCGTTATTTTTGAGCCTGGAAGGTCATGGACAGGTTCCTTTAACCGTAAAAGAGGGAAGGGATTGGGTCCACAACCAAAAAATGGAGCCTGTTTTTTCAACGGGAGAAAAAATCCCGTTGAAGACAAGAGAACGGATAAATGTAAAAAATATTTCATTTCACTATGATAAAAAAAGGGAGTTTATCTTGAGTGAGCTTGAGCTGAGCTTAAAGCAAGGGGAATTCTATGCCTTATTGGGAGGCAATGGTTCAGGGAAATCTACGCTCTTAAAGATGATTGCAGGTTTGATTAAACCTGATAATGGGAGAGTAGTATTAGATGATTTACCTTTAAGGAAATATAAACAGGACGAATTAGCTAGTAAAATAGGTTATTTACCACAAAATCCGAAGCTATTTTTCATACAGGATACGGTTCAAAAAGAGCTAAAAATGACGATGGAACAGTGGAAAATAACAAGTGATAAGGAAGTAAACGAGCTTTTGGACAAATTAGGAATAGCTCATGTACTGGCTAACCATCCCTATGACCTCAGTGGGGGAGAACTGCAAAAGGCAGCATTGGCCTGTATTTTAATACGAAAGCCGGAGATTCTGTTATTGGATGAGCCGACCAAAGGCTTAGACCCTATTTCAAAAGAAAAGTTAGCTGAAATTCTCTTATCATTACAAACTGCTGGGATGACGATTCTGATGTCCACCCATGATGTCGAGTTTGCCGCACAATATGCTTCTAGGTGCGGGATGATGTTTCAAGGCAAAATTACCTCTGAAGACGTACCTGAGAAATTTTTCAGTGGGAACTTTTTTTATACCACCATGATTCAAAGGGTATTCCGAGGGTTATCGGAAAGAGGAGTTCCGATGACGCTTGAGGAGGTTATGCATTTATGCGCAAACACAAGACCATAGTGACGGCTTTTCTTCTAATCATGATGATGGTTATCCTGGGGCTGAACTACATTTGGGCTAATGCCTATTTAGGTTTAAGCTTTGGTCTTGTCCTTTTAGCTATTGCTCTTTTTCTCTTCCGATTTGAAACAAGAAAGGTTGAACCTCGTGAACTAGTACTTTTAGCCGTGATGGCATCGATTGCAGCCGTGGGACGAATCCCGTTTGCAAGTCTCCCAAGTGTCCAGCCGACGACGTTTGTGATTATGATGTCCGGCTATGTGTTTGGAGCGGAAAGCGGCTTTGTGATAGGAGCGGTTGCGGCACTAGCTTCCAATATGATTATGGGGCAGGGGCCATGGACACCGTGGCAGATGGTGGCATGGGGCTTGGTCGGTTTAACCGCTGGTTTATTAAATCATACACTTTTTATGAAGAGAAGATGGGGCCAGATTTTGTTTGGGGTTCTGTGGGGGTATTTGTTTGGCTGGATTATGAATCTATGGGGATTTATCGCACTGATTCAGTCCGGCGGATCGCAAACTTGGAAGGCGTTTATCGTTTATATGATAGGAAGTGCCACTTTTGATACCTTTCATGCCATCTCCAATGTTTTCTTTTTAGTTGTTTTTGGCGGGATCTGGATTAAAATCTTATCCAGATTTAAGCGGAAATATGGATTACTAGAATAAAAAAACTCCAGTTTTAGCTGGAGTTTTTTTAATGGTTATTGTCCAAGGACCTTTGCTTTATCGATTAATGCATTAATCCCTTTCCCAATCGAATATAAGGCTTTTTCAAGTCCACTTTTCAATTCAGGGGCATGCTCCTTAATCGTTGAGCCAATTTTTTTTGCATTATTATTTAGCTCTTGCCCTATGGCCTTTGCCTGATCATTGATATTCTCTTTAGTTGCCGCCTCCCCTGCAAGCTGGTCGTTAATTGAGGTCACTTCAAAACTTTTGTTAGGAAGATGGGTGATAGATTCCCGCATAATCTCTTTAAAAATTGGTACTACATTAGATGAACTAGCACTTGGCAAATAGTGTTGTCTATCTGTTTGGTCATAGCCAATCCAAATAGCACCGACAAGGTTTGGAGTATATCCAACCATCCACTGATCCTTCGTTCCGTTAACCCCGCTGAATGGCAGCTGGGTAGAGCCGGTTTTTCCGGCAATTTGAACTCCTTGAATATGAGCTTTCTTTGCTGTACCGGTCTCAACCACATTCAATAACATCGATGTCATTTCATTCGCAACCGTTTTGGAGGTTACTTTAGTTGTTTTTTCTTCCCGCTCGGCAATCACATTCCCAGTCGGACCGACGATTTTGGTAATCAAATGACTATCCTCTCGGACGCCATCATTAGCAAAAGCAGAAAAGGCATTAGCCATCTGTAGTGGTGATACCCCTTTACTCATCCCGCCAAGAGCAATCGCCAGGTTTTCGTCCTCTTTTTCAACCGGAATCCCAAACCGCTTTAATGAATCTAAGCCTTTATTTAGGCCAATCTCATGTAACAGCCAGACAGCCGGAACATTTAACGATTCTTCAAGGGCTTTGTACAAAGGTACTTCGCCTTGGAATGTTTTTGAAAAATTTTCCGGTGTGTAGTTCCCAATCGTGGTTGGCTTGTCTTGAAGCACAGATGAATATTTATAGCCATTTTCTAAGGCAGGAGTATACACTGCCAAAGGCTTAATGGAGGACCCCGGCTGGGCCTGCAATTGGGTGGCTCTGTTAAAACCACGGAAAACGTGTTCACCCCGTCCGCCGACGAGAGCTCGCACACCGCCAGAAGCTGGGTCCATTAGAACCGAACCGCTTTGAACCAATTTCCCTCCCATACCGCTAGGGAACAGATAATTTTTACTATATACCTTTTCAAGCCCGGCTTGCAGATTCTGATCCATTTCCGTATAAATCCTGTAGCCTCTAGTTAAAATCTCATCTTGTGTTAACCCGTATTTAGAAATGGCTTCATTTAAAACAGCATCGACATAATATGGGTAATTACGCTCAATATTGCTTCCACCGCCATCGTGAAGCTTAATCTTTTCATTCTTTGCTGTATTGTACTGAGCGGCCGTAATCATACCTTGTTCTTTCATCTTTGCTAAGACAACATTTCGGCGCTTCATCGCTAAATCATAATTATTATAAGGATTAAGATAGTTCGGCGAGTGTAAAAGGCCTGCCATCATAGCTGCTTCGCTAATGGTCACATCCTTAATATCCTTATTAAAATATTTTTTTGATGCATTGCTGATTCCCCAGGCTCCGCCGCCAAAATAAACCTGATTTAAATACATTTGCAGAATCTCATCTTTTGTATAAACCTTTTCAATCTTTACAGCTAAAAATAGTTCTTCTGCTTTCCGTTTATAAGTTCTTTCAGGGGAGAGCAGGGCATTTTTAGCTAGCTGCTGAGTTAAAGTACTACCGCCGGCCGTAACCCTTCCAGCAAAAATGTTCCCAAAGAGGGCACGGGCGATTCCTTTTATATCAAAGCCTCCATGCTCATAGAAGCGTTCATCCTCAATCGCCACTACGGCGTTAGGGACATACTTGGGGACTTCACTAATCGTTATACCCTTTGTTCGATTGGTAGCCACATTGCTGGCAACCTCTCCGTCTTTATCATAAATAACCGTTGGCTGACTTAAGCCTTGTTTTAATTGATCCACGTTGGCCCTAGATGCCAGCCAGCCAAAATAAGCAATCGTTACTAAGACTACAACAAGAAGTAATAATAAAATAATTTGGGTTAGATGTCTTCTTTTCCAGAAACGAACGATCATTCCCCAAAAGGGCTGTAATTTTTCCATGCTATCTCCTAACTTTCAAAAGGAATTTTCGATTTCTCTATTATAGAATTTCTAAACGAAAAAGACCAATATTTAGCTAAAGTAATCCATGATATACGTGGACAACCAATCGATAGAATAAGCATATATTAATAGAAAGGCTGTATTAAAGGTTACTGTTGATTTTGAAACGTTGTTGATTGGAGCGGAAATCAACATCCAAGATTAACCCAGCCAATAGAAAAGGATAGAAGGGGTGGGGAATTTGATTAACTGGAAAGTCCGTTTTAAGAACCGAAATTGGGTCATTGCCTTTCTTTCACAGCTAATGATTGTGGCCGAATTGATTTTATCAGGTTTACATTCCATGGGTCTTGTTCATTTTCAATTAACAGATGCAATCCAAAATTCCATTTTGACAATTGTTAATGCGGTGTTTGTGCTGTTGTCCATGTTAGGAATTATCCAAGATCCTACAACCAAGGGATATAAGGACAGCGACCAAGCGTTAAAATATGACGAGCCAAACTAAGCTAATGGGAAATATAATTTATATTAAATGGTCTACAAGTTGGAAGAAATTTGGTAAGATGAAATATATAGATTAATAGGAAGAAAATGACAGGAAGAAAGGTCTTGTATCAGTTTTTGAATACAGAATGAACTATTCAACTTAAAAAGGGGGAATTGGAATGTCAGTCTGGATCATGATATTAGCGGCTTTCTTACTGTTTATCGTTTTAGAGGAGACTATTTATTATAGTTGGAATCGCTATGTATATGGTAAAAATTATCTAATGAGACAAAAATGGAAAAACCGCTTTCTTCATGTTTTAGCAGTATTTAAACGAAATAAATCAATAGATGTCGAAACAAATCATCAGGAAAAGAGCTCCAGCTAAGATGGAGTTCTTTTCTTTTTGGGCTCACGTAATAGACAAAACACAAGTCAGTTGTTTTGTGGCTCACTCTGTTTTTTCTTCTTTTTTAAGAAGGA
>NZ_JBALPZ010000028.1:0-40782 GCF_036965645.1 Neobacillus drentensis
GATCGAGGACTTAACCATAGTTTATAAAGCGAACTCGTTTTTACAATATTTCTTCTACATTATCTAGTTTTGAGAGAATGAAAAAAAATAAAAATTTCTCTTGCAAAATATAAAAAAAACATTATAATAAAATAGTGTCCAATAAATAGTCTGGTAATTAAGGCGAGAAGGTCACACCCGTTCCCATACCGAACACGGAAGTTAAGCTTCTCAGCGCCGATGGTAGTTGGGACTTTGTCCCTGTGAGAGTAGGACGTTGCCAGGCTGTACTATTATTATTCCGCAGTAGCTCAGTGGTAGAGCTATCGGCTGTTAACCGATCGGTCGTAGGTTCGAGTCCTACCTGCGGAGCCATTTTTATGGAGAGCTGTCCGAGTGGCCGAAGGAGCACGATTGGAAATCGTGTAGGCGGGTAACCCTGTCTCAAGGGTTCAAATCCCTTGCTCTCCGCCATAATAAATCTGGCCCCTTGGTCAAGCGGTTAAGACACCGCCCTTTCACGGCGGTAACACGGGTTCGAATCCCGTAGGGGTCACCAAAGTTTTTTCGTTAAATCTGGAGGATTAGCTCAGCTGGGAGAGCATCTGCCTTACAAGCAGAGGGTCGGCGGTTCGATCCCGTCATCCTCCACCATTATATTTTAATTATTATTATTATCGCGGGGTGGAGCAGTCCGGTAGCTCGTCGGGCTCATAACCCGAAGGTCGCAGGTTCAAATCCTGTCCCCGCAATTGGTCTGGTAGTTCAGTTGGTTAGAATGCCTGCCTGTCACGCAGGAGGTCGCGGGTTCGAGTCCCGTCCAGACCGCCATATGATGGCTCAGTAGCTCAGTCGGTAGAGCAAAGGACTGAAAATCCTTGTGTCGGCGGTTCGATTCCGTCCTGAGCCACCTTTTGTATTAAATAATTAAATAGTTATGGCGGCTGTGGCGAAGTGGTTAACGCACCTGATTGTGGTTCAGGCATTCGTGGGTTCGATTCCCATCAGCCGCCCCATTTTTAAAAAATTGCGGGTGTAGTTTACTGGTAAAACCTCAGCCTTCCAAGCTGATGTAGTGGGTTCGATTCCCATCACCCGCTCCAATATATGGGCCTATAGCTCAGCTGGTTAGAGCGCACGCCTGATAAGCGTGAGGTCGATGGTTCGAGTCCATTTAGGCCCACCATATTTATTGCTAAAATCAAATAACTTACAACTATTCCGCAGTAGCTCAGTGGTAGAGCTATCGGCTGTTAACCGATCGGTCGTAGGTTCGAGTCCTACCTGCGGAGCCATTTTATTTTATGGGGAAGTACTCAAGTGGCTGAAGAGGCGCCCCTGCTAAGGGTGTAGGTCGGGTAACCGGCGCGAGGGTTCAAATCCCTCCTTCTCCGCCATAAAATAATCGGCCCCTTGGTCAAGCGGTTAAGACACCGCCCTTTCACGGCGGTAACACGGGTTCGAATCCCGTAGGGGTCATACAAAAAAACTGATAACTTTTGTTATCAGTTTTTTTGTGCACTTTTATTCTTACCACTTCAATACTTCTCCAGCAGCCACCCAGGTGTAAAAAGGACTATTAAAAGTAATTCTGGTTCTGATCCCCGCTGTAATCATCATTAGTAAATCCTTTTTATTCATTATATTAAAATAATTTGTACCACGCTAGATTATTTCAATAAGTATTGATAACGTTTACATTTGGGTTTTTTTTTTAACCTTTTAACTGCGACTTTTATTATTAAAAAAATAGCTTTTCAACTCATATATTTGAAAAATAATTTAAAAAAGATACTAGATTATTGTCGAATATCGAAGGATTTTTTGTAGTTTAGTGTCGTATGTTGTCGGGTATTGATATATTATGACGTGATTAATCAGTTAATGTCAGAAAAGATAAAAAAGTTTTATGAGGCATATGTGATTTTTCCAATTATAATTGGTCAGAGAAATACATATTTTCAATGAGATGAGGAGAGCCATGACGGTGAATACACTATTTCCGACAGATTATCAGCTGCATTTGTTTCATGAAGGCAGCTTCTTCCAGAGTCATCAGCTTTTTGGCGCTCATATCTTTAAAGATTCCGATAAAGTCTATACACGATTTTGCGTATGGGCTCCTAATGCCTTAAAGGTACGGCTCACGGGAAATTTTAATAACTGGAATGGTGAAGGATATGAACTGCAAAAGGTAAATAATGAAGGGGTCTGGATTATTGTTATAAATCAAGATCTAGATGGCTGCATTTATAAGTATGAGATTATTACATCTACAGGTGAGAAGCTCCTTAAAGCTGACCCGTTTGCATTTTATTCAGAATTAAGGCCCAACACCGCTTCCATTGTATATTCATTAAAAGATTATGACTGGCAGGATAGTCACTGGCAGAATCGTAAAGAGAAGAAGAATGTTCTATCAGAGCCAGCCGTTATTTATGAAGTCCATACAGGATCTTGGAAGAAAAAGGAGGATGGTAGTTACTTAACCTATAAGGAACTTGCAGCAGAACTTATCCCTTATGTAATAGAACATGGATTTACCCATATAGAACTTTTACCAATCATTGAGCACCCGCTGGACGCCTCATGGGGCTATCAGGGTACTGGATATTACTCTGTAACGTCCAGATATGGCACACCTGATGATTTTAAATACTTTGTTGACCAATGCCATCAGCAAGGCATCGGTGTCATCCTTGACTGGGTCCCAGGCCATTTTTGCAAGGATGCTCACGGACTCTATCGATTTGACGGAACCCACATTTATTCATATAGCACTGAATATGACAGAGAAAATAGAGTTTGGGGTACAGCCAACTTCGATTTAGGAAAAGGAGAGGTTCAAAGTTTCTTAATTTCGAATGCGCTGTTTTGGATTGATTACTTCCACATAGATGGCTTCCGGATGGATGCGGTAGCAAATATTATTTATTGGCCGGATACCACTAATGGAAAGCGCGAAAATCCCTTTGGAATTAATTTCTTGAAAAAATTAAATAAGGAAGTACATGATTTTGATCCCCATTTTCTCATGATTGGGGAGGACTCTACGGAATATCCTCATGTAACAGCGCCAGTACACTACGGCGGTTTAGGATTTGACTACAAATGGAATATGGGCTGGATGAATGACATGCTTGAGTATATGGAAACACCGCCTTATTCCCGATCTAAGGTCCATTCAAAGGTAACGTTTTCACTTTTATATGCCTTTTATGAAAACTTTATGCTCCCATTTTCACATGATGAAGTGGTTCATGGGAAAAAGTCACTATTAGATAAAATGCCAGGAGAATATGAAGAAAAGTTTGCCCAACTAAGGCTGCTGCTAGGATATATGTTTGCTCACCCTGGGAAAAAATTATTATTTATGGGGTTTGAAATAGGCCAATTTGCGGAATGGAAAGATAAAGAACAGCTTGATTGGAACTTGTTGGATTATGACATGCACCGCAATTTAAACACCTATGTAAAACTATTAACTAAATTATATAAACGCTCAAAGGCACTTTATGAATTGGATCATTTGCAGGATGGTTTTGAGTGGATTGATGCTAACAACAGTACCCAATCAATCTTTTCCTTTATTAGAAAAGGAAAAAAGGAAGAAGATACCTTAATTATTATCTGCAACTTTACGGGAGTCGAGTACCCGGTTTATAAGATTGGTGCTCCAAAAGCAGGCGAATATCGGGAAATTTTTAATAGTGATTACCAAGAGTTCGGTGGGTCAGGATTAATGAATAAGAAGACCATTTTAGCATCTGAAGAGCCTTATCATGGTCAGCCATCTTCATTTGAGATTGCAATTCCCCCGTTCGGTTTTCAAATCATAAGGCCAGTTAAAAAGCGGAAGGAGAGAAAAGGTAATGGTAAAGAAAAAGTGCGTAGCCATGTTATTAGCAGGAGGGAAAGGTAGCAGACTTAATTCGCTAACGAAAGAATTAGCGAAGCCTGCAGTACCTTTTGGGGGGAAATACCGAATTATCGACTTTACATTAAGCAATTGTACGAACTCTGGTATTGATACTGTTGGGGTGTTAACCCAATACCAGCCGCTTTTATTAAATTCCTATATTGGTATAGGCAGTGCTTGGGACCTTGACCGTAAAGACGGAGGTGTAACAGTTCTGCCTCCATATGCCGAGTCTTCAGAGGTAAAATGGTATACCGGAACAGCTAGTGCCATTTTTCAAAATTTAAATTATTTAAAGCAATACCAGCCGGAATACGTTTTAATCCTTTCAGGTGACCATATTTATAAAATGAACTATGAAAGCATGCTTGACTATCATATTGAGAAAAGAGCCGATGCTACAATTTCTTTAATAGAGGTTCCATGGGCTGAAGCCAGCCGTTTTGGCATTATGAATACTAACGAGGAATTGAGAATTACGGAATTTGAGGAAAAGCCAAGCAATCCAAAAAATAATCTTGCCTCTATGGGCATTTATATTTTCAACTGGAGCATATTGAAGGAATATTTAGAGATGGATGAACGTGACCCTAATTCCAGTCATGACTTTGGGAAAGATATCATCCCATTGCTATTAGACGAACATAAAAAATTGTATGCCTATCCGTTTAAAGGGTACTGGAAGGATGTTGGAACAGTCCAAAGTCTTTGGGAAGCCAATATGGATTTATTGGGAGAAGATTGTGATTTAGATTTATTTGAAAATGATTGGAGAATCTATTCCGTTAACCCAAATCAACCCCCGCAATATATCGCTCCAGATGCCATTGTCAGAGAGTCTATGATAAATGAGGGCTGTACAATTGAAGGGAAGATAGATAAATCTGTGTTATTTCAAGGTGTGACCATTGGTAAAAACTCGATTATCAAAGAGTCCGTTATCATGCCAGATGCTGAGATTGGTGAAAATTGTTTAATTGAAAAAGCAATTGTACCTGGTGAGGTTAAAATACCAGACGGGACTGTGATTCGCTCCCTTGATGATGAAATCATCCTCGTAACGGAAGAGATGTTAAGCGGTCTTTATCCAGCCATATAGTATAAAAAAAGGTTGGTTAATTAATAGAAAATTCAGGAGGGAATTTGGAGTGAAAAGAAAGCTATTAGGCGTAATTGATGCAACAACCTACCACGAAGATTTGGAGGATTTAGTAATCCACCGCTCACTCGCAGCATTGCCATTTGGGGGACGCTACCGTATTATCGACTTTATTCTTTCAAGTATGGTCAATTCAGGTATACGAAGTGTGGCAATCTTTCCAAAGATGCAATACCGTTCCCTCATGGATCATTTAGGTTCGGGAAAAAATTGGGATTTAAATCGTAAGCGTGATGGACTTTTCTTTTTCCCATCCCCGATTGTAGAAAGTGATGGTAATAAAATTGGTTCGTTTGAACATTTTGCGGCTAATATGGATTATTTTTACCGAAGCAGCCAAGAATATGCTATTATCTCTAACTGTAACACGATTGTTAATATGAACCTTAGGCCAATCTTAGAGTGGCATAATGAGGCAAAATGCGATATCACTGAAATACGTCACCCAGATGGACGTTCGATGGAAATGTATCTAATTAAAACTTCACTGCTGATCCAATTAATTGAAACAAGACATGAGACAGGTTACACCTGTATGAAGGATGTTGTAACAGACCTAAATGCAGCGTATTCGATTTGTCACTATGAATATAACGGCTATGCCGTCACAATAGATTCAATTGACACCTATTTCTCTACCAGTATGAAATTGCTCGAACCAAAGGTATGGAAGCAATTATTTTTAAAAGACCAGCCTATTATTACAAAAGTAAAAGATGAACCGCCTACTAAGTATGTGCAAGAGTCCGTGGTGAAAAATGCGATGATTGCAAACGGCTGTCACATTAGCGGATCGGTTGAAAACAGTATTATCGCCCGTGGGGTGAAAATTGGCAAAGGGGCAGTGATTAAGAACTGCATTATTATGCAAAAGTGCCAAATCGAGGAGAACTGTTATTTAGATTCGGTTATTTTAGACAAGGATGTTAAGGTGGAGGCAGGAACTTATTTAGCAGGAACTGCGCATGCCCCTTACGTGATCCGTAAAGGAACGAAACAAGGAGCGCTGATGAATTCGTGAAAATCTTATTTGCTGTATCGGAATGTGGCCCATTCGCCAAGTCTGGGGGACTAGCTGATGTTGCCGGATCACTTCCAAAAGAACTCAAGAGCCTTGGTACAGATGTCAGAGTAATTCTTCCGAAATATGGAACTATTTCGGAAGAGTACAAACAAAAAATGAAAAAAATCAAAGAATTTACGGTTTCTGTAGGCTGGAGAAATCAATATTGTGGTATTGAAGAGCTTACACACCAAGGGATTACCTATTATTTCGTTGATAACGAATACTATTTTAAAAGAGAAGGTCTGTACGGTTATTTTGATGATGGAGAAAGATTTGCCTATTTAAACCGGGCAATTCTTGAGGCAATCGCAGAATTAGACTTTTATCCCGATGTCCTGCATTGTCACGATTGGCATACAGCCATGATTCCTTACCTTTTAAGAACAGAATACTACAAGCGAAAAGGGTATGGTTTGATAAAAACTGTGTTTACCATCCATAATCTTCAGTTTCAAGGGATCTTTCCAAAAGAGGTATTGGAGGATTTATTGGGATTGGATTATCAATCCTTCCAATCAGGCCATTTAGAGTTTTTTGGGAATGTCAATTTTATGAAAGGCGGCCTTGTAGCTGCTGACAAAATCACGACCGTTAGCCCAACCTATAAAGAGGAAATTCAAACCACGACTTATGGTGAGAAACTAGATGGACTCTTACGAGCAAGAAAAGAGGATCTTATCGGTATCCTAAATGGAATTGATGAAGATTTTTACAATCCAGCCATTGACCCATTAATCTATCAAAAATACAAGGTGAATACCTATTCCAAAAAGGCAGTTAACAAAAAGGAGATTCAAAAGCAATTTGGTTTCCCTCAGAATACTGCGACTCCTTTACTTGTCATGATTACAAGACTGACGAAACAAAAGGGGCTTGATCTGGTAAAGTGTGTTCTCCGGGAAATTTTGCAAGAGGATGTTCAGGTCGTTATTTTAGGAACAGGTGATTATGAGTATGAGGAATATCTACGCCAAGCAGCACGGGTGTATCCTGATAAATTAAAAGTCTATACCGGATTTAGCGAGGAACTTGCCCATAAGCTCTATGCAGCAGCTGACTTATTTTTAATGCCTTCTCAATTTGAACCATGCGGCCTTGGACAGATGATTGCCATGAGATATGGAGCGATACCTATTGTTCGCGAAACAGGGGGCTTAAATGATACGGTTAAGGCATATAATGAATTTACGGGTAAAGGAAATGGGTTCTCCTTCCAAAACTTTAATGCCCATGACATGCTTTATACAGTTCAGCGAGCATTAAGCTTTTATCATGATCAACCAGTTTGGGAATCCATTGTTAAGCAAGCCATGGAAAAGGACTACAGCTGGGCGCAATCAGCATTTAGTTATAGCCAGCTTTATGCAGAGCTAGTCTCAAGGAGTGAAACTCATGTTTTCTAGTAAAGCTAGTTTTAAGAAGACCTTCCTAAAAAGACTTGAGATGCTTTGTGGGAAGAGCTTTTCTGAAAGTTCAGCACGGGACCAGTATCAAACCCTAGGCAGCATGATTCGGGAATTTGTGAGCAATGACTGGATTACCACAAATGAACAATATCTTGCAGCCAAAGGAAAACAGGTTTACTATCTTTCCATTGAATATTTATTAGGTAAGTTGCTGCGTCAGAATTTAATAAATTTAGGCGTTGAAGAAACAGTACAGACAGGACTTAAGGAATTAGGAATTGACCTCGATGAGCTTGAGGAATTAGAAAGTGATGCAGGGTTAGGAAACGGCGGCTTAGGAAGGTTAGCCGCTTGTTTTCTGGATTCACTTGCATCGCTTAATTTGCCGGGACACGGTCATGGCATTCGCTATAAGCATGGATTATTTGAACAGAAAATAGTCGATGGTTATCAAGTGGAACTTCCTGAGCAATGGCTGAGAAGCGGGAATGTTTGGGAAATTCGTAAACTTGACAGTGCTGTTAAAGTTCCGTTTTGGGGAAAGGTCGAAGCAAGGATGGAGAATGGACGTCTCGTCTTTCATCATCTAAATGCTGAAACGGTTACAGCTGTCCCTCATGACATGCCAGTCATTGGTTATAAAACAGAAACCGTTAATACATTAAGGTTGTGGAATGCAGAGCCATCTCAATTTCCGATTCATGCGGATATCTTAAAATATAAGCGTGAAACTGAATCCATTTCCGAATTTCTATACCCTGATGATACCCATGATGAGGGAAAAATTTTAAGGCTGAAACAGCAATACTTTTTAGTGTCAGCGAGTATTCAATCGATATTAAGGACTTATCGGAAACAACATGCCAGCTTAAATCAACTGCATGAGCATGTATGCATTCATATTAATGATACACATCCTGTATTGGCAATCCCTGAGCTGATGAGGATACTCATTGATGAGGAAGGATATGAATGGGAACAGGCTTGGCAGATAACGAGTCATACTATCTCCTATACCAATCATACGACATTATCAGAGGCGCTTGAGAAATGGCCGATTCATATTTTTCAACCTTTACTGCCGCGGATTTATATGATTGTAGAAGAGATCAATGAGCGTTTCTGTCGAGAACTTTGGAAACAGACCCCCGGGGACTGGCAAAGAATTAGTGATCTTGCAATCATAGCTGATAATTTTGTGAAAATGGCCCATTTGGCTATTATTGGAAGTTTTAGTGTCAATGGTGTCGCAAAGCTACATACCGAAATATTAAAAAAGCGGGAAATGAATCAATTTTATCAACTATATCCCGAGAAATTTAATAATAAGACAAATGGAATTGCATACCGCCGCTGGCTGTTAAAGGCAAATCCAAATTTATCTAGTCTTATTACAGACGCAATTGGACCTTCCTGGACTTCTTCAGCCGAGGAACTTACTCATTTGCTTAAATTTCAGAATGACACAGCCTTTTTAGATCAGCTTCTAACCATAAAAAATGAAAATAAACAGAGGCTTGCGGATATCATTTTAGATAAAACAGGAGTTAAGGTTGATACCGGGGCAATATTTGACGTACAAGTTAAAAGGCTTCATGCCTACAAGCGTCAGCTGCTGAATGTTTTACACATCATGCACCTATATAATCGGATCAAAGAAGATGCTAGTTATCCGATTGCCCCAAGAGTATTTATATTTGGTGCAAAGGCTTCTCCTGGTTACTATTATGCAAAAAAAATTATCAAATTAATTAACACTGTGGCTGAAAAAGTCAATAATGACCCAAGGGTTGGCGATAAACTTAAGGTGATTTTCCTTGAAAATTATCGAGTTTCGCTCGCAGAGAAAATTTTCCCTGCCTCAGACATTAGTGAACAAATTTCAACTGCAAGTAAAGAAGCCTCTGGTACCGGAAATATGAAGTTTATGATTAATGGTGCCTTAACAGTAGGGACATTGGATGGGGCAAATATAGAAATTAAAGAATTAGTGGGTCCGGAAAATATCTTTACATTTGGCTTAACTGCTGAAGAAGTCCTTCATTATTATCAGCATGGCGGCTATCTTTCACGTGAATATTATCATCATGATTATCGAATCAGACAGGCGGTTGACCAACTCGTAAATGGATTCTTTCCAGGTGTTAATAATGAATTCGAACCGATTTTCGATTCACTGCTTGAGGAAAATGACCAATATTTTGTCTTAAAGGATTTTGCTTCTTATACTAAAGTACAGGAGCAAATAGGTGAAATATTCTCAAATAAAAATGAGTGGCAAAAAATGAGTTTAGCAAATATTGCTCATGCAGGCTATTTTTCAAGTGATCGAACTATTAGGGAATATGCCGATGATATCTGGGGAATTAAGTCTATTAAGTAAGAAAAAAGCTTCTGCCATCGGGCAGAAGCTTTATTTCTTATGAATATGATAATGTTTTGTACTTTGAAAATTGTCTAGCTTCAGCGCCTAGGGGCTCGGGGTCATAAGCCAATCCGTCAAGAAGGCTCGTCTTATGCCTGTCGCCCCTAGGAAAAAATGAACTACTTTTTCCCTGAACAAGGCGCTTCCGCTTTTCTTATGAAAAGAAATGGCCAATAAAAATGCCAATTGCGAGCAAGAATCCAAAAATGGTATTGGTTTGCGCAGTTGCAATCATGGCAGGTGCCATTTTAAGCGGCACGTTATTCTCAGTAAAGCCCTTGATTGCTTTGATTGGTTTTGGGACACTTAAAATGACAATGGCAGTCCAGAATGGAGCAATACCACTAATGATCAGTCCCAGAATCCAAAGATAAGAAAAGGTAAACATACCAGCTAGAAGATAAATAGCCTTCTTTTTTCCTAGTAAAATGGCTACTGTTTTACGGCCATTTTCTTTATCACCATCTAAATCGCGTATGTTATTGGAAAGCATAATCATACCTACTAAAACCATGCTAGGTACCGACAGGAGAATACTTGAATAATCAACAGTTCCAGTTTGTATAAAGAATGAAATTAGAATAATCAACATGCCCATAAAAAATCCTGAAAGAATCTCACCAAATGGTGTATAGGCAATCGGAACAGGACCCCCAGTGTAGAAATAGCCAACCGCCATACAAACAAGGCCAACAATGGCTAACCACCAGCTGCTATTGGCACAAATATATACACCAAGGAATAAAGAAATGAGATAAAATCCAAAAGCAAGATTGATGACCGTTTTTGGCTTAATACCATCCCGAACAATGGTTCCGCCAATTCCTACTGATTCTTCTGTATCCAATCCTCTCTTATAATCAAAGTATTCATTAAACATGTTTGTAGCCGCTTGAATCAACATACTAGCAACAAGCATGGCAAGAAAAAGACCAATATGAACTTTTCCGTTCTTAAGAGCTAATGCTGTACCAAGTAAAACTGGTACAAATGATGCTGTAAGTGTATGAGGACGGGTCATTTTCCACCAAACTTGAAAACCGCGGTTAGCTTCAATGCCCTGCTTTGAGCTTTGTTGTAAATTTGACTGCATACGTTCTCCCCCTTGCAAAAATTTTCTCTATATCTTTTAGTTTTATTAATGTTAGGGTAGTATTCCCACACCTAAGTGTATTGGAATCCTCTGTTTAGTGTCAATTAATTTTTGTTTTCAAAACTAGAAGATAATCCCTGTTCGATTATTCTCTGCATTTCGTGGAAAACTAAAGGTATAAAAACCGTTCTCAACCTTGTTTAGGAAATTTGCTATATAATAAGGAATAAAGCTGATAAGTAGAGACAACAATTATTGACTTATTTACAATGGGAGTAGTATCTTAGAATAGGCTTAAAGATGAATGGATAACAGTTATATTGGCTGTTTTGGAGGGATTTGTTTGATTACCATTCAAGAAACAGAGATAAAAGAAAGGGGTCTTTTAGGGGTAAATCGGGCGCGAGAATTAGGCAGGCCCATTTTAATGAGTGAAGTTCATAAAATGGACACGACTAATCCATTAGCCTTTTTTAATTCTGGAAAAGACCGTTATTGCGGGGAACGTTTTTTTTGGAAAGACCCGGCTAATGAAATGGTTTTAATAGGAATAGGAATTTCAAAGCAAATTCAATCGGATCAGTCTGCTGACCGCTTTTTTCATGTTGAAAAAGAATGGAAAAGCTTTTTAAAAGACAGCTTTATTTTTAATCCATCTAAAGTTGACGGTGTAGGACCTCTTATGTTTGGAGGCTTTTCATTTGATCCTTTTAAAGAAAAAACTAATCTTTGGTCCAAATTTGCAGATTCTATATTTCACATACCCAAATTCTTATTAAGTATCGTCCGTGGTGAAACCTATTTAACCACAAATATTATCTTTACACCAAATGATGATTTAACACTATATAGCAAGAGTTTGGAAGAAAGAAACAAATTGCTTGATTCATTAAGAAGCAGGATTAGTACAAAATCTCCCTCATTAATTAGGAAGGATGAAATTCTTCCTGAAAGATGGAAGCAGACGGTTGACAAAGTTGTGAAAGAATTAACAAAAGGTCCATTGAAGAAAGTAGTCCTTGCTCGTGAGCTAAGATTAGCGTTTAGTTCGGATGTTGAAGCGGAAACAGTCCTAGAGAATTTATATACACAGCAGCCGGCTAGCTATATTTTTGCTTTTGAATCGAATGGAGATTGCTTTATTGGGGCCTCACCGGAACGGCTAATAAAGAAACAAGGCGATGAAGTCTATTCAACCTGTTTGGCAGGTTCGATTTCTCGTGGTAATACGGAAGAGGAAGATCAGGTATTAGGAGAAACTCTTTTAGCCGATCAAAAAAATCTCATTGAACATGGTTATGTAGTCGAGATGATTAAGGAAGCACTTGGGCAATCGTGTAAAGAGGTAATCTTACCTCAGAAACCGCAATTAATGAAAATGAGGGATATTCAGCACCTTTATACACCTGTCATTGGGAAGTGCGGTCCAAACACATCCCTTTTGCTGCTTGTAGAAAAGCTTCATCCCACACCTGCACTTGGGGGACTTCCCAAGACTTCAGCGGTAGAAAAGATAAGAGAAGTAGAAGGAATGGATCGAGGGTTATTTGGCGGTCCGCTTGGATGGGTTGATTATCAGCAAAATGGTGAATTCGCGGTGGCTATCCGCTCTGGGCTTATTCAGAAAAAAGAAGTCTCCTTGTTTGCCGGGTGTGGTGTGGTATCCGATTCCAAATCGGAAGATGAGTATTTGGAAACTGCTTTAAAGTTTAGACCAATGCTGCGCGCTCTTGGAGGAAAATAATTATGAATCATCAAGAATCATTAACTGCTTTTATTGCAGCCTTTGTTTCAGAACTAGTCTTAACAGGTATCACTGATGTAATCGTTAGCCCTGGTTCAAGGTCAACTCCGATGGCAATGGTTATGGCTGAACACCCTGATTTAAACGTCCATATCCATGTTGATGAACGTTCAGCTGCTTTTTTCGGACTAGGGATGGCAAAAGCTAAAAACACGCCTGTGGCCATTTTGTGCACATCTGGTACGGCGGCTGCTAATTATTTCCCAGCAATTGTGGAGGCCAAATATTCACGTGTCCCATTGCTTGTTCTAACAGCTGACCGACCGCATGAATTAAGAGAAGTAGGGGCTCCACAGGCCATTGATCAGCTTCATTTGTATGGTCATCAAGTTAAATGGTTTGCCGATATGGCTTTACCAGAGAAAAGTAAGGAAATGCTCCGCTATGCGAGAACCATTTGTGCGAGAGCGGCATCTATTGCAACCCAAGCACCTGCGGGACCCGTTCATTTGAATTTTCCGTTCCGTGAACCACTCATCCCTAAAATGGACAAAAACCTCTTTGCGCTTTCTGAACGACCTAAAGGGTATGTGAAGGTCCACAATGGTGATATAACCATTAGCGAAGAAGAGTTTAAAGGCATTGCCGGTGAATTACGAGGAAAAGAAAAGGGAATAATTGTTTGCGGCAATCTAGATGATGAGAAATTTGCAAAAGCCGTCACAGAACTAGGGGCTAAACTAAACTATCCTATTTTAGCGGATCCCTTATCACAATTACGAAGTGGAAGCCATCCGCTTGAGAATATTATTGAAGCATATGATACCTTTTTAAGGAATGAAGATGCTAAGTCTTTTCTTAAGCCGGATGTTGTCTTAAGATTTGGAGCAATGCCAGTTTCGAAAGCGTTAACGATATTCCTAAAAGAAAATCATGGTGCTGATCAATACGTAATTGACGGCGGAGGCGGATGGCGTGATCCTTCAGTGTTATCAACGAATATGATTTTTTGCAACGAAACCATGTTTTGTGAAAAATTAGTATCGAATCTGGACACTGTCATCTCTTCTGTCTTTTTAGATGATTGGAAAAAAGTAAACCAATTGACAAAAGAACATATGGCGGTTATCCGGGATGTACGAGAATTGAGCGAAGGTAAGTTATTCTATCAATTAGCTGATTTGCTTCCAGAAGAAGCTACGCTTTTTGTGGGTAACAGTATGCCAATCCGTGATTTAGATAGTTTTTTCTTAAACAATGATAAATCGATTAAAGTAATGGCTAATCGAGGAGCGAATGGAATTGACGGTACCGTTTCAACCGCAATTGGTGCTGCTGTTTATTCAAAGCCCTTATACTTAGTTTTGGGGGATTTAACATTCTTCCATGACTTAAATGGTTTGATTGCGGCCAAACTTTACGATATTGATATCCATATTATTCTCGTTAACAATAACGGCGGAGGAATCTTTTCTTTTCTTCCACAATCTGAACATCCTAAGCACTTTGAACTATTGTTTGGTACACCATTAAATTTGAACTTTGAACATGCGGTTAAAATGTTTAATGGAAAATACAGCAAGATTTCAAATTGGGATGAGCTTAGAACCTTGTTAACACAAAGCCATCATGAAAAAGGTATCCATGTTTATGAGATTGAAACAAATAGAGACAGAAATCGCGATGAACATCGTGAACTTTGGCGTTCTGTTTCCCAGGAAATATCAAATCTTGTCAATGGAGCGCAAGAATGATTGTGGTTGTCGACGGGATTCGCTATCATCTCGAGGTTAGTGGAGAAGGATTTCCGCTTGTCTTATTGCATGGATTTACGGGCGATTCATCTACATGGCGACCCTTTTTTGACAAATGGGGCAGCCATTCAAGATTGATTGTTCCTGACATCATTGGACATGGTAATACTGAATCCCCTGAAGGGCTAAAGCATTATCAAATCGAATCCATGGCTAAAAGCTTAAATAACATCTTGGATAAAATAGGCGTTCACCAAGTCGACTTGCTTGGTTATTCCATGGGCGGGCGACTTGCTCTAACTTTTGCACTGCTTTTCCCGAACCGAGTTCGAAAACTGATCTTAGAAAGCTCATCGCCAGGTCTTAAAACAGAGAGCGAAAGAGAACTTCGCCGTATGAATGATGCTAAACTTGCAAAATTTATAGTAGACAAGGGATTAAAATCATTTGTTGATTATTGGGAAGGTATTTCTTTGTTCCAAACGATGAGGAGACTTCCGGCTGCCGTACAAGGCAAAATAAGAGAACAGCGCTTAATGAATTCTTCCCAGGGACTTGCAAATAGCCTGCTAGGGATGGGGACCGGTTCACAGCCATCATGGTGGGAGGAACTTGTCCAAGTAAGCTGCGACGTATTGCTGCTTACTGGCGGGTTGGATTTGAAGTTTTGTCAAATAGCTAAAGCTATGTCAGCCAAGTTAAAAAAAGCGAAGTGGATTGTCGTTGAAAATTCCGGTCATGCAATTCATGTGGAAGTACCAGAAAAATTTGGTACAATAGTAAGTGACTTTTTGTCAAATCAATAATAAGGAGGATATCATTATGGTAGAATGGGTTCCAGGTAAAAAATACGAAGAAATTCTATATGAAACTTATAATGGGATTGCAAAAATAACCATTAACCGTCCACATGTACATAATGCTTTTACACCAAAGACAGTTATGGAATTAATTGATGCGTTCGCTTATGCACGAGATGATTCAAGTATTGGTGTTATTGTATTAACAGGTGCCGGAGATAAAGCATTTTGTTCCGGTGGAGATCAAAAGGTAAGAGGACATGGAGGTTACGTAGGAGACGACCAAATTCCTCGCTTAAATGTTTTAGACCTTCAGCGCTTAATTCGAGTCATTCCAAAACCGGTAGTAGCCATGGTAAAGGGCTACGCGATTGGCGGCGGTCATGTTTTACATATTGTATGTGACTTAACGATTGCGGCTGATAACGCTATTTTTGGTCAAACAGGTCCAAAAGTGGGAAGCTTTGATGCTGGTTATGGTTCAGGTTATTTAGCAAGAATAGTCGGTCACAAAAAGGCACGTGAGATATGGTACCTATGCCGTCAATATAATGCACAGGAAGCACTCGATATGGGCTTAGTTAACACCGTTGTCCCATTAGATCAAGTAGAAGAAGAAACCATTAAGTGGTGTGAAGAAATGCTTGAGAAAAGTCCAACGGCTCTTCGTTTCTTAAAAGCTGCATTTAATGCTGATACAGATGGTTTAGCTGGTATCCAACAATTTGCCGGTGATGCTACCTTGCTTTATTATACAACGGATGAAGCAAAAGAAGGCCGCGATGCCTTTAAAGAAAAACGCAAGCCTGACTTTGGTCAATTCCCGCGTTTCCCTTGATTTGAAGATTCCCTTTTGCAGCTTGATGGTATCCATCAGGCTGTTGTTTTTATCTAGAGAAAAGAGGGTGCAAAAATGCAAAATGAAACGATGCCTAACTTATTAATCAAACGTGCTCTTTTAACTCCAAATCGGATTGCTGTTTATTTTCAAGAACAATCGGTAACCTTTAGTGAATTATATGAGCGTTCCTTGGAAGTGAGTGGAAAACTTCAGGCACTTGGGATACGAAAAGGGCAATTCGTGGGTGTATTATTGAAGAATCATTTGGATACCGTTACGATCTTATTAGCTCTTCAGTTACTAGGGGCACGGTCAGTTATTTTAAATAATCGATTAACGGCAAATGAGCTTGTCTTTCAATTAAGGGATTCAAAAGCAGCTTTTCTCATTCTAGAGGAATCCTTTACTGATACCGAAACAGTGATTAATCAACAAATCAAACAATTGATGACCATTACAAAGATTCAGCTAAGTCAAATAGAGGCAGAGGATCCCTATATTCAAGATGAAATCAGTCTTACTGATACCTGTACGATTATGTATACATCAGGTACTACCGGTAATCCAAAAGGGGTTATCCAGACATATGGGAATCATTGGTGGAGCTCAACCGGTTCAGCACTGAATCTTGGCTTAATTGAAAGTGACTGCTGGCTCTGTTCGGTTCCTCTTTTTCATATTAGTGGTTTTTCCATTCTTATGCGCAGTGTTATTTATGGGATGCCCATCGTTCTTCATGAACACTTCGATGTGGAACGAACGATAAAAGATATTCAAGCGAAACGGGTAACCATCATGTCGGTAGTGGGTACGATGTTATCACAAATTGTTGAAACACTGGAGGACAAACGACTTCCAAACTTTTTTCGCTGCATGCTGTTAGGAGGCGGGCCGGCCCCATTACCATTATTAGAGGCATGTGTAAAAAAGAATATCCCTGTTTTTCAGTCTTACGGAATGACCGAAACCTCCTCACAAATCGTCACACTAGCTCCGGAAGACAGCTTGCAAAAGCTTGGTTCTGCCGGGAAACCATTATTCCCTTCCCAGCTTAAGATTGAGCTTGAAAATGGCGAGACAGCCAAAGCGGGTATACCTGGTGAAATTGTCGTTAAAGGGCCAAATGTTACTCCAGGTTATTTAAACCGCCCCGAAGCTACAGAAGAAAAGATCCGTAGTGGCTGGTTATATACAGGCGATATTGGTTATGTAGATGAGCAAGGATTTTTGTACGTTAAAGATCGGCGAAGTGACTTAATTATTTCCGGTGGAGAAAATATCTATCCAGCTGAACTTGAGGCAGTCCTACTGGCGCATACAGATGTAATGGATGCTGGCGTTACTGGTATCGAGGATAAAAAATGGGGACAGGTTCCTGTCGCCTTTATTGTAAAAAGGCAAGGAACAAATCTATCAGTTGAGGAGTTGCAGCGATTCTGCATGGTGCGTCTCGCCAAGTACAAATTGCCTAAGGCTATTTATTTTACGGAACAGCTGCCTAGAAATGCAGCTAAGAAATTACTGCGAAGAAAACTGAGAGAGTGGGTGTAAGGGGGATGAAAATTGCTCAGGTTGAGCTTTATATTGTTCAAATGCCCCTAAAATCCCCATTTTTAACGCATTTAGGTGCGGTGGACCACCGTGAAGGGATCATTGTAAAAATCTCGGATCAGGATGGCTGCTTTGGGCTGGGAGAGGGAGTGGCCTTTTCGACACCATGGTATACAGAAGAGACAGTTGCAACATGTTTACATATGATTACGGATATATTAATTCCCTTGTTAAAAAAAAATCCTATTCAGCAGCCAGAAGAAGCCGCCCTGCTTTTTAAATCGATTAGAAGAAATCATATGGCGAAGGCAGCCCTTGAAACGGCATTATGGGATTTATACGCAAAACAAATCTCATCCCCCTTATCTGTCCTTCTTAACGGGACCCGTCAGGTGATTGCTTCGGGTGTAGTCGTTGCCACGGATTCCACTGCAAAAGCTCTTAAACAAATTGAGCAGTATCTCGAGGAGGGTTACCAAAGGATAAAGGTGAAAATCAACCCCCAACAGGATTATTCTTTTCTAGCCGAAATACGAAAAGTATATTCTGAATTGCCGATTATGGCAGATGCTAATTCCGCCTATACCTTAAAGGATACCGAACGGCTAAAGGCGTTAGATGAATTTAATCTTCTCATGATTGAGCAGCCCCTCGCCCATGACGATATTATTGAACATGCTGTACTTCAAAAAGAAATAAAGACACCTATTTGCTTGGATGAAAGCATTGTAAGTTTTGATGATGCAAGAAAGGCCATTGAACTAGGAAGTTGTCAGGTCATTAATATTAAAGTCGGCCGAGTCGGCGGCCTATTTGAGGCCAAACAAATTCATGATTACTGCTTTGCCCATCATATTCCGGTTTGGTGTGGAGGAATGATTGAGTTTGGAATTTCCCGTGCCCATAATATTGCTCTGGCGTCATTGCCAGGGTTCACCATTCCGGGAGACATATCTGCATCCAATCGGTTTTGGGAAGAAGATATCATTCTTCCTGAGGTACAGGTAGATAATGGCTTTATAAAGGTGCCTGTCGAGCCGGGAATAGGATTTAGCCTAAATGAAAAAAGGCTGAAAGAAACATTATTATCAACAAGAACATTTCGATTTTAAATAGAGGCTGTGTTAAAGCTTACTGCTGATTTTGAGACAATGTTGATTGGAGTGGAAATCAACATCCAAGATTAACACAGCCTAATAGAAAAAAGGTGAATCAGCAGTTCTGATTCACCTTTTTTGTTGAAACTACGAAAGCTCAACAGGCTCAAATGTTTTACAGTCAGTTTCTCTGCTATTATCAGCTGTTTCGCCTGTATGGCTAACAACATAAATTTGATCTGCACTACATCTATTTCCACTTGCCCAAAACGTACAATTATTTACCTCACACAAAACATCTTTTGCCATTTGTATCGCTCCTTTAAATTAGGATACAAAAATAGCATTTGAGGAACCATCCATTTATATCCCTTCCAAAAATCGGAGATTACTTTCTTCCCAGCTTGATTTGTCTTAAGTACCGTTTATCATTCATGAACAAGCTCCAGAAGTAAATAAATCCCGGAAAAAGGATCGCGAAACCAACAATATAGGTGACAAAAATAGCACGAAAAGAATTGGGGTCAGTGAACGCGGAATGAATGGTTACTTCGGGATAGACAATATAGGGCAAATGGGCCCGCCCATAGACATAACTGGCAAGTAAATACTGAATCGTAATCGCAATGACGGATAAACGAGGCCATCCCCTTATTTTTGTTTTAGTGGATGGAATTAATAAACCCAATCCTCCAATTAAGAAGAAAGCCAGTGATAAATACAGAAAGGGCAGGTCATTCATCATTTTATTATAAATCCAAGCAGCTTCTGATTTTAATGTAATCATAATCAGAAAAGCCATTAATAATGAGATAGGTCCGATTATTAATGCATCCCGACGGTACGCATTGTAGGCGTCAAATTCCTCGGAAGCTTTAGAGTAATCCGCTAACAAAAGAGAGGAAAGAAATAACGTACTCGTAAGGGCAAAGCCAAAAAAGGCGTATTCATTAGGGCTCGAGAATAGTCCAGCTAAATCTAATGTTTGCCGGTTGGTTGAAAAATGTACATATTCTCCATGTGTAATAGGCAGGACACTGATTAATAAGCCAGGAATTAAAATTCCGCAAATTCCGGAAATATAGGTAAGCGGCTTTTTATATTCATCTGCAATATTAGAAAAGACGAGAAACGCGCTTCGAATCGAAAGTAATAACAGGATAAGACTTCCCGGTATTAATAAAATCGTACCAAGCGTATAGGCTCCTCTGGGGAACAAACTATAAACAGCTACGACCAGAGCCACAATAAAAGTATTTGTTACCTCCCAAGTCGGAGATAGGTAACGATTGGCAATATTTGTTGCCTTTGTTTTTTCCCGATTAATATAAAACATGGACCAAAATCCAGCCCCAAAATCCATTGTTGCCATAACAGCATAGATAAACACAAATCCCCATAGGACTGTTACCGCAAGATAAACATCCAACATGTTGGTTCCACCTCTTTAAGAATTTGAGCTAAATAATGGCACGCCCTTTTGATCTGCCCTGTTTAAATCATCCACCACAGAGTTCTTTTTAAAATAATATCTAAGCACAAAGAGTACCGAGAGAGCCAAAATAACATAGACCAAGGCAAACAAGGCAAAAAGAATGCCAAGATTGGTTGAAGTAGTGGCGGAATCCGCCGTGGACAAAATTCGATAGATTGTCCAAGGCTGCCGGCCTGTGCAAGCAAAAATCCAGCCGAACTCGATCCCTAAAACCGCAAGAGGACCCGATGCCACATACAGCCACATCAGCCATTTTGGAAAGGTCTCCTTTTTTATAACCTTTTTCAATACAAGTCCAAGGAAAGAAATAAGAATTAGCAAAGATCCTACCCCTACCATGGCATTAAATAACGTATGGATAAATAATGGCGGCCAATATTGTTCCGGAAAATCATTTAGCCCTTTTACAACAGTATCAAAGCTGTTTCCTGCTAAGAAACTCAGGGCCCAGGGAATCTCTAGTCCATACTTAACTTCTTGTGTTTCTCTATCTGTAAGGCCGCCAATCGTTAGGGGGGCATGGGATTGCGTTTCAAACAGCCCCTCAGCAGCAGCAAGCTTTTCCGGCTGGTATTTATGTAAGTATTGGGCAGACTCATGGCCGTTTAAGGCTGTTAATAATGAAAATATTCCTCCAACAACCAAACTTAACAGCAATGCTTTCTGATGGAAATGATAGACCCTCGATGCACCTTCTGCCTTTAACATTTTATAGGCTGATACAGTTGCCACGATAAAGGCACCAGTTGTGTAAGCTGACAACGCAACATGTCCGGCTGTTACAAAAAAGCTTGGGTTAAAAAAGGCAGCCCAAGGGTCGATATCAACAATCTTTCCATTGACAATGTTAAAACCAGCAGGTGTTCCTTCAAAAGCATGGACATTGGTAATTAATACGGCTGAGCCCATCGCACCAATCGCTACGAATACAAGGCTTGTAATCCTCATCCATGGTGCGATTCTTTCAGCAGCGTAAACATAAATGGACATAAAGAGTGCCTCAATAAAAAAGGCATAGATCTCAATTTGAAAGGGAAGCGGCATGACTCTTCCAATAACCTCCATAAACCCTGGCCAAAGCAAGGATAATTGAACCCCTGCAATGGTTCCGGTTGGAATTCCTACTCCAAGCAGGACAGCAAAGGCTTTTGTCCATCTTTTGGCCATGACCACGTACTCGATATCTTTTGTCTTTTGATAGATCAGCTCGGCTGTCAATATCATAAAAGGCAGTCCTACGCCAATCGTTGCAAAAATAATATGAAACCCCATGGTTGTTCCAAATAAACTTCTTGCAATTACTAAATCACTCATCTGCTTCTTCCTTTCTCTTCAGACACATATGAAATTATTGTTTGCAGGGAAAGGATTCCTATGTAATAATTTCCAAAGTTTTTTTAAATAAAGGCTTACTAAACATGAGTGTTGAATTCCGCTCCAACCAACATCTAAAAATCAACAATAACCGTTAACACATCCTAAATAAAAAACCTCCCGATTGTATTCGAGAGGTCCATCATTATTTATTTAAAGCTATTTCGATTGTTTTAAGGTTAGCGTCCATTAGAGTAAAGTAGGTTTCTTTATTTTTTAGATTATCTTTGGATAGTACGGCTAAATTATGAATATGAAGGGCTTTGGCACCCATTTCTTTTTGGACAACCATGCCTAGTTTGGATTGAACATTTTGTTCAAAAAGAATATAGTGGATACCCTCATGCTCCGCGATAGAAATGATCTTTTCAAGTTCTTTTTGCGTAGGCTCATTGGTTGTGGAGAGACCTGAAATACTAATTTGCTCAAGCCCGTAACGATTTTCCCAATAACCAAAGGCAGCATGGGTAACCATAATTTTATTGTGTCTCGCTTTTGAAATGGCCTGTTTATATCGATTATTTAGATCATCTAATTCGGCAGCAAGTTTATCATAATTCTTATTAAAAAGTTCTTTGTTTTGCGGCATTTTGCTTACCAAGCGATCACGAATGACTTTGGCCATTTCCTTACAGTAAACTGGATCGAGCCAACCATGGGGGTTTACGTTGTTAGTACCGAGCTCTTCTCCTTCTCCTGAGTGAGGGTCCTTTGGAAGATTAAGGTGAGCGGCCGTTGGAACAAGCTCAACATTCTCATTTTTTAGTGTGTCTTTTGCCTTTTCTACAAAACCTTCCAAGCCAAGACCAATATAGAAGAATAAGTCTGAATCTGCTAAATTCATCATATCTTTTTGAGATGGTTCAAAGGTATGCTCATCAGCCCCAGGAGGATAAATGGTTTTTACATTGACATATTTTCCACCAATTTGTTCTGCAAAATATTGCAAGGGGTAGACAGTTGTATAGATGGTTAATTGGTCTTTCTTTTCTTTAGACTGACTATTATCATTTGAACAGCCAGACAGCATGAGGCTTAACAGAAGGAAGAAAGAGAGAATTAGGATGACTTTTTTCATAAATACTCCTTCAATTATATATCAAATCGGATTTATTACGATTTGTTAGTTATATTTTAGGAATCTAAAAGCTAGATGGCGTATAATCCGGAACGATTCCGATTTCCATAAATATCTTACAAAAAAAATTACCAATTTTCAAGTATAATATTTGTTACATACAAGGCATATTATGTATGCTTAATAGGAAAGGTGGGATTTATATGAGCAGTACAATTTTAAACGACATTTTAGATTACAATCAAAAATTTGTAGAAGACCATGAATACGAGAAGTATGAAACAACCAAATTCCCTAACAAAAAGATGGTCATTCTTACATGTATGGATACGCGGCTATTAGAGCTTTTGCCTAAAGCATTGAACTTGGGGAATGGGGATGCCAAGATTATTAAGGATGCCGGGGCATTATTGTCACATCCTTTTGGAAGTGTGATGCGCAGTATTTTAGTTGCTTTATATCAATTAAAAGCGCAGGAAGTCTTGGTTATTGCCCACCACGATTGCGGTATGCTCGGTATGAAGCCGGAACCCGTGATTGAAAGTATGAAAGCAAGAGGGATATCTGAGGAAACTCTTAAAACCCTTACATATTCTGGGATTGACATTGAACAGTGGCTCCATGGCTTTGATAGTGTGACCGAGAGTGTCGAGCACAGTGTGGATATGATTAAAAATCATCCATTAATGCCAAATGATGTCCCTGTTCACGGTTTAGTGATTGATCCTAAGACAGGCAAGCTCGATTTAATTGTAGACGGTTATAAGAACTAATCCTGCTTTTTTTCTGGAACAGGATCAACGCCTCCTGGATGAAAGGGATGGCATTTTGAAATTCGCTTAATAGTCAGCCAGCCGCCTTTTATGGCGCCAAACCGTTGAACCGCCTCTAGTCCATATTGAGAACATGTAGGATAAAATCGGCATGAAGGCGGTTTGATTGGGGAAATAACGACTTGATAAAAACGAATAAGCGAAATAAAGATTTTTTTTAGCATCTATTCCTTCTCCTTTTGAATACAGGATTCATACTTACAACATACCATAAATAGTAATAATCGTCTAAATTGCTAAATGTAACTAAGGTGATGTATTTAGTCGGATTTTATTGTATGATAAAGAGAGAATACACAAAGGAGTGAATAACATGCCTTCAGTTGAAAGTTTTGATCTAGATCATAATGCCGTTAAAGCCCCATTTGTAAGACATTGCGGCGTTCATAAAGTGGGCAGTGACGGTGTGGTTAATAAATATGATATCCGTTTTTGCCAGCCAAATAAACAGGCAATGAAACCAGATGCTATCCATACATTAGAGCACTTGCTTGCCTTTAATATCCGCAAGCATTCCGAAAAGTATGACCATTTTGATATCATTGATATTTCGCCAATGGGCTGCCAAACTGGCTATTACTTGGTTGTGAGCGGAGAACCTACTGTTGAGGAAATCATCGATCTTCTAGAAGATACGATGAAGGATGCGGTTGAAATTATTGAGGTTCCTGCTGCAAATGAAAGACAATGCGGCCAAGCTAAACTACATGATTTAGAAGGTGCTAAAAAGTTAATGCGCTTTTGGCTTCAACACAGTAAAGAAGACTTAAAACAGGTATTTGCATAAGGTTCAAAAATTCCTATTCAACTGCGAATAGGAATTTTTTTATGCCTTATGGTTATCTTCTTGTTTCTTGCTTTCTTCTTGATCAACATAAGGATTGTTTTCCAATGAATCAACCGTATGTTTATAAGTATATGCTTTAGAAGTAGTTGTAACTGCTAGTATTAAAACCACAATAACAATAATAATCCCAACAACCAAGACTGTATACATTTTTCATCCTCCTTTCCTTACCATTGTACCATGAATGAAAGAGCAGTTCTGAAGATTTCCAATAAAAAAGGAAGCGCTTCCGCTTCCGGGTTCAGGTGTTATGTAAATTTCAATGTATATTCCTAGGATAATAAGTATGTGTACGATGCTGGCCGTACTCTTCTTGAGCAAACTTTCCTTTTAAGCTTTCAATCAGATAAAGGCCCATTAAATCATATAGTTCTTGTTTATCCATTTCTTGTATTAAGGCTAGCAAATCTTCATGTGACATTTCTTCTAAAAAAGCGAATGTCAGCATATCAATATCCTCTTCATCACCAGTTAGCTTATTACGATACATCGCATATAATTCATCGACTATTTTCATTTTTCCACCTCCTGCAAAAACCTTTTAATTTTAAAAACATCCTACTTATGGAATACCCATAAACGAATAAATTCATCCCTGCCTTTCCTGGATAAAATTAACTGAAAAGTCTGTTTTCTTAGTTGTATGTTTATTATATAGGATACTACAATAAAAAATGAGTCGAAATGTGAAAAAGAATAAAAATTTCTCTATTGGTACATTACTAAACAGTAAAAGGGGTTGAAGTAATGAACGAACAGAAGAAAACCTACTATATTGATGTGGGAACCGGTCAAATAATGAGTAATGCTTCAAGTTCTACATGGAGCTATAAGATTGAAGCTACAGATGATGAAATAACCCAATTAAGAGAGTTATTTAATCAAAACTACTCCACAGAGTGGAAGAACTTTTTTAGAGCCCATGTCCCTTTTGTTCAATACCATTATGATAGGGAGAATGACAGCTACGATAGTACCATTCAACAGGTTTATGGTATGATATACCAATTAGGGGACCAAGAGGCGAAAACACATATTGAAAGCATGAACATCTTACCGAAGAATCATTAATCCTGTGAGGAGAATCCAAAAGTTTAAGGATTCTCCTTTTTTATATATAATTATATCATTAAAGAAAACTTGGGGCGGATTATGATGAAGGAGTTTCTCGATTTCAACGGAAATAAGATCGAACTTATCTTTGGTCAACATGCCTTTACTATGAAGGCTAAACATGTTTTGGTCATTTGTCAATTTAAAAATGGCTGGTTTTTAACCCATCATAAACTTCGAGGATTGGAATTTCCAGGTGGTAAAGTTGAAGTAGGTGAAACACTGGAAGAAGCAGCGAGAAGAGAAACATTTGAGGAGACAGGAGCCATTCTGAGTGACCTTCAATACATTGCAGAGTACAAAGTGAATGACACCAACGGGGCTTTTGTTAAGGCTGTTTTTTGGGGGAAAGTGGATCGAGTAGAGCATACCAAAACCTATTTTGAAACAAATGGGCCGGTTGCTGTCGAAGGCGACATTTTGCAGCTTCGCTTAACTGATAAGTATAGTTTTATTATGAAAGATCAAGTAATTGAAGAATGTGTTAACTATATCAAGAAGCTCCAACATGAAGAGAAATAGCAGAAGGTTTAAATCTCCTGCTATTCTTTAATTAATTTTTTTTCTAAAACATCTACTAGTTGATACATAATCGTGGCAAACACGGCGATCACCAATAGCGATAAGAAAACTAGCGTAAAATTAAATACTTGGAATCCGTAGATGATCAAGTATCCGAGTCCTTTTGTGGATACAAGGAATTCGCCAACAATCACCCCTACCCATGAAAGTCCAACATTTACTTTCAATGTGGATATAATCGCTGGGAAGCTGGCTGGCATGATGGCTTCCTTAAAACATTGAAGTCGTGTTGCTCCAAAGGTTTGAAGGACCTTTAGATAGTTGGAGTCCACTTCTTTGAAGGAAGTATATACGACAAGAGCCGTAATAATAACTGAAATAATGACGCCATTGGCGATAATGGAGGTATATCCAGGACTAAGTGCGACAATAATGACTGGTCCTAACGCGACCTTGGGCATTGCATTAAAAATGACTAGATAAGGGTCAAGTATTTTGGAAATCATTGGAGACCACCAGAGAAACGCAGCGATGATGACTCCGAGTATGGTGCTTACGATAAAGCCAATGATCGTTTCTAGTAAAGTGGCCCCTAAGTTTGTTAGCAATGAGCCGTCTTGAATTTTTTCTATAAATAAAGCCCAGATCTTTGTAGGGGAACTGAAAAGGAGCGGATCAATCCACTGCATCCTGCTAAACAATTCCCAACTCAAAAATAAGAGCAGGAAAATAATCAGTTGGTAAAAACGCACCCATCTTTTTTCGTATTTTATAGATTTCAGATATTTATTATGGAGGAGCTCAACACTATCTTTTTCTTGGCTCAAGAGACTCCAACTCCTTCCATATCGTTTGGAAAATACCTTGGTAAGCCTCATGATTTCTCGCATCAAAAGGGGAAAGCCTCTTTAGCTCCTCCGGCATTTCGAAAATTTTATGAATTTTTCCAGGCTTTGATGAAAATAAAAAGATGCGGTCGCTCATAGCAATGGCTTCACCGATATCATGGGTAACAAGGATAGCTGTCTTTCCAAACTCATCCAAAGTCTGTGAAACTAAATCCTCTAGCTTTAGCTTGGTTTGGTAATCGAGAGCAGAAAATGGCTCGTCAAGCATTAGAAGCTTTGGTTCTGTTGCGAGTGTTCGAACGAGGGCGGCCCTCTGTCTCATTCCGCCTGATAATTGCTTAGGCAGTTGTTTTTCTACACCATTTAGGCCGATCTGGCTTAATAAGTTTAGTGCAGCGGACTTTGTTTTTTCATTTAGCCGTTTCGATAACTTAAGGCCTAATAATATATTTTCTTCAATCGTTTTCCAAGGAAACAAATAATCCTGCTGCAGCATATAGCCGATTTCATTTTTAGCGGTTGAAACGGGCTTGTTTTCTAACAGAACTGTTCCTTGAGTTGGTTTTAGCAAGCTTGATATTATTGAGAGCAGCGTGGTCTTTCCACAGCCGCTTGGGCCGAGAAAGGAGACAAACTCCCCCTCCTCAACAGTTAGTGAAATATCGGAGAGGGCCGTGGTGACAGAGGCTTTAGTGAAATAAGTGTGATGAAGATCCTGAACCTTTAAGAAGCTCATGATACCGGCCTCCCTTTCCAAATTATTCTTTCATGACGTCCTTAGCCATTTTTGTATTAACAAGCGTCTTATAGTCTACTTCTTTCGGAAGTTCACCGGCTTCTTTCATGATGTTTTGGAGATTGTTCCATTCTTCTTCGTCCAATATAGGGTCTGTTGCAAACGAGCCTTGGCTCTTATAACGATCTACAACCGTTGTCATAATATCAATATCGGTATCTGGAAAATAGGTCATAACAGCTTTGGCCACTTCTTCGGAACTGTGTGTTTGCACCCACTGCTGTGCTTTATAAATAGCTCTCGTGAATTTTTCAACAGTATCACTATTTTCCTTTATATAGCTTTGTTTTGCCATAAAAGTGGTATAAGGTACATGGCCGGATTCCTTACCAAATGATGCAACAATGTAGCCCTTCCCTTGTTTTTCAAAGATACTTGCTGTCGGTTCAAAAAGCTGCACAAATTCGCCGGTTCCAGAAGCAAAGGCGTTGGCTATATTTGCATAATCAACATTTTGAATTAAATTTAGGTCATTATGTGGATCAATTCCATGTTTCTTTAGTACAAATTCACCAACCATTTGCGGCATTCCGCCTTTACGCTGTCCAAGGAAAGTTTTCCCTTTTAGCATATCCCATGAAAAGTTATCGATTTTTTCTCTTGCCACAAGGAATGTGCCATCAGTCTGGGTAAGCTGGGCAAAATTGATGACCGGATCATTGGACCCTTGCGCATAAACATAAATGGATGTTTCCGAACCAACCAATGCAATATCTGCACCGCCTGAGATTAACGTTGTCATCGTTTTATCGCCGCCAGGAGTCGTGGTTAGCGTCACATCTAATCCCTCATCCTTAAAAAATCCTTTTGCAAGGGCTACATATTGTGGTGCATAAAAGATTGACCGAGTCACTTCCGCAATTCGAACTTTCTCTAATTTTTTGGTAGTTGTGGTTGAATCGTTATTACATGCGGCCAATGAAACCATTAGCACGCTAATGAGAAGCAAGGAGAAACTCATTTTCTTCCATCTTTTCATTTATGGGACCCCCTTTAATACCCTTTTCATAAATCTGGGCTAATTGCCTAAGATATCGTATGTAGGGGGAGAAAATGTGTGAATGCCTAGGTACAGTTTATTTTTAAAATTAGTATAAAGGATGGACGATAGATGGACATAAATAATGGCACAATCATAGAAAGCATTCGATTTCCTTCTCCCAATCCAAACGTTAAATTAACCCTCATTACCTACCTTTCCAATGGATTAAAAGTAAAAGGTATGCTGGCAGTGCCGATTCATGAAGGAATTTCGGACGGATTTCTTTATTTAAGAGGCGGGATAAAAAATGTTGGAAAAGTGAGACCATCGAGAATTGCTCAGTTTGCCTCCGAGGGGTTTATTGTTTTTGCCCCTTTTTACCGTGGAAATCAAGGGGGAGAGGGGAATGAAGATTTTGCCGGAAAAGACAAGGAAGATGCATTTGCTGCCTACGAGGTATTGAGGTCACTTCCCGGAGTAAAGGATATTCATATCTTTGGCTTTTCACGCGGAGGGGTTATGGCGTTATGGACAGGTATCCGATTTCCGGAAGCCGCCTCAATCGTTACATGGGGAGGTCTTAGTGATATGGACCTTACCTATAGGGAACGAAAAGATTTGCGGAGAATGATGAAAAGGGTCATTGGAGGTACACCTGATAAGTATCCGGAACGATATAAAGAAAGAACCGCACTTTATGAACTTGATAAAATGGAAGCCCCAGTTCTCATCATTCATGGTGTACAGGATCAAAATGTGTCCATTGAGCACGCTCATCGACTTGAGAGAAGGCTGAGATCACTGGATAAATCAGTAGAATGCTGGTACTTTGAAGAGTTTACCCACTATTTTCCACCGGCAGTAAATAGAAAAGTCGTACATGATTTATCAAACTGGATGAAAAATCATGCTAAAAGATGATAAAATAAAGATAATATAAATGGAGGAGCGGATATGTATGGGTATGCCTCTTGAAATGAATACGATGATTGTGACAAAGGGCAGGGAGCAAAGGATAGAGGAAAATCTTTTTGAGTTAGAGAAAGAAGGATATAGACTTTATCCAATAGAAATTCCGATTGATGTCAAAAAAACAATCGATTGCGATTCAAGTGGAACGGCGATCATTAAAAAAGTGGAATGGCAAAAAAACACCACAACCGTAACCTATCAATTAGTATCCTTAAATACTACGAACTAAACTTGGAGATAAACTCTTTTTTTAAAATAGTGCAGGAAAGAAAAGAAAAGCCCATATCGCAAATGATATGGGCTTTCTTATGAGAACATATAAATGTTTTTGACTTCGAGAATTGTCCAGCTCCAGGCGCCATCGGCTCGGGGTCAAAAGCCGAGAGGCGTGCACCGCTGCGCTTTTCTTATTTAAGTGGTCCGCCTTGTTTTTCAATTTCAGGTTGAACATTGGTGAACTTCTTGAAGTTTTCACGGAATTTCGCGGCTAGTTCCTTTGCTTTTTTCTCATAGGTGTGTTGGTCCGCCCATGTTTGATTCGGTTGAAGTACTTCATCAGGTACTCCAGCCACATGAACCGGAATATTTAGGCCAAATATTTGCTCTTTTACAGTCTCTACATGGTTTAGTTCTCCCTCTAAGGCTGCTTGAACCATTGCTCTGGTATAGGATAACTTCATTCTGTTTCCAATCCCATATTCTCCGCCCGTCCAGCCTGTATTCACTAAAAAGACATTCACGTTATGCTCTAGAATTTTTTCTCCGAGCATTTCCGCATAGCGTGTGGCTGGAAGTGGAAGGAACGGTGCCCCAAAGCATGTTGAGAAAGTCGCTTCCGGGGATGTAACCCCACGTTCAGTCCCGGCAAGCTTAGAAGTATACCCGCTTAAAAAGTGATACATGGCCTGTTCCTTTGTTAATTTTGCAATGGGAGGTAAAACTCCAAAGGCATCTGCTGTTAAAAAGACAATGGTATTAGGGTGACCCGCAATACTCGGCTGGATGATATTTTCAATTGAATCCATCGGATAGGCAGCCCGCGTATTTTCCGTCTGGGTGCCGTCATCATAATCAGGAAGCCTTGACTCCAAATTCAGGACTACGTTTTCTAAAACGGTCCCAAATCGAATTGCATCAAAAATTTGCGGCTCTTTTTCACGGGAAAGATTAATACACTTGGCATAGCAGCCGCCTTCGATATTAAAAACCCCATTAGATGACCAGCCGTGTTCATCATCGCCAATTAAGCGCCGATTTGGATCTGCTGAAAGCGTGGTCTTTCCTGTTCCGGACAATCCAAAGAATAAAGCCACATCTCCCTCAACGCCAACGTTGGCAGAACAATGCATGGAGAAAATATTATTTTCCGGCAGCAAATAATTCATCACTGAAAAGATGGACTTTTTCATTTCCCCAGCGTATTCCGTGCCGCCAATTAAGACAATTTTTTGTTCAAAAGAGATGACAATAAAGGTTTCAGAATTTGTTCCATCAATCAGTGGGTCCGCTTTAAAATTGGGGGCGGAAATGACTGTAAAACCAGCTTCATGTGTCAGCAATTCCTCTTCTGTTGGTCGAATAAATAACTGATGGGCAAATAGATTATGCCAGGCATATTCATTGATTACTTGAATAGGAAGCCGGGACTTTTTATCGGCTCCGGCAAACCCTTTGAACACATATATCTCGTTTTGCTGTCTTAAGTAATCAAGTACTTTATGATAAAGGTTCGTAAAAGCTTCTTTAGAAATGGACTGATTAGTCGGTCCCCACGCAACTTTTTCTTTGGTAGACTCTTCCATAACAATAAATTTATCCTGTGGTGAACGTCCAGTATATTTACCAGTAGATACACTGACAGCGCCGGTGGAGGTTAACTTTCCCTCGTTTCTTCTTAAAACTTTTTCTACTAATTGAGGGACGGATAGTTGAACCTGTGTATGACTTCCTTGCAATAATTGCTTTAATTCAGTTGGAATGTGAACAGAATTCATTGACTGAAAACCTTCCTTTACTTTGGTTATTTGTTAAATAGTATAACACATTGATTTTAATAGTCTATACTAATAATTGAAATTATGTGAATATTTAATGATTTATTCGTGTAATAAGACAAAAGTCTTGGGATAATGAATGATAAATATGAGTAGGCATTAAATGATCTAAAGTAACAATTTACTCTTTTATAAGGAAAAATTTGATATAAATTCATTGACATTGTCTGAAATAGTAGGTTATGATTTACCCTTGAACGGATACTCTCTTATCCCGAGCTGGTGGAGGGACAGGCCCTATGAAACCCAGCAACCTGCAAACGAAAAAAACGGATCCTGATGAATCCGCCTATTTCGGGCAAAGGTGCTAAACCTGAAGCAAGGCTTGACCTTGAACGATAAGAGTGAAAGGCACGCAGAAATTTTGCTAACAACCTTTCCTCATTTGATGGGAAGGTTTTTTGTTGTTTTACGTGCTATTGCTACATAATGTACTTTTTCTTCCATCGTATAAACTGCCAGGGAATGATAATGAAATGAGAAAAATAGTCTGGTCCAAGCACCAAGGCACTTTTGCATTTCTATAATAATAATCCCATGTTTATTTCATACTACTAAGGGAATGAGTTCCGTATCAATTCGAGGTTAAATGGCAGGTATACATAAAACCCATACAGCTAACCTCACTTTATTCCATAATAAGGAGGAATTCAGATGTCAACAAAACGTCGTTTGTTTACTTCTGAATCAGTAACCGAAGGTCATCCTGACAAGATATGTGACCAAATTTCTGATTCCATTTTAGATGCCATTTTAGCGAAAGATGCTAATGCTCGTGTTGCCGCTGAAACTTCAGTAACAACCGGATTAGTTCTAGTAGCAGGAGAAATCACTACATCTACTTATGTAGATATTCCTAAGATCGTTCGTGAAACAATCAAAGGAATCGGTTATAATCGTGCCAAATATGGTTTTGACTCCGAAACTTGTGCGGTCTTAACTTCTATTGATGAACAATCTCCTGATATTGCGATGGGTGTTAACCAAGCCCTTGAAGCTCGTGAAGGTCAAATGTCAGAGGAGCAAATTGAAGCAATCGGTGCAGGGGACCAAGGGTTAATGTTTGGTTTTGCTTGTAATGAAACAAAAGAACTTATGCCGCTTCCAATCTCACTTGCGCATAAACTAGCCCGGCGTTTAACAGAAGTACGGAAAGAGGATTTACTACCTTATCTTCGTCCGGATGGTAAAACGCAAGTAACAGTTGAATATGATGAGAACGATAAACCTGTACGAATTGATACGATTGTCATTTCAACACAGCATCACCCAGAAATTTCATTGGAGCAAATTCAGCGTAACGTGAAGGAATATGTTATTAATCCTGTAGTACCAAAAGAACTAATTGATGAAAATACGAAATATTTTATTAATCCAACGGGCCGTTTCGTTATCGGCGGACCACAAGGAGATGCAGGTTTAACAGGCCGTAAAATTATCGTGGATACCTATGGCGGTTATGCTCGTCATGGCGGCGGTGCATTTTCCGGTAAAGATCCTACAAAGGTTGACCGCTCAGCTGCCTATGCTGCTCGTTATGTAGCCAAAAATATCGTTGCTGCAGGACTTGCAGACAAGTGCGAAGTACAGCTTGCCTATGCGATTGGTGTCGCAAGACCGGTTTCCATTTCAATTGATACATTTGGAACAGGTAAAGTGAACGAAGAGCAATTAGTTACTTTAGTAGAACAGAACTTTGATCTTCGTCCAGCTGGTATCATTAAAATGCTTGATCTTCGCCGCCCAATCTACAAGAAAACAGCTGCTTACGGCCACTTTGGACGTACAGATATTGATCTTCCTTGGGAGCGCACTGACAAAGCAGAAGTGTTAAGCCAGCAAGCAAATCTATAATTCAGAAGGGAGTTGCATCTAGAAATGTAACTCCCTTTTTCTAATCTCCGTCAAATAAGAGTTGTTGTACCTATGTTTAGGTAGGTAAAAAGAAGTGAAAAATGAGAGATAACTTGGCGATAAAGAGTAATCATGATAAACTTTGGTAATTGCGGATTTTTCCGCAGTTAATGGATGCTATTGACGGCCTAGAAGAGAAAAAAGAGTCCCGTGGCTGTAGTAAATTTTCCTAATGTTCACAGTGCCATTTTTTTTATAATAGTGGTAGTATAAGAGAGATGTTTTTTAGAAGACGTTTAAAATGAATTGGAGTAGGTGAGGTACATAATGTGTGGTTTTATCGGTTGTGTACACGACAAAACACAAAACTATAATGATGAACAAAAACAACTATTTAAAAATATGAACGATCTAATTACCCATCGCGGGCCGGATGATGATGGTTTTTATTACGATGACCATGTTCAATTTGGCTTCCGTCGTTTGAGTATTATCGATATCGAGAGCGGTCACCAGCCGCTTACGTATGAAAATGAGCGTTATTGGATTATTTTTAATGGTGAAATCTATAACTATGTAGAACTTCGTGAAGAGTTATTGAATGAGGGGCTGTCATTTGCGACAAGTTCTGATACAGAAGTTATTATTGCTCTTTATAGCCACCTAAAAGAAAAAGCGGTTGAAAAGCTGCGCGGAATGTTTGCCTTCGTTATCTGGGATAAGCAGGAACAAACCCTTTACGGGGCACGTGATCCGTTTGGAATTAAACCTTTCTTTTATCTAGAAGATGGCGAAAGAACCTTCTTTGCTTCTGAGAAAAAGAGTATTTTATTGGCATTAGAAAACGATGTCCTTAATTATGATGCCTTACAGCATTACTTGACCTATCAATTTGTTCCTGAACCAGATACGCTTTCAGAGGGGATTAAAAAGTTAGAGCCTGGTCATTATTTTACCAAAAAAATCGGCGCCCCAATGGAAATGAAAAAATATTGGAAGGCCCATTTTAAGCCTGTTCAGAAAACAGAAGCTGATTTTATAAAAGAAATCCGCGATGTATTATTTGATTCCGTCGAAAAGCATATGCGCAGTGACGTTCCGGTAGGTTCTTTTTTATCAGGTGGGATTGATTCTTCTATTATTGCTTCGATTGCAAAAGAATTTCATCCTGCTATTAAAACGTTCTCTGTTGGTTTTGACCATAACGGGTTCAGTGAAATTGATGTAGCGAAGGAAACAGCTGAAAAGCTTGGTGTAGAAAATATCAGTTACGTCATTTCACCTGAAGAATACATGAATGAAATTCCTAAAATTATGTGGCATATGGATGATCCATTGGCTGACCCGGCCTGTGTTCCTCTTTATTTTGTAGCAAGAGAAGCACGTAAACATGTAACAGTAGTTCTTTCAGGTGAAGGAGCCGATGAATTATTCGGCGGTTATAATATCTACCGTGAGCCGCAGTCATTAGAGGTATTTAATAAAATACCGAGGGTTGGTAAGGTTTTATTAAAAGGAATTGCCGGAATGATGCCTGAAGGAATGAAAGGTAAAAGCTTTATTGAACGTGGCGTTACTCCAATGGAAGAGCGGTATATCGGCAATGCCAAGATGTTCACTGAGGTTGAAAAGCGGGATTTATTAAATGTATACCGTGAAGGGTTAAACTATATGGATGTAACCAAGCCGCTTTACCAGGAGTCAAGAGGTTATGACCCAGTTGACCGGATGCAGTATATTGATATCCATACTTGGATGCGGGGAGATATTTTACTGAAAGCGGATAGGGTAACAATGGCACATTCACTTGAACTAAGGGTGCCATTCTTAGATAAAGAAGTGTTTGAAGTAGCCTCGAAAATTCCGACCAGCTTAAAAACAGCTAATGGTACAACGAAATATATTTTACGTAAAGCAGCTGAAGGCGTAGTCCCTGAGCATGTACTAAACCGTAAAAAGTTAGGATTCCCTGTACCGATTCGTCATTGGTTGAAAAATGAAATGAACGAATGGGCGAAAAAAATTATCCGAGAAAGCAACACGGATCATCTAATCAACAAATCATATGTCTTAGACTTACTTGAAGATCACTGTCAAGGAAAAGCTGATAACAGCCGGAAAATCTGGACAGTTCTTATGTTTATGGTTTGGCATCAGGTGTATGTGGAGAATGTATATTCTTTTCAACGTGATTATGCCCTGCAAAAAGAGTTACAATCATTAAAGCATTAATAAAAAAGCACCCAAATTTTTGGGTGCTTTTGTCAATCTTTTAAGATTGCAATGACTTATAATATTGCCCTTTCTCGGCATATTCTGTATAAATACGTTCCATTTCTTTCTTGTCTTCTGGGGTTAATTCTCTAATAACTTTTGCTGGTCTGCCAAATGCTAAGGTATTAGGGGGGATTTTTTTTCCTTGAGGCACAAGGCTTCCGGCCCCAATAAAGGCACCTTCACCGATCTCTGCTTGATCGAGAATAATTGATCCCATCCCAACTAAAGCTCTTTTTCTCACGATGCAGCTATGAAGAATAACCTGATGTCCTATCGTAACCTCATCTTCTAAAATTAGCGGGTTATTAGGGCTTTGGTGTAAGATAGAATTATCTTGAATATTAACCTTATTACCAATTCTTGTGGGGGCAACATCGCCTCGAATGACGGAATTAAACCAGACACTTGACTGTTCGCCAATTTCTACATCACCAGTTATTGTGACATAATCAGCAATAAATGCAGTGTCGGCAATTAACGGGTATTTGTCTTTAAAGGGGTATATCAAATGGAATCACTCCTTTGTACATGATAAGTATATTTTAGCGAATAGTATAAGTGGTTTTCAAAAAATAAATCTGATATAACAAATCACAGAGGTATAAACAGAAAGCATATTTTTTTCTAGGGGGACGACATATGTGGAAATGGGAAGCTGAAGGGGAGGCAAAAGCGGTAATTGTAATGGTGCATGGTGCCATGGAACATCATGGCCGTTACGGATGGCTCGTTGAAATGTGGCGTTTAGCCGGTTTTCATGTCATCATGGGCGACCTTCCGGGGCAAGGGATGACGACAAGGTCCCGCCGCGGCCATATCGATTCCTTTGATGAGTACATTATGGAGGTAAAGGACTGGGTGCAGGCCGCTTATCAGTATAACCTCCCCGTGTTTCTATTAGGCCACAGCATGGGTGGATTGATTTCCATTCGATTATTGCAAGAAGAACAGCTGAATGTTGCCGGGGTAATTCTTTCTTCGCCATGTCTTGGACTGGTTCAAGCTCCATCTAAATTTTTGAACGCTTTATCACATATATTAAATCTGGTGTATCCATCCCTTCGAATGAATTCAGGCCTATCGGTTCAAATGGCCACAAGAAACGAAGATGTCCGTGAAGCGGATGCTAATGATACACTTTACGTGACAAAGATCTCGATTCGCTGGTATCGTGAACTTGTAGGTGCTATAAAAGAAGCATTCGAAAATCTGGAAGATACACAAGATCTTCCAATGCTCGTCATGCAGGGCGGAGACGATAAAATTGTCAATAAAGCTACGGTGAAAGAATGGTTTAATCATGTTCCGTTATCAGAGAAAAGGTTTAAGGAGTGGCCTAAGTGCTACCATGAAATATTTAATGAACCTGAACGGGAAGAAGTATTTGAATACGCCAAGGATTTTGTTTATAGTCAATTAAAAGCTATTGGGTATATTGTATAAGAAAGGTTGATGTTTCCATGATGCCAATTACCCTTATGTCTAGGGTTTATCGTAAAATCATTCCTGCCGTCCATCAAGAATTGGCTTATTGGAGAAATCGCGCTGAAAAAATTCCTAATCAGGAACTAAGAAATCAGGCTCTTGCCAGTATCGAACATAAAACCTTCCATTGTGAAGGAGGAGCCATTCTTGCTCTCACAGCCAAAGAAGATTATCAAAAAGCAATAAAATTTATCGTTGCTTATCAAACCATTAGTGATTACTTGGATAATCTTTGTGATCGAAGTACCTCACTTGATCCAGCTGATTTTGCAGCCCTCCATGAGTCTATGTCTGATGCCCTTATGCTTCAGGCAGAAGAGAAAAATTATTATCGCCTCCGTGATGACCAGGATGACAATGGATATTTACATGATTTATCCGAGACTTGCCGCTCCGTTTTAAGGGAGTTAGACCACTATGATTTTATCAAAGATTATCTTCAAGAGCTTTGCCGGTATTATTGTGATTTACAGATACATAAGCATGTGGAAAAGGAGGAGCGTGTACCGCGCTTGAAAAACTGGTTTAACCGTTATCAAGAAAAGCTGCCTGAAATGGAATGGTATGAATTCTCCGCTTGTTCCGGTTCAACATTGGGGATATTTTGTTTAGTCTCGTATGCGATGCGGGAAGATTTTCAATTAGAGGATGCAAGAAATATTCGCAAGGGTTACTTTCCTTATATTCAGGGGTTACATATTCTTTTGGATTATTTTATTGATCAGGAAGAAGACATTATTGGCGGTGACTTGAATTTCTGCACTTATTATAATAGTGAAGAGACTCTTTTTAAACGATTAAAACATTTCGTTATCGAAGCCGACCGCCACACAGAATTCCTGCCCCATAAGAAGTTCCATCAACTGATTAATCGCGGTTTGTTAGGAATTTATTTATCAGATGCCAAAGTCCGTAAACAGAAAAACGTCCGTAAACTAGCTAGAGGAATCATAAAGTCGGGCGGCTGGATTAGTTATTTCTTTTATTTTAATGGACTTGCTTATCGGTCTCTTCAAAAATCAATACCTGCTATTGTAACAAGATCCTTGAATAAATAAAACCAGGCACGAATGAAAGCCTGGTTTATCTTTTTTCTATTGCGATAATAAATGGCGGTTTATTTTGTTGATTAATAAATTGATACTGTAGAACATGGGCTGTTTTTTGATCAAGCTTCTGACAATACTGAATTAAATCATCACGTTCAACTGCGCCTTGTTCATGCCCATGATAAATAACAAGGACGATGATTCCTTCTGGTGACATGATTTCCAATAATTGTTCAATGGCAACGATGGTTGTCTCGGAGTGGGTGACAATATTTTTGTCACCGCCAGGTAAATAGCCTAGATTAAATATCGCGCCTGTTATTTTTCCATGCTCTTCTATGGGGATTTTTACTGAAACCTGTTCATGTCCTGCATGAAAAATAGTGACCCTGTCGGTTAAATGATGGTCAGTAAGTCGTTTTTGGGTAGCGTTAATTGCTTCTTGCTGAACATCGAACCCATAAACTCTTCCATGTTCTCCAACCAGCTTTGCTAAAAATACGGTATCATGTCCGTTCCCTAAAGTAGCATCAACCACTATTTCTCCCGGTTTGATGGCTTTTGTAAGTAAAGTTTTAGCAAAAGGAAGAATGCGATCCATTTTCATGATTCATTCCCCGCATTCTTTTGATATAACTTACCCTGAAAACTGTTCCTTCGTTTTAATTCAGCATCAATGGAATTAAGTACTTCCCATTTATTAACACTCCACATTGGGCCTACCATTAAATCAATCGGACCATCGCCTGTTATCCGATGAACAATCATTTCCGGCGGTAAAATCTCCAACTGGTCGCATACTAAATTTACATAGTCCTTTTGGGATAGAAATTCAAGCATTCCTTTTTCATATTGTTTCACCATTGGAGTGCCTTTTAACAAATGCAGCAAATGAATCTTAATCCCTTGAACATCTAATTTGGCCACTTCACGGGCTGTTTCCATCATCATGTCATAGGATTCAAGCGGCAGCCCATTGATAATATGGGAGCAAATCCGAATCCCATGTTTTCGTAACTTGTTGACACCTTCGATATAGCATTGAAAATCATGGGCACGGTTAATGAGCTGCGCTGTTCGCTCATGGACCGTCTGCAGTCCAAGCTCTACCCATAAGTACGTTCGTTGGTTCAATTCAGCCAAGTATTCAACAACCTCTTCTGGCAGACAATCAGGACGGGTAGCGATGGATAAACCAACTACACCATCTTGTTTCAGGACAGTTTCGTATTTCTCACGAAGTACCTCAAGGGGAGCATGTGTATTCGTAAATGCTTGAAAATAGGCCATATATTTGCCGTCTTTCCATTTAGTATGCATTTTTTGTTTGATTTCATTAAATTGTATTTCCAATGTTTCGACCCTGTTACCGGCAAAATCCCCGGAACCGGCAGCACTGCAAAACGTACAGCCGCCATGTGCGACGGTACCATCACGGTTTGGGCAGTCAAATCCTCCGTCTAAGGCTACTTTAAACACCTTATGACCAAAATGGTTCCTTAGGTGGTAATTCCAAGTGTGGTATCGTTTGTCGTCTGTTGCATATTGAAAAGGTTTCGTCTGAAGCACTCAGAAAACCTCCTTTTGTATGATAAAGATTGCATAACTTCAATTTTAACATGAAGTAAACCTTTATCCAATTGCAATTGTAACAAGCAATGTTGGTAATAATTATCCATTGTCCCTGAGTTATAGGAAAAAGAAAGGAGAACAAAATAAGAAATGAAGCGTGCGCTTCATAACATGAGGGGGGTTCTTAGATGGCTACTCGCGACTCAATGGATAATATAATGCAGCAAGTTGAGGACACAATCCGCTTTGCTGAAGAGCAATATAAGCAAAGCAGCCTTCAAGAGCAGTATAATGACGATGGTTACACGAATGCGCTGCAACAGCTTGAGCAAACCTATAATGATATATGTAAGTTGGCCCATAGTGCGAACTCTCAGCAGCGGGAACAGCTCCATCGAATGAGACTTCAGATCCAGCAGATTCAAAATTCCATGATTATTGAAACACATTAAGGAGGAGAATTTCTTGAAGAAACGTTCGAAGAAGAATAATCCCGAACAAAAGACTCGTAATGGAATCAATAATCAAGATCTTGAACTTGGTCAGGACCGTGATTTAATTAAAGAGGCAAAGCAGAAATATGAAAAGACTGGCGGACAGCCTGTTAAATCGAAAATGCACCAAGAACAAGACCAATCTTCATAAGATAGAAAAGGATCTCTCACTTTGTGAGAGGTCTTTTTGGTATTTATCTGTCGAAGCAATCGATTTTGTCTCAGCCTTCAGATGCTATGTAAGTCTCATAACCGTCGAAGTCCGGGAATCGAACCGGCTATGGGGGATAAGAACCATTCATA
>NZ_JBALPZ010000028.1:40903-57044 GCF_036965645.1 Neobacillus drentensis
ACCATTCATAACTGTCGAAGCCCTGGAATCCAAACGCCTACAGGGGGTAAGAACTGCTCTTATCTTTTGAAAAAACAGAATTATTAATAAAAAAGAGAGTAAAACGAAAAAGATTGCACCCATCCTGTTAATGGAATACAATGTATCTTTGGAAAATGAAATGTTTATCGCAAAGGAGCGTTTTTCATGCCACGTGCCTTATGGCTATTAATTATCGGGATGGCAGTGAATGTAATAGGCTCTTCTTTTTTATGGCCTTTAAATACAATCTATATTCACGATCATTTGGGAAAATCTTTATCTGTTGCCGGTATTGTTCTAATGCTTAATTCTGGAGCAAATGTGATCGGTAACCTGTATGGCGGTCATTTATTTGATAAAATCGGCGGCTATAAATCTATTATTCTAGGGATTGTTATTTCCTTATTAGCTCTTATTTGTTTATCCATCTGGCATAACTGGCCCCAATACGTTATTTTCTTAACCATCGTGGGGTTTGGAACAGGAATTATTTTTCCTGCCATGTATGCGATGGCTGGTTCCGTATGGAAAGAGGGTGGCCGTAAATCCTTCAATGCTCTTTATGTAGCACAAAATGTGGGGGTTGCTGTAGGGGCTTCACTGGGTGGAATTGTCGCTGACTATTCCTTTCAACTCATTTTCTTGGCGAACACCATCATGTATGTCATCTTTTTATTGATTGCTGTTCTTGGATACAAAGGGATCTCTGTAGAACCAGCACATGAAGAACACAAGGAAGTAAATGTAAAGGCAGTTAGCAGAATGAATCTCCAAGCCTTAATGATTTTGTGTCTAGGCTATTTGCTTTGCTGGGTTTCCTACAGTCAATGGATCACAACGATTGCTTCTTATACACAGGAAATCAATATCACACTCACACAATATAGTTTACTATGGACCATTAACGGTGCGATTATCGTCCTAGGGCAGCCGTTTTTAAACGGGATCCTAAAAGCACTTAACTCATCATTGAAAATACAAGTTCTGATTGGTATTGGGATTTTTATTATTTCGTTTATCGTCGCAGGGAAGGCCAGTACTTTTTCAGGCTTTTTAGCCGCTATGGTTATTTTAACGATCGGTGAGATGTTCATTTGGCCGGCAGTTCCAACGGTTGCTTTTGCGTTAGCGCCAAAAGGCCGTGAAGGTTATTATCAAGGAATTGTGAACAGTACTGCCACGGGCGGAAGGATGATTGGTCCAGTGCTTGGTGGATTACTGGTCGACCACTTTAATATGTCTACTTTATTTACTGTATTAATCATGTTATTTATCATTGCGATTGGTACAACATTAGTCTATGACCGCGGTTTGCGGCATAAAGAGAAAGTAACTGCAAAAACGATATAATTTTTATTAACCACAGTCCAAATTACTGTGGTTTTCTTTTATCCATAAAAAATGCTCTTCTATCTTATTTTTTGATATAGTAATTCTATAGAATAGTAGTTTGAAGAGGAGGATGAAAGTGGGGGATGATATGCTTACCTTATTTCCTCTCATGCTAGAGCGGGTTGGTATTTTAATTATTGTTGCGTTCATATTATCAAGAATGAAATCGTTTCGGCAGGTTATCCATAATGAACGGGGGATAGCAGCAAAAGTAACGATAATTGCTATATTTGGTGCTTTCGGGATCATCAGCAATTATACCGGTGTAGAAATAGGCCATGGGATGGTTACGTCACAAGATTGGCTGACAGACGTTGATAATGCCGGTGCTATTGCGAACACAAGGATCATGGGTGTAGTAATTGGCGGTTTGCTTGGCGGGCCGATGATCGGAATTGGAGTAGGGTTTATTGCTGGATTGCACCGATTATCGCTTGGAGGATTCACCGCGGTTGCCTGTGCTGTCTCGACCATTTTTGCAGGAGTCGTAACGGGATTTTTAAGTAAGCGTTTTAAAATAGAGGAAAGCGGCTCTACCTCTAAAGCTGTTATCATGGGGATTTTGATGGAATGTCTCCAGATGGGAATTATTCTTTTATTAGCAAAGCCTTTTGATGAAGCCCTTAATCTTGTAAAACTAATTGCCTTTCCGATGATTGCGATTAATGGTTTTGGGACACTTTTATTTTTACTTATAATTCAGGATATTTTTCAAGAGCAGGAACGAACACGGGCATTGCAGACGCATAAAGCATTATATATTGCTAATCAAACACTGCCCTTTTTTCGCCAGGGCTTGAATAAGGATTCTTGTACAAAAGCGGCGGAGATTATTTTGAAATGGACGGGGGCAGATGCCATCGCGATCACCAATCAACAGCAAGTATTAGCCCATGTTGGAGCTGCTTCCGATCACCATCTTCCGTCCGGAACGATGGCCACCGAATTAACCAAAAAGGTATTGGATCAGGGTAGAATCTTAATTGCAAAATCAGCCAAAGAAATTCAATGCTTTAACCCAAATTGCCCATTAGAAGCAGCCATTGTGTTACCTCTTAAGGTAGATGATAAAACCGTCGGAACCTTGAAGCTTTATTTTACTAATTCTAGCAAACTAGATCGTGTTGAACAGGAGCTGGCAGAAGGTTTGGGGAAATTATTCTCTGGGCAGCTTGAAATGGCTGAATTAGAACGGCAGAGGCGCTTATTAAAAGATGCAGAAATCAAAGCTCTACAGGCCCAAGTGCACCCTCATTTTTTGTTTAATGCGATTAATACCATTTCAAGCCTGGTACGAAAGGATGCAGACCAAGCAAGAAAGTTATTAATTCAGTTAAGTGTTTTCTTTCGCAGTAATCTCCAAGGTGCTCGTCAAATGTTGATTCCGCTTGAAAAAGAGCTCGAGCATGTCGAGGCCTATTTGTCGATTGAACAGGCAAGATTCCCTGACCGCTATAGAGTGCATTTAGAAATTGATCCTTCATTAGAAGAGGTCTTAATACCGCCATTTACTTTGCAGCCCCTGGTGGAAAATGCGATTCGCTATGCCTTTTCAAAAAACAAAACAGGAACCGTTCGAGTAAGGGCCTTTCAAAATGAGGGGAGAATGGTTCTAGTTACAGAGGATGATGGAAAAGGGATAACAGAGGAGAAACTTGCAGTATTAGGAAATGAAACAGTCGATTCTGTCGAAGGAACTGGAACAGCCTTATGGAATATTAAAAAGAGAATTGAAGAGATATACGGGCAGGATGCATCGCTACAGATTGATAGTGGACTAGAAAAGGGAACGAGGGTTGTAATTAAATTGCCATTAACAGGGCAAAGGCAGGGGGAAGAAAATGTTAAAAGCCTTTATCGTGGATGATGAGCCGCTTGCACGAGACGAGCTTTCCTATTTGCTCAAACGCAGTAAGCAGGTTGAAGTAACAGGAGAAGCTGATTGTGTCGAAGCAGCAATCGGGAAATTGAAAAACTTAGATATTGATGTCATTTTTCTAGATATCCAGCTTGCAGATGAAAGTGGTATTGAAATAGCCAGTCAATTAAATCAGTTAGACTATCCTCCTTTAATCGTGTTTGCTACGGCATTTGATGAATATGCACTTAAAGCTTTTGAACTCAATGCTGTTGATTATCTATTAAAACCGATGGATGAAAAACGAATCCAGAAAACCATTGATAAGCTTTATAAGCTGGGGGGCAGCAGTGAACAGAATATACCTCTTTCATCTAAGCCCCATTCGTTTCAAAGTGAGCGATCGGAAAAACTAGCCGTTTCAATTGATGAAAAAATCGTGTTACTCCAAATAAATGACATTGTCTATATAGGCACTCAGGAGGGAAAAACGGTTGTTGTGACAGAAAAACAAAAATTGTGGGTTAATGAACCATTGGTAACATTTGAGCGAAAATTACATAATACTTCTATTATTCGCGTTCATCGAGCTTTTTTAGTAAATATTGATAGCATCACCGAGATTGAACCATGGTTTAATTCTACCTACAATTTAATTATGAAATCCGGCGATAAGGTTCCAGTCAGCAGAACCTATACAAAGGAATTGAAACAGCTGCTTGGATTTTAACAGCTGTTTTTTGTATTTCACTTAGGAATTTTTGTCTTTTAGCTCCAGATTACCGCAACTTATCCTGAAAAACACATGTTATCGTTTTCATTTAATATGATTAAGATAAGCTATTAATTTTGGGGGAGGATGAAAGAAAATGAATGCGGTTTCTGTTGTCATAGGTTCCATTTGCATCTTAATGATTGCTTACCGTTTATACGGGACTTTCATGGCTGCAAAGGTCTTAAAGTTAGATGATTCTAAGCCGACACCGGCACACGAATTAAATGATGGAAAGGACTACGTCCCAACAAATAAATGGGTGACATTTGGCCACCACTTTGCAGCAATCGCAGCGGCAGGTCCACTGGTTGGACCAATCCTTGCGGCACAATTTGGCTATCTGCCGGGTTTACTTTGGTTGTTAATTGGAGCTGTTATTGGCGGGGCGGTCCATGATGCCGTGGTACTTTATGCTTCCATGCGTAAAAAGGGAAAATCTTTATCAGAAGTAGCAAAGGATGAATTAGGTCCGGTTGCAGGTTTTTGTACTGGACTTGCTATGCTATTCATCATTACGATCACAATGGCCGGATTATCAATGGTCGTATTGCATGCCTTGGAAAACAACCCATGGGGAACTTTCTCAGTAGGAATCACCATTCCAATTGCGATGGGAGTAGGGATTTTTTATAAGAAAACAGGCAATTTAAAAATTACGACTACAATCGGATTTATTCTTGTTATGGTCGGTGTCTTTGTGGGACCAATGATTCAAGATACGATTATTGGGGATTGGCTCACCCTAGATACCAAAACATTAGCCATTATTCTGCCAATCTATGCTTTCTTTGCAGCCGCACTGCCCGTATGGCTTTTACTTGCTCCACGGGATTATTTAAGCAGTTTTATGAAAATCGGCGTATTTATTGCTCTTATTATTGGGGTATTCATTATTAATCCTACCATTCAAATGCCAGCATTTACGAAGTTTACACAAGGGGGAGGGCCCGTTATTGCCGGTCCAGTGTGGCCATTTATCTCGATAACGATCGCCTGTGGTGCGATTTCTGGATTCCATGCCTTTGTTGGTTCAGGCACCACACCTAAAATGCTTGATCGCTGGTCTGATATAAAGGTGGTTGGCTTTGGGGCCATGTTAGTGGAGTGTGTCGTAGGAATTATGGCATTAATTGCGGCAACCGCTCTTCAGCCGGCAGATTATTTTGCGATTAACTCAACTCCTGAAGTGTTCAAGACATTAGGAATGCAGGTAGATCAATTACCAAAGCTTGCCCAGGAGATTGGAATTAACTTGGAAGGAAGAACGGGCGGTGCGGTAACATTAGCTGTAGGTATGACCTATATCTTTACTGCCATCCCTTGGTTTGCCAAGTTATCCTCCTACTTCTTCCAATTTGTCATTATGTTTGAGGCTGTTTTTATTTTAACGGCAATTGACTCTGGTACACGTGTAGCCCGTTATTTAATTCAGGATTTCTTTGGAGAGTTCTATAAACCTTTGAAAAAAACAGACTGGCTGCCGGGCTCCATTTTTGCAAGTGCCTTAGCCTGCTTTATATGGGGATATCTGCTCTACTCAGGAGACATCGGTTCGGTTTGGGCCTTGTTTGGAGTATCGAATCAGTTAATGGCCTCCATTGGTCTAATCATTGGGGCAACGGTCATTCTAAAAATCGCCGACAAACGGTGGTACATGTTTACTTGTTTAGTACCTCTCGCCTATTTATTTGTTACCGTTAATTATGCAGGCTATTGGATGGTCAAAAACGTCTACTTGAATCCAGCAGCAGCAGGGTACAGTGTCTTGAATGGTGTCCTATCGATTATCATGCTAGTCCTTGGCATTATAATTATGGTGACAGCAATTAAAAAATGGAAAACAATGTGGAATTCCCCGCGTTTTCAAATTGGTTCAAGAGTTGCATAGAATAATGGGGCAGCTGACTTCAATAGTCAGCTGCTTTTCATGTTTAAAAAAGGCCTTACTCGTCCATCCTGAATTTAGGCAAATGTTTGCTTGCATAGTAGCAAAAAATTTAATACAATAACCGTAATACTTTATATTAAAAAAACAGTGATCAGGAGTAGTAATGATTCATACTCGACAGATTAGAGAGTTGACGGCTGGTGAAAGTCAACCGAGTACATCATGAACTCGCCTTTGAGTTGCAGGCATGAACAATCAGTAATGGCTGCCGTTTACCGCGTTAAGGTCGAATGAAGCGAGTGTTTAGGCACTAATGTGGGTGGTACCGCGGGAAGATACATATAATCCTCTCGTCCCTTTTTGGGATGAGGGGTTTTTTTATTTATCATAGGAGGAAATCAAAAATGAGCTTTAATCACGAACAAATTGAGAAAAAGTGGCAAAAAACATGGGAAGAAGAAAAAACGTTCAAAACGAGCGAAGAATATGATAAGCGGAAATTCTATGCCTTAGATATGTTCCCATATCCATCCGGAGCAGGGCTTCATGTAGGTCACCCTGAAGGATATACTGCAACAGATATTCTTTCCCGTTTAAAAAGGATGCAGGGGTATAATGTCCTTCATCCAATGGGCTGGGATGCCTTTGGACTGCCTGCAGAACAGTATGCATTAGATACAGGCAACGACCCTGCAGAATTCACGGAAAAGAACATCAATACGTTCCGCAGACAAATTAAATCACTTGGTTTTTCGTATGATTGGGACCGCGAAGTAAACACAACGGATCCTGACTATTATAAATGGACTCAGTGGATATTCTTAAAGTTATGGGAAAAAGGGCTGGCCTATATTGATGAAGTAGCCGTGAACTGGTGTCCTGCACTTGGAACAGTGTTAGCCAATGAAGAAGTAATTGACGGAAAAAGTGAACGTGGCGGCCATCCGGTTGAGCGCCGTCCGATGAAGCAATGGATGTTAAAAATTACGGCTTATGGTGATCGGTTACTTGAAGATCTTGAAGAGCTAGATTGGCCGGAAAGTTTAAAAGAAATGCAGCGAAACTGGATTGGACGCTCTGAAGGAGCTGAAGTCACTTTCAAGATCGATGGACATGATGAAACCTTTACCGTGTTCACAACACGTCCAGATACTTTATTCGGTGCAACTTATGCAGTACTGGCTCCTGAGCATGCCTTTGTTGAAAAAATTACAACAGTGGAGCAGCGTGCGGCTGTTGATGCCTACTTAGATAAAGTTAAAATGAAGAGTGACTTAGAGCGCACAGACTTAGCAAAAGAGAAAACAGGTGTATTTACCGGTGCGTACGCTATTAATCCTGCAAATGGCGAAAAAATGCCAATCTGGATCGCTGACTATGTATTAGTAAGCTATGGTACAGGTGCGATTATGGCAGTCCCTGCTCATGATGAGCGTGACTATGAATTTGCGAAAGTTTTTAACTTACCTATTAAGCCAGTCGTGGCAGGCGGAGATGTGGAGAAAGAAGCGTACACTGGTGACGGTGAGCATATCAACTCTGAGTTCTTAAATGGGTTAGATAAAGAAGAGGCCATTTCAAAAATGATCGCCTGGCTAGAAGAAAAAGGAATTGGAACGAAAAAGGTAACCTATCGTTTACGTGACTGGTTATTCAGCCGTCAGCGTTATTGGGGCGAGCCAATCCCGATTATCCATTGGGAAGACGGCACCATGACAGCTGTTCCAGAAGACCAGCTGCCCTTAACCTTACCAAAGACAACAGACATCAAACCGTCTGGAACTGGAGAATCACCACTTGCTAACATTGAGGACTGGGTAAATGTTGTCGACCCAGAAACCGGTAAAAAAGGCCGCCGTGAAACAAATACCATGCCGCAATGGGCAGGAAGCTGCTGGTATTATTTACGATATATTGATCCAGAAAATCATCAAGAATTAGCATCACAAGAAAAATTAAATCATTGGCTTCCAGTTGATATTTACATTGGCGGTGCCGAACATGCCGTGCTTCACTTGCTATACGCACGTTTCTGGCATAAGTTCTTGTATGACATCGGTGTGGTGCCAACCAAAGAACCATTCCAAAAGCTTTTCAACCAAGGAATGATCTTAGGCGAAGGCAATGAGAAGATGAGTAAATCAAAAGGAAATGTTGTCAACCCTGATGACATTATTGTTAGCCATGGTGCTGATACCCTGCGTTTATACGAGATGTTTATGGGGCCTCTTGATGCATCAATTGCCTGGTCGACTAATGGCTTAGATGGATCCCGCCGCTTCTTAGATCGGATTTGGCGTCTGTTAGTGGAAGAAAACGGGGAGTTAAGTCCGAAAATCCAGCCAAACGAAGAGGCATCAAACCTTGAAAAAGTGTACCATCAGACTGTGAAAAAAGTGACCGAGGATTATGAAGGGTTAAGATTTAATACAGCCATTTCACAAATGATGGTATTCATCAATGAAGCGTATAAAGCAACGGTTCTTCCAAAGGATTACATTGAAGGCTTTGTTAAGTTACTAGCTCCAGTTTGTCCGCATATCGCCGAGGAACTATGGGAAAAGCTAGGACATAGCGGAACGATTTCATATGAAGCGTGGCCTGCATATGATGAAGCGAAATTAGTCGATGATGAAATTGAGATTGTCATTCAAGTAAATGGTAAAGTCAAAACAAAGTTAAAGGTTCCAACAGATGCGACGAAAGAGGCTTTGGAAGGAATTGCGATGGATGATGATCGTGTCAAGGAACAAATCGAGGGCAAGACAATTCGCAAAGTGATTACCGTACCAGGTAAATTGGTCAATATCGTTGCGAATTAGTCGAAAAGCAAAATTGAACATCCTCCTGTAAAATGGAGGATGTTTTTCTGAAAGGGATGAATGGGATGGAAGAAATTAAAGTGATTACACCAGAAGAACTGCAAAAAAAGCTCGAGGCAGGGGAAAAACTGGAGCTTGTCGATGTACGGGAAGATGAGGAAGTAGTTTTTGGAATGATTCCGGGGGCAAAGCATATTCGGATGGGGGATATTCCTGCTAACCTTGACTATTTTGATAAAGATAAGGAATACATTTTTATCTGCCGTTCCAGTCACCGCAGTGGTAATGTCTGCTATTATCTTCAAGAACAAGGTTACAAAGTCCGCAATATGATTGGCGGAATGCTAGCTTGGCCATTTGAAACTGAATACACAGAATAACCGATTCCGTTTTGGAATCGGTTTTTTGTTTCAATTGCAGAATGTTCTCTAGCTGCCAATCAGGTTCCACCTGTAGTGGTATCAAATCCATGATGATGGCCAGAAAATTGTTCTCCGCCGTTAACAAATTGATCCTGTTGTTGATTGCTATTATCAAAGCCTTGTCCACTGTTATCGGTGTTAGTATCCGGTGTTTGTTGATTTTGATCAAATTGCGAAGTACTGTCCCCGCCCCAGGAATTATTGGAATCCTGTCCGGATTGCTGATCTTGGTGTGAATTAAATCCTCCTTGTGAGGGCTGCTGATTTGTATTGTTATTTGATAATTGTCCTTGATTAGTAGCGACTTGATTGTTGTTATTACCGCCGTTTGATAGCCCAAGATAGGAGACCATTCCTGCTACAAGTGCTAAGCTGCCGAAGCTGACTCCCCAAGAAATCTTTTGTTTTTTATCCACCTGAGATACTCCTTTCTATATGACTTCAAAAGAGAGTTTACAAGGTCAAACTTAAAATAACCTTAACTTTTATAGTTTTTCTATTTTTAAAATTCTGAAAAAGTGAGAATACTAGTAAAAAAAAGAGGGAGAGAGACGTGTGATACAAGTAAAGTTATTTGACCGGGAGCATGAAAAAGATTTAGAAAAAGAGATGAATCGATTTTTAAAAGGAATTGATGATCAAAGCCTTGTTGATATCAAGTACAATGTGGCTGCGATGACAGAAGAAGAAGAGGAAGAGCAGATTTACTGCTTTTCAGCGATGATTATCTATCGGTCGTAGATCTCAACAGAAAAGAATATAGAAATAACACCAAAAAAGCAGACAGTAAACACCTAATAGATCTGCTTTTTTTGGTGTATATTAATTAGAAGTAAAGCTAGGTTTGGACAATAAAGTGTATAAATAAATCAAAGGAGTCCGAAGTTGCCTCAGGTTCGGACAGGACTAGGAAAAAATAGCCCAAAGCAGTCTGAAGTTGCCCCAGGTTCGGACAGGACCGGGGGATAAATGGCCTAAGGCAGTCCGAAGTGTCCTTGGGTTTGGACAGGACCAGGGAAAAATAGCCCAAAGCAGTCTGAAGTTGCCCCAGGTTCGGACAGGACCAGGAAAAAAATGGCCCAATGCAGTCCGAAGTGGCCTCAGGATTAGAACCGAATGGGTTAAAATCTATTAAAGCACAGTTACTCTATGCTTTGCCTGGCTTGACTATAAATTTATCGAGACCTGACTGAAGATGCAAGGTCATCCTCATCCATGAGCCCCCGTTGAAACTCTGAAAGCTGGTTATACAAGAACCTATTAGAACCTTTCACCCCCGATTTTTTTTGCAGAAAGAGCCGCATTAGTTCCAGCAAGCCTGCCTGTTACTAAGGCGGATGTAATATTATATCCACCTGTGTAACCATGAATATCTAAGATTTCTCCACAAAAATAAAGACCGCCCATCAATTTTGAGGCCATTGTTTGCGGTTCAATCTCCTTAACCGTTACTCCGCCCCCGGTAACAAATGCCTTTTCAAGCGGGAGTGTGCCATTCACTTTGAACTGGAATTGTTTGCAGCCCTTTGCAAACGCACGAATTTTTTCATTAGAAATCGTGCCACCTTGCTCGGAAGGATCAATATCATTCATTTCTAAGAGAAATAGAAGATAACGCTCGGGTACTATTCCTTTTAAGGTGTTTTTGATACTCTTTTTAGGTTCGCCTTTTACGAGTTTCACAATCTCTTGAAAAATTTCTTCCTCTTTTCGGTCTGGAAGAGCATCAAGGTTCATCGTGACTTCTTTTAGATTCCACTTCTTCATTGCCTTGACCACAAATTGACTGCAGCGCAGAACAGCCGGGCCGCTCACGCCAAAATGGGTAAACAACATATCCATCCGATGTGAAATCAGGGGTTTGCCTTTCGGATTTAATACACTAAGATTAATATCCCTTAACGATAATCCCTGCAGCGTTTTGTTTTTTATAAAAGGTTCACCTGAGGTTACAGGTACCTCGGTAGGGAACAATTCCGTTATGGTATGTCCCGCTTTTTCAGCCCAGGCGTAACCATCACCAGTAGACCCTGTGTGTGGGACCGATTTTCCACCCACAGCGATTACGACTGATTTAGTTGATATTTGTTGACCGTCTTTCAGCAGAACGGAAGAAACATGCCCATTATCATAAAGAACATCCGCCGCAGGACTATTTTTAAAGACTCTTACACGAAGTTTTTCGAGCTGTTCCAAAAGAGCATCCACTACTGATTGAGCCTTATTGCTGACAGGAAACATCCGCCCGTGGTCTTCTTCTTTTAATTCAATACCAAGTTTTTCAAAAAAGCGGATAATATCTTCATTGCTAAAAATAGAAAAAGCGCTATATAAAAATTTTCCGTTTCCCGGCAAGTGTTTAATAATTTCCTCAACGGGCAGCCGGTTCGTCACATTGCACCGACCCCCTCCTGAAATGGCTAGTTTTCGGCCGAGCTTTTCCCCTTTATCGATTAAGAGGACTCTTGCTCCCTTTTCACCTGCTGCAATGGCCGCCATTAATCCGGAAGGACCGCCGCCAATGACTATACAATCGTAATCCATTTTATCCACCAACTTTTATTTATTCATTTCATTATAAACATAACATGTGAAAATAAAACGAATATGGCCATTTTTTTAAGTAAAATAACTTAGCTGTGAGTAGCATCGAAGGAAAAGAAGTTGTAAACTACTAATAGTGTGCAAAAAACGTCGATTATTCTTTGTGAATAATCAACGTATCTTTCGGGTAGGAAGGGATTTTATGCAGTCAAAGCTTTTAAGAGGAACGTTTATATTAACGTTAGGAACCATACTTTCTAAAGTAATCGGACTCATTTATGTTATACCGTTTTATCAGATTGTAGGAAAACATGGGACGCAGCTTTATTCTTACGGATATGTCCCTTACACGATATTTATTAGTATCGCAACAGCTGGTGTACCACTGGCTGTTTCAAAATTTATTGCCAAATATAATGCGCTGGATGAATATGCGGTTGGCAGAAAATTATTCAAATCCGGGTTAATGGTGATGTCATTAACAGGTTTTGCTGCCTTTTTAATTATGTATCTAGCTGCCCCTGTATTAGCGGAAATGAGTAATCCAGGTAAAGGTCAACTGGATGATGTGATTACCGTCATGAGGGCAGTCAGTTTTGCCTTAATCCTTGTTCCCTTTATGAGTTTGATTAGAGGGTATTTTCAGGGGCATCAGTCGATGGGGCCATCTGCAGCATCACAGGTTGTGGAACAAATCGTTAGGATACTCTTCACGCTGGTAGGGGCTTATGTAGTTTTGAAATTTTTAAACGGGTCAATGGTAACCGCTGTAAGTGTTGCCACTTTTGCCGCTTTTGTAGGGGCGATTGGCGGACTTGTGGTCCTATTTTGGTATTGGTACAAACGGAAGCCATATCTAGATGAGCTATTGGTGAATGATAAGGGAACGGTCAATATTTCGCTGAAAGAGATTTATAAAGAAATCTTTATCTATGCAGCACCCTTTGTATTTGTGGGGATTGCTAATCCATTATTCCAGCTTATCGATCAATTTACCCTTACCAAGGCCTTGGTAGAAATGGGAACGTCAAAGAAATTGGCCGATACAGCTTTTGGGATCTTGAACTTTGAGTCGCATAAAATTGTGATTATTCCTGTTTCCCTGGCCACCGCCTTTTCGTTAACACTCGTTCCGAGCATTACAAAGGCGTATGTAGAGAATGACCGTAAAAACTTAACGGACCAATTAAATCAAACCTTTCAGGTGTTATTATTCTTAACACTGCCAGCGGCGATTGGATTATCCTTATTAGCAGAGCCAGTTTATACAGCTTTTTATGAGCATGATGCCCTTGGAACACAGGTTTTAGGTGCCTATGCCCCAGTAGCCATCCTATTTTCTCTTTATTCAGTTACAGCGGCGATCATGCAGGGGATTAATGAACAGCGTTATACGATTTTAAGCTTACTGGTGGGACTATTGGTTAAACTAACTCTTAATATTCCATTAGTGAAGTTGTTTGAAACAAGAGGGGCAGTATTGGCAACAGCCATCGGCTACACGGCCTCAATTATTATTAATTTAATTGTCATCAAGTATTTTTCCCGCTATCAATATCGATTTGTTTGGCGGAGAAGCCTGTTGATTATCATTTTTGCAGGCTGTATGTGGGGTGGCACGGAGATTATGTATAAATTTTTATCGTTGTTCTTATCTCCAGCATCCAAAATGCAATCTGTCTTAATTATTTTAATTAGTGCCTTTGCAGGGGCTGCCATCTATTTTTATTTAGGATTAAAATCTGGACTTGCAACTCGATTATTCGGTAACAAGATTGAGCGTGTCCTCACTAAATTAAAGCTGCCAAGAAGGAGGCAAAGTGTTGAGAATTGATAAGATGTTAGCAAATCTTGGCTACGGCAGCCGGAAAGAAGTAAAACAGCTTTTAAAAAGCGGTGCCGTTAGAATAGATGATGTAATCGTGAAAGATGCGAAACAGCATGTGGATGAAAAGAATCAAACTGTGACCTTAAATGGTGAAGTGATTGAATACAAAGAGTTTATTTATTTAATGATGAATAAGCCTCCTGGGGTCTTGTCGGCGACTGAGGATAGTGCTGCAGAAACGGTAATTGATCTGTTGGAGATTGAGGATCAAGTCTATGAGCCTTTTCCGGTCGGGAGATTGGACAAGGATACAGAAGGTTTATTACTGATAACCAATGATGGACAATTAGCACATCGCTTATTGTCACCGAAGAAGCATGTGCCGAAAACCTACTTTGCTGTTATTGATAGAGAAGTAACGGAAGAGGATATAAAAGCCTTTGCCAAAGGGGTAATCCTTGATGACGGATACGAAACAAAGCCTGGTGAATTGAAAATACTCAAATCTGGGCTCCGCTCTGATATTGAGCTGACCATTACAGAAGGAAAGTTTCATCAAGTAAAAAGGATGTTTGAGGCCGTTGGGAAAAGGGTCGTTTACTTGAAGCGTATTTCCATGGGGCCGCTTCCGTTAGATGAAACCCTGGAGCTCGGAGAATATCGGGAATTAACGGATGATGAAGTGGAGTTATTGCGGGAGTATCAAGTGAGATAATCAGAAAGCAGCTAATATTAGCTGCTTTTTTGTGTTTTTTTAGTAGCTGCTAAATTGGAAATTCAGTTGAAATAATAGTAGCGAAGCTTAAAAATGGGTACCATACATGTAAATACGCATTCATTAAAGAAGTGTTGCGGAGGGGGAACAGTTATGAAACTGACACACGATCAGGCTATTGAGTTACACGGTTTCAATAACCTAACCAAGTCGTTAAGTTTTAATATGTATGATATTTGTTTTACAAAGACGAGAGAAGAACGGGAAGCCTATTTAAAGTATATTGACGAACAATACAGTGCAGAAAGACTGCAAAAGATTTTAAAGGATGTCGCTGACATCATTGGGGCCCACGTATTAAATGTAGCCTATCAAGATTTTGAACCGGCTGGTGCTAGCGTGACACTATTAGTGTCTGAAGGACCTGTGACACATGATGTTCCATCGGAATCCTTTGAAGAATCACCAGGGCCGCTGCCGGAATCATTGGTCATGCAGCTGGATAAAAGTCATATTACGGTCCATACATACCCAGAGTTTCATCCAGATGAAGGAATCAGTACCTTTAGAGCAGATATTGATGTTTCAACGTGCGGAGAGATTTCCCCGCTAAAGGCCCTTCACTATCTAATCAGGTCATTTGAAACAGATGTAATGACAATTGATTACCGAGTTCGTGGTTTTACAAGGGACAAAAGCGGCCACAAGCTTTTTATCGATCACGAAATCAACTCAATACAGAACTATATTCCTGAAGATGTTGGTGAAATGTTTGATATGATTGATGTCAATGTTTACCAAGAGAACATCTTTCATACAAAATGCAAGCTCCGGGAATTTGATCTGAATAACTATTTATTTGGCTATAAAAAAGAAAAACTTACTCCGGAAGAACATATTGAAATAACACGGAGATTAAAGATTGAGATGGATGAAATTTTTTATGGAACAAATATTGTTTGAGAGCTCAAGAAATACGAGCTCTTTAAAAATACTTGACGTGAAACCAAATGGTGTTATATAGTTTAAATATGAAACCAAATGGTTTTGTAATTTCACATGTAATTTGAGGAGGATTTTAGGTGGGAAATAAGTCACAAGCAATATTAGAAGATATTAAATATACGGTTGTTTATAATGCACCAATTGCTAAAGTATGGGATGCGGTCGCAACAGCAGAGGGGCTTAGCGCGTGGTTTATGCCGAATGACCTTAAGCCTGTAGAAGGTCATGAGTTTCATATTAATGCAGGTCAATTTGGGATGTCTCCATGTAAGGTAACACAGGTAGATCCGCCAAATCGTCTTTCATTTAATTGGGGAAAAGACTGGACCTTAACCTTTGAATTAAAAGATTTGGAAGATAAAACAGAGCTAACATTGATCCATGGCGGGTGGGATGTTAATAAAGTTACGGAATTTGGTGCACCGCATACACCAATTCGTGATAACATGAACCAAGGCTGGGCAGGCCTCGTGAAAAAGCTTCAAGCATATGTTGAGGCGTAAATGGCAGCTTCCTCAGTCAAACATGATGTTTTTCAAGCGATTGCTGACCCAACCCGCCGAAAACTATTAAAACTTCTAAGTACCCAAGAGATGCCAGTTACAGCGATAACTGAACACTTTCCCATTAGCCGGACTGCCGTTTCTAAACACCTAAGAGTTTTATCCGAGGCGGGTTTGGTGAAGGAACGGAAGGTTGGACGAGAAACACGGTACAAGCTGCAGCCTGATCCTCTAGCTGAACTAAAAGACTGGCTTCAATATTTTGAGTTATTTTGGGAAAATAAACTGGGAGCACTGGGCCGTTTCTTAGAAACGGACGATGCAGATTCAGAAAACAGAAAGTAAAATAAAAAAGAAGAAAGTGATAT
>NZ_JBALPZ010000028.1:57070-62358 GCF_036965645.1 Neobacillus drentensis
ATATCACTTTCTTCTTTTTAATGAACCGTTTCAGTTTTCGAATGCTGCAGGTGACTTGTTATCCAGCCAATAACGGCAGCAGCTGCTAAATAAATTAATAGAATGGATATTTGCTGTTGCAGCTGCGTCCAATCGCCAAGTGTTATTACATCCTGGAATCCTCGTAACGAGTGAGCCATTGGAAGAACAGCACCTGCCTTACTAAGAACAGGATTACTCAATTCGCCAGGGAATGTACCGCCGCAGGTAGCTAATTGCAGCACTAACAAGGTTACAGCCATAAACTTTCCAGCCACTCCGAAAACTGTTACCAACATGAGAATAAACGTCATAAAGGTGAAGGATACAATAATACTAGATAAAACAAACAATGGAACATTGGCTACATCTACTTTAAAACCAAAAAGTACAACCAAATCAACAAATAATACTTGGACTAATGCGATTGCATACTTAAGTGCAAGTTTGTTAATAAAATGTACCGTTCCGTTAACTTTGATATCTTGCCTGCGTCCAAGCGGCAGAATATTAGCGGCCATAATCCCGCCGACATAAAAGGCTAAAGATAAGAAGTATGGCATTATTCCTGTCCCATAGTTAGGGACATTCGATACTTCTGTTTCCACTAGCTGTACAGGTTCTGAAAACATGGAGGTTAATTGGTCCGTATTATGAACGCTTGCCGTTTTCTTGGCTGCATCATTCAATTTAACAGCAAGTTCATTAGACCCTGCACTTAATTGTCCCAAGCCTTCTACCAACTGATTTGTCCCTTGATCCAGTTTGTTACCGCCGCTGGCAAGGTCACTGATGCCATTGTTTAAAGACGTAAAACCTTGTTTCCATTGCGTAAATCCAATAGAAAATGCTGCCGTGCCATTGGCGAGTTTTGAAGCTCCGCTTGCAGCATCCTTCATTTTTATTCCAAATTGCAGCATCCCGTCTTGGACCTTTGTTTCCCCTTGTACTAAAAGGGTAGTGCCCTGTGCCAATTGGTTTTGCCCATTACTCAATGAATCTGCTGCTATTGATAGGCCATCTGCCTTTGCTGCGATTTGTTGGAAGGCTGTATCATCTTTAAGCTCAGGATGACTTTGTAAAAATTGCTCTATCGAATTCTTTAGGTCAGCTGTCGAGCTTTTCATGTTTGCCTGCCCTTTGGCCAGATTGTCTTGGCCGGCTGCGATCTCTTTTGTACTCTGAGCTAACTTATCTATACCTGATTCGAGAGCTGTGTGACCTTCTGTAAGTTTGGACATCCCATCAGAGAGTTCTGCTGAGCCGCCTTTAATGACGTTTAGTCCATCGGCTAATTTGTCCTGACTGATAGAGAGCTGCTGACTTCCGTCCTTAAGTTGTGCAGCACCATTATTTAAACTGTGGACACCATCTGATAGCTGTACCATGCCGTTTTTGGCATCTGCTGTCCCTTGAGTGATGTTAGCTGCTCCATCACCAGCTTCACGTAATCCGTTTGCTAATTCCTGAAACTTTGAAAATACCCCATCAGCATATGATTTCGTTATGCTGTTTGCGATTTTCGTCTTCATTTTTTCCGTCGCGGTTGTGCTAATTTGCGAAGCAACATAGTTTTTACCCGGATTTGTTTTATACATAAGTTTGGCGGGTTCCGGATGTTCATCCATTAAGGTACTTACTTTTTGTGAGAAGTCCTTAGGAATAGTGATCACCATGTAATAAGTTCCGTTTTTTATTCCCTGATTGGCCTTCTTTTCTGAAATGAAGTGAAAGTTTAAGTCCTTATTTTCCTTTAGGTTTTGAACAAAGTCACGACCAGCGTGAATCGCTTTATTCTCCATCGTGGAGCCCTTATCTAAATTAACGACTGCGACTGGAAGCTGGTCTAACTTTCCATATGGATTCCAATAACCTGCGAGAAAGAAACCAGCATAAATTAATGGCACAATTAAAAGAAAGATTAAGGCAATTCTTCCATGTTTATGATGCCACATCATGTTTAAATCTCGAAATACTAGCTTTAGTCCCTTCATAAATACCCCTTAAATTGTTTATTTTATAACATAACCAATATGATATATGGAATTTTATATATTGTATAATATATAATTCATTATGGAACTATAGCTTTAAATCTATTTGAAATGTGAAGGTATATAAACGATGGAACTTTTACAATTACAATATTTTCAAACCGTTGCAAGACTGGAACATATGACGAGAGCGGCAGAAGAACTGCAAATTGCCCAGCCATCACTTAGTAAAACGATAGCCCGATTAGAAGAAGATCTCGGTGTTCCCTTATTTGACCGTAAGAATCGACAGCTCAAACTAAATCATTATGGAAAGCTGTTTTTAGATCGTGTTAACAGGGTATTTTTAGAAATAAATGAAGGGAAGAGAGAGATAGAGAATTATTTTAACCGCGGTCAAACGCAAATTACCTTAGCAGTAAGCATTCCAAAAGTACTTCCTGATTTATTGAGTTCGTTTTTAAAGGAATTTCCTGATATCAAATTTCAACAGATGCTAGAGTCAACTTCATCTATGAAAAGTCTTCTTGAGAAGGCAGAGATTGACTTTTGTATTTCATCAGTGGAGCTTGTCGGCAATGATATTGTGTGGGAACCGCTTATGACGGAACAAATTTACCTAGTCGTTCCCCCGGAGCATCCATTGGCAAAAAGAAAAAACGTTTACCTAAATGAAGTAAAGGAAGAGCCGTTTATTAGCATGAATACGGGCTTCGGGTTTCGAAATTTAACCGATGAATTTTGTTATGAGGCCGGCTTTGTGCCTAATATTGCTTTTGAAGGAGATGAGCCTGGTGTCATTGGGGATTTGGTCCGGCAAGGACTGGGAGTCGCCTTTATACCGGAAATTTCTTGGCTGGGGAATTCGAATCCATTTCCTAATAAACTAGAAATCATTGAACCAAAATGCCAAAGGACCATTGGGTTAAGCTGGTCAAAAAGACGATATCTGTCTAATCCGGCACAACATTTTCGTCAATATGTGCTTGAGTATTTTTCAAACATTAAACAATAATGAAAATTAAAAGGCCAGCACGATTGCTGGCCTAATTTTGATTTACTTTTTCTTATAAATAAATGAAAGAATGATTAGTAGAATTATCGTTACAATACTTACGGTTGTCCCAATCAGATTATTAGCGTTAAATAGGAAACCAATAAAAATGATGCTTAATGATACTAACGCAAAAATCGTTGTGTACGGGAACCATTTCACGTTAAAAGCTGGTTTATTTTTGTATAGCGGCCTTAATTTTAACTGGGCTGCACAAATGCTCATCCAAATAATCATGACCGTAAAGCCAGGGATCGTCATTAGGTAGCCAATGACTTGGCTTGGTGTCAAATACGCTAAATATACACCAACCAAAATACAAATACTCGTAATCATAAGCCCAATAATCGGTATTCCCTTTGATGAAACCTTTCCTAGAACTTTAGGGGCCACATTACTTTGAGCCATTGAATACAATGTTCTCGAAGTGGCATAAATACCTGAATTGGCTGCGGATAGGACAGCGGTTAAAAGAACAAAGTTCATAATGTGGGCAGCCCCGGGTAATCCTGTACTGCTAAACACCTGAACAAATGGACTGTCTTGACCAGTTACCTTGTTCCAGGGCATCATCCCGCAAATAATGAGAATGGGTAAAACATAAAAAATAATTACGCGCCAGACAGCGCCTTTTATAATTTTTGGCAAGACGCGTTCAGCATCCTTTGTTTCAGTAACAGCAACCCCAATTAATTCAGCGCCTCCATAAGAAAACATGACAACTAAAAAGGCACTAAACGTTCCACTTAGACCGTGCGGAAAAAAGCCGCCGTGCTGGGTGTAGTTTGATAGTGGGTCATGAAGGCTGCTTGGAATTAAACCTAAAAGAAGTAAAAATCCTAGGATAATAAAGGCAATGAGAGCAATAATTTTAATGCCAGCAAACCAAAATTCCATTTCACCGTAATATTTTACTTGGAACAAATTGATGCCAACGATTACAATCGCACATAGAAAGCTGAACAGCCACAATGGGACAGATGGAAACCAAAATTGAAGGAAACTACCCGCCGCTAATAACTCAACAATGGTAACTAAAATCCAATTAATCCAGTATAGCCAACCAACTAGGAAGGAAACTTGGAAACCAAAAGCCTTGTTAACTAAATGCTGTACATTTAAATTCGGATAAGCTAGTGCCAATTCGCCTAATGCTGCCATTATTATGAATAATAATAATCCACCTATTAAATAGGCGACAATCACACTTGGCCCGGCTATATTTAACGTATCGGAACTGCCTTTAAAAATTCCTGTCCCAATCATCCCAGCTAAAGCAATAAACTGAACATGCCGTGGCAGGAGCCCCTTTTGTAAATTCTGCTGCTGATTTTTTTTCATATACGTACCTACTTTTCTTTTTTACTTAGACGCTTTTAAGCATTAAAGCATTTTCTATATTAATATATCATAATTATTATACCTGTCAAATAGTTTAAAAGGTTTGCATGGGGGAATTGAATGGAGGCATGTCCAGCTTCAGTTCGGTCATACCTTTAACACGGGCAGCGCTTCCATTTGTCTCTTATTTAAACAGTAAAAAGCATGCGATTGAATCGCATGCCTTATTATGCGGATTGTTTCATTTTATTTTGCAATTAAGATGACATCTTCACTTTCTTTTGTGTTGTTGTCCATTTTCCGCGGCTTGGGCTAATGACCAAGTCATTATAGGCTAAGACATTTAAATCTCGTTGTATGGTGCGAGGAGTGATACCAAATTCCTCTACAAGTTCTTGGGTCGTAACAGTGCCGTTATTTCTAATAAACATGTAGATACATTTGATGCGGTTTAACATCCGGTTAGTTGAAGGTTTCAAAGAACCACTCCCTATCCTAAATTTCAAACCTATGGCTTAATCCAGCTACCGACAGCCTATTTGAAGAAATCTCTTCAAGAAATATGTAGTTTCTTTTCCGCGCAGACATCTCCTTTAATGGAATGTGACTGAGGATACTTAGATGTCATACATCTAACCTTATTGTACCCATAATTTCAGAAAATTTCTACCAATATAGTAAAGAAAACAAAATATTCTTCGGTAATTTATGGGAATTGGTCGTTTTTATCGCCTCCTATATTATTTTATACTATAGGATATGGGGGAAAGTACTTGGATTATGTTAAAATTGTTTGAATTTTTTGTAAAAAACCACATAATAAAAAAAATCAGCATTTTCAACCTCTAAACATAGTGAAACCTCTGCCTATACAAAAAGAC
>NZ_JBALPZ010000028.1:62405-72950 GCF_036965645.1 Neobacillus drentensis
GTCTTTTTGTATAGGCAGATGCAATTAATATTCAAATAAATCACTTGAAAGGTATCTTTCACCTGTATCACAGGCAATACATACGACAACATCATTTGGTGTTAATCGTTTTGCAACTTCTAGCGCGGCAAAACAAGCACCTCCTGATGATGGACCAACTAGAATACCTTCCTCTTTAGCCAATCTTCTCGTAATCTCATAAGCATCCTCATCAGTAATTTGATGAATCTCATCATATACTTCTTCATTAAGGATTTCCGGAATAAAACCAGGGCTTGTACCAACTAGCTTATGTTTACCTGGTTTCCCGCCTGATAAAACGGGTGAACCCTTTGGTTCAACGACATGCACGGATAATCCTTGATAATAAGCTTTTAGGGTTTCACCTGTACCTGTGATGGTTCCTCCGGTTCCAGCTGTCGCTACGAAAGCTGAAAGCGGTTTACCGATTTCTTTTAAGCCATCAATAATCTCAAGAGCAGTAGACTGTCTATGAGCATCAGGGTTTGCTTTATTTTCAAATTGCATCGGGATAAAACTATTAGGGATATTGTTTGCTAACTCCAGAGCCTTCTTAATGGCCCCTGGCATTTTTTCGTCACCAGGAGTTAGAATTACTTGTGCCCCGTATGCGGCAAGTAAGCTGATCCGTTCTTTTGTCATCGTATCAGGCATTACAATAATCGCTTGATAACCCCTTGCAGCAGCATTCATGGCAATGCCAATCCCTGTATTGCCGCTCGTCGGTTCAATAATGGTAGAACCTTTTTTCAACTTTCCGCTTTTTTCTGCTTCAATAATCATATTATAGGCAGCCCGGTCCTTTACACTTTTGCTAGGGTTAAAAAATTCTAGCTTCAAATAAACAGAGGCCCCATTTTTCGGAGCTAAGCGATTTAGTTTAACAAGCGGTGTATCTCCAATCAGTTCAGCAATATTGTTAACTATTTTCATTGGGTTTCCCTTTCTAAACTAAATTGATTTCTCTTATTATCATAAAGAAAATCATTCTGATTGTAAAAAAATATCGCCTTATAAACCGTTTGACAGTAGATACAATTGGGAGAAAATAGACTAAAATTATTAAAAGGACTGAATATGAAAATGAATCAAAAACCACACTTTTTTTTCGCTATGAGAATTCCTGAACCAACAAAACTAATCATGAAGGATCACATTGAAAAATTAGAGGAAACGATCCCGTTTAGCCGCTGGGTTCATCCTATGGACTTACATATAACTCTTGCTTTCTTAGGATCAGCAGAACCTGATAAACTTCTGAATGCCGAAAATTATGTAAGGGATGCCATCAAGGATGAGGGGGCCTTTACATTAAAAATAAACAAATTAGGCTATTTCGGGAAGGAAGAAGCACCGCGTGTTTTTTTTGCCGATACAGAAAGCAGTGAAGAGCTTTTCAAAATTAGAAAAAAGGTGTTTTCAGCATGTGAGCAGGCGGGCTTTCAATTGGAAAAACGCGCCTTTAAGCCTCATATTACCTTAGCGCGAAAGTGGAAGGGGCAGGGCGAATTCCAAAAGGAGCTATTAAATGTATGGTATCGATTGCAGCCAGAACCACTTGAATTCCAAGCTGAAGATGTTGTAGTGTATCAAACACATCTGGACCGATCACCAAAATATGAAGCGGTAACCATCTTCCCATTGCTATCTTAGAAAATTGAAAAAGGGGTCTTTATGAAGCCTATTTATTTTATTATTAATCCCAAAGCAGGCAATGGAAACTGCCTTGAAGTGTGGAAAAAAATAGAATCGAAACTAAAGGATGACCAGATTCATTTTTTAGCTTTTTTTAGTGAATATCCTAGTCATGCTCAATACCTTGCAAAACAAATTGCTGAGAAAAATCAACAGGAAAAGTTAATGATTGCATTAGGCGGTGACGGAACGATTCATGAAGTGCTTAATGGGATTGCTCATCACGAAAAGATAACGCTAGGTTTTATTCCAGGTGGTTCAGGAAATGATTTTTCAAGAGGTTTTCAAATTCCAACTGATCCGGAGGAGGCTTTACAAGCCATTCTCAGCCTGCGGAAGAGGCCAGGAAAGCAAATCGATATCGGTAATGTAATGTTGGGTGAAAGGGAGGAGCACTTATTTATCAATAATATAGGTGCCGGTTTTGATGCCATTATTTCTTATCAGGTTAATCGATCCCGAATAAAGAAGCTGCTGAATAAATTATCTTTAGGCAGGCTGGTTTATGTCTATTTTCTTTTAAAAAATGTTTTTACCTATAAAACTACAACATTTGATTTATCAATTGACGGGGAAAAGCATATATTTGAACAAACATGGTTTGTTACTGTTTCTAACCAGCCTTTTTATGGCGGCGGAATGAAAATTGCACCAGCTGCCGAGCCAGATGATGGCCTTTTCGATATCACAATTGTCCATCAACTATCAAGGCTGAAACTTCTATTCGTTTTTATAAGTGTTTTTTGGGGAAGGCATATCCATTTTAAAGAAGTGAAAATATTTAAGGGGAAAAATATTACGATTCAATCGACAAATACACAGTATGTTCATGCTGACGGGGAGCATATCGGATACACCCCACTTTCGATTCACCTTCAAGCGAAAGCCTTTGAGGTGTTATCTAGAAGTCGCGGGAAGGAAGAAGTTGATTTGAAGGAGAGGGATTCGAATGAATTCTGCTGACAGGAATTTTTTTGCATACTTAGATGATATGAACATCGTTACTATTCTTCTCCCCCATTCCTATCATCACGGATTGTCATCTGAATTTTATATGGCAGCGGACGCGGTTAAGACGCCTCTTGTCATTTTGGAGAAGACGGAGATTGAGGATCATGTTAAATATATTTGCCAGTTTGACGGGGAATATCTCTTTGAGAAATCCTATTGGGTTTTTGATGCACATGGAGGGAAAACCGATTTACAAATAGGGGCTGTGATTCGCACAGAAGCATTTGATGAAAAATTTTATTATAAAGGGAATGACCTGGGTGTAACCTTTCTTGACGTTCAAATCTGGTTTAAACTATGGGCTCCAACCGCAACAGGTGTAAAATTGAAATTACGGTCAACTGCTAATGGTTATTCAGAAATCATAAAGATGAGACGGGATGACTTCGGCGTTTGGTCTGTATGTATGAATCGTGATTTGGAATTTTATCAATATAGCTTTTTGGTACTCGTTAATCAAGAATGGCGTGAGGCTGTAGACCCGTATGTAAAGGCAGTAACAGCAAACGGGGAGCAGGGGGTTATTGTGAACCTCGAGAAGACAGCAAGGCCTAGACTGAGTATCCCTCCATTAGAGAACCCAGTTGAGGCAATCATTTATGAAACACATATTAGGGATTTTACGATTGATGACAATAGCGGTGTTAAAAATAAGGGACTGTATTTAGGTGCTGGCGAATTGGACACTAAAAGCATGGATGATGAAGTAACAGGCCTATCCTATGTTAAAGAGTTAGGGATTACCCATATAGAGTTTCTTCCGTTCAATGATTTTGCCGGTGTGGATGAATTAAACCCAGCTGAACAGTATAACTGGGGATATAATCCTCTTCATTTTAATACCCCTGAGGGAAGCTATTCAACCGATCCATTCAATCCATATTCCCGAATCATAGAGTTAAAAAAATTAATCGATCAGATCCACAGTATTGGTCTTGGAGTGATCATGGATGTCGTTTTTAATCATGTTTATATCCGGGAGCAATCTTCATTTGAAAAAATAGTACCAGGCTATTATTTTCGTCATAACGAAATTGGGCTGCCTTCAAACGGCACTGGTGTTGGAAATGATGTGGCCTCAGAGCGGAAAATGGTGCGTAAATTTATCCTTGACTCTGTCCGTTATTGGCTGGAAGAATACCATATCGATGGATTTCGCTTTGATTTAATGGGTATTTTAGATGTAACGACGATGAATGAGGTGCGAAAGACGTGTGACCGTCTATCTAAGGGGACTTTAATTATCGGAGAAGGCTGGAACCTTAATACCCCTCTGCCAGTGGGACAAAAAGCAACGATTGCCAACCAAGCAAAAATACCGGGAATTGGACAATTTAATGATAAATTTAGAGACACTATAAAAGGAAGTACGTTTAACTTATTTGATAAAGGCTTTGCTTTAGGAAATGAGCATTTAGTGGATGCTGCGATGGAAGTGATCACCGGGAGTATCGGATTTACCAAAAAGAGTACCCGTATCTTTAATAACCCTAGTCAATCTGTCAATTATGTGGAATGTCATGATAACCATACACTTTGGGATAAACTGCAAGGCTGTTTTTCGGATGCGGACCCTTCTGAACGACAAAGATACCATCGCCTCGCAACAGGGATGGTAATATTATCTCAGGGAATTCCTTTTCTTCACAGTGGACAGGAATTCTTCCGTACCAAGCAAGGAGATGGAAATAGCTATCGTTCTCCAGATAACATTAATAAACTCGATTGGGAACGTAAGAGTAAAAATAAGGAAAATGTGGAATACATTAAGGGTCTGATTAAAATCCGCCAAAAGTTTTCATGTTTCCGGATGAGAACTTCGGAGGAAATTCGTACACATATACAAGCACTTTCATTTCCAGCTCCGATAGTAGGTTGTTTATATCAATTGCCTCAGGAGGAATTAATTTTTGTTATTAATCCAACCTCCAAAGCACAAATGATTACCCTTCCGGAGGGGAACTGGGGCATATTAGCTAATCACAAAAATGCGGGAATTTCCTTAAAAGATGATATAAAGTCGCAAGAATATTTTGTAGAGCCTATTTCTCTAAATGTTTTGCTGAAAAAATAGTTTTTCAAGATTACTTGACGAAAAAAGGGAATAGGAGATAAAATTTATTAAGATGGCTATTGTGTGCAATGGTTTCAATAGCTTTTTTTTATTTTAAAAAAGAGCTATTGTTATAATTGTGGTTAATAAACCTTCCTACAGCACAGGTTTTACCTCGGATTCACAGAGGATTAAGCCCATTAGAACGGCATAAATTGAAGGTGAGCAATTTTGGATCATTTACTAGGACAAGAGTGGGAAGTTACCCCAGCTGGAGGCAAAACAGGAGAAGCCTTTTATGCGGAATATCAGGATCAAAGGCTCTTTTTAAAGCGGAATTCCTCTCCATTCCTTGCAGTATTATCAGCCGAAGGTATTGTCCCAAAGCTTGTGTGGACAAAACGATTGGAGAACGGAGATGTTATTACAGCACAGCAATGGCTTCCTGGCCGGGAGTTAAAGCCCTCTGACATGAACCAAGAGAGTGTTGCCAGATTGCTTAAGAAAATACACTGTTCTGAACCGATGCTTGGCATGTTGAGCCGGTTAGAAAGTTCGCCGGTAAATCCTGAGCCAATACTACAGTCGGTTGTAAATGAATTGGATGAACAGGTTCTATCTTTACCTGAGTCACAAAAGGCAATTCATTTTTTAAAAGAGGAAACCTTAAATGTATATTGTGATGAAAAAGTAGTTTGTCATGGCGATGTCAACCATAACAACTGGCTGCTTGCCGAAGACAACCAGTTGTATTTGATTGATTGGGACGGAGCGATGATTGCTGACCCTGCCATTGATTTGGGATTACTGCTTTACTGGTACATACCAGAAGAAAACTGGGAGGACTGGTTAAAGCTTTATGGCAAAGAGCTTACCGATCATCTAAAACTAAGAATGAAATGGTATGTTACCATTCAAACCCTGTCTTCTATTCAGTGGTATAAAGATAAAAAACGATTTGAAGAAATGAATAAATGGATTGATTTTTTACAAGATATCCTCTAATTAAGAAAACTGGTCAATATCGTTGACCCATTGTGATAAATTTTCTTGATTAGATAAGATATGCTGGTCTAAATCAGCTGATTGAGTACCATGCTGACTATATTGATAAACTTCCTGCAAGATATTCTTGACGTTCGAATCAATTTGGTTGTTAACCATAAGTGATTTTACTAAACGCTCCAATTGCTCGCATTCGGATACGGACCCGCAGCAATCGGCTTGATGATTATTCAAAATATCTTTTAGCAGTGTCACTTGGTCACCATGACTTAATGGCATAAAAGCACATCCTTTCAAATCGAAATAGAAAAAGGAATTCACAGTTAGGTTGTGAATTCTTTTTTAGTTTATGCGTAAACCTTTTTTCCATTTGGATTGACTTGCATGAATAAGAACTGCATGGTATTGTTTGAAGGATAACGTTTTTTAGGAGTGTCAAAACAAATGAGACTTAGACATAAACCTTGGGCAAAGGAAAAAATAGAGCAGCATCCACAGTACGTCGTAGCAAAACCGGAAAGTTTCAAAGGTATGTGGCATGAGGCTTTCGAAAAAGACCAGCCGCTTCATATTGAAGTTGGAACAGGTAAAGGTCAATTCATCACTGGAATGGCAAAGGCCAATCCGGATATAAATTATATTGGAATTGAGCTGTACGACAGTGTGATTGTGGCAGCTTTAGATCGCTTAATTGAAGCAGATTTACCTAATTTAAAGCTGTTAAATGTTAATGCGGCGGAGCTGGATAAATACTTTACAAAAAATGATGTTAGTCGGGTGTATCTGAATTTTTCTGATCCTTGGCCAAAATACCGTCATGAAAAAAGAAGATTAACTTATAAGGATTTCTTAAAGTTGTATGAAGATATATTGATCAATGGCGGCGAAATCCATTTTAAGACCGATAATCAGGGGTTATTTGAATACTCCCTTATGAGCTTTTCTGCTTACGGTTTATTATTGAAATATGTAAGTCTTGATTTCCACAATAGTGGTTACGAAGGTAATATCATGACAGAATATGAGCAGAAATTTTCTGAGCAGGGAAACCGGATTTACCGTTGCGAAGTAAAATATCAAAATGAATGATAAAGACAGTTCTTTTAATAGAGCTGTCTTTTTTGTTTCTTATTCATATGAATTAGGTTCATGTTAATATATATAGAAAGGGGGAGTAAAATAATGGAAACATTAAAGATTGGCGATGTTTCGCTTACTTGGTTATCAGGCGGAGTAACATACCTCGATGGCGGTGCTATGTTTGGGGTCGTCCCAAAAGGGTTGTGGTCAAAAAAGTATCCGGTTAATGATAAAAATCAAATCGAATTGCCGACTGACCCGATGTTAATTCAAATGAATGGGAAAAATATTTTAGTTGAATCAGGTTTAGGTAATGGGAAATTATCAGAGAAACAATTAAGAAATTATGGGGTAACAAAAGAATCACAGGTTGAGGAGTCCTTAGAACAATTAGGGTTAACTCTAGAAAATATCGACTTTATTTTGATGACTCATTTGCATTTTGACCATGCCAGTGGATTGACTAAGCTCGTGGATGGAAAATATGTCCCAACCTTTCCCAATGCTCGAATTATTACTTCTCAAGTAGAGTGGGATGAAATGCGCCACCCCAATATTCGCTCAAAAAATACATATTGGCGGGAAAACTGGGAGGCGGTTGCAGCACTGGTTGTCCCTTTCGAAGAAAAATGGGAATTAGGGGCCCTCACGATGATCCATACAGGCGGACACAGTGATGGACATTCGATTCTTCTTATTGAGGATGGAGGTGAAACATGCATTCACATGGCCGACTTAATGGCCACACATGCTCATCAAAATGTTTTATGGGTTATGGCCTATGACGATTATCCTATGACCTCTATTGCCGCAAAGCAAAAGTGGCTTGCACTTGGGCTAGAGAAATCAGCCTGGTTTACCTTTTATCATGATGCTTTTTACCGGGCTGTGAAATGGGATCAAAACGGTAAGCAGCTTGCTGCCAGCATTAAAAGAGAAAAATAAAAAAATAGCCGTATCACCTGATGCGGCTATTGGATCCTTTATGATGAGAATGGGATTAAATCAATGAGTGTACCAGTTTGAGCATCGGCAACAAATTCATATTGCTGGATAGCCTCATTTGTTTGTTGGGATATACCACCCTTATAAACATGATACGTCATTTGATTTTTTTCATAAGGCTCTGCTTCCATATGAATCCATGAGCCACTTATGGGACCTTTTGGTTGAAGGTGTTTTTTAACCGACCCTAATACTCTTTCAGGTGATATATTTGTTCTTTGAGTAAGAATTTCCTTGGTTACATATCCACCGACTAATCCGACTGCAGCACCTAAGAAGAAAGACTTCCAGTTCATTTATCTACCTCCATAATGGAAAAAGATTGTAAAAAGATTCTCTTTTCAGTATACCTTATTTACTGTTAAGAGGATAATATTACTGATTGAATATGTAATATTGGTAACAGATAAGAGGATTCAGTAAAATATATATAGTAGAGAGCCGCAAATCCGTATCTATGTGTGAAATGGCAGGATTATGTCAAGCTGGATAAAAGTAAATACATAAAGGAGTTAATCATGAACGAACAGACATTAAAGCTTTTTCAAACATTAACAGAGCTCCCAGGCGCGCCTGGGAATGAACACTTAGTCAGAAATTTCATGAGAGAGCAGCTGGGGCTATACTCAGATGAAATTATTCAAGATAAATTGGGCAGTATTTTTGGTGTGAAAAAAGGAGACCAACAAGGGCCAGCCGTAATGGTGGCAGGGCATATGGATGAAGTAGGGTTCATGGTTACAGCGATTACAGATAATGGAATGATCCGCTTTCAGCCGCTGGGAGGCTGGTGGAGTCAAGTACTACTAGCTCAGCGTGTCCAAGTCATCACCAAAAATGGTCCGATTATTGGCGTAGTTGGTTCCATTCCACCACATTTATTAGATGAATCTAAGAAAAACAAACCGATGGAAATAAAGAATATGTTAATTGATATTGGGGCTGATAATCGGGCAGATGCCGAGCGTATTGGTATTAAACCCGGTCAGGCCATCCTGCCGATTTGCCCATTTACGCCAATGGCCAATGAAAAGAAAATTTTAGCTAAGGCTTGGGATAATCGCTATGGCTGTGGATTGGCCATTGAATTGCTTCAAGAACTTAAAGATGAGTCACTGCCAAATATTCTTTATTCTGGAGCAACCGTGCAAGAGGAAGTAGGCTTACGTGGAGCACAAACAGCGGCGAATATGATTAAGCCTGATATCTTTTTTGCCCTTGATGCCAGCCCTGCCAATGATATGACGGGGGATAAACGAGAATTTGGCCAGCTAGGTAAAGGGACCTTGCTCCGTATCCTTGATCGTTCTATGGTTACCCATCGCGGAATGCGGGAATTTGTACTTGATACTGCAGAAACACATCAAATTCCATATCAATATTTTGTTTCACAGGGTGGAACAGACGCCGGACGTGTGCATTTATCGAATGAGGGGGTCCCAAGTGCAGTAGTTGGCATTTGTTCCCGTTACATTCATACACATGCTTCCATCATTCATGTTGACGATTATGCTGCGGCCAAAGAATTATTAGTGAAACTGGTAAAAGCTTGCGACCAAACAACCGTTGACACCATTAAATCAAATAGTTAATTGGTTAGGGGGCATTCACTATGCCTCCTATTTTTAAAGGAGAAAATTTTACAATGAAGATCATTATCGGATCAAAGAATCCAGCGAAAATTACTGCTGTTCAAAATTGCTTTTCACAAGAAGAAAGTGAATTTTTATCTTTAGATATCCCTTCTGGCGTTAACGACCAACCGTTTTCTGATGAAGAAACGATTCGAGGCGCCATCAATCGAGCAGCAGGGGCCCTAAAACAAGGAAATGGCGATATTGGGATTGGCCTCGAAGGCGGCGTCCAGGAAACGAACCACGGATTATTACTGTGTAATTGGGGGGCCCTAGCTGCACCTGGCATGGAGCCGCTTATTGCCGGAGGAGCTAGATTTCTTTTACCAGAAGAGGTGGCCTCAAGGCTCAGAGCGGGCGAGGAATTAGGACCTGTAATGGATGACTATGCTAAAAAGAAGAATGTTAGGAAACAAGAAGGAGCAGTTGGTATTTTTACCAATGGTATGGTAAATCGAGTTGATATGTTTACCCATCTAACTACTCTATTAGTCGGACAGTTTACCTATCATGTTAATTTGAAAGAATTTTAAGATATTTAATCGTTATAACCACTATGCATAACATTGGACTGAACAAAGTGTATACTGTTATGATTTGAAAGGAAAGTTAATATATAGCAACTAATTAAACGGAGGCGTTCAACTTGAAAAATTTAGAATCACTTGAGCAATTTGAGCAGCTGCGTGATCAAAATAAAACCATTTTTATGTTTTCGGCTAAGTGGTGTGGAGATTGCCGCTTTATCGAACCAGTGCTGCCAGAGATTGAAGCGAAGTTTAACGAATATACCTTTATTCATGTTGACCGCGATCAATTTATTGATTTATGTCAGCAAGTAGATGTATATGGGATCCCAAGCTTTATTGCCTATGAGAATGGAAAAGAGCTTGGCCGTTTTGTCAGTAAGGATCGAAAAACACAAGAAGAAATCGAGTCATTTATTTCTGGCCTGAAGTAATCAGAATAAAACCCTGTCTCTCTTTTGGAGTAGGGGTTTTTTAATGTATGCTTGTTAAACATGGATGTTGATTTCCGCTC
>NZ_JBALPZ010000028.1:72991-93675 GCF_036965645.1 Neobacillus drentensis
GCCCCGTACTCCCACAGGAGTCGAGCGCTTCCGCTCCAATCAACATCGTTCCTAAAACCAACAACACCCTTTTACACAGCCTTATTGTAAAATGAATGATAGCTTTTTATCACGGAGGTATTACATGAAAATGGACAGTAGACTGATGCGCCAGAAATTAGAGGCACGTTTGGCATCGGATGATAGACTGATTGCGTATGACAGGGAAAAAGATCAGTTGCGAATCGAAAGTAAATCGACTGGAAAAGGAATCAGTATCACCTTGCCAGGCGTTATCGCAAAATGGCATGTTGAAAAAGAAAAGGCTATCGATGAAATCGTTTATTATGTTCAAGAAGGTTTAAATGCCATGGAGACCACTGCTGACCTGAAAGATCAGCTCAAACAGATTTTTCCTGTCATTCGATCTGCTTCCTTTCCAGCAGAAGCAGAAGAAGGTGTGCCGTTTCTGACGGAAGAACATACCGCTGAAACCAAAATTTATTATGCGATTGATATGGGGAATACTTATCGTTTGATTGATACTCGAATCATGATCAAAGAGGGATGGAGTGCTAACAATATTAAGGAAATGGCGTTATTTAATGTTAGATCCCTCCCCACTCCTATAAAGGAAGATCAAGTAGCTGGGAATGTCTTTTATTTCCTTAATACCAATGATGGCTACGATGCCAGCAGGATCTTAAATAAAGGCTTTCTTAATGAGATGGAAAAGCGGATTACAGGAACCATGGTGCTGTCTGTACCGCATCAAGATGTATTAATTATTGCGGATATCCGCAATGACAGGGGCTATGATGTGATTGCCCAAATGGCCATGAGTTTCTTTGCGAATGGAAGAGTGCCGATTACCGCTTTGTCATTTTTATATGAGAACGGTGAATTAGAGCCAATCTTTATCCTAGGGAAAAATAAATAACACCTTGAAAAGGATCACATCGAGTGGTCTTTTTTCATGGAAACTTTCCTATTTATATCCAATTCCAACATATTTCGACTCATTCTCAAGATTTGTGTCGATAAAATAGGAAAAACTGATAAAATAGAATGATAGATGAACAAGAAAGAGTGATAGTTTTGAGTTGGATCCAAAACTTTTTCCAAAAGTTAAGGAAAGAAGATGATGATGAGGATAACAAAATTACTGATTATTTCCGGAATAGGGAGTTAGATAATCACGTTACCATCAGTCAATATGATAGCTTAAAGGATTTAGATACCAGAATAGCGTATCAATATCCAAAGGGAGATAGCCCGCCTGCTAAAATTAAAGAATCGATTCAGAGGCCAATAACGAGCCGGCCAAAGCGGTTAGTGGAATCACCGAAAAAAAGTAGACCAGTAGAAAATACTAAAATTCCACCTGATCTTCCAAAGGTACAGCCAGTCGTTAAAGAGCAAAAATCACGCCCGCGCAGCCCGTTTCATCCAACCGAAATCCCTTCACCTGTTTTCGGTTTTAACAGGCCGCAAAGGAAAGCTAGCATTGTTGAACATGAATTAAGTGATTTTTTAAATGATGAACTGGATGAACAGTTGAACAAAACCATTGGAATAAACCCTAGTCTAAACAAAGTGCTTCTTGAAAGCGATAGGTATGACCTTAGAAAACAAACTCTTAACAATCAAATGAATCAAATCCAGGTGATTAAGAAGGAGTCCGTTTCTTCTGAACAAGAAGAATATAAGCAAGCCATGCCTAATGAACTTAGACTTGAGGAAAATAATCAAGCCGAAACTAAGGGGATTATATTCGGAGAATTGGTTCAAACCGAAGAAATTGAGTCTGCAGTAAAGGAAGATGTTCCATCCCAAGATGTTGAGTCTCTTTTTAAAGAAGATGTTCAAGCCGAAGCGATTGAACTTATTTTAGGGGCAAGCGTTCAAGCTGAATTTAGTGAACCTGGATTAAAAGAAAATGTCCAGACTGTAACGATTGAATCCGCTTTTGAGATAGAGGACCATCAACTAGATCAGACAAAAGAAGATGAGGCAGGTTTTGAAACGCAAGCTCCTCCGGCAGCAAGGTCTCGCTTGCCTTTTAATGTCATGATGCTTAAGCAAGATAAACAAAAATGGGAAGAAAGAATGCGGAAAAGGGAGCTTTCACCAGAGCCGTATCGTCAGCAAGTGAATACAGTAGTGGAAGATGTTCCAGTAATCGAAATGACGACAGTACGTGAGGCAGTACAGAATGAAGAATTCTATATAATGCCAACTTCCAATTTGTTAAGCCCTCCTGTAACAGAGGTACTTGATGCAGACTGGATTGAGGGGCAGAAGGAGCTATTGAATCTGACCCTTAAGAACTTTAACGTAGGGGCAAGTGTCGTGAATGTGACCCAGGGTCCATCTGTTACCCGCTTTGAAGTACAGCCTGAACCGGGGGTAAAAGTAAATAAAATCACTAATTTAAGTGATGATATTAAATTAAGTCTTGCCGCAAGGGATATCCGGATTGAGGCTCCTATTCCCGGAAAACATACCATAGGGATAGAGGTGCCAAACCAAAAATCCAGACCTGTTTTAATAAACGAAATTATTGGAAGCAGTGTTTTTAAAGAATCCGCTTCCCCTTTAACGGCTGTCCTAGGACTGGATATTGCTGGAAAACCTATTGTTACGGATTTAAAAAAAATGCCGCACGGACTTATTGCAGGGGCAACTGGATCCGGAAAGAGTGTCTGTATTAATTCCATTTTGGTTAGTTTGTTATATAAAGCTCGTCCTGAAGATTTAAAGCTATTGCTAATTGATCCGAAAATGGTAGAACTTGCACCTTATAATCGGATTCCACACTTAGTCAGCCCTGTTATTACCGATGTGAAGGCAGCGACAGCGGCGTTAAAATGGGCAGTGGATGAAATGGAGCGCCGCTATGAACTATTTGCTCATACAGGAGTCCGAGATATCAACCGCTTTAACGAATTAGCTGTTCAGCATAAACGATACTCTGATAAATTGCCGTTCATTGTGATTATTATTGATGAGCTTGCCGATTTAATGATGATGTCACCAGCTGATGTGGAGGAAGCTATTTGCCGGATCGCTCAAAAGGCAAGGGCTTGCGGTATCCACCTGATCGTGGCAACCCAAAGACCATCCGTTGATGTCATTACCGGTTTAATTAAGGCAAATATTCCAACAAGAATTGCTTTTTCTGTATCTTCTCAAGTCGATTCAAGAACGATTATTGATATTAGTGGAGCTGAAAGACTCCTTGGACGGGGAGATATGCTGTTTTTAGAAAATGGTTCATCTAAGCCGGTCCGCTTGCAAGGAACGTTTGTCTCGGACGAAGAAATCGATCTTGTGGTCGCTCACGTAAGAGAGCAGCAGGAGCCTGATTACCTATTTGAGCAAGAAGAACTATTAAAAAAGGCACAAGTGATTGAGGAAGAGGACGAATTGTTTTATGATGCCTGTGAGTTTATTGTCCATAATGGCGGTGCCTCTACCTCAAGCCTGCAGCGCCGCTTCAAAATTGGCTATAACCGAGCCGCAAGATTAATGGATATGCTCGAACAAAACGGTTATATTACGAGTGCAAACGGAAGCAAACCACGGGACGTTTTAATAACGGAAGCTGATTTAGAATCTATGCAAGACTAGTAATATTGGTTAATCTTCTGTATTCTTTATTAATGTGGAAAGTTAAGTTAATAAAGAATACAATGATTATGTCAAAAAGTAACAAATAGTTTTTATAACTAAACAGTGCTATAATATTGAATTGATTTCTTAATAATAATAAAACAACGTGTGCTTACATACTGATTAGCAATTACAGACAGATTTCATATACTGTTTAACAGTATTACGTTGGTTGGAGGTTCTTCTATGACTATTTACCATTTTGTAGGTATAAAGGGGTCTGGAATGAGTGCACTCGCACAAGTTCTTCATGATATGAAATTTCAGGTGCAGGGCTCCGATGTCGAAAAGCGCTTTTTTACACAACTGGCCCTTGAACAATCAGGGATCACGATTCTTCCCTTTCAAAAGGAGAATATTAAGCCAGGCATGACTATCATTGCGGGGAATGCTTTTCCCGATACTCATGAGGAAATACAAGAGGCAATGAGACTTGGACTTCCTATCATAAGGTACCATCGTTTTTTAGGCGATTTCATGCAAAACTTTACAAGTATTGCCGTAACAGGCGCTCATGGAAAAACATCTACAACAGGATTGCTTTCTCATGTTATCGCAGGGGCAAAGCCAACATCGTTTTTAATTGGTGATGGAACAGGCAAGGGCGAGGAAGGGGCAGAGTATTTTGTCTTTGAAGCATGTGAATACAGAAGACATTTCTTATCGTACTTCCCTGACTATGCGATCATGACAAACATTGATTTTGATCACCCGGATTATTTTGCCAATATTGATGATGTTTTTTCTGCGTTTCAAGAAATGGCCGTGCAGGTTAAAAAAGGTATTTTTGCCTATGGTGATGATGAGCAGCTTCAAAAAATTCAGGCAAAGGTTCCGGTTCTCTTCTACGGATTTGGAGATGAAAACGATTATCAGGCCAAGAACGTAGTAAAGACAACTCATGGAACAAGCTTTGAAGTGTTTATTCGCAATACTTATTATGACAAGTTTTCCATTCCTACCTTTGGTGATCACAGTGTACTTAATGCACTGGCTGTCATCGGGGTATGCCATTACGAGGAAATGGATGTAGAAGTCGTTAAGGAACATTTACAAACGTTCCAGGGTGTTAAAAGACGGTTCTCTGAAAAAAGAGTTGGTACGCAAATTTTAATTGATGATTATGCACATCATCCAACCGAAATTAAGGCGACTATTGATGCAGCAAGGCAAAAATATCCAGATAAACAGATAATTGCTGTTTTCCAGCCTCATACATTTTCGCGAACTCAAGCCTTTTTAGAGGATTTTGCAGAAAGCTTAAGACAGGCTGATAAAACGTATTTATGTGAAATTTTTGGGTCTGCCAGGGAAAATCATGGCAAGCTTTCAATTAAGGATTTACAAGACAAAATTGAGGGTTCTGAAGTCCTTTCAGAAGAAAACACTTCCGTTTTAAACAAGTATGAGAATAGTGTCATTATTTTCATGGGTGCTGGAGATATTCAAAAGTTCCAGGAATCCTATGAAAAACAAATGTCATAAGTGAGAAAAAGGATGCCAGTTTTTTGGCATCCTTTTGCATTACTTTAGGTTATTTGGATTTAGTACATCTAGTTCTGGCAGAACAAATAAGCCATCTTTACGGATTAGGACATCATCAAAATGGATTTCTCCGCCGCCATATTCCCCGCGCTGGATATTGACCATATCCCAATGGATATTGGAATGGTTGCCATTGAATGCATCATCATAGCATTGACCCGGAGTAAAATGGAAGCTGCCGGCTATCTTTTCATCAAATAAGATATCTTGCATCGGAGAAAGGATAAATGGATTCACCCCGATTGCGAATTCACCGACAAAGCGGGCCCCCTCATCTGTATCAAAGATTTTATTGATCCGGCTTGTATCATTTGACTCTGCCTCTACTATCTTGCCATCCTGAAAGGTTAATTTCACATTTTCAAACGTAAAGCCTTGATATGGCGATGGTGTATTATAGGTAATAACTCCGTTAACTGAATTCCTTACTGGTGCGGTATATACTTCACCGTCAGGGATATTTAATCTGCCTGCACATTTGATCGCTGGAATGTCTTTTATGGAAAAATGAAGGTCAGTTCCAGGCCCAGTAATCCGAACCTTATCTGTCCGATTCATCAATTCTACCAGGCTGTCCATAGCTTGGTCCATCTTTGCATAATCCAAATTACATACCGTAAAGTAAAAGTCTTCAAATGCTTCTGTACTCATTTTAGCTAATTGAGCCATGGAAGAGGTTGGGTATCTGAGGACAACCCATTTTGTTTTAGGAACACGAATGTCCCGGTGCACCTTCTTTCCAATCGTATTGCCGTGTATTTTCATTTTTTCATCCGGAACATCAGATTGTTCACTAATGTTATTACCGGAGCGCAGTCCTATGTATGCATCCATCTTACGCATGACGTTAGCTTCAAACTCAGCCATCATGTTAAATTGTTCTTCTTGTGCACCCATTAAAAGTGAACGGTCCACTTGATGGTCTTTTAACAGGACAAAGGGATAACCGCCTGCAGCATAAGCTTCCTTCACTAGTGCGGTAACAAGTTCCCGCTGAAGACCAAAATTTTCAATCAGCACCTTTTCTCCTTTTTGAAGTTGGATAGAATAATTAATTAAATTTCTAGCAAGCTTCTCGATACGAGGATCCTTCACAATAACGCCTCCAACTAGAAAATATATATTTCAATTCTATTGTACCCGAACATCACTAGAAAGTTGAAACCATAGTCTGGATTAGGTTATTTTTTTAACAAATAGCAGGAAAACAGGACAAATTTATGGAAGTAGTATAAGATTATTTCGAGGTTTATATCTAAAAAGAATAGGTTATACATATGGATAGGATTTGAGGCGGAGGTGGATCATGCAAATTATTTTATACTTAAGCGTAGCCTTGGTAGCCATAGCATTTTTTATACTGGTTATCTATTTATCAAGAACACTTAAATCACTTCAGGTTACACTAACAAGCGTTTCACACACATTGAGTGGATTAGAGAAACAATTAGACGGTGTGACAACGGAAACAACCTTACTATTACAAAAAACAAACGCACTAGCAGAAGATATTCAGCAAAAATCTGAAAATCTTAATAGCGTGGTTGAGGCCGTAAAAGATGTTGGCACTACAGTGTCCAAGTTTAATGGGACACTGCAAAATATTACCCAATCAGTTGATCAGCAAGTGGAAGAAAGTAAAGAGAAAATCTCACAAATTGTTCAATGGGGGAATATTTTCTTCGAATTAAAAGAAAAGTGGCAAACTAGGAAGCAGTCTAAACAAGAAGAAAATGTAAGTGAGAGACAACGGGTAAGGTCACACTAACAAAGCAAAGGAGGAAAGAACATGACTAGTCGAGAATACGAATCACGGGAAACGAATCAAAGCGGAAATGAGGGAGCTTCCAGCACCTTCCTATGGGGTGCAATAATTGGTGGAGTAGTGGGAGCCGCTGCGGCCTTGCTTTTTGCTCCTAAGGCTGGGCGGGAGCTTCGTTCTTCACTAGGCAGTCAAGCAGATTCTATTATGGATAAAACTGCTAATTTAAGGGAGAACGTAGTGGCTAAAAGTAATGAACTGGTGTCAAAAACATCATCTATTTCTCAGGGAATCGTTCTGCAATCCTCAGAACTAGTTAATAAAGTTAAAAGTAAAACCTCCCACAAGGATGAAAATAGTGAAGACTCCGAAGCAACCTACATACCCATTCATGGGTCGAATGAATTTTCATCGAAGAAAACTTCAGATTCAAAATCTCTGGATAGCAATGATATAAGGAAAAAACTAGAGGAAGCACAAAAAGCATTTGATGAAGAAGAAAGTAAAGTGAAATTTTAATAAGTGATTTATATTTGTGATAAAAATGGTGAAGTGTTAAAATTACTTCACCATTTATTTATTTTTTGACCCTTTGGAGGTATAAGAAAATGCTAGCGAAAATTGATACAATTCAACAATTTGATGATTTAATGAAATCAAAAGGAACATTTTACCTTTTGAAACATAGTTTAACCTGTCCAATCAGCCATGCCGCTTATAAAGAATATGAAAAGTTTTCAGATGCCAATCAAGAGATTCCGACTTACTACCTAGCCGTTCAAGATTCACGTCCGTTATCCAGTGAAATTGCTGAACGATTCGAAATTAAGCATGAATCACCACAGGCTATTTTATTTTCAGAAGGAATGGCCCGCTGGAATGCTTCTCATTGGAAAATTACGAACCGCTCCCTTGCCGATGCATTTGTGGAAAAATAATCTTCATGGAATTTAAATTTTTAAGAAACATTTAAACTTAACAGGCATATATTACTCTATTATAAGCCAATTTACTTTAGCGCTTAAAAGCGTTTAATTGTTAAAGAAAAATAAGTGACAAAAAATTATTTTTCAGCTATACTAAAGCTAATTATTAAAAAATTAAAAAATTTTAAACTTTAAGCTTGTAAATCATTAATTTTTGAAAAGAAAATGATCTGCAAAATGGAAGGACGGGGCGAATAATGAGCAATAATCAATTGGATCAACTGAGGACACGTGTTGACGAACTTAACTTGGAATTATTGAAACTAATTAACGAAAGAGCTCAACTTGTTCAAGAGATAGGACGAGTTAAAGGAAATCAGGGAGTTTACCGCTACGATCCAGTCCGCGAAAGAAAAATGCTTGAAGTAATTAAAGAACATAATGATGGACCATTTGAGGATTCAACCATTGACCATCTTTTTAAGGAAATTTTTAAAGCAGGGCTAGACCTACAGAAGGATGATCATGAAAAGGCCTTACTTGTATCGAGAAAGAAAAAACCTGAAGATACGATTGTTTCATTGAAGGGTGAAAATATCGGGGATGGAAAACAACACTTTGTTTTTGGACCTTGTTCTGTTGAGTCCTATGAGCAGGTAGCCACTGTAGCAAAGGCAATGAAAGAAAAAGGATTAAAGCTTCTTCGAGGAGGGGCATATAAGCCAAGAACTTCTCCATATGATTTCCAGGGTCTAGGCGTAGAGGGGTTAAAAATCTTAAAACGTGTAGCTGACGAATATGATATGGCAGTCATCAGTGAAATCGTTAACCCAGCAGATATTGAGATGGCTTGTGATTACATTGATGTCATTCAAATTGGTGCCCGTAATATGCAGAACTTTGAGCTTTTAAAAGCTGCTGGCGCGGTTAATAAGCCTATTCTTTTAAAAAGAGGTCTTGCTGCTACAATTGAAGAGTTCATCAATGCAGCAGAGTACATTATGGCACAAGGAAATGGCCAAATCATCCTTTGTGAGCGTGGAATCAGAACGTACGAACGTGCAACAAGAAATACATTAGATATTTCAGCTGTTCCTATTCTGAAAAAAGAAACACATTTACCAGTTATGGTGGACGTTACTCATTCAACCGGTAGAAGAGATTTATTACTTCCATGTGCGAAAGCTGCTATTGCGATTGGGGCAGACGGAGTAATGGCTGAAGTTCACCCGGATCCAGCCGTAGCTCTTTCAGATGCTCAGCAGCAAATGGATCTTAAGCAATTTGATGAATTCTATAGCCAATTACTTGCATCAAATTTTGTTAGAATCTAAGCTCACAAACGCTCAAAACAATAATTGAGGGCCTTCTACAATGAAATGTAGAAGGTTTTTTAATTTTTACGAACGTTTTTAAAAAAATATTGACTTTTTCAATTGCGGCTTTAAACTAGTTGTCGTATCATTAGGTACATATGAAGATTGTTTATTATCTCACAAGCAACCAAGGCGGATGGTCGTTAAACAGAGAAATTTAACCCAGAAAAATAAACATGACTAGTTTTTTACAAACAGATGTAAAATAAAAAAAAACAATGAACGTTTTAGGAGAGTGTATAAAAGTGAATATCACGATTTATGATGTTGCAAGGGAAGCTAACGTATCAATGGCAACCGTTTCCCGTGTAGTCAATGGAAACCCAAATGTAAAACCAGTAACACGCAAAAAAGTATTAGAAGTAATTGAAAGATTAGGCTACCGTCCAAATGCCGTAGCAAGAGGATTGGCTAGTAAGAAGACCACTACGGTTGGAGTTATTATCCCAGACATTTCAAGCATCTTTTTTGCAGAGTTAGCTCGTGGGATTGAAGATATTGCGACTATGTATAAGTACAATATCATTTTAAGTAATTCAGACCAAAATAAAGACAAAGAATTACATTTACTTAATACGATGCTTGGCAAGCAGGTGGATGGAATTGTTTTCATGGGAGGAAATATTACTGCTGACCATGTGGAAGAGTTCGGTAAATCCCCAGTTCCGATTGTCCTTGCCGGTTCAATTGAAGAATCTAATCAAATACCATCTGTTAACATTGACTATGAAGCAGCAGTCTATGATTGTGTGAAGGAATTCGTTGAAAAAGGTCATAAACACATTGCTTTCGTTGTGGGACCTCTTCATGAGCCAAAAAATGCTCAAAAAAAATTAAAGGGCTATCAAAGAGCTCTTCAAGACGCAGGTCTTCCATACAATGAAGAACTGATTGTTGAAGGTGACTACACGTATGATTCTGGTATTGAAGCCCTCGAAAAGTTATTGGAGGCAGCAGACAGGCCTACAGCCATTTTAGTTGGCTCTGATGAAATGGCACTTGGCGTTGTTCATGGAGCAGAGGACAAAGGTTTCCATATCCCTGAAGATTTTGAAGTTATTACTTCTGACAATACTCGGTTGTCACTAATGGTGCGCCCGCAGCTGACAACAATTGTTCAGCCGTTATATGATATTGGTGCAGTATCCATGCGCCTTTTAACTAAATTGATGAATAAAGACAAGACCAGTGATTCTATCGTTGTTTTACCACACCGGATTGAACACCGTAAATCGACAAAATAAAAAAAAGGGTTGGCGCTTAATAAAGCGCCAACCCGTTTCTTATTTGGATTCAACTTTTTGTTGATTTCGAATAGGGAAAAGAGCTTTTTCAAGGGTTAGTAAATTCTTTTCGGTTATTTCTGCTTTTCTTGGGATTGGAGTATAGATCCCCTCAGGGTCATCCCATTCAGATGGCAGGGGAACAGGGGCAAATTTTTGCCAGTGTTTAATCCACTCATCTGGTAACGGTCCATAGCTTTTTGCATTTTCTGTCATTTCAAGCCAAATTAGTGCCCATGCCCTTGGTACCACACGCCAAATGTCATACCCCCCTCCACCAACAGCAATCCATCTGCCATTACAATATTGATGGGCAATTTCGTGAGCAAGCTTGGGGATTTCCCTATAAATCTTCATCGTTGCTGATAAATGGGTTAAGGGGTCATAGTAATGAGAGTCAGCGCCATTCTGGGTTAGAATGACATCTGGTTTGAAAAATTCAGCTACTTCCTTGATCGATTGTGTGTAGACCTGAAGCCATGACTCATCTTCAGTAAAGGCGTCAACGGGAATGTTAAAAGAGTATCCGTACCCGAGACCTTGTCCCCGTTCATTAATGTTTCCCGTTCCAGGGAACAAATATCTTCCTGTTTCATGAATCGACAAGGTACATACACTTGGATCATCATAGAACGACCATTGAACACCATCACCATGATGAGCATCAGTATCAACATATAATACCCTGGCATGATACTTTTCCTGTAAGTATCTAATCGCAACCGAGCTATCATTATAGACGCAGAATCCTGAAGCTTTACCGCGGAAACCGTGATGTAATCCCCCGCCAAGGTGAAGGGCATGCAGAGCTTTACCTGTCATAACTTGGTCGACTGCCATTAATGTCCCGCCAACCAATAAGGAACTGGCTTCATGCATATGGGGGAATGCAGGTGTATCCTCAGTTCCTAACCCGTAGTTTTCGGCAATTTCCTTCGGAAGAGTGCCCTCTCCAGCCTTTTTCACAGCCTCTATGTAGCTGGGGTCATGGATTAGCGCTAATTCCTCTTCAGTAGCCATCTTAGGCGGTACGATTTGTTCATGTGCTAAAGCATTTATTTTTTGTAATAGGTCCACCGTTAATTGAAGCCGGAATTGATTAAAAGGATGATTGTCATTAAATTTATACTTTAAGAGTTCTTCTGAAAAAATAAAGGAGCACTGATCACTCATAGAGATATACCCGGGAGGTTAGGCCATAAGACTTGATGGCCTTCGTGTTTGAGTTCTTGAATAAGTGCTGTCGGATCCATGGTTTGCACTCTTAAGACAAGTATTTTATAATGATCATCCTTTTTGTCTGGGTAAACGAGGACACTTAGAATATTCGCGTTTTTCTTTTTTATCACAGCTGTAATATCACTGAGTACTCCGGCAAGATTCGGTACCTTGATTTCGATTTGAGAGCCTGGCTGGTGTGCGCCTGTTAACTCAACCATTGTCCGAAGTAAATCGGTTTCCGTAACGATCCCGACTAGTTTTCCATCATGAATAATAGGGATACAGCTGATTTTATGTTCATAAAACAGACCGGCAGCTTCTTCAACAAAATCTAGTGGATGCCCGGTGATAACATTTTTCTCCATAATGGTTTCTAGTGGTTTGATTAAATCTTCGGGATGTTCATTAGCGTGAAAAATGGAGGGAGTTGCTTCTCTTATTTTTGCTATGGTAATCAGGCCTTGTAAATGCCTGTCTTGATCTATAATTGGAATGTGGCGTATCTTTCGTGTATCCATTAAACGGATAGCATCTGCAATCGTATCATTGGGGAAAAGGACGGCGACATCTGTCTTCATGATTTCTTCTACTATCATTCAAATCACCCTCAAACAAAAAGATTAAGCTTTCTGGATCAGCTTCCAGCAGCTAGTGAACTTCGTTAATGATCGCTTTCGCTTTTAGTACATAAATCGGTTCATAAATCTAAGCCGGTCAAATTGTTGAATGGAATCAGCTCCTATTCTTTTTCCTATCCGTGCCATTAGACAGTTGGCTGGGTGTGAGCAAATCTCTGGGTCATCTGTTGCATACCACTCTAGGCCGCCGGCATTCATCATTTTCTCCATGACCTTTCGATAATCCCAGACATTTAATTTTGTACCTTTCAAATCCCAATGCCAATAATATTCAGTTGTAATCGTAATATAATCTTCCATTGCCTCATCCATCATGGAGACGACTAGGAGATTTTTGCCGACGGAGCAGCCTCTGAATTTGGGAATGACTTCAATGGCACCTAATTCAATTAAATTATCCATGTTACCCTCAGACCATCGTTCTAGCGGATCAGGATAAAGAAAGGTTACATATCCAACAATGGTATGCTGATCCCTGGCGATAATAATTCTTCCTTCTGGCAGGTCAGCAATTCCAATTAACGCCTCGTGCTGCTGTTTAGGCTGCCGAAATGCCACGAGGTCTTGATGAAAATCATATTCAGTCAATTGTTCAGATGAAATAGGGCCTTCAATAATGATGTTTCCATGGGGAGTTTGTAGTTGTTTGGCATTGTATGTCTTTTTGTGTTCCATACTTTCACCTACTCGAGAGATGGTAGTTATTAATTCTATTATACATAAAAACTATTAAAAAAAAGAAATTTCAAAAAGTTTTTTGTAAGGAAATAGGCGAATAGCCATAAAATTCAAGAAAAAATATTTTTAAAATTGTGAATAGTTCTTGTTTGTACTATAATAATCTCATACTAGCAAATGAGGGGGAGATTTAGGTGAAAGTGGAAGCGTTATCAGTTGTGCATGGGGAGTATAATCTTGTCGATTATGATGAAATGTACCAACGTTTTGATTGGAAAGAAGCTGAAAAAGAATTTTCTTGGAGCGAAACAGGACTTGTGAATTTGGCTTACGAGGCGATTGACCGCCATGTGGAAACCTTCCGGAAAAATAAGATTGCCCTGTACTACCGTGATGGTGCTAGAGATGAAAAGTACACATTTAAGGAAATGAAGGATTTATCCAATAAGGCAGCAAATGTGTTAAAAACCTATGGTGAGGTAGAAAAAGGTGACCGTGTTTTCATTTTTATGCCTCGTTCTCCGGAACTTTACTTTACTGTTTTAGGTGCGATTAAGCTTGGAGCCATCGTCGGACCATTATTTGAAGCATTTATGGAGGGAGCAGTACGAGACAGGCTGCAAGACAGTGAAGCAAAAGTCCTAGTCACAACTCCCGATTTGTTAGAACGTGTCCCTGTTCAAGAGTTACCGGCCCTAAAGCATATCTTTGTTATTGGAAATAATGTACAAGAGCAAGGAGTAACGATTGACTTCCTAGAGAAATTTAAGTCGGCGAGCAAAGAACTGAAGATTGAGTGGGTAGATCGCAGAGATGGCCTAATCCTCCATTATACGTCTGGTTCTACTGGAAAGCCTAAAGGGGTACTGCATGTACATAATGCTATGATTCAACATTATCAAACTGCAAAATGGGTTTTAGATTTAAAAGAAGATGATGTATACTGGTGTACTGCCGATCCTGGCTGGGTGACAGGTACATCCTATGGTATCTTTGGACCTTGGTTAACAGGAACTTCAAACGTTATCGTCGGAGGCCGTTTTAGCCCTGAATCGTGGTATCAAATGATTGAAGACTTTGGTGTTACGGTTTGGTATAGTGCACCTACTGCATTCAGAATGCTAATGGGAGCAGGAGATGAGCTTGTTAAGAAGTTCAATCTGAGCAGTCTGCGACATGTCCTAAGTGTTGGCGAACCATTAAACCCAGAAGTAGTCAAATGGGGAGTAAAGGTTTTTAATAAGCGGATCCATGATAGCTGGTGGATGACGGAGACTGGGGCCCAGCTCATTACTAACTATCCTTGCATGGAAATAAAACCTGGCTCAATGGGTAAACCTCTGCCAGGAGTAAAAGCGGCCATTGTTGATAATCAAGGAAATGAACTGCCTCCATATCGAATGGGGAATCTGGCCATTAAAAAAGGCTGGCCATCGATGATGCATACGATCTGGAATAATTCAGAGAAATATGAATCCTATTTTATGCCGGGTGATTGGTATGTTTCAGGGGACTCTGCATATATGGACGAGGATGGCTATTTCTGGTTCCAAGGCCGGGTTGATGATGTCATCATGACTGCCGGAGAGCGTGTCGGTCCGTTTGAGGTAGAAAGTAAACTTGTAGAGCACCCAGCTGTTGCCGAAGCAGGGGTTATTGGAAAACCAGATCCTGTCCGCGGTGAAATTATTAAGGCATTCGTTGCCTTACGAGACGGTTTTGAGGAATCTGAAGAATTAAAAGAGGAAATTAGACAGTTTGTCAAAAAAGGTCTTGCCGCTCACGCTGCGCCTAGAGAAATTGATTTCCGTGATAAATTACCGAAAACTAGAAGCGGTAAAATTATGAGGCGGGTTTTAAAAGCATGGGAATTGAATCTGCCGACAGGCGATCTTTCTACAATGGAAGACTAATTTGAAGCAAATAAAACAACCGCACCAATCAAGGTGCGGTTGTTTTGTTTTTCTGATTCGGTTGTACGGTGGTTTTATCTTTCTGTTCTGGTGGAGCAGTCGGAGGTGGAGAAGCCGCTCCAACTTCAACCGAATTGGAAGCTGCTGATACCTTGCCGGCAATGTCAACAGCCACTACGTGATAGGTTCCACTTCCAGCCTTATAGGAAAGCTTTGAGCTGCTATTTATACTGGCAACCTTTGAAGCTCCTTGATACACTCTGTAACCGACTATGTCATTGTCGGCTGACTTTGACCAAGACAATGTATTCCCGGTTGCTGAAAGAGTAACTCCATCCGGAGATTTGCCGTTATCGACCATTTTGGCAGTAGGAATCAGTACTTTTCCCCAACGGCCCCTGTTTGGAATTAACTGACTGTAATTTTTGAAATTTCTTCCAACCATTCGAGTGATGAAGTCTGGGTTCAGAACCAAACCAAACTGTGCAAACTCTTTTGGCGTAGAGTCCAAAGCTAGATATTTTTTATCCCCAATAGTGACAAATTTTCCTTCCACTAAACTATCATCTACTCTGGTTGGAACATTATTGACATTAAAATAATCACTCTCGATTAAACCGGCTTTAGAACAAGCTGCAGACGGCAGCATACCGGAAACAGCACAATAAGAGCGTTTTACGATTCCAGCTGGCATCTGGAAAGATTCCTTTGGATCTACCAGATCCGGCTTGATGTCATAAGCGGCATTGATTAGCTCTGCCCATAAATTATTGGTACGCTGACTATAGGACATTCCAGAAGTCTTTAATGATTTGGGTGTATCATAACCTGTCCAAATACCAAAGGTTACATTAGGGTTTGTGGCAACAAACCAAGAATCGATATACTCATTACCAGTTCCTGTTTTACCAGCCCAGTCAGCACTAAACTTCAATTTACTCCTCACGCCAGAAGCAGTCCCCATTTTGATAACATCGCGCATCATATCAAGTGTTAAATAAGCAGTTTGCGGTTTAAAGACATCAACAGGTTTCACTTCATGCTGATAGATGGTCTTGCCATCTTTATCGACAATCTTATCAATCATATAGGCATCAATAAATTTCCCATCATTTGCAAATGTACTAAAGGCATTTGTATTTTCCTCAATCGTTACCCCTGTTTCCATTGAACCAATCGAAGTTGCAAGATTGGTATAGTCTGGCTTTTTAAGAGAAGTAAAGCCCATCTTTTCAAGATATTTTGCTGGTTGTTGATTCACTATTTCTTTATAGAGCTTAACGGCAGGTACGTTATAGGATTTAGCTAATGCATAACGGGCAGAGACAATCCCGCTATACCTTAAATCATAGTTACGCGGCCAAGGTGTGCTTCGTCCATAGGCTAGACTTAGTGCAACATCAGGCAGCGGCGTTCCAGGTGATGCTTTACCTAACTCAATGGCCGGTCCATAAACTAGAAGCGGTTTCATAGTTGAGCCATTCTGTCTAACGGCACTAGTTGCGTGATTAAGCTGCTGTTTATCATAATTTCTTCCGGCAACAAAACTGATGATTTTACCTGTTTTGTTTTCAATCAGCTCAGCCCCGACTTCGACCGGCTCCATTACTGTTGTTTCTTCCCCGGTTTCTGGATCCTTCCTTACATCGGCTTTATCAGGTCCGTAGTATTTATAATTATCCTTAACTGTCTGCATGGCATCATAAATATTTTTGTCAATGGTTGTATAAATCTTATAGCCATTTTGGTGCAGATCATGATTGGCTATTGTTTTATATTTATAAAAAAGAGTGTCGTCATTTTGTAAATCCTTCTCTGTGTAGCCATCTTTTTTGGCCAGCACAGTGGTAAGGGTTTCGATAGAACGTTTTTCTATTTCGAATGTAAGCCATGGGTATTTTTCTAGCGGATTAGGTACGGGCTTGATAAAATCCTTTGTGATGTCGTAGGCAGAAGCTTCGGTATATTGCTGCTGAGTGATGTATCCGCCATCTAACATTCTTTTTAAAACGGTTTTCATTCGAGTAAGACCTGGTTCGAGGTTGTTTTTGACTGTACCCTCTCTAGTAAATGGTGTATAACCAAACGGACTTTGCGGCAGGCCGGCAATAAAGGCTGCTTGCGGAAGTGTTAAATCACTAGCGCTTTTACCAAAAATCCCTTTTGCAGCAGCTTGAACACCGGCAATGTTTTGACCTGAAGAATTTCTTCCGAAGGTAGAAACATTGAGGTATGCTTCTAAAATTTCTTTTTTGTTGAAAAACTTCTCTAAACGAAGCGCAAGCAAAATTTCATTGGCTTTCCTCTGAAAGGAGACTTCATTCGTTAATATTTGATTTTTGATCAATTGCTGTGTTAAGGTACTTCCACCAGATTGAACAGAGGAATTTGTCACCTCTTGAAAGAGAGCTCGAAAAACGGCTTTCGGAACGACCCCTTTATGCTGATAAAAGTATTGATCTTCAGTCGCTATTACAGCATTGGTTAAATCGGTAGATACTTGGTCGAGTTTAACTTCTTCACGGACCAAATCAGACCTGAGCCTGCCAAGGTAGACATTATTAGCAAAATATAGATCTGATGTTTCGGTATAGTTATAAATATCCTTTTTCATACTGTCATACGAGCGGACGGGTTCATCTTTAACTAGTGAGGCAAAGTAGCCTGCACCAACACCTGTAGCAAAGGACCCACCTAGAATGACAACAGTCAGTACAAGGAGAATTAAATTCCAAACAACCTGATAGGTAATTCGTGCACCTTTTACGGTTTTTTTATGGGTAATCAAGTCTATTATGGATTTTGCCTTGTCCATCCATGCTTGCAATTTTTCATTCATTCGGGGCATCACCTCATTATAAAATCCCCTCCATTATAGCATATTGATGACCCAAAAACTGACAACCTTCTACATTTTCTGAAATTTCCAGTTCGTTGTTTGACAGACGTGTTGAAATATGGTAAAAAGAGCTATAGCATATTTTATATTTAAAGCTGTGAAGGGAATCAACTGTAGTTCTTCTATCCCTGTTTTAAAGAGAGTCAGCGGCGGTGCAAGCTGATACAAATAGAAGAATGAATTACATCCTTGAGCTTTTTCTGTGAACACATTAGGTTAGTAGCGGAAAACGGTCTAAACCGTTATTTTGTTGAGTTGGAGGATTTTTTCCTCAAGCTGGGTGGTACCGCGTAAACTATACGTCCCTGCATTTTTTGCAGGGGCGTTTTTTATTTTTTTTAGGTTAATTGGAGGGATTTAATATGGATTTATTACAGGATCTAACATGGAGAGGCATTATTTATCAGCAGACAGATGAAGAGGGCCTAAAAGATTTATTAAGCAAGGAAAGTATTTCGCTTTATTGCGGGGTAGACCCCACTGCAAATAGCCTGCATATTGGGCACTTAGTTGCGTTTCTTACACTGAGAAGATTTCAGCAGCATGGTCACCGGCCTATCGTGTTGGTCGGCGGTGCTACTGGATTAATTGGAGACCCAAGCGGTAAAAGTGAAGAGCGTAAATTGCTTACTTTGGAAACCGTTCAGGAGAATGTGGAAGGCATTAAAAAACAGCTTGCCTCTATTTTTGACTTTGATGGTGAAAATGGAGCGACGATGGTTAATAACTATGATTGGGCCGGCTCTATGGATATCGTGACGTTCTTGCGTGATATCGGTAAGCATATCGGTGTTAATTACATGCTTGCCAAGGATACCATTGCGTCACGTCTTGAAACCGGGATTTCTTTTACTGAATTCACCTACACGATTTTACAAGCAATGGACTTTAATCATTTATATGACCACCATAATTGTAAATTACAAATTGGCGGCAGTGATCAGTGGGGCAACATCACGTCCGGACTGGAATTAATCCGGAAAATGCATAATGAAGAATCAAAGGCATTTGGTCTGACGATTCCACTTGTTACAAAAGCAGACGGAACTAAATTCGGCAAGACGGAGGGCGGTGCTGTCTGGTTAGATCCGGAAAAAACCACTCCGTACGAATTCTACCAGTTCTGGATTAACACAGCGGATGCAGATGTAGTGAAATACTTGAAATACTTTACTTTCCTTTCTCATGAAGAAATTGACAGCCTTGAACAAAGTGTCCAAGACGAACCGCATCTTCGTAAAGCACAAAAAGCTTTGGCGGAAGAAGTGACTCGCCTTATTCATGGTGAAGAAGCATTACAGCAGGCGATTAAAATTTCTCAAGCACTATTCAGCGGAGAAGTGAAAAATCTATCTGCAGCGGAAATTAAGCAAGGATTTAAAGATGTACCTTCCTATGATGCAAAAGAAGGGGAAGAGAATTTAGTGGATTTGTTAGTGGCCGCAAAAATTTCTCCATCTAAACGTCAGGCGCGTGAGGATATCACGAATGGTGCTGTAACTGTCAATGGGGAAAAGGTGACAGACACAGCCTATATCCTTCAGGAAACAGATCGGATTGAAAGTCAGTTTACGATTATTAGAAGAGGGAAAAAGAAGTACACATTAATTAACTATTAATAGGTTAGGGCTTTGGATTTCCAAAGCCTTTTTTTTATGTAACAAAGGACAATTAAAATCCGTCTAATTTATAAAAGAAGAAAATGGGGTGCAAGAAGTGAAAATATTTTTACACTCTTTCTTTATTATTTTCCTTGCTCTTGTAACATTTTTCGGAGTAGGTCCAATTCTCCTCGCGGATGGTTCCGTGCAAGAAAGACTTTGGACGGCAGCAATCGTCATCGTCCTTTATCTAATTATAGGTATTAGTTACCGAATAACATTGATAAAGTCTAATAAGAGATAAAAAAAAGCCCGCATGCCAAATTGGTATGCGGGCTTTTTCAAAAAGATTAACGAGAGTAGAACTCAACGATAAGTGCTTCGTTAATTTCAGCTGGAAGTTCTGAACGTTCTGGTAAACGAGTGAAAGTTCCTTCTAGCTTGTCAGCATCAAAAGTTAAGAAATCAGGTACAAAGTTATTAACTTCAACTGCTTCTTTAACTACATCAAGGTTACGTGATTTTTCACGAACGCTGATTGTTTGTCCTGCAGTTACGCGGTATGATGGGATATCTACGCGAGAACCATTAACTAGGATATGACCGTGGTTTACTAACTGGCGAGCAGCACGACGAGTGCGAGCAAGACCTAAACGGTAAACAACGTTATCTAGACGTGATTCAAGAAGAACCATGAAGTTTTCACCGTGGATACCAGATAATTTGCCAGCTTTTTCGAAAAGAGTACGGAATTGGCGCTCATTTACACCATACATATGACGAAGCTTTTGCTTCTCTTGTAATTGTAATCCGTATTCAGAAAGCTTTTTGCGTTGGTTTGGACCATGTTGTCCAGGAGCGTAAGGACGCTTTTCTAATTCTTTACCTGTGCCGCTTAGAGAGATTCCAAGACGACGGGATAGTTTCCAGCTTGGGCCGGTATAACGAGCCATGAATGACTCCTCCTTAGTGTTTTTATTTGGGTAAAATAAAAACCGTTATGAGACTCTTTACTAGACATTTTGTTTTCATGCACCTTCGCCCTAGCAGCTAAGGGTTACAAGATGCACCATCAAAAAGTTTGAGGAACAAAATGAGACTAATAAAAGTAAACTCAATAGGCTGCATATATTTTACACAAAGAGTATTATATGATTTTTATACACGATAAGTCAAGTATATTTTTAA
>NZ_JBALPZ010000029.1:0-354 GCF_036965645.1 Neobacillus drentensis
TTTTTGCCGTTGTTTTATTGCACAATAATGTAATTAAGGTCTCAATAACCGAACGGGTTAATCATTGAAATACTTATCCTCAACCTAGTGATGTATCGGAAGAAAACGTAAATTTGATGGAAAACAGAAACAGCTAGCTTGATTAGTAAAGTGTGCCAATTTCTTACATCATAAATATTTTATAAGAAGAATAATTTTCACTTAGTCTAAGAAATAAGTTTCATTATGTTTTTTTTCTTAACTACCTCTTCAAAATCAGTTGGCATACATAAGACTATTCCTCTATGATCTAACACACTAATAATCAAACTTAGTTCATAATACATAGTTTTAGTTAAAATACCTTTTTCAATG
>NZ_JBALPZ010000029.1:478-35993 GCF_036965645.1 Neobacillus drentensis
TGTTCAATTTGTTGAAGCTTCAATGGATGTTATAAATAAAAAAGCGGTAAAAAAGCGGCTATATCCAAGTAGTAAACAATACTTGAACATAGCCGCTTTATAGATTTTTCCTTATAGTTCACGAGAATATTCGGTCAAACAGCAAAGGCAAAATTTACATAAAGTCCAGAGGAAGTTAATTATCTTTCCCTGGCTTATAATAATATGGATTACTTTTATGTTCCTTCTCTTCATTATTATCAATAAATAACTTTCCATCCTCTAAGTAAGTGGCTAACGTAATATTTTCTATTTTCTCGCCAGCTTTTTCAAGCTCGTTAATTAACCATCCTCGGTCTAAATTCAGATATTTTAAATTATGGTAAACTATTTGACCATCCATTATTAGAGGTATAGGAAGATATTCTTTCTTTACCTTTAAATTTAAATCGTTTGGTTGAACTGGACGGTATTCTGACTTAGGGATAACACTGATATTTCCTGTTTCCTCCATTACAGCGATAGCAATACTCTGTATATCTGTGTACCCTTTTACTCTTAAATGTGATAATAATTCATTCATAGGCATCCGTATTTTTTTCAACCCTTTTCTATCAATATCACCATTATGTATTATTACCGTTGGACTTTCATATAAGATCCATCTTAACTTATTATGTAAGGATAACCGGATTAAAATTTTATATAAAATGACTGTAATCACGGCAAAAATCATAGCTTTCCCTAAATGCTCAACCTCCACGGGCGAACTGATAATATTAGTAAGTATAAAAATATATAATAAATCAAAAGAGTGCATTTGGGATACAGCTTTTTTTCCTGTCACTCTTAAAAACAAATATCCTGCTATAAAAATAATGACAGCTTGGTAAATAGTGTCCAATAATACATCTCCCCTAAAAATAGATTGCCTTCAGAACATGAATTACCTTTAGTATTAGATGTTTCATTGGCGTCTAAACCATTAAACGTAAAGGAAACCACTTTATACAATATATTTTTTAAGAAGGTATTAGCGCGTTTCTCAAAACACCTCACCACTCTACTCTCATATATACATTTGTTTCTTCTGTGCTTCAATACATTTCCTTTAGGCATGCAAATCACATTATTTACCAATCACAACTTATCCTCTAACAAAGTATGAAAAATGTTTATAGAAATTTAACAATTTGTTAAGAAAGTGAAAGTTCTAAGTTCCAAATTGGGCAGTTGTATACCGAAATAGCCCTAACACCTTTTAGATTTAATCATATTTTGTATTGAATAGATGTAAAGGAGGTTATTAAATGGACGGTGTAGGAGCTGGTGGAGGTTTCGCATTAGTAGTTGTATTGTTTATCCTTCTTATTATTATAGGAGCGTCCTTTTTGGGCGGAGGATTCGGCGGCTTTTACTAACTAAATAATAACCATTAAAGGAGGGGAAATTTATGTTCGGATATGGAGGATTCGGCGGCTGTGGCTGTGGTGGCTACGGTTACGGTGGCGGCTTTGGTTATGGCGGAGGTTTTGCCATAATCGTTGTCTTGTTTATTTTATTAATTATCATTGGAGCAACTGTCTTTTATTAATAAAAAGCATCCAGCCTAATTTTTTCCAAATAAAAAGGCCCTTGTTTTTAGGGCTTTTTTATCTGGCTTTAATGCACCGAACGCATAATAAAGCTCTGAGGATGTAAAATGTATGGCGGTATAGCTGATGCTCAATACCAGCTTATGCATCAGTTTATATAAAGTATCGTCGGAATAAGCCCTAATTTTATTTCATATTTTCTATAACTAATACCACAAAGGCACTCGACTGGTAACTAGCGTTTGTATGTTCCTTTTATATAAATTCGTTTTGCAGCCTTTTTATCTACCTCCTAAAATTCCACTCATCGGAGGAATATTTACTTTTCGATAATTGATCTACATACCATTCTTCTTCAGTTGTTAATACGTATGGTTCTAATTCTATGTTTAATCCAACTTCAAATCCCTTGCGAAATGCCTCTTTTGCTTCCTCAAGGCCAATTGTTCGATCGGAAATCGCATTAATCGCCACAGCTTTTTCTCGAAAGGCACGCTGCACTCGTTCTTTCACTCGATCGTTCGCGTAGTTAAAAAGATGAAATAACTTGTCTTCATCTAAATCAAGTAAGATGGAGCCATGCTGCAGAACAACACCTTTTTGACGTGTCTGAGCGCTTCCGGCAATTTTCCTGCCTTCTACAACAAGTTCATACCAGGAAGGTACATCAAAACAAATGGAAGAGCGTGGTTTTTTTAAACCATTATGTTCTTCCTCCGTTTTGGGTACAGCAAAACTAGCCTCTAGACCGAGAAATTTAAAACCTTCAAGCAATCCTTGAGAAATAACACGATATGCTTCCGTGACATTTTTAGGCAGACCAGGATATTCCTCCGATACAATGACACTGTATGTAAGTTCATGTTCATGCAGCACGCCGCGTCCGCCTGTCGGACGTCTTACAAAACCAAGGTTGTATTTATTCACCATTTCAAAATTAATTTCCTTGTTCGCTCTTTGAAAATAACCAATCGATAGCGTAGCAGGATTCCAGCCATAAAAACGGATGGTCGGTGGGATTTTCCCCTGACTGTTCCAATCTAACAAAGCTTCATCAAGTGCCATATTATAGGAAGGGTCACAAAGTCCTGAATCGATAAATCTCCATTTTTCTGTCATTATCCTCAATCCCAATCGAATAGTGTAATCGTTCAATCCTTTTTCTATATATAAATAGAAGAAACAGGGTAAAATACAAAGCATGATCATCCTAACAAACTAAAACCACCAGCTATCAATTACTTTATATAGTGTATTCAATAAGATCCCAACGGCAAAAAGCAATAGCATGATATGTATGTAGTTTACCGTATGATTCCGTTTACTTTGAAGAAAAAACCATATCCAGAGAATAGCTAATATGAAATGAATAACGCCTAGTATACGTTCATGATCTGCCAATAACCTCATCTCCTATCATCTACCGGTTCAACTCATGTAAAAACAATCGTTTTATTGCCATGGACAAGTACTTTATCTTCAACATGCCAGGAAACCGCCTCGGCGAGAACCCTTTTTTCCACATGACGTCCAGCCGTCTTTAAATCTTCCACAGTATATCGATGATTAATCCGTTGCACATCTTGTTCAATAATCGGTCCTTCATCCAGATCATTGGTTACGTAGTGGGCAGTTGCTCCGATTAACTTTACACCTCGATTAAATGCTCGCACATACGGATTTGCCCCAACAAATGCCGGTAAGAACGAGTGATGGATGTTAATAATTTGATTAGGAAAATAGGATATAAATTTGGGGGAAAGAATTTGCATATACCTTGCCAAGACAATAAAGTCTACTTTCCCATCCAAAAGTTCTAATGCTTTCTGTTCAGCCTCTTCCTTTGTATCATGAGACATGGGGATATGATAAAAAGGAATGCCATACCCCTCAACCACTTCTTTTAAATCGGGATGATTACTGATGACCAAAGGGATATCTACCGAAATTTCCTTGGATTTCCAGCGCCAAAGCAGCTCATTAAGACAATGATCTGCTTTGGAAACAAAGATGGCCATTCGCTTTCTATTTTCATTACTGCTCAGCTGCCAATCAAACGTATAGTCCCGTCCCATTATATGTAGATCCTGCTCTAGTTTTTTAAATGTAGAATCAAAATCTTCCATTTCAAACTCGATCCGCATAAAAAATATCCCTGACTGTGGATCTGTTGTATGTTGGTCAAAATGGACAATATTCACCTTGTGTTCTAATAAGAAATTCGTTACCTTTGAGATAATACCAGGCTTTTCTGGACAAGAAATTAATAGTTTCACACGGTTCAGTTTTACTTTTGTCATCCTTGCTCCCACCATCCTTAGGACTATGATTTATGTGTCTTGAATTGATAGAAGGGTTACTCGTCCCGACTAAGAGGAATCCTCTCCTGCTCTGGAACTAGTTGATCTATTCTATAACACTATCATTCTTATAGTATTCGACTTACGCATGAATTGCCTTTCCATCTACAGCAAGCGCTGCTTCACCAATCGCTTCGGCTAAGGCTGGGTGTGGATGGATCGTATGTGCAATATCCATTGCCGTTGCATTCAATACACGTGCTAACCCCATCTCTGTAATCATATCTGTTACATGAGGACCTACCATATGAGCTCCTAACAATTTATTGGATTCTTCTTCCACAACCAATTTAATAAAACCGTCTGATTCACCAAATACGAGAGCCTTTCCGATCGCCCGGAATGAGAATTTACCGGTTTTAACTTGGAATCCTTTCTCCTTCGCATCCTCTTCTGAGAGTCCAACACTTGCTACTTCTGGACTGCAGTATACACATTTTGGAACTTCGGTTGGATCAAGCACTTTAGGATTTTTTCCTGCCATATGTTCAATGGCAATGATTCCCTCATGTGAGGCGACATGGGCCAGCTGCAATCCCCCAATAACATCGCCAATTGCGTAGATGTTGGGTTCATTTGTTTGATAGACTTCATTTGTTTTGATAAAAATCCCATTCATTTCAATGGCTGTTTTATCAAGCCCAATCCCTTCTGTATTCGGAAGTCTGCCTACCGAAACTAAAAGTTTGTCGGCTGAAAATGATACTTCTTTCCCTTTATGCTCCGCCTTGATCGAAACACCATCACCTTTTTCTAGGGTTTCTGAAAGCACCTTTGCTCCAGTGACGATTTTCACGCCTTTTTTCTTTAGTAAGCGCTGGATTTCCTTTGATACATCTTTATCTTCAGTCGGTAAAATACGATCAGCATATTCAATCACTGTAACCTGGATGTCGAAGTCTACCAGCATGGATGCCCATTCAATTCCAATTACTCCTCCGCCCACAATAATTATCGACTTTGGCAACGCATCCATCACCAAAGCTTCATCGGATGTCATGACATACTTTTCATCCGCTTCCAAGCCATGAAATGTTCTTGGACGGGAACCTGTTGCAATTAAAATATTACGTGGGTTAACAATGATTTCCTCTTCCCCATTGTTTAATTGCACTAATACATCTTTTGACTCCAGGATGTTTCCTTTTCCCTCATAAAGATCAATTTTTCCTTTTTGCATTAAATGTTGGATCCCTTTATACAGACGGTCCTGAATTTCTTCTTTCCGGGCTTGTACCTTTGTAAAATCAAGTCCAACTTCTGGGGCAATGACACCATATCGATTGGCATTTTTTGTTTGTGTATATAATTCTGCACTTCTTAATAAGGCCTTGGTTGGGATACATCCTGCATGAAGGCATGTTCCACCGATTTTTCCTTTTTCAATTACCGCCACTTTTAAACCTAATTGTGAGGCGCGAATGGCAGCCACGTAGCCGCCTGGTCCCCCACCGATAATCACAACGTCATATTGTTTTGTCATTTCCTTTCTCCTTTCCATCATACCAATTATACCTACAGGAAAACTTTGATTTTTAGTGATAAAAAACAGGTGATTCTCCCAGGATCCTAACATTAGCCAGGATCCTAACATTAGCCAGGTTCCTATTAATCTATTTCGATTGCACAGGCACTTGAGATAAAGCTGTCTCCGACTAGAAAACCTTGTCCCTCTTGATAATCAATGACTGTTTCTTCATCTAAATAACGTTTTGTAAAGCGATCCAGTCGGAGCTTAAGCCCTTCTATCTCTATGTCTAGATCGTTTCGTCGCGGTTCATCAAATAGAAGCGAAAACTTAACTGACATCCCGCATCCGCCAGCTACTTCGGCATCAATCCGAGGAATTCCCGCTTCATTACCAGCCAATTCTTTTAGCTTGTTTAAGGCTGCTTCTGTCATTTTTAACATCATTGGACCTCACCTCTCCTAGCACCGCATTTCATTGATTACGCGTTCGCCTTTGCTGCATGGACCTGTTCATCTGCATGATATGAGGAGCGAACAAGCGGGCCGGCTTCACAGTGACTAAACCCTTTTGACATCGCTATTTCTTTTAATTCATCAAACTCTTGCGGACTCCAATATTTTTGAACTTTTAAATGATGTTTGGTCGGTTGTAAATATTGTCCGATCGTCATAATATCGACATGGTTCCTGCGAAGATCATCCATCGTTTCGATAATTTCTTCTTTTGTTTCTCCAAGACCAATCATAATACTTGATTTTGTTGGAATAGCGGTATTTAATTCTTTTGCGCGGCGTAAAAATTCAAGGGAACGTTCGTAGGTAGCGCGTGCTCGAATTTTTGGTGATAAACGTTTTACCGTCTCAATATTGTGATTTAAAATGTCGGGCTTCGCATCCATTAATGTCTTTAGGTTGTCATACTCACCATTCATATCAGAAGGAAGAACTTCAATACTGCAAAATGGATTACGGCGTCTTACGGCCCTGACTGTTTCTGCAAAAACCCCGGCTCCTCCATCCTTTAAATCGTCACGGGCAACAGCTGTAATCACGACGTGCTTTAGCCCCATCTGCTCCACAGATTCAGCGACCCGCTCCGGCTCTTCCCAATCAAGCTCTGTCGGCAGCCCCGTTTGAACCGCACAGAATCTGCAGGCACGTGTACATATACTTCCTAAAATCATAAAGGTTGCCGTTTTTCGTGATGCCCAGCATTCATGAATATTCGGACATTTGGCTTCTTCACAGACTGTGTGAAGCTTTTTTTCACGCATCATCGTTTTTAAACCTGTATACTGTTCATTCGTGTTTAGTTTTATCTTGAGCCATTCTGGTTTACGTACATACTCGGTGGCCATCTTATTCACTCCTATGAACGGATCCTATTATCTTTTAACTTGAAAACCATCTGTGCAGCGTATCCACTGCACAGATGAAGATTTCATTTTATGCGTTTACAGTTTCTTTTTCTTTCACGGTTGAGTCCTCTTTTGTATAACGCAAAATCGGTTGTCTGGCTGCCTGTACTTCATCCAATCGGCCAATTACCGTTGTATGAGGTGCCTCTAATACGATACCTGGGTTTTCCTCTACCTCTTTGGCAATTTGAATCATCACTTCAGCAAAGGCATCCATTGTTTCCTTTGACTCGGTTTCCGTCGGTTCGATCATCAAACACTCTTCCACATTCAGTGGGAAGTAAATGGTCGGCGGATGGTAACCAAAATCCAGCAGACGTTTGGCCATATCAAGTGTTCTTACCCCTAACTTTTTCTGTCTTGACCCTGATAACACAAATTCATGCTTACAAATTTGTGAATATGGTGCATCAAAATGCGGCTCAAGCTTTTTGCGAAGATAGTTCGCATGAAGGACGGCACCTTCCGATACTTGACGTAATCCTTCAGGTCCCATGGTGCGAATATAGGTGTACGCACGCAATAGAATTCCGAAGTTTCCATAATATCCTTTCACACGACCAATTGATAGAGGCTGGTTATAGTCTAGCTGATATTGATTATTCTCTTTGACCACTCGTGGAACTGGTAAAAACGGAATCAGATTCTCTTTCACTCCGACTGGACCAGCACCTGGGCCGCCGCCGCCATGAGGTGTCGTAAATGTTTTATGAAGATTTAAATGCACAATGTCAAAGCCCATTTTACCAGGTGTTGTTTTTCCTAAAATTGCATTGGCATTCGCTCCGTCATAGTACAATAAACCGCCTGCTTCATGGACAACATTCGCAATTTCAACAATTTCTTTTTCAAACAAACCAAGTGTATTCGGATTGGTCAGCATCAGGGCAGCTGTGTTATCATCCACATGTTTCTTTAATTCTTCCAGGTCGACTAACCCATGCTCATTGGATGGAATAGTTATAGTTTCATAGCCGGCAACCGATGCACTTGCAGGGTTTGTTCCATGTGCCGAGTCCGGAACAAGGACCTTTGTTCTCACTTCACCTTTTTGTTTATGGTAAGCTTTGACCATCATTAACCCTGTCCATTCACCTTGTGCGCCAGCTGAAGGCTGCAGGGTCACTGCATCCATACCTGTGATAACAGCAAGTTCTTCCTGTAATTCATATAAAACTTCTAATGCACCTTGGACCGTTTCAGTTGGCTGGTAGGGATGAATACGGCTAAACCCTTCCAAACGGGCTACATCTTCATTTATTTTTGGATTGTACTTCATTGTACAAGAGCCAAGTGGATAGAAACCGTTATCGATCCCATGGTTCTTATTGGAAAGTGCTGTATAATGGCGAACAAGCTGTAACTCTGATACTTCCGGGAGTTCTGCCGGAATATCACGAATCAAATGCTTCGGAAATTTATCCTTTAACTCCACTTTCGCAACATCACTTTCCGGAAGGCTTGAACCCACTCGTCCTTGACGACTAATTTCAAAAATCAGCTCATTATAATCCACCATTTACAACCGCCTCCAATACCTCGATAAATTGGTCAATCTCTTCTTTCGACCTCTGCTCGGTCACAGCGATCAGCATTTGATTTTCAAAGCCGTAATCACTATCTAAGTTAAAGCCTCCGATGATACCCGCCTCAAGCAGTTTTGCGTTTACCTCTTTGACTGGAAGAGGAAGTTCGACCACAAATTCATTAAAGAATGGTGCTTGGTTCGTAACGATAAAGCCTTTCTTTTGGAGACATTTTGCCGTGTAATCAGCTTTTTCGATGTTTAGCTGAGCCATTTCACGAATACCCTGCTTCCCAAGTGCACTCATACAAACAGCCGAAGCAAGGGCGTTTAAGGCCTGATTTGAACAAATATTGGATGAGGCTTTGTCACGGCGAATATGTTGTTCGCGTGCTTGAAGGGTTAGGACAAAGCCACGCTGTCCTTTCTCATCTTTTGTTTGCCCGACAATCCGTCCAGGGATTTTCCGCATGAATTTCTTACTTACGGCAAAATAACCACAGTGCGGACCTCCAAAAGACATCGGAATTCCTAATGGCTGCATATCTCCCACCACAATGTCCGCCCCGAGCTTACCAGGAGCCTCAAGGAGCGCCAGCGCTAGCGGATTGGCACTTACGATGAAGAGTGCTCCGTTTGCAGCGGCCAGTTTCTTAATTTCTGCCAAATCTTCAATCGAACCGAAGAAGTTAGGATATTGAACAATAACAGCGGCTGTTCCCTTATCGATTTGTTCTTGTAATTTTTCTAAGTCTGTTACATCAACAGCAAGATTCACCTCTTCCACTGCATACCCTTGACCACTTGCCACCGTATTTAAGATGGCACGTGATTCAGGATGAACGGCCTTAGAAACGAGCACTTTCGAACGTCTGGTTGATGAAACAGCAAGTGATGCCGCTTCCGCAAGAGATGTAAAACCATCGTACATGGAAGAATTGGCAACATCCATTCCTGTCAACTCACAAACCATCGTTTGGAATTCAAAAATCGCTTGCAATTCGCCTTGGCTGATTTCCGGCTGGTATGGTGTATAGGCTGTATAAAATTCAGAACGTGAAATCATGTGGTTGACCACACTTGGTATGTAGTGATCATAAGTTCCTGCCCCTAGAAAGGTTGGGTATTGATTCGCGTTTTTATTTATAGAAGCAAGCCGATTCATTTTTTTCAGTAGAAGTACCTCAGGGTCCGCCTTTGGTATATTTAGCTCACCTTGCAATTGAATTTCAGCTGGAATATCTTCAAACAACTCATCAATAGATGACATATTTAAAAAAGCGAGCATTTCTTCTTGATCTTGTTTCGTATCAGGGAGATATCTGTAAGTAGATGTCATTCTATTCCTCTCCTTCATTGATAAATGCTTGATACTCATCTTCTTTTAAAAGAGATTCCAATTCTTCTGGACTTGACATTTCCACTTCTACTAACCAGCCTTTGCTGAATGGATAGGCGTTAATCGTTTCTGGAGCATCTTCCAACTCCTCGTTAATCCGAACAACTGTCCCTGAAACTGGAGAATAAATTTCAGAAACGGCTTTAACCGATTCAATTGTTCCCATGGATTCATCTGCTGTTACATCATCATCCACTTGCGGACTTTCTACAAATACGATATCTCCTAGCTGTTTTTGGGCATAATCAGAAATCCCAATTCGCACTCGATTTCCGTCTAATTGTAAAACCCACTCATGTTCTTTGCTATATAGTAAGGTTGCAGTCGCTTTTGTCATTATTATTACTTCCTTTCAATTTTTAAAATTTGAGTTTAAGATTTTTTAAGTATTTATTTTATCTGCCAGGCTGCCTTGCTGCAGCCTGTATCGTAGTATTCTAGAGAACTCTGATACTCTATTAACCTCTTTTATAGAATGGTGTTTTCACAACAACAGCATCAATCAGCTTATTGCGAATTTCTACTTTTAACTTTGTCCCCACTTCAGCATGTTCTGCATCTAGTAAAACAAGACCAATGCTTTTCTTTAATGTTGGTGATTGGGTTCCGGATGTCACAACACCAATGTCCTCTCCACCTTCTGAAACAACCTTATAACCATGACGAGGGATCCCCCGTCCAGTGGTTTCAATCCCCACTAATTTTCGTTTTAATCCAGCTTCCTTTTGGGCTATAAGTACGGCTTTCCCGATAAAGTCACTTTCTTTTTTCAGTTTTACGGCGAAGCCGATCCCTGCTTCAAGCGGACTAATATCACTTAACAATTCTTGACCATAGAGTGCTAGCCGTGCTTCTAAGCGAAGCGTATCACGTGCTCCAAGCCCACATGGCTTTAGGCCTTCTTCACTTCCTGCGGCTAAAAGTGTTTCCCAAAGTGTTTCCGCCTGCTCCGCTGCAAAATAGAGCTCAAAACCATCTTCTCCTGTATAACCCGTACGGGATACGAGTACATCTTTTACACCGTCAAGAACAACATGTTGGGCAAAATAAAATGAGCCTATTTTAGATAGATCGATGCCCGTTAACTTTTGCAAAATACCTTCCGCTTTTGGACCTTGTATGGCAAGCTGGGCGATTTCATTCGAAATATTTTGGAGCGTCATCTCTCCTTTTACATGTTGCTGCATCCAGTTGAAATCTTTCTCAATATTGGCGGCATTAATGACGAGTAAATATTTTTCATGATCTAATTTATAGACTAATAGATCATCGACTGTTCCCCCGTCTGGATAGCACATGGCGGTATACTGTGCTTGATTGATGGCAAGCTTTGTCACATCGTTGGTGACAAGGTAGTTGATGTAACTCTCTGCATCTTTCCCCTCAATAAGCACTTCACCCATATGAGACACATCAAAAAGTCCTGCTTTTGTTCGGACCGCTTCATGTTCATCTATAATGCTCGAAAACTGGACTGGAAGTGCCCAGCCTCCAAAATCTATAACCTTCGCACCATATTTTCCATAAGTTTCGAAAAGTGGCGTTTGCTTTAATGCTGTTACCGTACTCATCTTGCTCCCCCCTATTATTTCCTGCAAAATAGTCGTTCTTTTACTTGTTTTCCGGTTTCAGTTGTTGCCAGACCGCCAAGTGCGGTTTCGCGGAGTGTCCGAGGCATATCTTTTCCAACCCTGTACATGGCTTCAATGACCTCATCACAAGGAATACGGCTTTCAATCCCGGCAAGGGACATGTCAGCTGCTGAAAATGCGATGGAGGTTCCGATCACATTCCGCTTAATGCATGGAACTTCCACAAGTCCTGCCACTGGGTCACAAACCAAACCCAAAAGTGACTTCATCGCAATGGCAGTGGCATTTACAGCTTGCTGTGGTGTACCCCCTTTTAACTCAACAATCGTTCCGGCGGCCATAGCCGTTGCCGAACCGACCTCAGCCTGGCACCCTCCGGCTGCTCCCGAAATAAAGGAACGGTTCGCAATGACATATCCCAGCATGCTTGCCGTAAACAACCCCATGACTAAATCTTTAAAAGGTGTACCATCATTTTTATGAAGTGAAAACAATACCCCAGGTAAAATGCCTGCTGCCCCGGCAGTCGGCGTTGCTACAATAACACCCATTCGGGCATTGTTTTCCGAAGTGGCCAGAGAAAAGGCCATTGCATTGCTGATATAATTTCCTGACAAAGATTTACCTTGATTCATATAATCATTCATTTTCACGGCATCACCGCCGGAAAGACCGCTTGGAGCGGCTGATGCATCATTTATGCCGCTCGTAACAGCTTCTTTCATTTTGATTAAGCGTTCTTCCATCATGTTCATAATGGTTTCTTGGTCTTTTCCTGACCTTTTTACTTCCATCATCAACATCATTTCACCAATGGTTTTTTGTTCACTTTCACAAGCCTCGATTAACTCTCTCATGGATTGAATTTCCATCATTTTGCCCCCACTAGTCTTTTCCTTTTAGGTTGATAATGACGAGCAAGAGCTGTAAAATCATCGCCTGCACTCAGGCGGATATCGACCATTTCGTCGTCAATCATAAAGATTTTGGATAAGCCGCCGCCGAGTGAGACGCCGCCCACTTTAACCGCATATTCCTCACATTTTGCTGTTACGATGGCTATATTTGGATGGTCATAATACTTGCAGTCTTCTGCAAATTCGAACCGGTACTGCAACCCATCCTTTTTAGCCCATTCCAATGAATTTTTTATTCGTGGATCATCCGTCTCCATCCCGAGCAATCCGCCAAGAAGGGCTTTATCGGTTCCATGTCCTTGATAGGTCTCAGCAAAAGAATCATAAAAAACAATATTGGCTTCTTGCGGACAATCTTCCAATAATTCGTATATAAACTTTCCGATCGACACAACACCAGCTGTATGAGAACTCGACGGTCCTACCATGATCGGCCCGATAATGTCAAAACAACTTTGAAATTCCATCCGCATGCCCCTTTCTTAAACTGTAACTGCCTCTTGAAATAACGGATAGGCGTCACAAATCGTTTGAGTCGTTTCTTTTGCTTTCTCGAGTACAATTTTGTCCCCTTTACTTTTTAGAACAGCCGCAATCACTTTTCCAATTTTAATCATTTCATCCTGCTTCATGCCGCGTGTCGTTAGAGCCGCCGTTCCCATCCGGATACCGCTCGTCACAAACGGTTTTTCGGGATCATACGGAATCGTATTTTTATTGACTGTAATGCCCGCTTCCTCTAATAATTTTTCAGCTACTTTTCCAGTTAGGTTCCACGGACGTAAATCTAAAAGAACAATATGGTTATCCGTTCCACCAGAAACGAGGGCGGCACCTTCATTTTTCAATGTCTCGCCAAGTGTGGCTGCATTTTCAATCACTTGTTTCGCATATTCCTTAAAGCTTGGCTGCAATGCTTCTTTGAAGGCTACGGCCTTGGCTGCAATGATGTGCATGTGCGGGCCGCCTTGTATCCCAGGGAACACAGATTTATTAATCGCTTTTATGATTTCTTCATCATTTGTTAAAATAATGCCGCTGCGCGGTCCTCTTAATGTTTTATGCGTCGTGCTCGTTACAACATCGGCATATGGAACCGGCGACGGATGAACTCCGGCTGCCACAAGCCCGGCAATATGCGCCATATCTACCATGAATTTTGCGCCAACTTGATCAGCAATTTGTCTAAAGCGAGCGAAATCGATCTTTCTTGGGTAAGCACTTGCCCCTGCAATAATTAATTTCGGTTTTTCCTTTTTCGCAACCGCTTCCAGCTCATCATAGTCGATTAATTGAGTATCCTCTCTTACTCCATAGGACACGATATCAAACCATTTTCCTGAAACACTGACAGGGCTTCCGTGAGTTAAGTGCCCCCCTTGCGCGAGGTTCATCCCCATCACTTTATCACCAGGCTGAAGCAAGGCGAAAAATACGGCAAAGTTTGCTTGTGCCCCTGAGTGCGGCTGGACATTTGCATATTTAGCGCCAAACAGCTGAGTTAGGCGTTCAATCGCTGTTTGTTCTGCCACATCGACCACTTCACATCCTCCATAGTAGCGCTTCCCTGGATAGCCTTCCGCATATTTATTGGTCATCACACTTCCCATGGCTTCTAAGACATCTGGGCTAACGAAGTTTTCAGATGCAATCAACTCCAATGTTTGAAGCTGCCGATCCTTCTCTTTCTTAATAGCTTCAAAAATAGTTGAATCATTTTGTTGTAATCCCATTCCTACTCCTCCTTGAAATGACTTAAGCTACCCTCCGGTTTGTCAAAATGGAAGACTTTACTGCTTCTTTAAAGCGAAACACTGCTATTTTTGCACGCAAAAAAGGACAGCAGAAGGGCAGCTTAAAGCTTCTTTTTCCCTTCTCTGTCCTTTTTACCTGAGAGTTTGGTTCCGTATGGAACATTCCCCTTTGGTGGCATATCTCGATACGCGCTCTCCAGAGTTGCGTCCAGTGGTGGTTCCATCTACCTGAGAGATTTATTCCAAGGGTTTTTTTGGAACTTGCTCCTTCGGTGGCGTTTTATTAGTGCACTCTCCCACAACTGTCATCCGCTCTATTTTTTTGTTATTTTCAGAATAGTTGTTATAGTATTCCAAGTCAAGCGTTTTTTTATTTTTTTTGAAAACGGTATCAAAAATAAGAAACTAAGACTGCTCATTGGAGTGACTAATTAGTTTTCTGGTATAGTTTCTTGATTCACCTGTTCGACTTGATTTGAGTTCATACTCCGAACCTTATAAATGGCTATTAGCAAAATAAACCAGACTGGCGTTACAAACAAGGCAATACGTGTATCTTCCGCAAGAGCAAGTACCACAAGTACAAAAGCTAGGAAAGCAAGGATGAGATAATTGGAAAATGGATAAAGCGGCAATTTAAACTTGTTGACTTTTGCTAGATCTGGTCTTGTTTTACGGTATTTTAAATGGCTGATGACCGTAATTCCCCAAATAAAGATGAAACACACTGTAGATATACTAGTAATGAGTGTAAATACTCCTTCTGGCATCACATAGTTCAAAATAACAGCAATCAGAATCACCACAGTTGAAAAGAACAAGGCATTGGAAGGTACTTTCCGTGAAGTAAGTTTTGCAAATGATTCAGGTGCATTTTTATCTTTGGCAAGTGAGTATACCATCCGGCTTGTACTAAAGACTGCGCTGTTACAAGCTGAAGCCGCGGATGTTAGGACGACAAAATTGACAATACCAGCTGCAGCTGCGATCCCAACTGCTACGAAGACCTGGACAAATGGGCTTTTGGCTGGATTTATGGCGTTCCAAGGATAAATACTCATAATGACTACTAGTGCACCAAGGTAGAAAAGAAATACTCGAATGGGGATATTATTAATTGCCTTTGGGATCACTTTTTCTGGATCTTTGGTTTCACCTGCTGTAAGTCCCACAAGTTCAATTCCTACAAAGGCAAAAACGACCATCTGGAAGGAGAGGATAAATCCATTCATTCCATTCGGGAACATGCCCCCATGTTTCCATAAATTTGTGAAACTAGAAGGTCCTGAATTCGTAGAGAAACCTTTAAGGATCATGAAAATACCAACTGCAATCAAGGATATAATCGCAATGACTTTAATTAAGGCAAACCAGAATTCCATTTCACCAAAAAGTTTAACGGTTGTAAGGTTCATAATTAACAAAATGACCAGGGCAATTAATCCCGGCATCCATTGTGGCACATTCGGAAACCAATATTGGGTATAGAGACCCACGGCTGTTAAGTCTGCCATTGCAATGGAAATCCAGCAGAACCAGTACGTCCAGCCAGTGATAAAGGCTGCCATATTGCCTAAATAGTCTCTTACGAAGTCAACAAAAGAATGATAGTTCAAATTGGTTAAAAGAAGTTCGCCAAGTGCGCGCATGATTAAAAAGCAAATGGCTCCCGTAATGATGTAAGCAAATAAAATCGATGGTCCTGCTAAATGAATCGATTTTCCTGCACCAAGAAATAATCCCGTTCCAATGGCTCCACCAATAGCGATTAGTTGTACGTGCCTGTTTTTTAGGCCTCTTTCCAATTGTTGTTCCTGCATTCGATTTCCCCCTCTACTTTTCTAGGATTTGTTACAATTATTGGTCGATTTAAATCCTATTAATTGCAATTTAATATCCTATTAAAAGTTTAGTATAAGTATTTCTGGTTAATTCGACCTCGGTAAGAGCGCTTACAATTTAAGTTAAATAAAAAATTTAATAGTACATTCCTCCTTTTGCCGTTTTGCTATCTTTCCCTAACATAAAAAAGGACAGAGGGAAAGATAGATGTTCTCTACTCTTTCCTCTGTCCTTTTACCTGAGAGTTTAACTCCTTTGGTGGCTCATGGCTCTCTCCAGAGATGCGTCCTATTATGGTCCTTTTACCTGAGAGATTGGTACCCAGTAGTTTGGGAACTTGCTCCTTCGGTGCCAAACAATGTGTTTGGTCTCTCCCATAATATTCATCCGCTATCATTCAATTAATTTTCATACTACTCTACTGATAGAATGATGTCAATAAAATATTCCGAATTTATTAATTATTTTGAAAAAATATATATTACGAAAAAGATTTCCTTATTTTTCTTTAATTCATTAAACATCCATTTCAAGTTCACGAATAGCTGTAGCCTTAATTGATTTAATTTCAGCTATTTGTTTGTTTATCACCTCTGCTCTTGCTGCCATTGGGGAATCACTCTTGACAAAACTCCCCTCTTTCAATGGGGAGATATAAATATACATCCCTTTTTCTAACAAGTCTTGTTTATGTTGTTGTAAGCCGATTTCCCATGTATCATGATTACAAAAATTATCATGAAATAACTCGCCATCGATAAACGCATAACCAATATCGCCAACATATTCAATTTGCAGAAGAAGTTCTTTTACATTATCAAATACCTCGGGCTTAAAATAAATCACAGCTTTATTTTGTTTGACCAGTTTAACCTCTAAGTCTGTATGACTGATACTGATCGTTTTCTTATATTCCTTAAAAATGCCATGGTTACGACAAGAAGTTTCCTCTCCGGCTATTTTAATCTTATCCATAAAGCCTGGGAATGATTTTATTTCAACAGTCTCTAGACCTTCGCTTTCCAGTCTTATTTTTTCTCCGGCCACAAGTAAGGCTGCATTCGTAATCAAAACCTGTTCTTTCCCTCTATATGGATACTTCCAAAAGTTTAAGCTTTGTTCATTTGTCAACGTACAAACATGAAGCCTCTTCCCTGATTTCAACATGATATCGACTAGACTAATCTTTTCATTACTTACCTGTATCAACGTATTTTCATCAGAAATGATGCTCCCATTATCTACACTTACCTCTTGGATATCAACACTTTCAAAATAATATTCACCCTTCATTCCTTTGGGAGTGAAGAAGAAAAAGTATGTTTCCCCATCATGCTCTAGGCTTGTTAATAATTGAGTCGTTGAATATTTAAGATTTAGTCCGTTTAAATCCAAGTTAAATGGAAGGATACAGCACTCATCCTTCGCTAACGACATACTGCCGGATTTAGGAAAACGAATCTCTTCATTCTCAAGGTTAACTGTGATGGCAAAGTCTTTTTGATCCTTCGTATCGACATGATCCTGATAATTATTAATAAAAACAAAACCAGATTCTTCATTTGCTCTTATAGCATATCTCAATGTTTCAATATCATTTGGGTCCATATCTTTCAGTTCATATGGAAGGACGGTTTTAGTTTTGCAAAAGCTTTCCTCCATTGTTTTATAAAAATAATGTTGACGCTTTAATCTCTTATATGACTCTCTTAACTGTCCAAACTCTCCAATGGGAGCTTGATAGTCGTATGATATTTTAGGGGTAGCATTTTCATTCATGAAAGGGGTCTTTTTCCCTTTCGGATTGGAACCACCATGGAAAACATAGTAGCCAACCAAGTTACATCCACCCGCTGTCTTCATTGCTGTCATTGCATCAACACTTTCATATGGCAGCTTGAATCTATATTTATAGAAAACGGTCATTCCTCCCCCCATTTCACAGCAAGCAAATGGCAGGCTCTCAGGACGATAAGCAGGAGTAAACCCATAGTTTTTCTGTTCGTCGTTATGATAGTCTCTAAAAATAAATTCGGGTGTTGCAGGGTGTTCCTTCACATCTCCATAGAAAATCCATGGCCAGAACGCGTAGCCTCCCCATAATGGAAGTACCTCTTCCACAGGTGCTGCTGCGCCTCCCCAGCCAGTACTGGTATAGATTGGAGTTTCAATTCCAGCCTGGATGGCTAATTCCTTTAGTTTAATCATATGTGCATCACTATCTCTGCCAGCTGGTACCCACTCATTCCCTGTTCCATTTGTTATTTCCCACGGTGCACCTGCATGTTCGTACTCATTCTCAATCTGGGCTCCGATGATTGGGCCGCCCTCTTTAAAAAGGAATCCTTGAACCTGCTTGCCAATTTCTTGATAAAACCTTTTCACATAGGTCAAATATTCTATATCATTTGAACGAAGATCAAAGGGTCGTCCGAAGAGCCAATCAGGAATTCCGCCGTTTCTTGCCTCACCATGGGCAAATGGACCGATTCTCAAGATGACGCCCATCCCATGCTTTCCGCAAAGCCCAACAAATCTTCTGAGGTTTTTATTTCCCTCCCAATCAAATATTCCTTGCTCCTCTTCATGATGGTTCCAAAAAATATAGGTTGGGATTATATTAATACCACCCATTTTCATTTTGATGATTTCATCTTCCCATTTTTCACAATTGTATCTACTGAAATGGAATTCACCGCTTATACCAAAAAACGGCCGGCCATTCTTTTCCATATAATAGTTTGTAAAGCTATAATTTTCTCCTGCTAGATTGGATCCACCAAGTTTTGTATCAAGTGGGTATATCTCTTTTTGCGTATTTCTCACGTCAATACTATAGGCTCTCACGAAACGATTTCCTCCAACTAGTGATTTAAAATCATTGTTCCATGGTGATTGGTCAAGATGTAAAGCTTGTTCAAATTGTTCTATAGAACTGTTGAATTTATTAAGCCCCACTAACCCAACGCTTGCCGCATAAACAAGCTTATGCTTCCGATTTGCCGTGGCAAATTTTTCCTCTAATCCGAAAAAGCCCTTGACTTACAAGGACTTTTCCAATTGGCAAACAGAGGTTAAAATCTCAACATGAACCTGTTCCTTTTTGTTTAAACCCGTTCCCATAAGGACCGGGCAATCCTTGCAAACTGCAGCGCTTGCGTCCAGCGGTCGCTCACCTCGTACTGCACGCCGTCCTGGCCTCGCACCGTAATCGCATATGGTGGCGGCCCCAGCTCGCAGACAAACGGCAGTACCTCGTCTTCCTTTGCTGTTTGACGCCAGCTGCGCATCCCTCCGAGCCACCAGCGTTGAAAGTTCTGCAACATCGTGTGTTCAAACTCGCAGTCAGCGGCTCCCACCTCATCCATACTTCCAAACATGGGCATATCGATCTGCACCTGCTCTCCGTTCGATACGCGGGCAAGTATGCTTTTCGTCCGAGGCAGCAGCGTCTGGAGAAGCTCTTCTGCCTCTTCCGACACCGTACGCATTTCCCCGGCAACGACATAATGTGAAAAGTCGATCGTCAGCTCAAGACCAGGCAAGCGCTGAGCATACTCTACCGTGCGCAGTAGATCCTGCGTGATCGTGCCGCGGTGCGTTTCGATATACGCTGGGATACCCGCAGAGCGCGATAACTCCGCTATGTCAGCAAGCAGCTGTACTGCTTGCTCTCCGACCAGAAACGGACTCATCACCTGTACATTGACGAAATCGACCCTTCCGAATGATTTTGCGTTGCCTAGAAAAACTTCCAGTTCCGCCGCCGTTTTCGGATACGCATTTACGCTATATGAAAGGTTGTATTGATTCAGCAACCGAGACAAGCGTTCGGCCTCCCTGTCCTCCGGCAGAAAGCCGTTAATGCCGTCGTAGCCCGCTTCGGCGATGCGCCGCACCTTTTCCTCCATGCTCCATTCGTCGCCAGTGCTGTTTTCAACTCCCAGTCCGTTCATCCCCCACCAGGACATTAGCACCTCGAGCCGCGGCTCACGCTTAGTGGATATACGGTGAATCGTACTCAACGCCGCACGGACCTCCATTCGGATTGGACTCCAGTTCCACCAGGGTACCGTCTGCCCGGAATAGAGGACGATAATAAGTGGAAATGTGTGTGGCCGAGCTGTTGGCGTAATGGCAAATGAACGAGCGGCGGAAACGATCTTTCGTCTTATTGCGATACGAGCCGTGAATCAGATTCCCATTGAAAAAGAGCACATCGCCCCTCTCCATCACTGCCGGAATTGCCTTCTGATCCTTCGGGGGCTTCACGTAGTGTGTAGTGAATGATTCCTTTGAATCGGACAATTCAGGACATACGATATCATAGGCACTCGTCTTTGGCACAATTAACAGGCCGCCGTTCTCCTCATCCGCTGGATCGATCGCCGTCCAAGCGGCGATGCAGTTGCCCGGCTCGACCTTTAAGTAAAAGTTATCCTGATGAAGCGCCTGTCCCCGTGCGCCCGGAGGCTTGTAATAGAACATGCTTTGGGCCGCCAACGGTTCTTCCTCATACAAATCAGCCAGCGTATCCATTACCGGTTGATGCAGCATATACCGCTTGGCTGTTTCATTAAACCGGTGCGGATGCATGACCCTCGGATAACGCTTTAACGGATCGGTCGTTTCCTCCTGCAAATCCGGCTCAAAATGTCCCGGGATTACCTGATGGCTAATGTCCTCAAAGGTTCTGTCAATCTCCGCCAGCTGCTCCTCCGTAAACAATCCTTTGACTATTACATAACCTTCCTTTTCAAACTGCTGCTTTAGCTCATCCGTTAACATTCGATGATTATACACCATGTCTTTACCCTCTCCTATTTCTACTATGAGTGATATTTAGCACACCTTTATTTTACAGTTAGAATAACGATTAGAAGAAGGATGGATCTTGCTAACAATGCATACGATTCTGCTATTTCTCTACAAGTCCACTTGTGTGCTGCCGTTAGTTAAGCTAAACTATCCTTAATTAAGTACAATTTAGAAAAGGATGAGGACCATGGAACTGGACCGCCCCTCCAACTATGACGGATTGGCCTACAGCATGGTGATCGCCGGACATTTCAATGAGAGCGACACCTATTCTACCGTTCGTCCCGACGGCATGAGTGACTGGCTTATCACGTTCACGCTTGGCGGTGAAGGTTTTTTCGAGGTAAACGGCTCCGAACAGCGCACAAGGGCCGGGGACGTAACACTATTGAAGCCGGGAACACCCCACCGTTATGGCACACCTAAAGGAAAAAGCTGGCATTTTGTTTGGGCACATTTTACTGGCGGCTTCATGGATGCGAGATTACTGCCACTCGATGCACTGACCATCCGGCAAATTGAGCAGCAAGCGGTGAGGGAGCGGATTTACCAGGCTTTTCTCCGAATTCTGTCTGACTCGAGGGAACGAGGTGCTTATTGGCACGAGCTGTGCTTGAGTGCGCTGCGGGAGGTCCTGATGCTGCTTGCAAAACAGCAAACCAGCGGGTTTGACCCGCGGATCGAAGAAACACTGTATTTGCTCGCCCAGCGGATGCAGGAGACGGTTCGAGTCGAGGATCTTGCCCGCAGTGTTGGTCTTTCCGCATCGAGACTGTCGCATCTATTTAAAGAAAATACCGGCGAATCGATTGTGGAGGCACTTAACCGCATGCGAATTAAGCAGGCTGCCTTGCTTCTTTCCCATACGAATCGGAATGCAACTGAAGCAGCCCATGACGTAGGCTTTCAAAATTACAACCACTTTACCCGGCAGTTTCGCAAATATATAGGGCTGACTCCAAGCGAGTTCAGCCAAAGCTTCCGGTCCAAAGAGCTGCGGGGCCCTAATTAGTTGATTAACATGTAATATTAGTGCCTTGCTTGTCGAACCAGATCGCTTTCCTACCTTTACATTGTTAATTTCATACAAACGTATGAAAGCAACGTAAAAAAGGCAAGAGCCCGTACAATTCCTGGCTCATGCCTTTTTCAATAATTGATTGCCTTACCTATGGTGGCCGCCCAGAGAAAGATGGCATGGATGCAATGGATTTCAGCTCTTGGAATACGAGAAACAATCCAATTGAGGACCTGGATATGCACACCCCCATGATTTGTGAGCAATATGAATTACGTGAAGATACTGGCGGTGCAGGTAAAACACGCGGTGGACTGGGAATTGTCCGCTGGAATCGTTTTTTAACCGATGGATTAATGACCATGGCTGTCATCAAAATAAATCATTTTACCAGAAAGCTTTTCCCGATTATGATATTCATAATTAATAATTTCAAATGGTGATAAGGGGTGCGTGAATGAAAACACATTATGAAGTGATTATTATTGGTGCTGGATCGATGGGAATGGCAGCTGGTTATTATCTGTCAAGGCAGGGAACAGAAGTACTTTTAATTGATGCATTTGATCCACCCCATTCCAACGGCAGCCATGCGGGTGAGACTAGATTGATTCGACATGCTTACGGGGAAGGCAGACAATATGTTCCACTTGCCCTTCGTTCTCAAGAATTATGGAATGAACTGCAAAAAGAAACAACCGAAACCATCTTTAAGCAAACCGGGGTACTGGGATTTGGTCATACGGGTTCCAAGTTTATGGAGGAGGCCATTGCAAGTGCCGAAGCCTATCATTTGCCTTTAGAAATTTTGAATAGTGAGGAAATCAATAGCCGCTGGCCAGGTATCACCCTCCCAAATGGATACTCAGGCTGCTATGAACCTGCATCAGGTGTATTATTCAGTGAAAATGGAATCCGCACCTATCGCAAACTAGCATTAGAAAAAGGAGCACAATTACTGACAAATACCCCTGTAATCGATTTAGAAATCAATGAAAATAGGAATATTATTCACACGGAAGAAAGAAGTTTTACCTCGGATAAATTAATTGTTAGTGCTGGGGCATGGAATGGGAAACTAGCAGCCAAACTTGGTTTGAGCTTGCCGCTTCAGGTAAAACGTCAAGTGGTAGGCTGGTTTGAAGCGCCAGATTCTTTATATGACGAACAAGTTTTTCCAGGATTTTTTGTCGATCTGCCAAATGAAATTTATTATGGATTTCCTAGTTTTCAAGGTTGTGGTTTAAAACTTGGCCGTCATGATTATGGTCAGGATGTGGATCCAAATAAAATTAACCGCGAATTCGGGATCTATCCTCAAGACGAAGAGAAGATCCGTGATTTTCTAAACAGGTATATGCCACAAGCTGCCGGGGATCTCATTAAAGGGAAAGTGTGTATGTATACCAAAACGCCGGATGAACATTTTATTATTGATTTACATCCTCAATACAAAAATATTGCGATTGCAGCAGGGTTTTCCGGGCATGGCTTTAAATTCGCAAGCGGTGTTGGCGAAGTGTTGAGTCAATTAATTACAAATGGAAAGACGGAACATGATATTTCCCTTTTTTCGATCACTCGGCCTGCATTATTAAGTAAGAGCACAATATAAATGAAGGGAACCATTTCATCACATAAAACGTGATGGAATGGTTCCCTTTTTTAAATTTATTTTGTAATACCACAAACAACTTGACCGTCTTCTTTTGCGGCCACTAAAATGGCCTCCTTTTCGATTTCGAATTTTGGATGGTAATTAAAGTATGGTTTTTCTACCATCAAAATGTTGTTGCTTCATATTTTTAAAACTTTGATTGTACATCATGTATTAACGCAAGTATCCTGCCAAGATATTTAATATTTATTTTTCATTATATAAAGCTTCTCAGATCACAAAACATTCAAAATGTTATTAAACACCCGCATTTATGAATATTAAAAAATTGAACAACTGTTAAATCTGCATGTGTACAATTGTTATTTTCTTTGACAGTCCTTTACCAGTAGTAATAATGATGAGAATTATAGATCCTCTGTAACATGCACTAACCGTCAACATTCTAACATTCACGCTGATCAACTATATTAAAAGTACTCCTAACATGGCTGGATTTTAAACTAGTTACTTACTGTCCAAATAATTAATTTTTTTGTAATGATTGTAGTGAAAACTTAAATCAAAGAGTACAAGCATTGGAACATATAGATAAAATAAATAAAAAATCAACTTTTAATTAAAGGAGGTTTTTTTGATGGGTATTTTAGCGAAAATCATCTGTACTTTAAAAGGTCATATTTATGAAGAAACCAATCAGAGGCCCGATGGATGGGGATATATTGCGACTTGGTTTGTATGTAACCGATGTGGTCATGAAAAAGTAGTCACAAAGCGAGAAGATGAAGCTTAATGGCAATGCCCACATGCCTTCTAGGATAAAGAGAATTATGCAGGAGATGAAAGAAAATCATAAATACATTGTATAAAGTAGAAAAGACCAGCGTGCATACGTCTGGTCTTTAAATCCCGAAGAAGACTCTCCGGGATCAAGTTGAGTTATTTAGCTATTTCTAGTTTTTTCTGATGAACTGCATTTCTTTCTTTTTGATAATTCCCATGCTGTTCTTGAACAAACAACATGGCAAACCCACCAATAATAGCAGCTGTCGCAATCGCAGCAAAGTTATACTGAGGCATTAAATTTATGGAGAGTAAAAATCCAACAAAGGTTGGTGCCACGATTCCTCCCATTCTGCCAAAAGCCATCGTACTACCCAAAGCCGTTGAACGCATGCTGAATGGGTAATATTGTGAAACAAAGGCATTGGACAAATTTTGCACTCCTACGGATGAAGCTCCAATCACCGAAATGTAAATAAAGGCAAGAATGGTACTTTTCGTAAATCCGATTAATGATAGTGCAATCGCTCCACAGAAAAATAGCGGAACAAGAACTCTTTTAAAGCCCCATTTATCTACTAATCGGCCAAATATTATCGTACCTGCAATCGCACCTACTTGCATAACCGCCGTAAAGGTCAAACTTGAGCTAAGATCATAACCTGACTGCATCATGAGACGTGGCAGCCAGGTGTTCATCGAATATATAAGAACAAAGGCGGAAAAACAGGATATCCAAAACATCAAAGTACTTAAGGCCCGTTTTTCTTCAAATAACTTGGTAACAGGCGAACCTGGTGCCTTTACTTGTTGTTTTTCCATTTGAATCACAGTTTTCTTATCGATGCTAGAATCTAACTTGTTTAGAATATCCTTCACTTTCTCTACTTTCCCATTTTCTATGAGAAAACCGATCGACTCTGGGATCATTTTGATCATAAATGGAAGGAATGATAACGGAATTCCTGCCAGCCAAAAAACAGGCTCCCACCCCGCTGTAGGAAGGAGAGACCGGCTCGTTAAAGCAGCCATTATCGCCCCAACAGAATAACCACAGAATACAAAGGAAACTACTGCCGATCGTATACGTTTTGGTGCAAATTCCGTTGTTAGAGCAATAACATTCGGCATAACTCCACCCAAACCAATACCAGCAATAACACGAAAGAGCGTAAATGTCACAGGCCCATTAGCAAATCCTGTAAGTAAAGTAAAAAAGCTAAATATTAAGGTCGTTAATATTATAATATTTTTTCGACCCCATTTATCTGCTGCCATTCCAAACATGATCGCACCAAGTGCGGTGCCAATTACGGTATAACTTCCAATTGCTCCCGCCATTACGTCAGATATACCCCATTCCTTTATAAGGGATGGAACAGATGCACCGTATATCACTACATCATACCCATCAAACGCAATGACGAGAAACATCCAAAAAACAAGCCAAAAATGATAGGACTGAAATTTACTATTATCAATCACATGGTTAGCATTAATAGGTTTTGCTTTCATCGTTTTAACCTCCATGTTTTCGTAGAATCGGCAAAAAACAAGAAAAGTAAGAGAGGGGCATGCACGTTTTCCATCTGGCACGCCCCTTTTATCTGCTTTAAAAGGGCTATTGGTTAAGCTCGGAACCGCCTGAACTCGGCTTGCATTGGAAGCTGCTGGCCACTTCCGGGTCACCCTTTGTATAGCGCGCTACAAGCGGGTAGGGACACAGTGGACGGGAACGGTCCGGTGCCCAGGTGGAAGGCACATCTAGGTTAACTCCGCCCGGATTGCCTTTGCCGCGCGCCGTGGCGGTAATTCTGTCCGGCGCCTTGCCGTATTCAACCCAATTAATTAGTGCACCCAGCCCGTCAAACTGATCGGTGGCGGGACCACCACGAACATGCCCCATTCCGGGGACTTCGAAGTAGCGGGCGAACTCCTCTGCTTTGTTCTGGTAGTTCGCCTCAAGCTCATCATACCAGCGCGCCGTGTCATCAGGGGAAAAGACCCCGTCTGAGGTGCCGTGCACCACGATCATCTTAGCCCCTGAATTTCGCACCGTATCTAAATTAGTCGGGTTCGGAGGCGTCATGAACTCCATGGCACTTTCCGTGTAGAGCTCATTGAACTTGTAAATCATCCCCGCCTGAGTGTCCACATTAAAGTTCAGCGCATAGCCCAGGGTGTTCTCAAGCATCTTAGGATTTTCCGGAGGTGTTGAGAAGACGAAGCCGACTGACACGGGATCACGTGGACCCACGGAGCTACTGAACTTCCAGCTGGCCCAGCCGCTCTGGACAACCCCTGGGTCAAATGGGAAGGAAGAGTAGAGCGCTTCTCCCGAGCTGGTGCGGGCTCCCGCAAAAACATCCTCCACGACGCGCTTCTGCTCTTCCGTCAGGCAAGTGCCATCTCGTTCCACGACACAAGTTGGGACGTCCCGCTCCACGTTGAAAACTTTCTGGCAGCGATTGCTGTCCTGCACCATGCCGTCGACCAGCCGATCCAAACCATCACAGCGGTCCAGTATCGCCTGCGCAAGCACTTGGCGCTCGACCGGAGGCAATGCTGTCTCCAGGTTATCTTTAGTGCTGGCCACCTTGGCCCACTGCTGAGCTCCCCACAGCTGGGCTACCGCGGCCTTGGGCAGGTTAAAACCTGGCGCAACTGCCAGAAATCCGTCGTACTGATCCGCGTAGCGGGAAGCAGCCACCATTGTGTGCCGGCCGCCGTTGGACCCCCCGGCAATGTATGAGCGGTCGGGCTTACGTCCATACGCTGCCTCTATCAAGCTCTTAGCCATAGGGGTGAGCGTTCCAACTGCTTGATAGCCGTAGTCCAGACGTGCCTGCGGATCAAGTCCGAAAAGGGGATTCTGCGCTCCGTTGTGTCCTGCGTCCGAGCTCAGAACAGCGAATCCCATCTGCAGACCGTTCTCCAGCTGACCGCCTGTGATGCTGCCAAGTGCCGGAACGACAACGCCGTCTAGTCCTCCATTAGCTTGATAAAGAAACCGGCCTGCCCAGTCGACAGGAAGACGCATCTCAAAACCAATTGCATAAGTCTGCCCGTCTACAGGGCTTACTCGCTCGTTCATTTTTCCCTGGATGAGGCAATGCGCGCCAACCGGCTGACCGCCATTGGACAGCGCCCCATCAGGAACAAGCTCTGCCTTTGTGATAGTAGTACGCGTGAAGTCAAAGGATGCCAGTGCCTCGCACTTCTTTAGTGTGCCTGGCTGTGCGGGAGATAGCTGAGGAATTGACACGGATGATCCCCCTGCATTTCCTGCATTTTGTGTATGCTTATCCACTTTTGAAGCGCTTCCACTTTCCGCCATAACAAAGGTAGGAAAAAATGACATAATGATAAGAACTACTGTTAGTAGCATAGAAAAACTTTTCTTCTTGTTCACAGATATTCTCCCTTCATCTTCTATTAAACTGTAAACTTAATTATAGGCGATGAAGATATAAAAAAATACGTACACGATGTGCTAAAAGATATTGTAAATTTCATTAAAATTGTGGATATAGAATGAAAAAAGCTAACAAGTGGACAAACCGTCCAACCTTGTTAGCCTTTTTCAATTTTTATGCTATTTCCTTCTAAACCAATCTTACTAATAATCTAGTATAAACGATACCCCTGTTCCTTATATATTTAAAAATTCAACTTTTCTTCTTCAAACAAGGATGGTAATATCTTGGCCAAATGAGCAAATTCCTTAGCGCAATGATTGATAAGAGATTTGGGAGCAAGCTCTGGAATGGTCACTCCTTCGGGAAGAACTTTAACTGGGTTCTTATTCTCATCAATTTGATATCCAATCCAAAAACGTGATCTTAATTCAACTCCACCTTCAACTTCTCGCACAAAATGTGTCATAACAGCATTTAATTTATTTTCAGAGATACAATTTGCACAGACAATGGTGCCACAAGTATTAGTACCAATTTTATCTGCCTCATAACCTAAATCAGCAGGATTTTTAAAATTGATCTGAATCACATCTCTGCCTAAGCCAAGTAAAACAGACGGATCCCATCCATATGCTTTGGCATAACCTTGGGTAAAAATGTTTATTCCGTCCGCTGTCCAGGCAGCAAAATTGTAATACATCAGCATACAGAAGATGATCATACTCCAGCCTTTTGACCCGAAGTCATTTTTGATTCTGGTCTCATTCCCCATAAAAAAACCTCCTCTTTAAACTAACAAAAATACCGGATATTGAAAACCCTTTCATTTTGTTTTGATTTATCCCCTAGATCTAGGGGATATGGCAGTATGCTGGTATTTAATTTGTTAGAATGCTATTTTTCAACCCTAATATGGCTCTTGCTTCATCAGGTGTGGCGATTCCCTTGCCCAATTCGGTAACCGTTCTCTTCGTTCTTTCTACAAATTCAACATTAGATTTGGCTAATTGTCCTTTTGCGTAGTAAATATTATCTTCCATCCCTACACGTAAATGACCGCCTGATGCCAATGTCGCGTAAAGAATAGGCAAATGGCCTTTGCCGATGGCAAGTGCGCCCCATGTAGAGCCTTCAGGAATTAAATTTTTTAAGAAAACTAAATTTTCTACCGTTGCTGCCATTCCACCAGGGGCCCCAAGGACAAATTGGAAGTGGCATGGTTCTTTTAAGACACCTTTTTTAATAAAGTAGAGTGCATTGTAAACCATCCCGGCATCAAAAATTTCAATCTCAGGTTTTACTCCAAGTTCCTGCATCCTTAACCCGGATTTTTCTAGGAATCTCGGACTATTTTCAAAGACCGTGGAGTGGGACCAGTTCATTGAACCACAATCATAGGATGCAAGTTCTGGCAATAACTCCATATAAGGTTTCATGCGGATCTCGTCTGTTAATCCCAATCCGCCTGAAGTAGTCAAGTTAAGAACAATATCACAGCGCTCCCTAATCAGCCTTACCGTTTGTTCAAATTTATCAAAATCCATGGACGCACGATCTTCATCATCACGAACATGGATATGTGCAATCGAAGCTCCTTCTTGATAACAAGCATATACTTCATCAGCAATTTCTTCAGCCTTTGTATTTTATTAAAGAATCAGCAGTATAGAAATCGCTTACATTTTTTTCTTCCAACCTCCCTCCCAACTTCTTACAAAAGTGATGTTTTTTTATAATTTAATTATCGCAAATATTGTGCCAAGTGATTTCCTCTAAATTTGTGATTGGTTTTTGTGCTTCTCTAGGGAATTTATAGATTAGTAGAAGTTTCTTATACCATACAAACTGATAACGAAATGTATCAAGTACGATTTCATTCATGGAAAACCTTGATAAACAAGGAGTTAGATTGATAAATTTTTGTATCAATCATAAAATCAAATGTATCATTAAAAAGAGGTACATTAATAAAGTCGGAAAGGTTTTTTAAACTAATCCTAACCCCACTCGTAGGACCGTTATACATAAAAAAATAGCCCCTATTAATGATCATAGGTGACTATGTTTCGAATTTAAAAGCATTAGCCATTGATATTTAGCTTTCCCCCCCTTCAAATTGAATATCCCAATCATCTGATTCATCTTCTGTTTTACAATCGTCAACGTCAGTATAAAGGATGGAATCGACTGCAATTCTTTTTATTTTCATTGTCTCACCCCTTTAAATAAAGTCATTTTACAAGAATTCATTTGTAAGTGGAAGGTCCCTTACGAAATTTCTTTTATTTCTCTCTTTAATATATTCTTATTCAAACAGGTTCGATTGTGCAGTGAGGATTATTTTGTTTATGGATGGAGACTTGCTCCAATAGTTGTTTGTCCTGAATGATTGCCAATATCCTTATGATTTTTCTATTGAATTTCTTCATACACAAATTTCACAATACCTCAACATTCGAGAACTCCTCTAATTATGTATCAGGTAGATAGTAAAAAATGGGTAAATATATAATCAAAGCCTAAATACAAATGAAAATAAGGTCGGTTTGGATCTTTTGACTTAATGATTTATTGAAAACCAAATTGGAGTTCTACAAAAAATGAAAATGGAGGATCACAAATGAAACCCAAAACTTTATCTGACCTAATGGAGGGAAACGAATTTATTTCAACAAATCTTCAAGTAGTAATAATCGACCCAAAGGAAAATTGTACTTACATTATGACAAACGGAAAAGCAATCAAAATGGATGCTCCCCCTTCTGGATTCGGGAAACATATCATGACTTGCCAAGACGGGAAAGTCGTCTACTTAGTAAAAGATGAAAAACAAAAATTTGAATAAAGACTTGAGGGAAGAACCGAGGGAGACAGAACGACATCGAAGTAAAAGTAACAAAGAGCTCAAACCTAAACCTATACTATTATTCATTTCGAGTAAAACCAGTGACCTGCAAGAATTCTATACAAATATAAAAAGTCTCGAATATTCCTTTCGAGACTTTTAGTTTATACCAATCCCTTTTAAAGAGTTTAAGATTTATTAATTTGTACCTGCATGTTGCAGCCAATTAACTTATTTACTCTATCTTTCTAAAATCTACTAATATATTACCAACTTTTCAAACTCTTGAACAGAGTGGAGTAAGCACGAATTCACCAATGCTATGACACGGATATCAAGCTTTTTGAAGTTTGCTGGCATCTGTTTTTCAAATTTCTTTGGATAGTTGGAATAGCCATTCCAGAGTCATCTTTTGTATACCTGAAAATAATTCTCGTAAAGGGTTCTGGTACATTTGGCTTGAATAATTAAAAAGAAAATGTGTGTTCTTTGCTGACAAAGAAATGATAGAGTGCCCCATAAAGGTTGGCATCATTATGAAACTTACAAGCAACAACTTTAGGGTTTGCAGTATGCAAAGGATTGGCATTTTTGATTTCATTAATTGCCCATTGAATTCTTTCGAGCAAAATTGGCTGAACGCTAATTCCGCCGCCAATCGCAAAAACTTCTGGATCTAAAATATAATTTAGGTTTAATATTTGCGCTGCTAGGTTAATGCAATATTCATTGAAGATGGCATTGGCTTCTACATCGTTGTTCATTATGTATTTAAAAACCTGTTTTCCATCTGTTAAATCTTCAAGTTTTTTTATTTCTGCAATCCTGCGGACCATATCAACAGCAGAACAAATCAATCCAAAATATTCTGCTGCTCTTGTTTGTGGGCTGATTTGATTCATTATATAGCTTACTTCCCCAGCAGAAAGATGGACCCCACGATGAAGTTTTCCATCAATAATGATGCCGGCTCCAACTGCACTTCCTAGTACGAGCACCACCGAATTCTTAGTACCTTTTACACTACCGAGCCATAATTCAGCTAAGGCAGCACATTTTGCATCGTTTTCAATAAACACTTCTTTCCCATATTTCTTTTCAATTTTATTTTTCAGATTGACTTCATGTAAAAATGGAAATGAACCACCATAATAAATCATACCTATGTCTACATCAATTGTTCCTGGACAACTGATTGCAATTCCTTTATATCTGATAAAACATGCTCATCAATAATAGAAAAAATCACATTCTCAAAATCTGTTAAATTTGTTCTTGGAGTCAGCCGTTTTCCTTTTATTACAATGTTTGCTGCTGCATCCATCAATGCATACTTGGCAAAAGTCCCTCCAATATCAATTACTAAATACATGATTAATCTCCTCTCTACTGAGTCCTCTCGGGAGCATTCTAATTGATCTGACACAAAAAGACCTTCCGTATTCACCACGACTTTGACCTAGCCATTTGAATGGCAAAAAGCAAAACTCGCAATGACTCTTTGAGTTTTGCTTTTATTTTTAGTCAATAGTAGATTCCCTCTACAATCTAGACAATTAAAAAAGTTACTATAGTAAGACTTAGCCCTTATAGTTAAAATCAGGAATAGCTGTCCACCGTCTTCGCAGCTCATGTGCGACATACTTAGGCTTACGGTCACGGGTGAAGATCCCTTTTTTATTTCCCTGAACACGGATAATTCCTTGACTTGTTGCGAAATCAGCAAAGTTCCACACTTGTTCTCCAACAAAGTGGTTAAATTCATCAAACACTTCGTGATTTGCCCTATAGAACTCTACTTGATATTCTTCTGTAAACATAACCGGCTCTACATCGTGCAATCCCGCAACCGTATCAGCACCATATTCGGTCATCATGAACGGTTTGTCCGGGCATCGTTTAAGCCAGCCATTAAATTCGGTACGAAGCTTTTCTTTAGCTGAGACAAAATCACCGCCATCAACATACCAACCGTAATATCTATTAAAAGTAAGAATATCCAGTAGTTCCGCAACTTTGTCCTTTTCAGGTGAGGACTCAATTTGAGTAACAAGAGTAACAGGACGTTTTTGCGGGTCAAGTTCTTTTGCCATTTCAATTAGCGGTTTAAAATATTCATATGCCCCCTCTTCTTCGGATGCAGGTTCATTTGCAATATTCCACATAACGGCAGAGGGATGGTTTTTGTCACGTTCAATTAATTCCTTAATGACCTGCTGATGATGCTCAAATGTTTTAAGCTCCTTCCAGGTATTTCGGAGGTTTCCTCCGTTATACATGACAAGCATGTTCAAGTGCAAACCAACTGCCGGTACCTCATCAATGACGACAAACCCTTCGCGGTCAGCAAGACGCATGATTTCTTCCGAATACGGGTAATGGGCCGTACGGAACGAGTTAGCCCCAATCCATTTCATTAGGTTGAAGTCCAAAACATTTGCGGCTTCATCAAATCCTCTTCCATGGATGGGTGCATCTTCATGTTTACCAAAGCCTTTAAAATAGAATGGTTTATTATTAATTAGGAACTTCCCTTCTTTTATCTCTACCGTCCTAACACCAAATGACTGTTCATACACATCAACGGTTTTCCTACCCATTTCCAACTCTACACGGAGTGTGTATAAATAAGCATTTAATGGCTCCCACAATCGAACATTGGGAATGCTGATTTCCCCTTTAGCACCTTTTGCCTCACATACCACATCACCAGATTCATTTATCACCTTCACTTTTACTTGTGTGGAACCGATCATATCAACCGAATAGTGAACCAGTCCATCTATTTCCGTTACAATGGTTACATCCTTCACATAAGTTGTCGGTGTTGTATAAATTTTAACTGGTCTATGTAAACCAGCATAGTTGAAAAAGTCAAAATTTGGCTGGTTGCGGATTACTTTACCCATGCCGGGAATATCCTTTTCCGTTACAAAGCCAACCGGCAAGGTAGTCTCATCAACAATATTATTGACAGCAACCGTTAATCGATTTTTCCCTTTTTGTAAAAAATCATTGATTTCCGCCTCAAATGGTAAAAAACCACCTTTATGCTCGACTACAAGTTCCCCATTTACATATACTTTTGCCAAATGTGTGGCCGAACCAAATCGCAAAACCACCCGTTCAGCGGTAAGTATATTCGGAATGGTAATATCTCGCTCATACCAAACCCAGCCAACATGGTCACGTATATTTGCATGCACCCCAATATCATTAAATGATGAGGGTACAGCCATACTTCTTGTATCGGATAATTTGGTATGGTGCCAATTTTCTTGAAATCCAATTCCTGGATCAAGCTTAAAATTCCAAATCCCATTTAAATCTATAACACTACGAGTTTCAGTAACAATCGGATATAACATTTCAAACTCTCCTCTTCATCTGCTAGACTCTGTATCTTGATTGAATGGCAAAGAAAATAAGTTTTCTGATTATTAGATTAATGAACGGGAGATAGTTAAAGGTGTTCATAACTATCTCCTTTCTTTCATGCAGTTTTATCAGAATTCATTTCATTTCTTTTTACTTTTAAATCAGTTACAAGTTGAGCTGTACGTTTTTTGTTTAAAGGGTATAAGAAGGCAATACATGCAAAAACCAAAATTAGACCTATTGCTGGTATTAAAGTACCAAGTGTATGGATCCCATTCAAAGTACTTTGAGTTTGTGACTGAAGAGCTGGATTATAGCCAACTGCTGCAACCGCTACTCCCCCAATACCTCCGGCAACAGCCTGTCCTACCTTACGGGCAAAAGAATAGAGCGAATAAATGGTTCCGTCCTCACGAAAACCAGTTAAATATTCATGATAATCCACTAAGTCAGTAATGAACGCCCAACTTACTAAGTTAAATAGGGCATAACCAAACATGCCTATTGATAAAATCCCAATAAACTGTATGGCTGACAAATTTGGCAAAAGGTATAAAATGAAGTAAACAATTGCTGAAAGCAAGAAACCCGCCGAAGCTACTTCTTTTTTTCCAAACTTTGCTACCAAAGGTTTAACTATCGGCATCCCTATAAATATGGTAGCGGATTGAACAAGGCTGAGCATACTTAATATTTTTGCATTTCCAAAATAATCCTTAAACAAATAAGTATTTACTGTACCCATCAACATTAAACTAATTAAGAAAATAAGTGACCCCATTAGGAAAACAATTAATGGCTTATTTTTGGAAATACCTTTTAAGGTTTTTACCAAATTAACATTTGGTTTTTCAGTTTCATTCATTACGATCCGTTCAACACTTAATTTATAACAAGCCAAATAACTTGAGATAGATAGAATTCCGAAAATAATGGCTCCCATTAAAAAGTGATTTGCATTAGCTTTATTATCAACGAACATAACCAATGGTCCAACAACCCCGACAATTAATTGTGCTAGAGTTGCCCCTAGAGATCTCCAAGTTGATAAAGTTGTACGTTCTACTGGGTCAGCTGTGATGACGGAAGCCATCGAGCCATATGGAATATTAACAGTACTATACAATGTTCCCCAAAGGATATAAGTTACATAGGCGTATGCTATATAAAATCCATTTGACATCCCTGGAATATGAATAAACATTAATATACCTGAAATGACAAGAGGGATTGACATTCTATAAATCCATGGCTTGAATTTCCCATTTTCCCCTGCTTTTCTAGTATCAATAAAGCGGCCCCATGAAACGTCAGCAACTGCATCCCACAATCGAGCTAACAGGAATAATCCCCCCACACCTGCAGGATTAAGATGAAAAACATCGGTGTAATAGACCATTAAAAATGATGCTACCAAGCCAAAAAAGAAATCATTTCCAAAATCACCAAACAAGTACCCGATCTTATCTCTGAAACCAAATGGACGCATACAAGTCACCTCAAATAAATTTTGATTTTCGATAAATTGCGAATAATAAATAATTGCTAGCTTAACACTGACCTTTGAATTCGTTTACATTTTGTTTAAATATACTAAAGAAATTTGGATTATTATTAGGATTCTTTTCCATGAATAATTTCAATGGGTATGCTTCAATAGCATTGCTTGCATGATAAATCTCATCACCTTTGTTTCTTAGCTCTACCTCCTTATTAAACGTTTGAAATCGATTTCTTAAAAAGATTATAGTTTTTATTTTTAATATATTATGGTATATTTTACAG
>NZ_JBALPZ010000030.1:0-14748 GCF_036965645.1 Neobacillus drentensis
AATATAAAAGACATGAGAATTTCTCATGCCTTTTATAAGCTATTTCTTTAAATGATAAGGTACTGTTGTAATAACAACATCTTTATATCTATATAACCATAATCGAAGTAATAAAGCCGTTTGATTGTGCAGTAAGTTATGCCACCACTTCTTAGGAATAAATTGAGGTATAACAACCTGGATTTGTGATTTAAATTCTTCTTTTTCATCAATCATTTTAATTAACCTGGCAAATGGCTCTAAAACGGACCTATATTTGCTTTTTAAAGTCACCAGTCTGCATGGGTTTCCCCATTCCTTCCATTTTTCCTCCATCTTTTTCATCGAGTCCTCATCAAAACCTACATAGACAGCTAATAAGTTTTCCTGACCCATACCTAGGGCAAAAGATAAGGTGTTATGGACAACTCGATGTATGCCTGAAACAAGAACAATGGTGATAACCTTGTTTGCTTTAGGTTTAAAGGTTTTAAGATCAATCTTTAGTTCATTTGCAACATTTTGATAATGATGATGAATTGCCAATGAAAAGAAAATAATTGCAGGAATTACAATTAAAACAACCCATGCCCCACCTGTAAACTTGGTTACTCCAAAAATTACAGCAACAATGCTCGTGATTATTGCCCCAACCGTATTTATCGCAAATTTAATTTTCCATTGCGCCCCTTTTACTCGCCTCCAACGCTTTATTAAACCAAATTGAGCAACTGAAAAGGATAGGAACACCCCAATTGCATATAGCGGAATTAAGGCGTTTGTATGTGCATGAAATGCAATAATTAATAAACTAGCGGTAGCGGCAAGAGCAATAATTCCATTAGAATATCCTAAGCGATCTCCTCTATTCGTCAATCCACGAGGTAAAAAGCCGTCAGCAGCTACGATAGCAGCTAGTTGAGAAAAACCTGTAAATGTTGAATTAGCTGCAAGAATAAGTACGATAAAAGTAAACCAGATGATAATTTGATACATGATGCCATGTCCAAAATAATCCTCTGTTAATTGAGATAGCATTGTATTACCAGGTTCTGGACTAATGCCTCTAACATATAAATGATAAGCAAATCCTAAAAGAGTTATGGATGTGATCGTTCCTAAAGCTATATATGTTTTAATCGCATTTTTTTGCTGTGGTTCTCTGAAAATAGGTACAGCATTTGAAATGGTTTCGATTCCTGTTAAAGCAGAGCTGAATGCCTTTAATACAAGTAATATAGTTAATCCATTTGGAGCTGTTCCAAATGGTGGTGTGCTAGATTGTACAAAACCATGCTTAGCCTCATCAAACAAGCCAGTAAAGACTAATATTAACATACATGCTGCAAACCCTATTGTAGGCCATGCAAAAATTTTAGCTGACTCAGCGACTCCCCGAAGATTTACCATCAATAAGAGAAAAACACAAAGAATAGCCAAGACTGTTTCATATGGAGCGACAATTGGATATGCTGAGACAACGGCTTCTAATGCAGCTGAGACAGAAACAGCAACTGTTAAGATGTAGTCAACCAGCAATGAACTTGATGCAATTAAAGATCCCAACGTTGTTTAAAGTTATCTTTGGCGATGGCGTATGCTCCGCCTCCACTTGGATATGCCAGGATTCCCATGATATATGAGAGGATAAGAATAAACAATAATATAATAGTGGAGATTGTAATCGGTATGATGTACCACTTTGCATCATTCCCTAGTTCTATGAGTTCTGTTATGCCTGCCTCAGGTCCATACGCTACGGAGGAATAAAGGTCAGCAGAAAGAATAGGCAGGGCGATATACCAAATTAATTTGTTGTGCTGGGCGTGCAGTTCTGCCGTTCTCATAGGTCTTCCAATTAATAAACGCTTAACACTGTTGAAATTTGAAATTGAAAACCAAATACCCAATAAAGCAATTATAGCCAATAAAAATTCTATTGCTTGTGCTGGATGAGTCACAATAGTTATTCCTTTCTAATATAAAATGAAAACAATTACTTGGTATTGGAAAAAAAGAAATAGGTTCGGGACATAATTTGATGTTATGCTCTAGATTTACTAAATTAATAAATTTTTTTATATCCTCTTGAGTTTCACAAATCTGTAAGCGTTCAACCCATGCAAATTGTTTTTTTTGTAAACAGGTTAGAACCATTGGGAAATTATTGCTTGATTTTAAAACATACCATCCTTTTCTTAAATCTTTCAATGGCTTCCTCATAATAGAAATAACCTTCAGCATTCTTCTTTTAGACCAATTTTTTTTATCTTGCTCAATACGAATTAATTGATAAATTTCGTTCAGCACGTTTTTTTGTGACTTCATTTCGATTGTGGTATTAAATCCTGCCTCTTTTATAGCACGATGAATATCTCTCTCACTGTCAGCAAACCAGAAGCCTAAAACATACCTTTTTTTGTTTACTATTTTCCAAACTGCACCAAATATTCGATACTTCATTGTATAAATATCAAGGTATCCTTTATGTAATCCAAAGTATGTTGGGGCAGGAGTGTCTAGATAAAAACGTAAATTACCAAAATTAAGATAAAAAGGTTCACTCATAAGTACTTCTCTCCCAAAAAATGTTGAACAAGTAGTTTAATCAAAAAATATAGTTTTCCATTAATTAATTGATTAATCCGAATAATCCCAAAATGTTTTTACGTTGTTAAGCTAAGTCAACATCTCCAAAGTGAGAGATAAAAATAAAAAAGACCACAGTTAATTCAAGTTTGCCTTTTTGCAAAAAACAAAAAAGCCCCTAAATTAGGCGGTCTTTAGACCTCCTTCGCTTTTGCCGACGAAGTTAGCTGACGGGTAGGATGGCGAAAGAGTTAAACATCCCTTCTTTGTAGAATTAACCCCCAAAAATTGGGTCCTCCGTTCCCTAATGGGATTAGGCATAGTATGTAGTTTTTTCTTGAACAAGATATTACTCTCAATGATGAAGGTTGTAAAGAGTATTTTAGGTCTAAGTTTTTTATAGAATTATGTTAATACATGATTGTAATGTAAAAGCCGATTTTTCCAGTATTAATGGAAAAAACGGCTTTATTTCGGTAAGCATAAAAATCAGTTCCATTTGAAAAGTCCAGACTGTAACTGAATTCATGAGTTTTTAAACACAGAATAAACTAAAACAAACAAATTAAGTTAAGGCAAAAATTAAGTATTTGTCATAAATCGATAACCAATTCCTGGTTCTGTAATGATAAAGTTCGGCCTAGCGGAATCAGTTTCAATCTTTTTTCGCAAATGCCCGATATATACTCGCAAATAATGACTATCCGTATCATATTGATGGCCACCCCAAACCTTTTGAAGTAATTGTTTATGAGTCATGACTCGTCCAGCGTTGGTCGCAAGTATTTTCAAAAGTTCATATTCCGTTGGGGTTAGCTTAATTTTCTCGCCATCTAATTCAACAGTTCGCCCAGACAAATCAATGACCAGCCTTCCAAAATCCAATATAGGTTCATCCTGTGATTTGGCATTATGTCTTAATGCAACCCGAATCCGAGCAACGAGTTCACCCATTCCAAACGGTTTCGTCACATAATCATCAGCTCCACTATCTAGTGCAGTAATCTTATCTTCTTCCCGGTCCTTTGCCGTCAGAACAACAATCGGTATTTGGGTCCAATCGCGAATGCGGTGAAGAACTTCCATACCAGGGATATCTGGTAATCCTAAATCCAATACGATAAGATCCGGGCGAACCATTGTCGTTTTAAGAATACCTTCTTCCCCCGATGATGCCGCGACAATTTCAAACCCCTGGGCCTGCAACGTAACACGTAATAACTTTTGAATCTGGGGTTCATCATCGATAACCAGTATTTTTGCTCCAGAACTTGTCATGAGGTTTCAACACCTTCTTCTTGTATATTTTCATTTCACAATAAGGGTGGATCAAACAAGGGAATAGAAACCGTGATGATCGTTCCTTTTGGACTGTTTTCTGCTGCTCGAATGGTACCCCCATGTGCTTCAATAATCCCTTTACAGATAGCTAAGCCAAGTCCGGTGCCAGGTATATTTCTTGTAGATTCCCCACGGTAAAATTTGCTAAATATGGTCCCTAATTCATGCGGGGGAATTCCTACCCCTTCATCTTTAATGGCAATTTCAATCACATTTTTGTTTTTCTTGGCAAAAAGCACAATTTCGCTTCGATCGGGTGAATACTTAATAGCATTGCTTAATACATTAACTAAAACTTGCTCCAAAAGTACATCATCCGCTTTGATTGGGGGAATGGATTCATCAATCGCCAATCGGACAACACGATTTTGAAGTGAGTCTTTTACCTGAGTTAAGGCAACCCCTACAATGTCTTCAAGGTCACACCAATGCTTCCGTAAGCGTAACATCCCGCTCTCAATCCGAACCATTCCTAATAAATTAGTAACTAGGCGATTCATTCGCATGGCCCCCTCACGAATGGTCGATAGGAGTTCGTGACGATCATTCGAGCTAAACACTGCATCCCCATCTATTAAAGCCGTCACGGAACCAATAATGGTAGCGAGAGGGGTACGTAATTCGTGAGAGATTGAATCAAGAAGAGCGGTTCGTAACCTTTCGGATTCAGCAGTTAAATGGGCAACCTTCGCTTCCTCATGAAGTTTAATTCGGGCAATTGCCATTGCGGATAGGCTTGTGAGGGCTTCAATTAACTGCATTCGGTCAGAAGTTACGACCAAATCTTGATTTTTTAAATGGAAAGCCAACACACCATGTATTTGGTCTTCCGTTTTCAGCGGGAAACATAAGTCTGGTGATTCATGTAATGTATGTGTTCCATTACCTGCTATCTCCCCGTTTCGATATACCCACTTTACTATGGCCATAGTTGGTTCTCGCTGGCCCCAGTTCAAATCTCCACTCGAAAATTCTGTTAAGCGTAACTCACCTGTTTCCGAAGGCAAATAGATCGCTACTTGGGCACCAATGGTTTCAGATATTTGCCGAACCATACTTTTAAGTGCTGCGCTTAAATCAGTAACTGCCGTCATATTACGACTTAACGCATACAATGTTGAAGTGATTGCCTCCCGCTGTCTAACCTCATGCAATTGGTGCCTTAATCTGGATGCAAGACTTGCCGTAAGGGTTGCAACCACCAAAAACACAGCGAAAGAAATCAGATAACGTAAATCGGACACCGTAAAACTATACACTGGAGGAACGAAAAAAAAGTCGAAAGCAAGAACCCCAACACCAGCAGCATAAAATGAAGGCCCAATCCCAAAGCGGACTGACCCAAAGAGTACGGGGAACAAGTAAAGAAGCGCAATGTTTACCAAATCAAATGATAGACCAAATATTCTTAAAAGTATGGTAAGCAAAGCTACAGATGCTGTAATGATGAAATATGGACTCCATTTCAAATTCACTCTTGAAACAGTAACATGCCTTTTGTCGAGACGGCTTTCAACCTTTCCCGGTATGATATGTACACTAATTTCATGACTATTTCGAATGACTTGATTTACAACAGAACCGTGCATCCACTCCCAAATACGAGAATACCTTGGCTTACCAATCACAATTTGTTTTACATTCTGGTTGCGAGCTAGCTCCAAAGTCTCTTCAGCTACACTGTTTCCGGTTATAGTCATTACGGTGGCACCAAGTTCTTCTGCAAATTGAAGATTATTTGAAAGCGCTAAACGTTCTTGCTCACTCTTTGGAAGCCTACGAGGTGTTTCAACATAAACAGCGATCCACTCCGCTTTAAGACTGGTAGCCATTTGCCGTGCCATTCGAATGAGCTGTTTAGAAAAAGGACTGGCACTAACACAGACCATAACTTTTTCCGAAACCGGCCATGGACCCAGGATTTTGTTCGTATGCATATATTCATCTAATTGCTGATCAACCTGCCCCGCAGCATAGCGAAGCGCCATTTCTCGAAGTGCTATGATATTTCCAAGACGAAAGAACTTACTTGCATCAAAGTTTTTAGGAATGGTCCGAATTTTTCCTTCTTGGAATCTTCGAATGATTTCATCTGAAGGACTGTCCACTAAACGAATTTGACTTGCACGTTCGAGGAATTTATCCGGTACAGTTTCATTCACTTCCATACCGATAATTTTAGAAACAATGTCTTTTAAACTTTCTACTTCGTAAATATTTAACGCAGTATAAACATTGATTCCGGCCATCAGAATCGCTTCCACATCGCGATAACGTTTTGCACGCGGTGAACCGGGCGCATTGGAATGTGCCAATTCATCAATCAGTACAAGTTGTGGGTGGCGATTCAAAATTTCTTCAACATCCATTTCAAAAGAATGGAGTTCCTCATCTTGAATAAGGCGAGGTTTCATAATAGGTAACTCTATTATTCTCTCCTTCTTCTCGTAACGATCGTATTCCTCCAACCAACCAATCAAAACGTCTTGTCCCTCTTTCTGCTTGATACAAGCCGCATCTAACATTGCATAAGTCTTACCAACCCCATTTGATGCACCTAAAAAAACAGTGAGTTCACCGTACCTTTTTCCTGTGGAACGAATCGTTCCTACACTACTTTCCCATTGTTTCTCATCCATCGTTTACCACCTCCTCTATCTTTTAAAATTGAACTCATTTATATTGTAAGAATTTAAGGTAATCACTTTAAAAAATTAACCTAATTCAAAATCTCCCAAAATCCTAAATAAGCAATTAGCTGAAACGCCTTTCTATTTAGATTCTTGGGTGATGACTTTTTTCCATATTCTAATTACTCCTTAAGGATAGGTTTCCAGTTTGATTCCAGCTTTAAATCGCTATCCTCACTTAAAAATTGGAGTTGAATATTATGTTCCTGATTGACCTTTGCAAGGAATTCATTAAGATGATCTTCTGTTTCACAAACGGACACGTGTTCTAACCAGATAGAATAGTTCTTTTTCTGTATTGCAGAAACATAGAAAGGGTAGGTCTTTCGGGAACGAAGAATATACCATCCAGATTTTACGTCTTTCCTTGGGCTTTTGAATATCGCGAAAATTGATAAACGTGACCGTTGTTTCCAGTCTTGTTCTTCTTGTAGATCCCGAATGGTAGAGTAAACTTCTTGAAGGTCTTTAATATCACAAGAAAGTGAGTGTCCATAAAATTGTATTTGCTTACGAATTTCACTCTCACTATCACCAAACCAATATCCAAATACAATTTTCAAACTACCATGATACCTAAATATGGCACCAAACCATCGATATTTTAGGGAGTGAATATCTAAATATCCCTTCTCGCAACCGAAATATAATGTTTCTTGATCATTATTCATCTTATCATCAGTCCCTTGAATTTGCTACGACATGTAAATTACAAACTGTGCATTCCAAGACACGATTCACTCGATTACTTTCCATTTTATAATCCAAACCTTTTTTCTATTCTTTCTATCTATGATAGATCTGATATTTGGTCAGCTACAATTAGTACATCCATATGGCGTACTTCTCTTAACAACCGTTGCGTAACAGACCCCTTTTTGATTTCCTCCCAACGGGTACGGGCTGATTGCCCTATTATAACTTGAGTCGCATTTTTTTCATTCATTTGCTTTACCAATTCTCGAAAGATATTACGTCTATTGCCTGTTTCGTATTGTTCAAATATTCCACCGAGCCGTTCTGTCAGTTGTCGAATTTTATTTAATGTTTCCTTCTCCTGGTCGGTTAAAGGGTGATGGTCTTTAACATAAGCCACGTACCAGAGAGCCTTTAATCGATAAGCAATCCGGAATCCTCTGCGTATTAACCTTTCACTATCGTTCCGCAGATTTGTACATACAAAAATCACTTCTTCTTTTCTCCAAGGTCCTCTTAATGTCCGTTTTCTCTCCCATGCCTCAAGCCGTTCATCCACATCATCTGCCACTTCCCGTAACGCTAACTCTCGAAGGGCGATAAGATTTCCGGTTTTAAAGAAATTGTTCAATGCTTGCTCCACTTTTGCAGGAGCATAAATTCTTCCTTCCTTCATTCGTTCCCTTAGCGCTATTGGAGAGATATCAATCAATTCGATTTCATTAGCCTTTCGCAAGATATGGTCAGGGACGGTTTCCCTCACTCTCACACCTGTTATTTGCTCCACACTATCATTGAGACTTTCTAAATGTTGAATATTCATCGTGGAAATGACCGAGATGCCTGCATTTAAGAGCACCTCCACATCCTCGTATCTTTTGTGGTACTTGCTTCCAGGCACATTTGTATGGGCTAACTCATCGACTAAAACTACTTCTGGATTACGTTTAATAATTGCAGCAGTATCCATTTCCTCAAGTGCAGTTCCTTTATATATAATCTTTTTTCGAGAAATGATTTCTAAAGAACCAATTTGTTCAATCGTCTCTTTCCGCCCATGGGTTTCTAGGAATCCAATGACAATATCGATTCCTTTTTTCTTCAGTTCGTTCGCTTCCCGGAGCATCGTATACGTTTTCCCCACTCCAGGTGCTGCCCCAATATATACTTTTAATGTTCCCCGATTTATTTGATTAATCTTGCTTTCCAGTTCTCCAAGAGTTAGCCGCCGATAAGGATTATCTTTATCTTTTTGCCTTTGTTTGGTTGGAATGACACGTTCTCCATCCTTTTCTGCTCTGTCGGCAACAATAAATACATCTATATTTTTCGTTTTCCGAAGGATTCTATTAATAATGGATCCGTAAACGATTTCCTCCCACCGTGTTCGTTTGGATTGTCCCATTACAATTCGAGTTACATTGTGTTTCGTTGCATATCGAACAATTTGATCCGCAACCGAATCAGACTCTATAGGAACTTCCTCAAATTCTCCGTCAACTTTCTCCACCAGCTTTATGATTGCGCGCTTAAAGGTTAGTTCATTTTTAGATAATTTCTTGTTAGACGACTGAAAGCAAACAACAAGCAATTCTCCACCTAATCTTTTGGTAATCTGCTGTCCACGCCTAACCAAAATGGATCCATTCCAATGGTATTGAACGGTCACTAAAATTTTTTCAGAAGCTCCAGAAGGACCAGTCATTCCATGTTTTTCTCGGTAGTCATCAAGGTCATCATTTACTTCTCCTGCTAAATAGCGCAGTCCGAGTTCACGTAGGACAGCAAGATTTCCCCTATGAAATAAGTTAGCTCTTGTTCTTTTTTTTTCGTTGAAAGACTCAATTGCACCTTCCCGGAGCCTTTGAAGTATTACTTCAGGAGTCACATCCAATAGCTTTACTTCATCAGCAAGGGCAAGTGTATCTTCGGGAACACTGCAATGAACCTGTACTTTACCACCTGTTAATTTACTCGCAGTCCCCTTTACATCTTCAAGCTCAAATATATTAACTGTTGTTAGGATACTAATTTTCATGTTTAAAAGATAATTGATATCGTCTAATCGAGTAGATCTTGGAGCCTCCGGGCGATTATGATGTGCTAGATTATCCACTAAAACAACTTCTGGATTTCGGGTAATGATTCCATCAACATCCAAGTCATATTTCTCTTGACCATGATCTATCCAATGAATAGAGGGAATAATTTCTAATTCGCCAATTTGTTCTTTGATTTTAGGACGATTTAAGGTACTAATACTCCCAATAACAACATCAATACCTCGTTTTTTTAAAATATTGCCTTCAAGCAGCATGTGATATGTTTTTCCAGAACCAGGAACAGCACCAAGGATAATTTTCAAATGACCTCTTCGAATTTTTTGAATCGATTCTAAAATTTCCTCAGGTGTTTTTCTGCGAAATTGGTCTTCACCCAAATTTGCCCCTCCTTTCATGCAATAGTAGACAAAGAAGGGAAGAAATGGCTCTCCCCTTGAATTATTTCAATTCTTGTAATGCGATGTTTAAATCTAAAACCTTCACACGTGGCTCACCAAAAATCCCCAATGATCGACCTTTTGTATATTCATTTATTAGCGCTTGGATTCGATCTTCTGAAACACCTCTTGCTTTTGCAATTCTTGGCACTTGAGCTTTCGCTGCTTCAGGAGATAAATCCGGGTCGAAGCCGGAACCAGACTTAGTGACTAAATCTGCTGGAATTGAATTTCGGATATTAGGATCTTCTTTTTTTACTTGATTTACGTTGTTTTTAACTGTTTTAACATAATCATTTGATGCAACATCTGCATTTGTCGCAGCAGAAGCAGTTGGGTCATATTTTGCCGCTGAAGCCCGAGGTTGAAACCACTGTTGACCCTTAAACCCTTGAGCGATAAGCTCTGACCCCTGTACTTTTCCATTTATCGTAACGAGACTTCCTTCTGCCTGCTTGTGAAAAAGAACTTGGGCAACCGCTGTTGTTGCCAAAGGATAGATTAACCCGCAAAGTATCATTAAGAACAAAGAGGCTCTTAGCGCAACTAGAAATGACTTCATAAATACTCTCCTCCAGATTTCCTGATTTACGCTAAATGTAACGTAGCTACAATCAAATCAATGATTTTAATACCGATAAATGGTGCAACGATTCCGCCAAATCCATAAATAAAAAGGTTACGGGAAAGAAGTCTATTTGCACTCATCGCCCGATATTTTGCCCCCTTCATCGCAATTGGGATGAGGAGCGGGATGATGATCGCATTAAAAATCAAAGCGGACAGAATCGCCGATTTTGGTGATGCCAGCCCCATGATATTAAGAGTTTGCAACTGCGGAATCATTGTAATAAACAGAGCCGGAATGATTGCAAAATATTTGGCAATGTCGTTTGAAATCGAGAAGGTGGTTAATGCCCCCCGTGTTATCAGTAATTGCTTTCCAATTGCGATAACAGATAATAGTTTAGTAGGATCAGAGTCTAAATCAATCATATTGGCAGCTTCTTTTGCTGCCATTGTTCCTGAATTCATCGCTAATCCTACATCAGCCTGTGCTAAAGCCGGAGCATCATTGGTTCCGTCACCGGTCATCGCAACCAATTTACCTTCATCTTGTTCTTTTTTAATCGCAGCAATTTTATCTTCAGGTTTTGCTTCGGCAATAAAGTCATCAACGCCTGCTTCGGCAGCGATGGTCGCAGCAGTTAATGGGTTATCCCCTGTACACATGATCGTCTTAATCCCCATGGAACGCAGTTCTGCAAAACGTTCCTTCAGCCCTGGTTTCACGGTATCTTTCAGATAGATAACTCCGTATATCGTCTTATCAATGGCAACAGCCAACGGGGTTCCCCCTGCCATGGCGATTTCATCGGCTTTCTTGTCAAGATCTACTGGAACTCTTCCACCTTGGGCAGCGATATATTTCTTGATGGCATCCACTGCGCCTTTTCGGATTTGCGTCCCGTTGCTCAGGTTTAAGCCAGACATCCGGGTTTCTGCTGTAAATTCAATAATCTCTGCTCCTTCGTATTCCTTTTCATCCCAAATGACACCCTGCTTACGGGCTAACTCTACAACAGACCTTCCTTCAGGTGTTTCATCTTTTACGGATGCTTTTAAAGAAGCTAAGGTAATTCCCACTTCAGAAACATTTGCTACTGGTACAAACTCACTTGCCATCCTGTTTCCAAAAGTAATTGTTCCTGTTTTATCAAGAATCATCGTATTGATATCACCAGCTGCTTCTACTGCTTTTCCAGACATCGCCAATACATTAAATTGAGTTACCCGGTTCATCCCTGCGATCCCAATAGCTGAAAGCAATCCGCCAATCGTCGTTGGGATTAGACAAACAAGAAGAGCAATAAGTGTTGCCACATCTAAACGAACTTTTAAGTAATCTGCAATCGGCACCAACGTCATAATGACAAATAAGAAAATGAGTGTTAATACAGCCAAAAGCGTCGTTAAAGCAATTTCATTCGGTGTTTTTTGCCGGGAAGCACCTTCAACCAAAGCAATCATTTTGTCCAGGAAGGATTCACCTGGATCCGTTCCGATTTTAACGATGATATAATCCGATACAACCCTTGTTCCTCCTGTTACAGAAGAAAAGTCTCCCCCCGCCTCTTTAATGACAGGGGCAGATTCACCTGTGATGGCAGATTCATCAATCGAAGCCAATCCCTCAATTATTTCCCCATCGGAAGGAATCAAATCAGCCGTATCGACTCGAACAATATCGCCTTTTCTTAATGAAGTAGATGGAAGCTTTTTATATGAACCATCTTTTTGCCGAACCTTCGCCATCGTTTCTGATTTTGTTTTTCGGAGGGTATCTGCCTGTGCTTTCCCCCGTCCTTCCGCCAAGGCTTCAGCAAAGTTAGCAAACAGCACCGTAAATAATAGGATTAAAAATACTGCTACATTATAACCACGTCCAACTGTACTACCTTCAAAAATATCTGGTTTTATCGATAAAATCAGTGTTATGAGTGTCCCGACCTCTACAACAAACATAACAGGATTTTTTATCATCACGGCTGGGTTTAATTTTTTTAATGAATCAATAATGGATTGAAAAATCAAATCTTTTGATAGCGTTGTTGTTTGTGTTGCCATAATCAGACATCCCCCTTAATGAAACATTCCTAAATGTTCGGCAATTGGACCTAATGCAAGTGCTGGGAAGAACGTTAAGGCACCAATGACCAATATTATCACGACTAAAATTCCAGTGAATAATGGTGTATCTGTACGGAATGTTCCCGTAGTAGCTTCGACTATTTTCTTTGTAGCAAATGAACCGGCTATTGCCAACATAGCAATGATTGAGATAAATCGTCCCATCAACATAATTAGACCAATCATGGTGTTATAGAAATCGGTATTCGCCGTAAGCCCCGCAAAAGCCGAACCATTGTTTGCAGCTCCCGATGTAAAAGCATATAAGACCTCTGATACTCCATGATATCCAGAGTTTAAAATAGACGAAATTGCTCCGGGTGTCATCAAAGCAATCGCAGTAGGAACTAGAATAAGGACCGGGTGTGCAAGCAAGGCAATTGAAGCCAACTTGACTTCTTTCGATTCAATTTTCTTACCCAAAAATTCCGGTGTCCGTCCCACCATCAACCCACAAATAAAGACGGTTAAGATGACATAAAGTAGTCCGTTTAATAATCCAACCCCTTTACCTCCAAACACGTTATTTAACATCATTTCGCCTAACGGCACTAAACCGCCAATTGGAGTTAAAGACTCATGCATATTGTTAACCGAACCCGTTGTCGCTGCTGTTGTTACAGCAGTAAATAATGATGATTCTGAGATCCCGAAGCGGACTTCTTTTCCTTCCATATTCCCATGAACACCAAGGGCATTTAATACTGGTGTACCTTGGTATTCAGCAAAAAAGACGACTGATAGAAACAATAAAAACATGATTCCCATTGCTGCGAAAACGGACCAGCCTTGGCGTTTGTTTTTAATCATGACACCAAATGTATATACCAATGCGGTAGGAAGCAGCAGCATACATAGAATTTCTATCAAGTTTGATAATGGAGTTGGATTTTCAAATGGATGTGCCGAGTTGGTGCCAAAATATCCACCGCCATTTGTTCCAAGATGTTTAATTGATTCTAGCGACGCAACAGGACCTCTTGTAATGGTTTGTTTAACCCCCTCTAACGTTGTAGCACTAGCCGCACCATGGATAGTTTGCGGTACTCCTTGAAAAACCAAGAATAAGGCAACAATAAAAGACAATGGCAGGAAAACACGTGTAATGGAACGTACCAAGTCAACAAAGAAGTTTCCAAGATTATTTTGTTTGGCTATTAAACCACGAATAAAGGCAATGGCTACAGCAAATCCTGTTGCAGCCGATGTAACCATTGGAAAGGTAATAGCAATCATTTGTGATAAGTAAGATAATGAATTTTCACCGCTATATGCCTGCCAGTTCGTATTCGTTATAAACGACGCTGCGGTATTAAAAGCCAATGCTGGCGGCATATTATCGATCTTATCGGGATTTAATGGCAAAAACTTTTGTGTTCTAAATACGACATATATAAACATCAACATGATAAAGTTCGTGAGCAGTACGGAAAAAACATACTTTTTCCAGCCCATCGACTCTTTATCTTTGACCCCAATGATACGGTAGATGAATCGCTCGATTGGTCTAAAAAACCGATCTAATCCTGTTTTTTCATAATCAAACACTTTCACAAGATAGGCACCTACCGGTTTTACCATTAAGATGGCAATTACTAAGGTCACTACTACCTGTATTAATCCGTTTGTCATTTCGATGTTCCTCCTACATGTTCATCATTGTTAAATACATCCTAAAACTTTTCAGGTTTAATTAAGACGTAGATCAAATAAACAATTAAAGCTACTCCAATGATTCCTGGTATAAGCATACCGATTTCCTCCTTAAGCTTTTTCACTAAATAAAGTAAATCCCCCAAAAATAGCAAAGGCTAAGACAAAAAGTACAATTGATACAAAATCGTTGTTAAACATACCTAACCTCCATCCTCATGTGTTCAACTGTTAAATGCTTCCGATTAATCAACCAGTGGAAATTCTCATCGTTCGGCTTACTAAAACTTCGGATTAAAGAGATACCAAAGAAAAAGATATTTTTCATATAACCCCTATGGATTAATCATTTTCTGTGTATCTCAGTAAATTTACCAAAATTCCGCCTCAAAATTATTCAGTGATTATCTTTGTCTAGTATTGAGTGACCTCTTTGGCATAGATAAATTCTACTTCGGTTTCGTGTAAAAATAGGGTAAAAATTTCGTGTAAAGATGTAAAAAAAATATAAAAATCCATGCGATTTAAATTCATTTTGTTTCCATTTTTTATGATTTAAGAACAAAAAAAATAGACCAATCCTTACCTTTCTACCGTTGATTGTATATG